>NZ_CAWNZA010000050.1:0-270459 GCF_963878885.1 Pseudomonas sp. R9.37 | reverse complement strand
TGCCCACCCTTGGCGCCAGCCTGCAGGCCTCGCCGGCGGCGGTGCAGATGAGCCTGACGGTGTTCTTCATGATCATCGGCGTGTGCCAACTGTTCTACGGCCCCCTCAGCGATGTGTACGGGCGCAAGCCGCCGATCTACGCCGGCCTGGTGATTTTCGCCGTGGCCAGTGTCGGCTGTGCCCTGGCACCGAGCATCGAAGTACTGATCGGCTTTCGCGCCCTGCAAGCCTTCGGCGCGTGCGCCGGCATGGTCATCCCGCGGGCGATTGTCCGTGACCTGTACACCGGCCACGAAGCCGCGCGCCTGATGGCCTTGCTGATGCTGGTGATGAGCGTGTCGCCGATCCTGGCGCCGTTGGCCGGCAGCGTGGTGATTTCACTCTGGAGTTGGCGCGAAGTGTTTGCCGTACTGGCTGTGGTGTCCGTGCTGTGCCTGGTAATGACCATTGTGCAGTTGCCGGAAACCCATCCGGCCGAGCGCCGATTGGGCAAGACCCTGGGCACCGCCATCGGCAGTTACGGCGCACTGCTGCGCGACCCGGTGTTTATCGGCTTGGCGGTGGTCAGCGGCTTCGGACTGGCGACCTTCTTTGTGTTCATCGGCAGCGCGCCGTTTGTGTACATCGAATATTTCGGCCTGACGCCGACGCAATTCAGCCTGTGCTTTGCGCTCAATGCCGCGTCGTTCTTTGCCATGAGCCAAATGACCGCCCGCCTGAGCGCGCGCTTTGGTCTGGCGCCGGTGATTCGTTGGTCGGTCATGGCGGTGGCGGCGATCATGGTGCTGCTGGCCGCCACCACGCTGTGGGGCAATCACCTGGCGGTAATGATGACGCTGCTGTTTATCGGCTTTGGCTTTCTCGGCCTGCTGTTGCCAGCGGCCGGCGTGTTGTCCCTGGAGGACCACGGCGCCGTTGCGGGTTCCGCGTCGGCCCTGTTGGGCGCCATCCAGATGATCACCGCTGCCGTGTCCATGACCCTGATCGGGTTGTACGCCGATCATACGCCGGCACCGATGTTGATCGGCATCGCCCTGTGCGCAGTCGCGGCCATGCTCACCACCTGGTGGACACTGCGCCGCTTGCCCGTGCATCTAAAGCCTTCGCCGCGCAGCTGATACGCATCGTCATCCCAGCAGCAAACGCCCTGAATGCACGATACCCATCAGGGCCACGGCCAGCAGCACCAGGCACGCCACGCGGTTGATAGCCGCGCGGTATTTCAGCGCGAACGCCTGGCGCGCGAGGGCGATGTACCCCGCCAGCACCGCAAAGTCGATAAGCACCCACAACCCGGTCAACCACGCGACGCTGGCACTGAACGAGTCCGCCACGTGGATGAATTGAGGGAAGAAGGCGACGAAGAAAATGATGTCCTTGGGGTTGGAAATTCCCACCAGAAAACCCCTGCCGACGCCGCTGCGCGCGCGGCGAGTCTGGACACCTGGCCCAGGTGGATAACGCAGCCCCTGGACCGCCAGGTACAAGATGAACAGGCAGCCCACAACGCTGATCGCGCTCAGCAAGCCTGGACTGACGGAAAAACTCCCCGACAAAATCAGTACCGCCACCAGGACCAGGATCAGCGACGCCAGGTTGGTGCCCGCCGCCGTCAACAGCGCGCTCCGGCTTCCGGATTGCAGGCTGGTAGTGATGATCAGCGCCACCACCGGCCCGGGCGTGACAATCAGGGCCACTACGCTGAAGACATAAATCAGAAGTAACGAGCTATTCATCGCGCTTAAACGCCTTGTGAAGTGAGGCGTGTCAGCTTGCGCCAGGCCGCGCGCGTTGAAAAACGTAAAAGCCTGTGCCCTACTATGAGTTTTAATCACAATGACTGCCCCTCCATGGCCGAACGCCTTCCACCACTGTATGCCCTGCGCGCCTTTGAAGTGGCGGCCCGCACGTCTTCGTTTACACGCGCGGCGCAAGCCTTGTCGTTGACTCCAAGTGCGGTCAGCCGCCATATCAAAACCCTCGAGGGCCTCCTCAACTGTCGCTTGTTCGAACGCCTCGGGCCTCGACTGCAACTCACCGTTGCGGGCGAACGGCTTGCGCAGGAACTCAAGGTCGGCTTTCGCATCATCGAACAGGCGTGCGCGCCCTTCCGGGCCGGCACTGGCGATTTACGTTTGAAGGCCCCATCGACGCTGACCATGCGCTGGCTGCTGCACACGCTGGACCTCCTCAAGCTCAGCGCGCCTGAAATGGCGATACAGCTGGCAAGTGTCTGGATGGATTTCGACAGCGTGGACTTTTACGCAGAGCCTTACGACTGCGCGATTTTGCTCGGCAACGGTCAGTTCGGCGCCGATGTGCACGCACACAAACTGTTTGATGAATGGTTGATCCCCATTTGCGCGCCCGGCTGGGTGCGCACTGACCTGGCCGAGGCCGAACTCATCCACCCCACCGCCGACCGCCGGGACTGGCGACGCTGGCTGGCCGCCCAGCCGTGTGCCGCGCGTATCGACCTGGACCGTGGCAAGGTCTTCGATACGCTGGACCAGGCGATTTCGGCTGCCATGCGCGGCCATGGTGTCTCGATCGGCGACCTGCACCTGGTGGCCAACGATGTGCGCGACGGCCTGATCACGCTGCCCTGCGCAACGGCCGTCGCCTCGGGTGATGGCTACTATCTGGTCTGGCCCAGAGCGAGCCGCCACGCACACACGTTGCGTGAACTGTACGAGTGCCTGAGCCGGCTCGTTCCGACGCTGGAGCTGCCAGGCCTTGAGTTCTTGCCTGCGGCTGGCTGAAAACCATTCGTCGGGCTTGCCCGACATTCACTACAACTATCGCCGCCGGCAAAACTACTAACTCCATAGCACCCTTGAAGACCTATGGAGACTGAGATGACTGACTACCCTCGCCCACCCTTCGCCCCACAAGCCCAATCCGTACCCGGCGCCCAGAAGAAAATGGACCCGTACCCCGACTGCGGCGAGAAGAGCTACAAGGGCTCGGGCCGGCTGGCCAACAAAATCGCGCTGATCACCGGTGCCGACAGCGGCATTGGCCGCGCCGTCGCCATTGCGTTTGCCCGTGAAGGCGCCGATGTGGCCATCGCTTACCTGGACGAGCATGAAGACGCCAAGGAGACCGCACGCTGGGTTGAAGAAGCGGGCCGCCAGTGCCTGTTGCTGCCCGGCGATATTGCCCAAAAGGCCACGTGCCAGGCGCTGGTCGACAAGACCGTCGAACAGTTCGGGCGCATTGACGTGTTGGTCAACAACGCCGCGTTCCAGATGACCCACGAAACCCTCGAAGAGATCGAAGACGAGGAATGGGTGCGGACCTTCGATATCAACATCACCGCGATGTTTCGCATCTGCAAGGCCGCCCTGCCCCACATGAAAGCCGGCAGTTCGATCATCAATACCAGTTCGGTCAATTCCGACATGCCCAAGCCAACGCTGTTGGCCTATGCCGCCACCAAGGGCGCCATTGCCAATTTCACCGGCGGCCTGGCGCAATTGCTGGGTGACAAAGGCATTCGGGTCAACAGCGTGGCGCCGGGCCCGATCTGGACACCGCTGATCGTATCGACCATGACGGACAAAGACGTGCAGAGCTTTGGCAGCGAAACCCCACTGGGGCGCCCCGGCCAGCCGGTAGAAGTGGCGCCGATCTATGTGTTGCTGGCCTCGGATGAAGCCAGCTATATCTCCGGTTCGCGCTACGCGGTCACCGGCGGCAAGCCAATCCTTTAAACCCGGTACACCACCAAGTAGCGAAGGGGGCTTGCTCCCGATAGCGCAGGGTCAGTCATTGAGTCGCTGACCCTGCATCTTCGGAAGCAAGCCCCCCTCTCACATGGTTGACTGAAGTTATAAATCAAACCGGTCCACGGCCCGCCGCCGCTCATTGTCGTCGCGTACGTCATAGCTGGCGGTGGTCTGGATATTGCTGTGGTGCGCGAGTTTCTGCGCGATTGACAGGTCATGTTCCTCAATCACCCGGGTGATGAATGAACGCCTGAAGTCATGCGGCATGATTTTCACGCCAACCTGTTCGCCGCGTTGACGGGCGATGTAATAAATCGCGTGTTTGGTAATGCGCTCACGGGTGATATGGCTGCCCCGGCGAATGCGGTTGAACAGGAACGTATCGTCCTGCTCGCCGTCCTTGAGCTGCTCGCGACGAAAGTCCAGCCAGGCTGTCAGCTTTTCAAATGCCCAGGCGGGCGCGTACTTGATCAACGCCTTGTTGCCTTTGCCGGTCACGCGCAGGCTGCGCTCCTCGAAGTTGATCTGCGCCAGGTCGAGGTTCACCGACTCTGACTTGCGCATGCCCGACCCATACAAAATGCCGATCACCGCCGCATCCCGCAGGCCCTGAGGGCGCGGGTCGGCAGCGCAGACTTCCATCAGCTCGCGAATCAGGCTGCGGCGCAAATTGCGCCCCTGGCCCAGTCGGGTACCGGGCGCCGCCTTGACCGAGCGCATCTTGAGCAGGTGGTCCTGGCTGATCAGGCTCATGCGCCAGGCTTCGTTCATGACCCCACGCACGGCATTCACATACAGCGAAGAGGTGTTGGGCGCGTAGCCGTCCTCGCGCAGTGCGGCGACCAGGGCAATCACGTGTTCAGGTTGCAGCAGGTGCCAGTCGATGTCTTCGAGGTTGATGTCTTCGAAGCCCAGGCGGTCGGCGGCGTCCTGCAGCACGTAGCGCATGGTCAGTTGGCTGGAGGGCGCGAGGCGAGTGAGGTAAAGGGTCAGCGGGTTGCGGATGGACTCAGTCAAGGGAGATCAGCCTTTGGATTAAATACCTCGATCAAGCCATTGTTTAATCGAGGTATTTAGTGAATTGGCGAAGGCCGAGTCTAGCGCAGGACCGGCCCTGGCACCAAATCACGGGGCCGTTTCGTCATCCCCGGTAGCGTCGTCGGTCTGAGGCTGGGTCTGGGATTGACTCCACTCGGTGTCCTGCTTCTGCATCAGCGCGAACCAATGCTGGCGCATGAACGCCAGGTAGCTGTCAGGCGCCTTGGCAAAGTCCTTTTCATCGCCATAGCAGCCCGGCAGCGGTAACTCGGTGCCCTGCTCCTTGTACTGACTGACCAGTGCTTGCTGCGCCGCCACGCTGCAATCCTTGGGCAGCGGCATGCCGCGCAAGGCGCCGGCTTCCTCGTCCCACCAGCTCGCCCCAACGCGATCGACGCCGCGCAGGCGGTACTTCTGGGATTTGCCAACGTGCATGATCAGCTTGAATTCGTTCGGGCTGACATCGCTGGTGCATGTGCGCGAATAGCCCACCGTGGCCTGGGTGATGCCGTCGCCGGTGAGGTCGGTGACTTTGGTGGCCGCCATGTCGAAGCGCAGCGCGGCGTCGAACTGGCAATGCTGCACATCGTCATAGAGCATCCACACGCGCTTGGGATGATCGCCAGCGAGCAGGTATTGCGCGGCGTAGACGAACGCCGACTGGGTGCCATCGTCATCGCGTTCGCTGACCTGTTCGGCGAGCACCAGAAGGTTCTTGCCCTGGCTGTCGTCCCAGGTGTAGGCCGCGACCTGTTTGCCGCGCACTTCGACGCCTTCGGGCACCTGATCGACCGAGGTGAGCGCCACGCCATCATCGGCGCGCACGGTCGTGACGCAGGCCACAGCCATCAACAATCCCATCAACGCAGGCCGCAACTGGCCGCGTAAAAGCTGCACGCTATTCATCCGAGTACCCTGGCAAGAGATGGCTTACTTTACCGGCACTTGAGGGGCAATGCAGAGAAGTTTGTTGAATAAAACCGGCGGCACACTGCAAGCTGCAAAAAACGTCACGGTTTTACCGGTTCAAGGTATCCCCTGGCGCCTCAGTTACTTAGCTGAACCCTAGCTGTCTACCTGTCAAATAAACGAGTTTTTCATCCGCCTTTCATATTCGTTCAACATTTTTCCGCTTAATCTTGGACCAAGGACTTGAGAACGAGGCGCGTGTTATCGGACTAACTTGTTGATTACGTTTTACCTTTGAGACATTTCGTCTTTACTACGCTTGCCCATGGAAGAAATTATTGCCAGTCTCAGGAAGGTCGAATGAACACCGCAAACCCACGCTATGTTTAATCAGTTTTCTGAACCTTCAGCCGCCGATGACTGCTGTTTTCACGCGCCAACCTGCTCTAGCCCCGAGGTCATGAATCTTTGAAACCCTACTCTATTCATTGCGTGTCGATCGTCATCCCGGTCTACAACGAACAAGAGAGCCTGCCTGAATTGCTGCGTCGCACAAGCGCAGCCTGCAAGCAACTGGCCTACGAATACGAAATCATCCTGGTCGATGATGGTAGTCGCGACAATTCGGCCCAATTGCTGGAAGACGCTGCCGCGCAAGAAGGCAGCCATGTAGTGGCGGTGATCCTCAACCGTAACTACGGCCAGCATGCGGCGATCATGGCCGGCTTCGAGCAGTGCCGTGGCGAAGTGGTAATTACCCTGGACGCCGACCTGCAAAACCCGCCGGAAGAAATCCCGCGCCTCGTCGAGCAAGCCGCCCTGGGCTACGACGTGGTCGCCACCGTGCGCAACAATCGCCAGGACTCGGCGTTCCGCCGCTGGCCTTCGCGCCTGATCAACCTGGCCGTGCAACGCTCCACCGGCGTGGCCATGACCGACTACGGCTGCATGCTGCGCGCTTACCGGCGCACCATCGTCGACGCCATGCTGGCCTGCCGCGAGCGCAGCACCTTCATCCCGATCCTGGCCAACGGTTTTGCCCGCCACACCACCGAAATCCTGGTGCATCACGCCGAGCGTGAGCACGGCGAATCCAAATACAGCGCCATGCGCCTGATCAGCCTGATGTTCGACCTGCTGACGTGCATGACCACCACTCCGCTGCGCCTGCTGTCGATTGTCGGTTTCAGCCTGGCCGCCCTCGGCGTGCTGTTCGCCTTTGCGCTGGTCATCCTGCGCCTGGCCTTTGGTGCACAGTGGGCTGGCGATGGCATGTTCGTGCTGTTCGCGGTGCTGTTCGTGTTCACCGGTGGCCAGTTCATCGGCATGGGCCTGTTGGGCGAATACCTGGGTCGCATGTACAGCGATGTACGCGCCCGCCCCCGTTTCTTCATTGAAAAAGTGCTGCGCAACCAACCGGCAGCACCGGCTCCAGTGGTCGTTGTTGACGGCCTGGTGTCCTCCCATACCTCCACTTCTACTTCTCCTTCCGATCAGGTTTCGTCATGAATTCAAAAGCTGTTGTCTTCGCTTATCACGATATTGGCTGTGCAGGCATTGAAGCCCTGCTGACCGCCGGCTATGACATTGCTGCCGTGTTCACCCATGCCGACGACCCCAAGGAAAACAATTTCTACGGTTCCGTCGCCCAACTCTGCGCCCGCAACGGCATCCCGGTGCACGCACCGGAAGACGCCAACCACCCGCTGTGGATCGAGCGCATCGCCAAGCTGAACCCGGATTTCATCTTCTCGTTCTACTACCGCAACCTGCTGAGCGAAGCCTTGCTGGCCACCGCCAAAAAAGGCGCGTTCAACCTGCACGGCTCCCTGCTGCCGCAATACCGTGGCCGTGCACCGGCCAACTGGGTGCTGGTCAACGGCGAAACCGAAACCGGCGTGACCCTGCACCGTATGGTCAAGCGCGCCGATGCCGGCCCGATCCTGGCCCAGCAGAACGTCGTCATCGACCGTACCGACACCGGCCTGACCCTGCACGCCAAGCTGCGTGACGCCGCCACCAGCCTGCTGCGCGATGCACTGCCGCAACTGGCCCAGGGCAAACTGGCTGAAACCGCACAGGACGAAACCAAGGCCACCTACTTTGGCCGCCGCACCGCTGCCGATGGCAAGCTGGACTGGAAAAAGCCGGCTGAAGAGCTGTTCAACCTGGTTCGCGCCGTCACCCAACCGTACCCGGGCGCCTTCTGCGCTGTGGGCGAGCACAAACTGATCGTTTGGCACGCTGAAGTGGTCAAGGGCAACGAAGGCCTGGCCCCAGGCCGCGTAATCAGCGTCAACCCGCTGCGCATTGCCTGCGGCGAAGACTCGCTGGTGGTCAAGTTCGGCCAGCGCAACGAAAACGGCCTGTACCTGGCCGGCCCTTCCCTGGCGGATGAATTGGGCCTGGTGGACGGTTCCGTGCTGCGCGGCGCCGAGTCTGGCCGCAAGCCACGCCGTACCCGCGTACTGATCCTGGGTGTGAACGGCTTTATCGGTAACCACCTGTCCGAGCGCCTGCTGCGTGACGACCGTTACGAAATCTACGGCCTGGACATCGGCTCCGACGCCATCGAGCGCCTGCGCAGCCACCCGAACTTCCATTACGTGGAAGGCGACATCAGCATTCACTCCGAGTGGATCGAGTACCACATCAAGAAGTGCGACGTGGTCCTGCCGCTGGTGGCCATCGCCACGCCGATCGAATACACCCGTAACCCGCTGCGCGTGTTCGAACTGGACTTCGAAGAGAACCTGAAACTGGTTCGCTACTGCGTCAAGTACAACAAGCGCGTGATCTTCCCGTCGACCTCCGAAGTCTATGGCATGTGCCAGGACCAGTACTTCGACGAAGACACCTCCAACCTGGTCGTCGGTCCGGTCAACAAGCAGCGCTGGATCTACTCGGTCTCCAAGCAACTGCTGGACCGCGTGATCTGGGCCTACGGCGACAAAGGCCTGAAGTTCACCCTGTTCCGTCCCTTCAACTGGATGGGCCCGCGCCTTGACCGTCTGGACTCTGCGCGTATCGGCAGCTCCCGCGCCATCACCCAGTTGATCCTTAACCTGGTGGAAGGCACGCCGATCCGTCTGTTCGACGGTGGCGAGCAGAAGCGCTGCTTCACTGACATCGCCGACGGCATCGAAGCCCTGGCGCGCATCATTGATAACGACAATGACAACTGCAACGGTCAGATCATCAACATCGGTAACCCGGAAAACGAAGCCAGCATCCGTCAGTTGGGCGAAGAACTGCTGCGTCAGTTCGAAGCTCACCCGCTGCGCAGCAACTTCCCGCCGTTCGCCGGTTTCCGCGACGTAGAGAGCAAGGCGTTCTACGGCACCGGTTACCAGGACGTGGCACACCGCAAGCCAAGCATCGAAAACGCCAAGCGCCTGCTGAACTGGGAGCCTACCGTTGAGATGAGCGAAACCATCGGCAACACCCTGGACTTCTTCCTCAAGGAAGCCATGCTCGAAATCGCGGACAAGAAGTAATGAAGGCAGGCTTGCGCATTGACGTCGATACCTACCGTGGCACCCGTGAAGGTGTGCCGCGGTTGCTCGAATCCCTGGATGAATCCGGGGTTAAAGCGACGTTCTTCTTCAGCGTTGGGCCGGACAACATGGGGCGCCACTTGTGGCGCCTGATCCGCCCGCAATTTCTGTGGAAGATGCTGCGTTCCAATGCCGCCGGGCTGTATGGCTGGGATATCTTGCTGGCCGGCACCGCCTGGCCGGGCAAACCGATTGGCCGTGACCTGGGGCACTTGATGCGCCAGGCCAAGGCGGCCGGCCATGAAGTCGGCCTGCACGCGTGGGATCACCACGGCTGGCAGGCCAACACCGGGCGCTGGAGCGAGGCACAGCTCATCGAGCAGATCCGTCGTGGCGTAGACACCCTGAGCGACATTCTGGGTGAACGCATCGACTGTTCAGCGGCCGCCGGTTGGCGTGCCGATGAGCGCGTGGTGCAAGCCAAGCAAACGTTCAACTTTCGCTACAACAGCGATTGCCGGGGCACCAGCCTGTTTCGTCCGACCTTGGCCGATGGCAGTGCGGGCACCCCACAAATTCCGGTAGACCTGCCGACCTTCGACGAAGTGGTCGGGCCGGTAGTGGCTGCCAAAGACTTCAACAGCTTCATTCTTGACCGGTTTAACGCGTCGAAGCTGAACGTCTACACGATCCACGCAGAAGTAGAAGGGATTCTGATGGCTGATGATTTTCGCCAGTTGCTTGCCCAGGCCGGGCAGCGCGGCATCGACTTCCAACCCCTGGGCGACCTGCTGCCCGCGGATGTGACCACCCTGCCCCAGCAACACCTGGTGCGCGGCGCGTTGAGCGGCCGTGAGGGTTGGCTCGGAGTGCAGCAGGCATGATCCGGCGCTGGGCACTGCCCCTGCTCCTGTTGGCGTTTGGCGTGTTTTACCTGTTACCGCTGGCCAGCCACGGCCTGTGGATTCCCGATGAGACCCGTTACGCGCAGATCAGCCAGGAAATGCTGTTGACCGGCAAATGGGCCTCGCCGCATTTCATGGGCATCCGCTACTTCGAGAAACCCGCTGCCGGCTACTGGATGATCGCGCTGGGCCAGGCGATCTTCGGTCAGAACCTGTTCGGTGTGCGCTTTGCTTCGGCCCTGAGCACCGGGCTGAGCATTCTGCTGGTTTACCTGGTGTCGCGCCGCTTGTGGAATGACCCGCAAAAAAGCCTGGTCAGCACCGTGCTGTACATGAGCTTTGTCAGCGTGGCATTGCTGGGTGGCTACGCCAACCTGGACCCGCAATTCACCTTCTGGGTCAACCTGACCGGCGTTGCGCTGTGGTTCTGCTTTGACAGCAGCACCCGCCAGGGCCGCTTGGGGTCCTGGGCGTTGCTGGGTTTTGCCTGCGGCATGGGGTTCATGACCAAGGGGTTTCTGGCCTGGTTGCTGCCGGTGTTGATCGCCCTGCCCTATGCAATCTGGCAGAAGCGTTTTCGTGAGTTGCTCGGGTACGGCGTGGTTGCCGTGGTCGTGGCCATTATCGTCAGCCTGCCCTGGGCGCTGGCCGTGCACCTGCAAGAGCCGGATTACTGGAACTTCTTCTTCTGGCACGAGCATATCCAGCGCTTTGCCGGTGATGACGCCCAGCACGCCGAGCCGTTCTGGTTCTACCTGCCGCTGATGGTCGCGTTCTCGCTGCCGTGGATTGCGCTGTTGCCGTCCACGCTCAAACAGGCGTGGCTGCAAAAACGCCTGCCGCAGACCGCCTTCCTGTTGCTGTGGCTGCTGATGCCCCTGGCATTTTTCAGCCTGGCCAAAGGCAAGCTGCCGTCGTACATCATGCCGTGCCTGCTGCCGTTGGCCTTGTTGATGGGCTCGACCCTAAGCGACAAGCTCGCCCTGGGCCACGGCCGTGCCTTGCGCATCAACGGCTGGTTGAACCTGGCGCTGGGTGTTCTGGCGGTGCTGGCGCTCAGCTGGTTCCAATTGAAAAAGCCCGTGTATGACCACGGCGAAGAAACCCTCAGCCTGGTGCTGCTATTCACCTTCCTGTTCGGCTGGATCGTGGTCAACCTGCTCCAGGCGGCGCGCCCGCTGAAACTGTGGGCCGCGCCGGTGATCGGCAGCTGGCTGCTGGTGGCATTGGTGCCCGCCGCCTTGCCGCATTCGGTGGTTTACAACAAGACCCCGGACCAGTTCATCATCGATCACCTGGACGAGCTGCAACCCACTGCCTCCCTGCTCAGCAATGACCTTGGCGCGGCCTCGGCGCTGTCGTGGCGCATGGGGCGTCCGGACGTCAGCCTCTACAACACGGTCGGCGAAGTGAAATACGGCATCGCCTACCCGGACACCGCGCACCGCAGGATCGATACCCACGAAGTCCAGCAATGGATGAGCGAGGCGCGCAAGAAAGGTTCTGTCGGTGTGGTCATGCGGGTCAAGGGTGACGATGAAGTCGCCGAAGTCAACCTGCTGCCCAAGGACGGTAAACGCTATGAGCAAGGCAACATTGTGATCCTGATTTTCCCACAGGCCGCGCAATGATCACCCTGCTTCTATTGCTGGGCGCATGCCTGCTGACGTGCATGGGCCAGGTCTCGCAAAAGTTTGCCGTGGAAAGCTGGCGCGACCAGCCGGAGGGTTGGGCGCCCAAATTGCGCTCGCCGTGGCTGTGGTCGGCGCTGGTGTGCCTGGGCCTGGGCCTGCTGGTCTGGCTGCTGGTGTTGCAGCGCCTGGAAGTGGGCATCGCCTACCCGATGCTCAGCCTGAATTTTGTACTGGTCACGCTGATGGCGCGCTTTGTTTTTCATGAACACATCGACGGCCGGCACTGGCTGGGCGTGGCGCTGGTGATCGGCGGTGTGGTGTTGCTGGGGCGTCACGTATGAGCCGGGCTCAAGGCTTTGCCCTGGCCCTTGGCAGTGTCGGCCTGGTCAGCGCCGCCCAATTGGGCATGCGCTGGAGCATGACGCGCCTGCCGCTGCCAGCCGACTGGCTGAGCGCGTTCAACAGCAATGCCATCGACCTTGGCGCCTTGGGCGTGGTGATCCTGGCGATCATCGCCTACGCGCTGTCGATGCTGTGCTGGCTTGGCGCACTCAAGCATTTGCCGCTGGGTCGCGCCTATTCGCTGCTCAGCATCAGCTACGCGTTGGTCTACCTGCTGGCTGCCAGCCTGCCGGTGTTCCACGAAGCTTTTTCGCTTTCAAAAACCCTGGGGGTGGCGTTGGTCATCCTCGGTGTTCTGGTTATTAACTCTCGTCGTGCTAGCGTTGCAAGCCCCAGGAATGTCCCATGAAAATCAGTGTATTTGGTAGCGGTTACGTCGGTCTGGTGCAGGCCACCGTATTGGCCGAAGTCGGTCACGATGTGATCTGCATGGACGTGGACAAGAGCAAGGTCGAGTCGCTCCAGAAAGGCCATGTGACCATCTTCGAGCCGGGGCTTGCGGCCATGGTCAAGGAAAACCTGGAAAGCGGGCGCCTGCACTTTACCTTCGATGAAAAGCTCGCGGTCGAACACGGTGAAGTGCTGTTCATTGCCGTGGGCACGCCGTCGGATGAAGACGGCTCGGCCGACCTCAAATACGTGCTGTCGGTGGGTGATGCCGTGTCCCGCCACCGCGTGGAGCCGGTGATCCTGGTGGAAAAATCCACCGTTCCCGTCGGCACCGGCGACACCCTGCGTGCGCACATCGAAAAGAACCTGCGCACCGCCGGCCGGCAGCTGGAGTTCGATATCGTCT
Organism: Pseudomonas sp. R9.37; assembly: GCF_963878885.1. NCBI lineage: Bacteria > Pseudomonadati > Pseudomonadota > Gammaproteobacteria > Pseudomonadales > Pseudomonadaceae > Pseudomonas > Pseudomonas sp. R9.37. The sequence goes on along the minus strand of NZ_CAWNZA010000050.1, from coordinate 257,547 downwards.
CCAACCCGGAATTTCTCAAGGAAGGCTCGGCCGTCGCCGACTGCCGCCGTCCGGACCGCATCATCATCGGCTGCGAGCGCGAGGAAGTGCGTGAAGTGATGCGCGACCTCTACGCGCCGTTCAACCGCAACCATGACCGCATCATCTTCATGGACCTGCGCAGCGCCGAACTGACCAAGTACGCCGCCAACTGCATGCTGGCGACCAAGATCAGCTTTATCAACCAGATCGCCGAGCTGGCCGAACACCTGGGCGCGGACATCGAAGCCGTGCGCCTGGGCATCGGTGCCGACTCGCGGATCGGTTACCACTTCATCTACCCCGGTTGCGGCTACGGCGGCTCCTGCTTCCCCAAGGACATGCGCGCCTTGATCCACAGCGCCAAGCAAGCCAACTGCTCCAGTGACTTGCTGGAAGCCGTGGAAGCGATCAACCAGCGCCAGAAGAGCAAGCTGTTCGAGCGTATCAACGCTTACTTCAAGGGCAACCTGCAGGGCAAGACTTTTGCCTTGTGGGGCCTGGCGTTCAAGCCCAACACCGATGACATGCGCGATGCACCGAGCCGTGTGCTGATGGAGGCCTTGTGGGCCGCGGGTGCCAATGTCCGTGCATTTGACCCGGAAGCCATGCAGGAAACTCAGCGCATCTACGGCGACGAGTCACGCCTGACGCTTTTGGGCACGCCGGAATCGGCCTTGAGCGGCGCCGATGCGCTGATCGTCTGCACCGAATGGCAGCAGTTCAAGGCGCCGGATTTCGACCTGATCCACGCACGCCTGAAAAACCCGGTGATCTTCGACGGTCGCAACCTGTATGACGGCGAACGCCTGGCACGCAAAGGCTTCAAGTACTTCCCGATGGGCCGTGGCGACTCCTGTGAACTGCCGATCCCTCAGCAAAACTGGGTACAGCAGGTCAAGGAAGCCTGATACGTGAACAAAGCTTATCCGCCCCTGCTCACTGCAACGATCCGTCACCAGTCGCTGGGGCTTGGGCTCCTGGCGCTGGTGCTGTTTATTGCCGGCAACTGGCACCAGGCGATTATCGGGTTTGACTCGCGCTTCGTGGTGTTTGCCCAGGAAATGCTGCGTCATGGGCCGAGCTTTTTCCCCACGACCTACGGGCAGCCCTACGCCGATTACCTGGCCACCTCGACCGTGTTGACGTGGTTGTTCTCGTTGCCCCTGGGCCAGGTCACCAGCTTGACCGCCTGGTTGCCTACGGCCATCGCTTCGGCGCTGATCGTGATGCTGGTGTATCGGCTGACGGCGCCCTACTCCGTGCGCTGGGGCCTGCTGAGTATTGCGATGTTGCTGCTCAGCAGCACCTTCATCAGTGAAACCCGGGCGGTGTCCCTCGACCAGATGCTCGCGGCGGTGGCCTTGGCGGTGTTTTACCTGGGGTATGCGCATGATCACTTCGCCAGCCCGAAACGCCTGCACTGGCTGTTCCTGTTGCTGATCATCGGCTTCGCCATCCGTGGGCCGATCGGCCTGGTGATTCCAACGGGCGTGCTGTGCAGCTATTACCTGCTCAACCGGCAGTGGCGCCAACTGTTCACCTTCGGCCTGATTGCCCTGGCGTTGCTGGCGGCCTGTGTGGGCCTGTTGCTGCTGCTGGCCAAGCTCAGCGGTGGCGAGGACTTCATGCAGGACGTGATCCGCATGCAGTTCCTGGGGCGCATGGATGGCACCGAAGGTTCCAGCGGCGCGCTGTATTACTTCACCAGCTCGCTGGGCAATTATGCCCTGGCCTATCCACTGGCACTGTTGGTGCTGGTGGCGGTGGCCGTCGGCGGGCGCCGCACGCCAGACCCGGCCTTGCAGCTGGTGCTGTATTGCGCCGCCGCCGGGTTGCTGGTGATGCTGGGCTTGTCAGTGCCTCAGGCAAAAAAGGCGCGCTACATCCTGCCGATGTTGCCAATGGCGGCGATCCTTGCGGCCTACCCGTTCCAGGTCACCCAAGGGCGGCTGTTTGCAGGGTTGCGCGCCTTGATGCTGGGTATCTGGACGCTGATGCCGGCACTGCTGGCCGTCGGGCTGGTGGTGGCGCGCCGACGTTACGCCGAGCAACTGGGCAACCTGGGGGTGATATTCGGCGTACTGAGCGTGCTTCAGGTACTGGCGCTGCTGGCTGTCTTCAACGTGCGGATACGCGTGACGGGGCCAGCCTTCGCTGCGGTCCTGGCGCTCTGGACGACTTACATCGTGGTGGTTGAACCCCTGGAGCGCGCGCTCTACGACACGCGCACCTTCACCCTGGCGGTCAAAGACCAGATCACGCAGCAGCCGGCGCCTGTGGTATTGCACGGGTTGGGCAAGGATGCGAAAGCCATCAAGTTCATGGTCAACTTCAACTGCGACAAGGTGCCGTTGTTTACCCATTCCTCCGCAGACCTGGCCCCGCTGCAAGGGCCTGCCTGGCTGGTGATGAGCGCGCAGGATTTCGAAAACCTGCAGGACCCGCGCTTGAAATCGGTTACGCCGACGCTCACCGGGGAGTTTGACAAAGACCCTTATGTGCTGCTGCATCTGGAAAAAACCCCGGCGCCCTGATCGCGGTGCTGGCCGTGTGTACAAGACGACGCCCACTTCAACTGGAGTGGGCGTTTTCGTTGCTGCAACCGAGAAAGCACCTACACAGCTATGCGTAACGGCTGGTGCACTTTGTCTTCCGGCGCCTGGAACCCAAATGTAGACTCGTTTGCCAGGTGCGGTAACCCATTCCGGCCCCAACGTCTGGCTTATCTCGCCAGCCCGAGGCTGGCGCACCCTGGATAACAAGAACGCAGTAGGCCCGCCCATTCACTCGGCGGTTTACGCATACGAGGGCAATGCCGTGGCGCAAGATCCGATGTCAATTCCCGTGCCGAGGCTGGATCGCTTGATGGCACTGCGCGACGCCCTGGTGGCGTTGAAGGGGCCACTGGCCAGCGACCTGACGCTGCAGGAAAACCTGCAAAGACAGCTGTTCAATGAAGAGACCGACAGGCGCGTATTGGGCCATGTCAGCCCACCCTTCGCGCAGATGACGCGCCTGATTCCTTTCGGCGAAGTCATTTGAACGCACTTAAAACAATTTGATTTCAATAAACTTGCACTCAACCCTCATTAATATGCAGTGGAGCCCTTGAGCAAAGGTCGGCACACTGTGCGGGTTCCTCCCCCAAACGTTGGAACTTTCAAGGGCTTTTCTGGGCAACCAAGCAAGCCTTTTTTTTCGCCCGCAATTTCAGGACCGCTTTAATGCTTACCCGTTGGTTACCTGCTGCAATCAATACCCGCCCTGCTGAATGGAGCCGTGCAGCGATCGGCATGGCCCTGGGCACGCTGTTCAGTGTTTGGGTGTGCGCCCAAGTGTTTGGCATGGAGGTCGCGCTGCACCTGCTCGGCCCGGTCGGTGCCTCGGCTGTGTTGCTGTTTGCGGTGTCTTCCGGCGCGCTGGCACAACCCTGGTCGATCATCGGCAGCTATTTGTGCGCGGGTGTTGTTGCCCTGCTGGTCGCCCGCGTATTGGGGCGTACGCTGGGCAGCGCATGCCTGGCGGCGGGCATGACCGTTATCCTGATTTGCTGGCTGCGCTGCCTGCACCCGCCGGCCGGTGGCCTGGCGATGACGTTGGTACTGGCAGACCCGGCCTCCGTGGCCCTTGGGTGGCAGGTGCTGGCGCCGGTCATGCTGGGCGCGGGTGCGCTGCTGGCGTGTGCACTGGCGTATAACAACGCCACGCGCACGCGCTATCCCAGGGGGGCGGTCGAGTCGCCGGCAGCGGTCATGGGCAATACGGCGTCCGCAACAGACCCGGCAATCACGGCGGCCGACTTGAAACGGGCGCTGGCCGAGATGGAGCAGTTTTACGATGTGCAACCGAGCGAACTCGAACAGTTGATCCATGCCGCAGAAGGCCATGCGCGACGCCGCAGCATCGGCGAAGTACTGGCCCGCCGCGCCGCCTGAGCCTGCGTGCATAAATGCAAAAACGACCTGCATGATTCCGGGTTGTACTGGGCAAATTTGCACTGGTACGATCGCGAGAAGGTTCGTCCGCGAACATCTTGATAAAGAACAATAAAAGCAGGGAGTTACAGATGACTGCTCAGGTTTCATCCGAAGCAAGCCGCGCCGAAATTCTTCAGGACGAAGTGCTGGCCGACGTTCGCAACCACATCGGCCACCTCACCCTCAATCGCCCCGCTGGCTTGAACGCCATCACCCTGGACATGGTTCGCAGCCTGACAGCGCAGTTACAGGCCTGGGCGGATGACCCGCAGGTCTACGCCGTGGTGCTGCGCGGCGCTGGCGAAAAAGCCTTCTGCGCCGGGGGCGACATCCGTTCGCTGTACGACAGTTTCAAGAACGGCGACAGCCTGCACGCCGACTTTTTTGTCGAGGAGTACGCCCTAGACCTGGCTATCCACCATTACCGCAAACCCGTCCTGGCGCTGATGGACGGGTTCGTGCTCGGCGGCGGCATGGGCCTGGTACAAGGCGCTGATCTGCGCGTGGTCACCGAGCGCAGCCGCCTGGCGATGCCGGAAACGGCCATTGGTTATTTCCCGGATGTGGGCGGCAGCTACTTCCTGCCGCGCATACCCGGCGAGTTGGGGATTTACCTGGGCGTCACCGGCGTACAGATTCGCGCGGCCGACGCGTTGTATTGCGGGCTGGCGGACTGGTACCTCGAAAGCACCCGGCTCACCGACCTGGACCAGAAACTCGACCGCCTGCAATGGCAGGACTCGCCGCTCAAAGACCTGCAAGGCGTACTCGCCAAACTGGGCGTCCAGCAATTGCCCGACGCGCCGCTGGCAGCATTGCGCCCGGCCATCGACCATTTCTTCGCCCTGCCGGACGTGCCAAGCATCGTCGAGCAGTTGCAGCAAGTCACCGTCGCCGACTCCCATGAGTGGGCACTGAACACCGTCGCCCTGATGCAGACCCGCTCTCCGCTGGCGATGGCCGTCACCCTGCAAATGCTGCGCCTGGGCCGCCGCCTGCCGCTGGAACAGTGCTTCGCGCTGGAATTGCACCTGGATCGCCAGTGGTTCGAGCGCGGCGACCTGATCGAAGGGGTACGCGCGTTGATCATCGACAAGGACAAAACGCCGCGCTGGCGCCCGGCCACGATCCACGACCTGAACGCCACCCATGTGGAGAGCTTCTTCCACGACTTCAAGCAGTTTGGGAGATAAGCCATGCAAGATATTGAATATACTGAAGAACAAGTGATGATTCGCGACATGGCGCGCGACTTTGCCCGCGGTGAAATCGCGCCCCATGCCCAAGCGTGGGAGAAAGCCGGCTGGATCGATGATGCCCTGGTCGCGAAGATGGGCGAACTGGGCCTGCTGGGAATGGTGGTGCCCGAAGAATGGGGTGGCACCTATGTCGATTACGTCGCCTACGCCCTGGCGGTTGAAGAGATCTCGGCCGGCGACGGCGCCACCGGTGCGCTGATGAGTATCCATAATTCAGTCGGTTGCGGGCCAATCCTCAACTACGGCACACAAGCGCAGAAAGAAGCCTGGCTGCCCGACCTTGCCAGTGGCCAGGCCATCGGCTGTTTTTGCCTGACCGAACCCCAGGCAGGTTCCGAAGCCCATAACCTGCGCACACGCGCGGAACTGCGCGATGGCCAGTGGGTGATCAATGGCGCCAAGCAGTTTGTCAGCAACGGCAAACGCGCCAAGCTGGCCATTGTGTTTGCGGTGACGGATCCGGACTTGGGCAAAAAGGGCATTTCCGCGTTCCTGGTGCCCACCAATACGCCAGGGTTTGTGGTTGACCGCACAGAACACAAGATGGGCATTCGCGCGTCGGATACCTGCGCCGTCACCCTCAACCAATGCACAGTGCCCGAAGCCAATTTGCTCGGTGAGCGTGGCAAAGGCCTGGCTATCGCCCTGTCCAACCTCGAGGGCGGGCGCATCGGCATTGCTGCCCAGGCCCTGGGCATCGCCCGCGCGGCCTTTGAAGCGGCGCTGGCGTATGCGCGCGATCGCGTGCAGTTCAACCAGGCGATTATCGAGCACCAGAGTGTCGCCAACCTGCTGGCCGACATGCAAACCCGCCTGAATGCCGCACGGTTGCTGATCCTGCACGCTGCGCGCTTGCGCAGTGCCGGCAAGCCGTGCCTGTCGGAAGCGTCCCAGGCCAAGCTGTTCGCCTCGGAAATGGCCGAGAAGGTCTGCTCCTCAGCGATGCAGATTCACGGTGGGTATGGGTATCTGGAAGATTATCCGGTGGAGCGTTACTACCGCGATGCGCGAATCACGCAGATTTACGAGGGCACGAGCGAGATTCAGCGGATGGTGATCGCGCGCGAGCTGAAGAACTACCAGCTCTAAGCTAATGCAGGCTGTGCGGGCGCTCGCTTGTCAGCGATGCAGGCACCTCGGTTCACCTGTTGGACCGAAGTGCAGCTATTGCAGGCAAGCCAGCTCCCACAACTTGATCGGTGATGACGTTGCAATCGGCGAACTTGTTCGCCTGATTGCCAGCGTATTCAAGCGCTCCCCACGCCAACCAATACGCTGCAAAACCAAAGTGGGAGCGGGCTTGCCCGCGAATACGGCGTATCAGTCAGCGAATGTATCGACTGATCCAGCGCATTCGCAAGCAAGCCCGCTCCCACACGTTGCGTTCCAGCAGTCTTGAAGCCGGTTACTTATCGTTGAACTCCGGCGCACGCTTGGCCACAAACGCCGCCATCCCTTCCTTCTGATCCTGCGTTGCAAACGCCGCATGGAACACCCGGCGCTCAAAGCGCACGCCTTCGGAGAGGCTCACTTCAAACGCGCGGTTCACGCTTTCCTTGACCATCATGCTGATCGGCACGGATTTGCCGGCGATCAGCGTCGCCACCTTCAGCGCCTCTTCCAGCAGCTCATCCGCCGGCACGATACGCGCCACAATCCCGCAACGCTCGGCTTCCACCGCATCGATAAAACGCCCGGTCAGGCACATTTCCATGGCCTTGGCCTTGCCCACCGCGCGGGTAAGGCGCTGGGTGCCGCCCATGCCAGGCAGCACGCCGAGGTTGATTTCCGGCTGGCCGAACTTGGCGCCGTCGCCGGCGAGGATGAAGTCGCACATCAACGCCAGTTCACAGCCGCCGCCCAAGGCAAAGCCGTTGACGGCGGCAATGATCGGCTTGCGCCGGTTGGCTACGCGGTCGCTGTCGCTGAACAGGTCGTCCAGGTAAATCTGAGGGTAGGTCAGCTCGGCCATTTCCTTGATGTCGGCACCGGCGGCAAAGGCTTTTTTCGAGCCGGTCAGCACGATGCAGCCGATTTGCGGGTTGGCTTCCAGGCTGTCCAGCGCCTGGTTCAACTCGCTGACCAGTTGCGCATTCAAGGCGTTCAGGGCTTGCGGGCGATTGAGGGTAATCAGCCCGACGCGGCCCTGGACCTCGAGCAAAATGGTTTCGTAACTCATGGAATGGCTCCTTAAAGATTGCGTGAGATGACCATGCGCTGGATATCGCTGGTGCCTTCGTAAATCTGGCAGACCCGCACATCGCGGTAGATCCGCTCCAAGGGAAAGTCGCTCAGGTAACCGTAACCGCCCAAGGTTTGCAAGGCGGCCGAGCAGACTTTTTCGGCCATTTCCGAGGCGAACAGCTTGGCCATCGAGGCCTCGACCAAGGCTGGCTTGCCGCTGTCGCGCAGGGCGGCGGCGTAATGCACCATCTGCCGGGCGACGGCAATTTGCGTGGCCATGTCTGCCAGGCGAAACGCCACGGCCTGGTGTTCGATCAAGGTTTTGCCGAAGCTTTCGCGCTCGCGTGCATAGTCACGTGCGGCTTCAAATGCCGCGCGCGCCATGCCCACCGATTGCGAAGCGATGCCGACGCGGCCGCCTTCAAGGTTGGCCAGGGCGATCTTGTAGCCTTCACCCTCCTCGCCCAATCGGTTGGCAACTGGCACCTTCACGTCTTCAAACAGAATCTGGCAGGTGTCGGACGCATGCTGGCCGAGCTTGTCTTCGACCCGTGCGACGGTGTAACCGGGTGAGTCGGTGGGCACGATAAACGCGCTGATCCCGCGCTTGCCGGCGGCCGGGTCGGTGACCGCGAACACAATCACGATCCCGGCGTTTTGCCCGGAGGTGATGAACTGTTTGCAGCCATTGAGCACGTAGTGATCGCCGTCCAGGCGCGCGCGGGTTTTCAGGCTGCTGGCATCGGAACCGGCCTGCGGTTCGGTCAGCGCAAAGGCGCCGAGCATGGCACCGCTGGCCAGCGGCGTGAGGAACTGTTCTTTCTGCTGATCGTTGCCGAATTTCAGAATCGGCACGCAGCCCACCGAGTTGTGCACGCTCATGATGGTCGAGCACGCGCCGTCACCGGCGGCGATTTCCTCCAGGGCCATCGCATAGGCCAGGTAGCCGGTGTCGCAACCGCCCCACTGTTCCGGTACCAACATGCCGAAAAAGCCCAGCTCGGCCATTTCGCCGATGGCTTGCCTGGGAAAGCGGTGCTCGCGGTCCCACTCGGCAGCGAACGGCTTCAAGCGCTCCTGGGCAAATTGCCGGGCCGCTTCGCTGATTTGCAGTTGTTCGTCATTGGGCAGCATAAAAAGTCCTTAATACACGCATTCGACGGCCATGGCCGTGGCTTCACCGCCGCCGATACAAATGGCCGCAACGCCGCGCTTGAGGCCTTTCTGGCGCAGCGCCGAGAGCAAGGTCACCAGAATGCGCGCGCCCGAGGCGCCAATCGGATGCCCCAGCGCGCAGGCGCCGCCGTGGATGTTGACCTTGCTGTGGGGGATTTCCAGCTTGCTCATGGTCACCAGGCTGACCACCGCAAAGGCTTCGTTGATCTCGAACAAATCCACTTCGCCAAGGTGCCAGCCAGTCTTGCTCATCAGTTTGCGAATCGCCCCCACCGGCGCCACCGGGAACAGCCCCGGCTCGTCGGCGAACGCCGCGTGCCCATGGATGATTGCCAGCGGTTTGAGCCCACGCCTTTGCGCGTCGGACTGACGCATCAGCAGCAGCGCCGCCGCGCCGTCGGAGATCGAACTGGAGTTGGCCGCCGTCACCGTACCGCCTTCGCGGAAAGCCGGTTTCAGGCTGGCGATCTTGTCCAGCTTGGCTTTGGGGGGCTGTTCGTCATGCAGGATGGTTTTTTGCTCTTTACCGACGGTGACCTGCACCGGGACGATCTCGGCGGCGAAGCTGCCGTGGGTAATCGCCTCTTGGGCACGGGTCAGCGAGGCAATGGCGAAGGCGTCCTGGGCTTCACGGGTAAAGCCGTTGTGCTCGGCACAGTCTTCGGCAAAGGTGCCCATCAGGCGGCCCTTGTCGTAGGCGTCTTCAAGGCCGTCGAGAAACATGTGGTCGAGCACGTTGCCGTGGCCCATGCGGTAGCCGCTGCGCGCGCGGTCCAGCAGGTAAGGCGCGTTGGACATGCTCTCCATGCCACCGGCCACCACCACCTCGACACTGCCGGCCAGCAGCGAGTCGTGGGCGAGAATGGTCGCCTCCATGCCCGAACCACACATTTTGTTCAGCGTGGTGCAGCGCGTGGCCTTGTCCAGCCCGGCGCCCAGCGCTGCCTGACGCGCAGGCGCCTGGCCGAGGCCGGCGGGCAATACGCAGCCGAACAGCACTTCATCCACCGCGTCCGGGGCGATGCCGGCGCGTTCGACGGCGGCGCGAATCGCGGCGGCACCCAGTTGCGGCGCAGTCAGGCCCTTGAGGTCGCCCTGGAACCCGCCCATGGGCGTGCGGACGGCGCTGACGATAACAATCGGATCGTGCATGAAAAATTCTCCTTACTTGGCGGCCATGCGCAAGGCACCGTCGAGACGGATGACCTCGCCATTGAGCATGCTGTTTTCAATGATGTGCCGCACCAGCGCGGCGTACTCGGCCGGTTTGCCCAGGCGTGGCGGGAATGGCACGCCGGCGGCCAGGGAATCGCGCACCTCTGGGGTCATGCCGGCCATCATGGGCGTTTCGAAAATGCCTGGGGCGATGGTCATGACCCGGATGCCAAAACGCGCCAGTTCGCGGGCAGCCGGCAGCGTCAGGCTGGCGATGGCGCCTTTGGACGCGGCATACGCCGCCTGGCCGATCTGCCCGTCAAAGGCGGCCACCGACGCGGTATTGATGATCACGCCACGCTCGCCGTCGGCATTCGCCTCGGTTTCAGCGATGGCGGCGGCGGCCAGGCGCAGCAGGTTGAAGCTGCCGATCAGGTTGACGTTGATCACTTGGGCAAAGCTTGCCAGCGCATGCGGGCCGTTCTTGCCGAGGATTTTCTCGCCACGCACCACACCGGCGCAGTTCACCAACCCATGCAAACCACCGAACGCGGCGACGGTGGCTTGCACGGCCGCTTCGGCAGCGGCTTCCTGGCTGATGTCCGCCACGGCGCTGCGGGCGTTATCGCCCAACTGCCGGGCCTTCGCCGCGACGGCTTCGGCGTTGAGGTCCACCAGCATCACCTTGGCACCGGCGGCTACCAGCATCTCAGCGGTGGCCGCGCCGAGGCCCGAAGCGCCGCCGCTGACCAGGAATACCTTGTTTTCAATCTGCATCTTTAGTTCCTTTGAAAGGGATCACGCCAAGGCTGCTTGAGCCTTGGCGATTTCCTGATTACGCAAAATAAAACGTTGCAGCTTGCCGCTCGGGGTTTTCGGCAGGTCGCTGACAAATTCGATTTCTCGCGGGTAGGCATGCGCGGCGAGGCGCTTGCGCACGTGCAGGCGCAGCTCTTCGGCCAGTTCAGGCGTAGCGCGGTATTGCTCGTTGAGCACCACAAAGGCTTTCACCAGCTCGGTGCGTTCCGGGCAGGGCTTGCCGACCACCGCGGCTTCGACCACGGCCGGGTGCTCGACCAGGGCGCTTTCCACGTCGAAGGGGCCGACGCGGTAGCCAGAGGTGGTGATCACGTCATCACTGCGCCCGACAAAACTGATGCTGCCGTTCGGGTTCAGCTCCACAGTGTCGCCGCTGAGGTAGTACTTGCCGACAAAGGCCTTGGTCTTCACGCCGTCGTAACCGGCGAACCAGCACATCGGCGACTGTTCGCGGTCAATGGCGAGAATGCCCGGCTGGCCGGCGGGCAGTTCCTGATGGTTGTCATCGACCACCACGATGCGGTGCCCCGGCGAGGCAAAGCCGGCTGAGCCAACATGCACCGGATGCGCCAGGCCATGGTGGTTGCACAGCACCATGCCCAGTTCGGTCTGGCCATAGTGGTCGTGGATGGTCACGCCCAGGTTATCGGCGAACCAGCGGATCACTTCCGGGTTCAGGGGTTCGCCGGCGCTGCTGACAATGCGCAGTTTGCCCTTGATCGCGCGGGCGAACTGCTCACCGCCGGCAATCAGCAGGCGGTACGCGGTCGGTGAGCCCGTCAGGTTGGTGATGCCGTACTTGTTGATCACCCGGCAGGTGCTCTCCAGGGTGAACGGCCCATCGTAAAAGGTGATCGGGTGGCCCATGGACAACGGCCCGGTCACGCCAAAATAGATGCCGTAAGCCCAACCCGGGTCGGCAACGTTCCAGAACGCGTCTTCGGGGCGAAGGTCTACTGCGTCGCGGGTGTAACGCTCAAAGGCAACGATGGCCTTGAGCGGCACCGACAGGGCTTTCGACGGGCCGGTGGTGCCCGAGGTGAACATCAGCAAAAACGGCGCGTCACCGTCCAGCATCACCGGCTCGCAGGCGTTGGAATAATTTGGCAGTTCGGCCCAGAAGCTGTAGTCGCCACGCACGATGCCTTCGCCCCTGGCCCCGGCGACGGTGACGATGGTCGGGCAACCTTCCACGTCCACAAGCTTGGGCCGGTTCACCGCGTCGGTGACCACCAGTGCGGCGCCGGAACTGCTCAAGCGATGTTCAATGGCCTTGGGCCCGAAAGCGGTAAACAGCGGCTGATAGACCGCGCCGATGCGCCAGGTGGCGAACACCACCACCAGCAATTCTGCGGTGCGCGGCAGCAGGCCGGCCACCTTGTCGCCGCGTTTGACGCCCTGGGCCAGGAGGAAATTGGCGAAGCGGGCAGCCTGGTCCTGCAAGTCTGTGAAGGTGGACGTGGCGCTGCGCCCGTCCTTGCCTTCCCAGAACAGCGCGATGCGGCCCGGCAGCGCATGCCGGTCGCAGCATTCCACGCAGGCATTGAGCGCCTGCAGGTTGCCGGCCAGTGCGGCGTCGACGGTGTGCTGGTAATCAAACTCGGTAGTGGCAGCCAAATACTCACGCATCGCTTCAAATCCTTGTGGTTCTTATTTTCAGGACGTTTTTGAACACGTAAACCGTGGAAATAGTCGCTCTGCAGCGTGACAGCAGCAATGGTCAAAGCCTTCAACTTGGCTGACTGGTTTGGCCAATCATTGAGCGCGCTGATCAGCCGGTCAGTTCAAGTGATTGGACGCCCGCCCGGGTTGCTTCTAACCTTGGGGCCTGCACCACCAAAGAAGCCTCCCTGCAATGATCGTTCGTCCCAAACCCAACCTCCTGGGCATCCTGTTTTCCCTCAAGGGCTCGATTGCCAAGCGCATCGCGCTGCGCAGCCTGCTGGTGACCTTGCTGGCCTCGGTGATCGTGCTGGTTGAAACCTTGCACCCGGCGTATTTTTCCAAGGTCAACGCCACGCCGTTCACCTTGCTGGGCTTGTCGTTGTCGATCTTCATGAGCTTTCGCAACAACGCCTGCTATGACCGCTGGTGGGAAGGCCGCAAGCAGTTGGGGCAAATGATCATCGATGTGCGCTCGCTGATCCGCGAAACCCAGGTGCTGACTGACCCGGCTGAGCGCAGTGGGCTACTGCGCGGTTTGTGCGGCTTTGCCCATGGCCTGATTGCGCGCCTGCGCCATGAAGACGAGGCCGGCGCCATCACGCCGTGGATCGGCGTTGATCGCGCGCACCCGAACCTTCCAGACGCCGTGCTGCAACAACTGGGCGCGCGCTTTTCCGGGCTGGCCGAGCAAGGCGTCATCAGCGAATGGCGCTACACCCAGCTGGAAACCCGACTGGTCAGCCTCAGCCAGGTGCAGGCGTCGTGCGAGCGAATCAAGCACACGCCGCTGCCCTTCCCTTACACGCTGCTGTTGCACCGCACCATCTACCTGTTCTGCATTCTGCTGCCGTTTGCCATGGCCGAGCCGCTGGGCTGGCTGACGCCGGTGTTCACCGCCATCGTCAGCTACACCTTCTTTGGCCTGGATGAAATCGGCGACGACCTGGAAGACCCGTTCGGGTTTGATGAAAATGACCTGCCGTGCAATGCCATCGTGCGCACGTTGGAGCGCGAGATTCTTGCCGCTCTGGGCGCAAGCGACTTGCCGCCGGCCCTGGAACCCATTGAATACGTGCTGACCTGATGCGGGTTTGACACTCGCCGTGGTCTGACCGAAGCTGATGGCTTTGCACTAGCTGCCACCAGCTTTTGGACGCCTGCATGTCAAAGTCACGCCGTTACTCCATCATCGGCCTGTGCGCCCTGTTGTTGATTGTGTTGCTCACCTGGTTTTTCTCCCGCCCTACGCCGGTGGCCGTGCCGCCGGCGATTGCCCATGGTTACGCCAAAGCCTTGAAGCAGGCGCATAACGGCGAACCCGGCGCCGCGCGCGTGCTGTACCAACAGCTCGGCCGGCCGGACCTGTCGCCTGAACGTCGTGCTGCCTTGCACGCCGAGTTGCCCAACTACCCAAGCCCGCAGGCGCTGAAGCTCGCCGACAAAGACCTGGCCAATGATTCGCCAGTGGTGCGTGAGGCGGCGATCCACAGCATTGTCGGCCTGGTGCCCAGCGGCCAACGCGTCTTGTTGCTGGGGCCGGTGCTCGACGATTCCGAACAGGCGGTGCGCTTTGCTGCCGCCAATGCCTTGCTCGGTCTGTCGCCGGACACCCTGGGGCTGTACTTCGGGCCGTTGCAGCAAGTGCTCGATGAGTTTGTGAAAACCCTCAAAAGTGAGCCGGAAACGGCCGCAAGCTGGATTCAACTGGCGCGCCTCTACATCCATAGTGCGCTGCTGCCAGACGCCCAGAATGCCCTCGAACAGGCCATGCGCTTGCAACCGGACAACCTGCAGGCGGTGGTCGCGCAAATCGAACTGCTGGACAAACAAGGCAAGACCGATGAGTCGCGGCAACTGCTGGCACGTCAGTTGGCGGCTCACCCCGACTCGGCTTACCTGCAGCATGCGCTGGGCATGTGGCTGTTGCACCATGGCGAGCGCCCGTACGCCCTGCTCGGCCTGTCCAAAGCGGTAGAGCTTGAACCGGACAATCAGGATTACCGTTACGACCTCGCCACGACCCTGCACGCCCAGGAAGAGTTGGAAGCCGCCCAGCGTCAGCTGGAAGACATCATTCAGCGCCATCCGGCCAACCGCAAAGCGCGGGTGTTGCTGGTCAATTACTGGAAAGAAAGCGGCCAGCTGCAAAACGTGCAGGTATTGCTGGCGCAACTTGAGCAACAGAACCCGGATGACCCGGCGTTGCAGCAAGGCCTGTAGGGCATTGCAAAAAGTTGTAATCCATACCCAGGCTTGTACAATTTTCGCGAAACGTTGAACCGCCATGGGCCTCCACGGTCAAGTGAATATGGCGCGCCCGAGGCGGCGCGCTCCTCTATTTGTACGTGACCTGAGGGCACTTCTTGTCTACATCCAACGAGCTGTTCAGTGAAAAGGCGGCCACCGGCATCGAAGGTCTTGATGACATTCTTTCCGGGGGGTTATCGCGCAGCCACCTGTTCCTGCTGGAAGGCGAACCCGGCACGGGCAAAACCACCATTGCGCTGCATTTTTTGCAGGCCGGTGCGAAAAACGGTGAACGTTCGCTGTACATCACCCTCTCCGAAACCGAGCGCGAATTGCGCCAGGGCGCCAAGTCCCATGGCTGGGACCTGGATGACAATATCCACATCTTCGAGCTGACCCCGCCAGAGAGCCTGCTGGACGCCAACCATCAGCAAAGCCTGCTGTACTCCTCCGACCTGGAGCTGGGCGAAGCCACGCGGCAGATTTTTGAAGTGGTGGAGCGGGTCAAACCGACCCGCGTGGTCATCGACAGCCTTTCGGAGATCCGCCTGCTCGCGCAAAGCTCCCTGCGTTATCGTCGGCAGATCCTGGCAATCAAGCATTACTTCGTGCGCTACGACGCCACCGTGCTGCTGCTGGACGACCTGACCACCGAATCGCTGGATAAAACCGTACACAGCGTGGCCCACGGCGTGATTCGCCTGGAAGAACTGACGCCCAACTACGGCGCCGAACGCCGCCGTGTGCGGGTGGTGAAATACCGTGGGCAAAAATACCGCGGCGGCTTTCATGACTTCACCATCATGGGCGACGGCGTGCATGTGTTCCCGCGGCTGGTCGCCGCCGAGCATCGCGGCGGGTATGTCCGCCAGACCCTGAGCAGCGGCATTGTCGAACTGGACAGTCTGATGGGCGGCGGCGTCGAAACCGGCTCCAGCAGCTTGATTCTTGGCCCTGCGGGCACCGGTAAATCCCTGATTTCCATGATCTTCGCCGCAGCGGCTGTGGCCCGTGGCGAGAAAGCTGCGCTGTTTATCTTCGACGAAGAACTGGGTTTGTTGTTCGAACGCATGAAAAACATGGGCATCGACCTCGCTGCCCTGCAGGACACCGGCAACCTGCTGATCGAACAGGTGGACGCGGCCGAGTTGTCGCCCGGCGAGTTCTCGCACCGAGTGCGCCGTTGTGTTGACGAGCGCGGGATCAAAACCGTGGTCATCGACAGCATCAACGGCTACCAGGCGGCGATGCCGGAAGAAAACGCGCTGATCCTGCACATGCACGAGCTGTTGCTGTACCTCAATCGCCGGGGAGCTGCCACGTTCATGACCGTCGCCCAGCATGGGCTGGTCGGTGACATGCAAGCCCCCGTCGACATTACGTACCTGGCCGATACCGTGATTTTGCTGCGTTACTTCGAAGCACTGGGCAAGGTACGCCGGGCCATCTCAATCATCAAAAAGCGTACCGGTTCGCATGAGTCGACCATTCGCGAGTACCGCATTGGCAGCCGTGGCATGACGGTGGGCGAGCCGCTCGACAACTTCCAGGGCGTGCTGCGCGGCATCCCGACTTTCAACGGCAGCGGCTCACCCTTGCTCAAGGAAGAGGGATCGTGATCGGCGTTTCTCCTGCCTCCGAGCGCGCAATTATCCTGGCGCCGATGGGTCGCGACGGCTCATTGGCGCTGATGATGCTAAACGAAGCTGGCTACAGCGGCATTGTTGCCAGCAACCTGGCCGACCTGTGCGAATTGCTCGAAGACGGCGCCGGCTTATTGGTAATTGCGGCGGAGGCGTTGCGCGGGGTTGACCTGGAGCCGTTGCTGGAGCATCTGCATCAGCAGCCGGCGTGGTCGGACTTGCCGATTGTGCTGATGACCCATCACGGCGGCAGCGAGCAGAATGGTTCGTCGCACTTGAGCGGGCTGCTGGGCAACGTGACCTTCCTCGAACGCCCCTTCCACCCCATCACCTTGATCAGCCTGGTGAGCGCAGCCCTGCGTAGCCGGCGCCGGCAATATGACGCCCGCGACCGCTTGATTGACTTGAGTGAAAGCGAGCTGCGCCTGCAACGCACCATGGAAACCCTCGAGCAGCAAGTCGAGGAGCGCACGGCGCAACTGCGCAGCAATGAAGAAGCCTTGCGCCAATCGCAGAAAATGGAAGCCGTAGGTCAGTTGACCGGCGGCATCGCGCATGACTTCAACAACATGCTCACCGGGATTATCGGCAGCCTGGAGCTGCTGCGACGGCGCATTGCGCGCGGCAAGCTCGATGACCTGGACGGCCTTATCGACTTGGGCGTGACCTCGGCCAACCGCGCGGCCGGCCTGACCCATCGCCTGTTGGCGTTTTCCCGTCGCCAATCGCTGGATTCCAAGCCTGTCGAGATCAACCAACTGGTGACCTCCATGGGTGAGCTGCTGCAACGCAGCATCAATGAAAGCATTGCCCTCGACATGCGCCTCGACAGTCAGCTCTGGACTGCCGAAGCTGATCCCAATCAGCTCGAAAGCGCCCTGCTCAACCTGGTGATCAACGCGCGGGACGCCATGCCGGGCGGCGGCAAGTTAGTGGTTGAAACCACCAACCGCCACCTGGACAACGTGTTCACTGCGGCCTACGGCACCTTGAAGCCCGGCGACTATGTCGAGCTGAGCGTCAGCGACACCGGCTGCGGCATTCCAGAACACCTGATGGGCCGCGTGTTCGATCCATTTTTTACCACCAAGCCGATTGGCCAGGGCACCGGCCTCGGCTTATCGATGATCTACGGCTTTGCCCGCCAGTCCCATGGCCACGTCACCCTCCACAGCGAAGTGGGTAAAGGCACCACGGTGAGCCTGTTCCTGCCGCGTTTTGTCGGTGAACTGCAGGCTCCGGAACACTTCAATCCCGCCTTGGCGCCCTATGCCAATGCGGGTGAAACGGTATTGATCGTCGAGGATGACCCGGCAGTACGCGTGTTGGTCAGCGCCGTGCTCAAAGAGTTGGGCTATGCCTTCGTCGAGGCCGGTGATGCGGACACGGCGCTGCCGATCATCGAATCCGACCAGCGTATCGACTTGCTCATCAGCGACGTGGGTCTGCCGGGCATGAACGGCCGGCAAATGGCGGAAATTGGTCGGCAGATTCGCCCTCAGCTCAAGGTCCTGTTCATCACCGGTTATGCCGAACACGCGGCGGTGCGCGGCGGCTTCCTCGATCCTGGGATGCAGTTGATCACCAAGCCATTCACCTTTGATTTGTTGACGGCGAAGGTGCGGGAAATGATTCAGGCGTGAGGTAGTTGCTGCACGTTACCGCAATATCTGGTGGCTGACAGGCTGGAACCGGCGTTGAGGGATCGGACACGAAGTTTCAAATCGCGACGCATGAAAGGTGCCCGTCGTTAACCTGAAACTTACCTCACGAGTCCCATCATGATCGCTGCCCGCAACCTTATTCCACTGCATCAATGGCCGCTGAATGCTGCACCTGAGCCCCCCACAATACGCCGACCACGCCTGGCGGATCGGGACGGCAACCCCGCGGGCCCGGACGCGACTGAGCGTGCGCAAGTCGACGGCGACAGTCAGTTGGCCGGTTATCTGGCGCAAACGCTGCGCGCCGCGGCCAGTAGTGGACGACTGGGCGACATCGACACCATTGCGCCCGCCTCTGCCTTCGGCCAATGGTGGTCACACCTGCACGATTTGATGAAGAGCCCGTACTTTGTCAGTTGGGCAACGCAGCAGCAGATCGATCTGTCAAAGCCCATTGAGATCAATCCCCGAGACAACCTCATCAGCGCCTTCGTCGGCGGTCAGCGCAAACCCTTTTCAGGCTTTGAGCATGGCCACCTCTGGACCTCGATGATGGCGCCCATCATGCAAGCGGCAAAAGCCCTGACTTCAAGCGCTGGTTATATTCTGAGCCCCTCCAGCCGCACATCGGCACCCTGCCGGGCGGTCGCGGACTTTTATGGCGAAGCCATCACGGGGCAAACCCGGGAATCCGCTGAAGCCCGTGCAGCGCAGCTAGAGGCCGCTGAAGCCTTCGGCCTTTCCCGCCCCAGGCCAGACCGCGCTGCCGAGGTGCTGCAACACGAACGGGCCAAGCTGGCCAGTGCTCATGATCACAGCAACGTGGCCTTGAAACTGATCGCGGTCATTCAGCAGATCGATGATTTATCCGAACAGTGGCTATACCGCGCCACCAAAGATCCCCTCGACAGCTTGTACCTATCGCCCTCGTTTGTACAAAGCCGGATTGAGCAACTTATTCGCGACAAAATGGGCAACACCCGCATCACGTTGCAGGCCGATTCGCCCCACAGGCTGTTGCAAGCGGACCCTACCGTCAGCCTGGACAAATACCTCAGCGACAATGGCTGGGACAGGCCCCGCAGCCGCGACGAGCTGTTAAATCTGGGACGGTTACTGACAACGCCAGCCCTTTCGCAGCTTCCCGACGGCAATCTCGGCGGAGCCTTGTCCTGGCCAACCCCATTGAGTGCTGACGATCGTTACAACCTGAGAAATTCCCTGCGTCAGAACACGCTGGGGCTTAAGGGTCTGCAAAATTATCACGAGGCCACCGGTGCACTCGGTTACCTGACGCGCAATCAGCGTTTTGCGCCGTCCGAACTGCACGACCCGCGGCGGTTTATTCAACGCCTGCTCGCTACGCCTGAGGCCCAGGCGCTGGGGCTGGCGCTGCAGGAAAAATTCAATGGCGTCTCGACCCCGCAAAGCCCTAACGATTGGACGCTGGCAGCCCTTGGCGCGACCCTGGATGAAGCAGCAAACACCTCGGCGCCAGCCAGAACCGGCGTTGCCGGTTTTGATAGGGCCCGCCATCAACATTGGGGCCAGCATCCTTCAACGGTGGTCGCGGGGCTGGTGACGCATTTGGTTTCCTCGGGCCGTGTCAGCGCCGAACTGGCACCCGTTGCGGCCCACCTGTTGCTGTCACGCCGAGCCCCAGCTTTTTTGGTCAACGACATTCCCGCCAAGGTGACGTGTGACTCACACACCTGGGTCACCTTCAGCACGGCGGTAGCGCGCCTCGAGAGCCAGGCGCCCGGCTCAACGGCGCGTATGACCTTCGCACAGGTCATGCAACGAGCCGATCTGGCACCTGTCACCGACCAGGACCGGCAGGTAGAAGGCATGGCGCAGCGCGATGCGCTCAAAGATTGGGGGGTTGCTCAAGGCTTGCTCCCGCTGAACACGCTGGATGACTACACCGACGAGCAGATGAACCGCGTCTTTGGCGCCTACAGCGCGCGGATTTCAGCATTGGGCCAAGCCTCGCAAGCCTACTCGACCCCAATGCCCGAGCGCCGGGCGATGGCGCTGGAGGAGCTCAAGCGTGTGTATGGTGACCTGCCCTTCGAGAAAAAATGCATCACCCCATTTGATCAGAGCCGCGACTTCCCCGGGCCGTACTCGGCGCTGGACCTTTACCTGCACGGGCAACTCAAGGCAACGGCATGGACGTCATCGTCCGATGACGTCGACACACGCACGCTCGCGGGCCATGCAAACAAACTTTCCGACATCAATGCTGTGTTCAACACTGAACTTCAGCGGTACTTCCACGCGGCAGAACAGGCGACGAGCACGCAAATCAAACACCTGATCGCCACACTGCCCCTGGAAGATCGAAAAGCCATTGAGTATGGGAAAGTGACCCTGCTGACCGAGCACAGCATCTCTCATACCGCCTTCAACCAGAACCGTGTTGAAACCAAGGTACCCGATAGCCTGCTGCTGAAAACAGAGCTCGACGGCGTCGTCACTGTTTATCAAGTCAATTTAAGAGACAGCAACATCTGCCAGCGCGAAGAGCTCAAAGACCACCCGATCGGGCGCCAGACTGATGAAGCGGATAAGTGGCGCTACTCGAAAATGCTGCTGGAGGTTAAACCTTCCGGCCGTTATTCAGCGCGCATTACTGAAGAAAAACCGCGAGCGGGCACACCCGACAGCTTTGCCAGCGAACGGTCCCGCTACATTGCCGACGCCTTGGTCGAAGACCTGAACATCCGGGCGCTGCAGAGTGAGGCGCGGGGTGTGACGACGTTTGATACCGAGGTGCCATTCTACAAAAAAGCCCGCGAATTCATGCTCAATCTGATTCCCCTGCGCTCGGCAATCCAGAATTTTCGAGCCGGCGCCGTGGGTGACGGCATCCTTGATTTGGCGTTCGATGCCTTCGGGTTCGTCGTAGGCCTAGGCGTTGCAGCCAAAGGCGCCAAGGCACTGCAAGCAGGTACCAGCGCGGCGGTCAGGCTGGCCCAGGGCGTGAAGATCGTGGGGCGTGCTGCGCTGGGCGCACTCAACCCGCTGGATGGCGTGGGCAGCCTGATTTCCCGTGCCGCGGGTGGGGTGCAAAAAGGCGGGCTGTATGCCTACAACACACTGCGCGGCAGTGCCGACAGTTACAGCCTGATCAAGGCGAGTCGACATTTTGATGCCGGCGCGGTGGGCACCTTCAGGCTGGGCGGCGTCATCGCTGAAGGGCCGGCAGTGCTTCAACGTGGCAAGTGGTTTGCCTTCGACACGCTAAGTGGCCAGCCGTATGGCAAGGCTCTGGAGGACTTCCAACCCTCGATCAGAGCCAGCGGAGAATTACACGAGGCTCAGCAGACCGCCGGTGAAAGCGCCTGGACCGCCTGGGTTGAACACCACCAACACGGTGCAAACAGTGTGCAGTTCAACCATGGCTATACCCAGGTCGACCCGCTGACGATCAACGGCTATCGCGCCGGAATGAAATCCGCTGAAGTGATGGCGCTTGCGCGCACGCCTGGCCGCACACCGGCCGAGGTCGGCGCCTTGGTACGCCAGCGCGAGCGTTTAGCGGTGCAGCACAGCTTCAGCGGGGTCAATGCGTTTTACCAGCACATCAGCGGGGGCGGCGGCACGTTCACGCCCGTTCCCCAACTGTTCTATCTCAGCCAGACCACCCCGCTCAGCAAAGGCCAATGCGCAGCGATGTCGCGCGTCATGGCGACGGCCATGGAGCAAGGCAAGCACACCCGTTTCGCCGCCAATTTATTCAGCGCAGCGGCCAACCCCACCGCCGCCGAGTCCAGGCAGTTCGTGGCGAACCTGACGCAGATTCAAAAGCAACTGGATACACCCACGCAGTTTCATGCCGGTGCGCCCGTTCGCAAAATGGGCTACGCCCAACTGATGGATGACATTGCTGACGCCAGCGGCCCGAAGACCATGATGATCGGCACCGCCGACCACGCGATGATGATCGGCACGCAGGGCGAAGGCGTCGCCAAGCGGTTTTTTTATTACGACCCCAACTACGGCCTCGCGGAATTTGCGAGCGCTGCCGCCATGAAGAAGGGCCTGGGCAAGCTGTTTACCGACAAACACCTGCCGTTGCCGTACAAAACCGCGGGCGGCGACCCCACCAGGCTGGAGTTCAACGTCAGCACTCACAGTGACGCATGGAAGAAAACCAACCATATTGCCGACGCACATGTTCAGTCGCTGTTCGACGACGCTCTGGGCGCGAAGCCTTCGGTCGCTGATGTGGCTGTGCAGCCACCGCTCATAGCCAACAGCGCCAGTAAGCCCGCCGTGCAAAACGTTGAAGTGTTCGTGGCCGAGGCGAAAACCCTCGATGACCCCACAAGCATCCTCAGCACCCATGGACTCGGTGACTGCTCGGCACTGGTGGTGCTGACCGATCTGCAAAACGGGGTGTACCACAAACGCACCTTGGTGCACTTGAACGGCAGCAATCTGGAGGCGCCTGTGGGGGCTGAGCACAATGCCTTTGCCCTGCTCCAGCAGCTGGACAGCGCATTGGAGAATGGCGGCAAGGTGATTTTTGTCGGCGGCACCGCAACACGCTCATCGCTGATGGTCGGCAGGGTAATAGGCCAGGTTGATAGCAACGGTAACAAACCGTTGTTATCGATCCTGCAAAAGAAAGACGTGTCCGTGACCTACGCCAGCTCCGTCGGGGTAGAAGTCTATCCCGATGGCAATTTCAAGCTGCGTGATGATGAGGGGGCGGGCGTATTCGACCGCTCAAAGATCAACGAAATTCTGGACTGGGCGCGCGACTAAGCCGGTGAATGCTGCCAGGGACAGTGATACGCGTCCCTGGCACAGACCGTACTCAAGCCAACAATCGCTGGATATGCTCCTGCAGCGTATCCAGATCAAACGGCTTGGCCAGGATCGGCGCGTTGCGCGTGATCGGGCTGTTGCAGTCGAGGATTTCCTGCGGATAACCGCTGATAAAGATCACTTTCAATTCCGGTCGCAACTTGATCGCCGGTTCAGCGATCTGTACCCCGGAAATTCCGCCCGGCAGGCGGTAGTCCGTGACCATCAGGTCCAGGTGCGGCTTGGTCGCGAGGATTTCGAAGGCTTGCTCCCCATCAATCGCCTTCAGTACTCGATACCCCAGCCCGGCCAGGTATTCACCCAGCACGAACATAATCGATTCGTCGTCCTCGACGATCAGAACAACATCTTGTGCATCTTCACTCATGGGAAGCCTTTGTCCGGTCAATTGCTGCAGTTACGACCATCGGGTCACGCAGAGGTTGCGTCGAGCTGACGATAGATTTCACGCCGGCGTCTCAAGGGGCAGGCACACCCGAAACAAGGCGCCCTCGCCTATCTGGCTTTCTACCTCGATGGTGCCACCGTGGGCCGCCACGATCTGCTCGGAAATAAACAGCCCCAAACCCAGGCCAGCCGCAACATGGCTGGCGGAAACGCGCTCGAACTGCTGAAAAATTCGCTTCTGGTTGTCTGCGCTGATGCCGATCCCGTGATCACGCACTTCAACCCTTGCTTCACTATGCTCGGTATACACCCGTACTTCCACCGGGCTTTTGGCCCCGTAGCGCAGCGCATTGGTCAGCAGGTTGGAAATCACCTGCTCGATGCGGAACTCATCCCAGTTGCCTTCTACCGGCCCCTGGACCTCCAGGTGCATCGACGACTCGGCGGCGGCCACTTGCGGCGCGAAGTTTTCCACCAGGTTGTGCACCAACTGGGTCAGGTCAAAACGCGCCGGGCGAATCGACAGCTTGCCGGTGCGGATGCGTGACACATCGAGCATGTCCTCGATCAGCCGAATCAGGCTTTTGATCTGCCGCTCATCGCGATCGACCATGGCGTGCATCTTGTCCAGGGTGAACGCGGCAGCGTTGTCCCGGGCCAGGTGCATTTTGCGCAGTTGAGTCTCCAGGATCAGCCCGTTGAGCGGCGTACGCACCTCATGGGCGACGATCGACATGAAATCGTCACGCATGCGCACTGCCTGCTCCAGCTCGGCCTGGGTGGCCTGCAGGCGGGTCAGCAAGAGTTCCTGCTCGCGGCGGCTGCGCTCCAGCGCTTCGACCTGCAGCTTCATCGCCTTGCTCTGGCGGTACAGGTCGACGAACACGTTGACCTTGCTCTTGACCGCATGGATGTCCAGCGGCTTGTGCAGGAAGTCGACGGCGCCGCTTTCATAGCCCTTGAAGGCATAGTTGAGTTCACGGCCGGCAGCGCTGACGAACACAATCGGGATGTTTTTGGTCTTTTCGGTGCCGCGCATCAGTTCGGCCAGCTCGAAACCATTCATGCCGGGCATCTGCACGTCGAGAATCGCCATGGCGAACTCGTGCTCCAGCAACAGTGACAAGGCCTCGTCGGCGCTCAATGCCTTATAGACCTGGCGATCCTCGCGCTTGATCAGCGCTTCAAGGGCCAGCAGGTTTTCCGGCAGATCGTCGACGATCAGCAGTTTGGCCTGGACAGTACTTAACATGGGGAAGATTCCAGCAAAGCCAGCAACGAGCCAATTTGGCTCAGAGTCAGAATATAGTCAGGTGTTTGCAGGGCCAGGGCCGCCAGCGGCATCACGGCGATGCGTGCATCCTTGGGGTCTTGTACAACCGTGGTCCCGCCTGAGCGCTTGACGTGCGCCAGCCCGCGAGCACCGTCCTGGTTGGCGCCGGTCAACAAAATGGCCAGCAGACTTTTGCCATAGGCATCGGCGGCTGACGCAAACAGATAGTCAATGGAGGGCCGCGAATGGTGTACGCGGTCTTCCTGGCTCAGGGACAGGCTGCGGTCATGCTCCACCGAGAGGTGATAACCGGGCCCGGCGAAATACAGGGTGCCCGCTTCGATCACTTCCTTGTCACGCGCTTCACGCACCGGGATTCGCAGGCGCCGGGCAAAGACCTCGGCCAATTGGCTGCGGCGTTCGTCCGGCAGGTGCAGCACGGCGATGATCGGCAAGCCAAAGCCCTGGGGCAATGCACCAAAAATAGTCAGCAACGCCTCGACGCCGCCAGCAGAAGCGCCGACGACGATGGCTTCAATCCCGACAATCGGGTTGGCTGCAACGTCGTTCATGATTTGCGGTAGATCCGTTCCTGCTTGACCAAGGGTTCGAATTGTTTGCTGTAGGCGGAAAAATCCAGGGTTTCCTTGCTGCCCAGCACCAGGAAGCCGCGATGACACAGCGACTCGTGGAACAATCCAAACGCTCGGTCTTGCAATTTTTTATTGAAATAAATCAGTACGTTACGGCACGAAATTAACTGAGTTTCTGAGAATACACTATCGGTCGCCAGGCTGTGGTCGGCGAAGGTCACATTCTCGCGCAGGGACTTGTCGAAGATCGCGTAATCGTAGGCCGCGGTGTAGTAGTCGGCAAATGAACGCTGTCCGCCGGCCTGCTGATAATTGGCGGTGTAGGCGCGTACGTTCTCCAGGGAAAAAATACCTTGCTTGGCTTTGTCCAGCGACGCCGGGTTGATGTCCGTGGCGTAAATGATCGTACGCTCCAGCAACCCTTCCTCACGCAGCAGGATCGCCATGGAGTACACCTCCTCGCCCGTGCTGCAGCCGGCAATCCAGACCTTGATCGACGGGTAGGTTTTGAGCAGCGGCACCACTTCCCGACGGATCGCCAGGAAGTGCGACGGGTCGCGAAACATCTCGCTCACCGGGATCGTCAGGAACTGCAGCAACTGCATGAACGCGGACGGGTCGTGCAGCACGCGCTCCTGCAACGCCGAGATCGTGGCGCAATCGAACTGGCGCAGGGCATGGGCCACGCGTCGTTTGACCGACGCACCGGAATAGTCGCGAAAGTCGTAGCTGTACTTGAGGTAAATCGCCTCAATCAACAGGCGCAGCTCAATATCGCTGCTTTTATCCAAAAAACGTTGCTCCACTTAAATACGTTCCATCTTCGGTAGCCAGACGCGAATCAGCGAGAACAGGCGGTCCAGGTCAATCGGCTTGGCCAGGTAATCGTTGGAGCCCGCCGCGAGGCAGCGTTCCTGATCGTCCTTCATGGCCTTGGCCGTCACCGCAATGATCGGCAGCTTTTTCCAGCGCGGATCCTGGCGAATCAAGGCGGTTGCCTCGTAACCGTCCATCTCCGGCATCATCACGTCCATCAGCACCAGGTCGATGTCGTCAACTTCATTGAGTTTGTCGATGGCTTCACGGCCATTACGCCCGATCACCACCACCGCACCTTTGTGCTCCAGGGCGCTGGTCAGGGCGAAGATATTACGCACATCGTCGTCCACCAACAGGATCTTGCGGCCCTCGAAGACCTTGTCGCGGCTGCGGGCGGTCTTGAGCATCTTCTGGCGATCATGGGACAGCTGGGATTCGACTTTGTGCAGAAAGAGTGTCACTTCATCCAATAGGCGCTCGGGTGAGCGCGCGCCCTTGATGATGATCGAGCGCGAATACTTGCGCAGCTCGGCTTCTTCATCGCGGGTCAGGTTGCGCCCGGTGTAGACAATCACCGGCGGGAACGAGCAGATATCCTCGGTAGCCATGCGCTTGAGCAGCTCGTTGCCGAGCATGTCCGGCAGCTTGAGGTCGATGATCATGCAGTCGTAGACATGGGTGCGCAGCAGGTCCAGGGCGGCCTGGGCGTAGCCGACGTCGGTGATCTCAATGTCATCGTCGCCGATCAGGCGAGCAATGCTGTCACGCTGCAAGTCATCGTCTTCCACCAGCAGCACGCGCTTGACCTTTTGTGTCAGCTTGGCCTCCAGGCGCGCAAACACATCCTTGAGCTCCTCGCGGGTGGTGGGCTTGACGGCATAACCGATTGCGCCCATGTGCATGGCGGCTTCGACGCGGTCTTCGACGGATATCACGTGCACCGGGATGTGGCGGGTGCTGGCGTGTTCTTTCAGACGTTGCAGCACGGTCAGCCCGGAATGGTCGGGCAGGCGCATGTCGAGCAGGATCGCGTCGGGAATGAACTCTTCGGCCAGGCTGTAGCCTTCGTCCGCACCGTGCGCCACCAGGCAGTTGTAGCCCAGCTCATGGGCCAGGTCGAACAGGATGCGTGCGAAATTCGGTTCGTCTTCCACCACCAGAATGCATCGGGTGGTGAACGGCGCTTTGTCACGGTCATCGGCAAACCGCGGGATCTGCTGAACGTCGGCCACCGGCAGGGGTGAGACCGCCACGGGCTTGGGCGCAGGGGCCGTCACGGCTTGGCGCGGCTGCTCGACAGGTGCGGCGCCCTCCTCGCGTTCGACGTACTGCTCTGGCAATACCAGCGTGAACACACTGCCTTTGCCCGGCTCACTGCTCACGCTGATATAGCCGCCGAGCAACGTCGCCAGGTCGCGAGAGATCGACAAGCCCAGCCCGGTGCCGCCGTAACGACGGTTGGTGGTGCCATCGGCCTGGCGGAACGCTTCGAAAATGCTTTCCTGCTGGTCCGGGGCAATGCCGATGCCGGAGTCGCGCACCGTAAAGGCAATGCCCTCGCCCGGCGCCCTGGACACCGACAGGCTGACTTCGCCCTGCTCGGTGAACTTGACCGCGTTGGACAGCAGGTTCTTGAGGATCTGCTCCAAACGCTGGCGGTCGGTGAACATCAGCGTCGGCGCATCGGCCTGAACCTCCACCTGGAAACCCAGCTTGCGGTCGGCGGCCAGCGGCTCGAACATGCCACGCAGGCCGTCCACCAGGCGCACAACGCTGGAGTTTTCCGGGCGCACTTCGAGTTTGCCGGCTTCCACCTTGGAAATATCCAGGATGTCGTTGATCAGGTTGAGCAAGTCATTGCCTGCCGAATAGATCGACTCGGCAAACTTGACCTGCTCGGCGCTGAGGTTGTCCTGAGGGTTTTCCGCCAGCAGCTTGGCCAGGATCAATGAGCTGTTCAGCGGCGTGCGCAGCTCGTGGGACATGTTGGCCAGGAACTCGGACTTGTACTTGCTGGAGCGCTGCAGTTCGTCGGCGCGGTCTTCGAGTTGAAGCTGGGCCTGGTTCAGCTCGACGTTCTTGCGGTCCATGGCGTCGCGCTGCTCGGCCAGGGTCTGGGTCTGCTCGGCCAACTGTTCGTTGGTCTGCTCAAGTTCGGCCTGCTGGGTTTCCAGGTGAGCCTGGGATTCCTTGAGGATGCGCGACTGTTCTTCGAGTTCTTCGTTGGCGGTCTTGAGCTCTTCTTGCTGCACTTGCAGCTCTTCGTTGAGCTGCTGGGTTTCGGCCAGCACTTCCTGCAGGCGCTGGCGATAGCGCGCAGCTTCGATGGAGGTGCCGATATTGCCGGCAATCAGCTCCACCAGTTCGACGTCACGCTCGTCCAGTGGGCGCAGGAAACCCAGTTCGATCACGCCGTTGACTCGGTCGTCGTCGCTGGTCGGCATCACCAGCACGCTGCGGGTGGCCCCTTCGCCCAGGCCGGAACAGACCTTGAAATAGTCCACTGGCACATCGTCCAGGCGAATCAGGCGATCGAGCTGGGCGGCCTGCCCAACGATGCCTTCGTCGCTGTAGATCGACTGCTCCTGCTGTTCCTGTTCGCGGGAGAAACCATAGGTGGCCACACGCTTGAGGCCACCGTGTTCTTCACGCACATACAACGCGGCGACCGCCGACCCCATGTACTGGGCAAAAAACTGCAGGATGTTACGGCCCAGCATGTTCAGGCTGAGTTGCCCCAGCACTTGTTCGGCCAATTCGGTCTGGCCATTGCGCAGCCAGGCTTGCTGTCCCAGGCGACGCGCAATCTTCTGTTGCGACGCGAGGTTTGCGCTGTAACTGTCTGATAGAGCGATTAAATTCTTGCGACCCACATAGGCAAGAAAGCCGCTCAGACCGAGCACAAAGACCAGGTACAACGTGACGCTGACCACCGTCGTACGGGTGACGTCCTGGTTACGGGTCACACGGAACTGCTGCTCCATGTCCACCGCGTCCGCGTATTCCTGGCGAATCGCGTCGGTCAGGCTCTTGCCCCGGCCGGCCTTGACCGCTGCGCGGTAATCACCGCTCTGGCGCTGCAGGTCAATCATCGATTGGGCGTATTTGTTCCATTCGGCCTGCATGGCCTCAAGACGCTTGAGGCGGTCCACCTGTTGCGGGTTATCCGCTACCAACTCCTGCAAATTGTGCAAATCGCCAATGATGCGCGGCTTTGCCACTTCATACGGGTCCAGGAAATGCTCGTCGCCGGTGATCAGGAAGCCGCGCAGTCCGGTTTCCAGGTCCACCGTCAGCTTCGAAGACTCATTGAGGTTATTGATGACCCGGTCGGTGTGCTCTACCCACTGGATCACCGACAACAGGTAAGTGATCAGCACGACGAAAAACGCCGCGCTGAGCACGCCCACACCCAAAGGGAGGGCCACGTTACGGCTCAGTAGTTTACGAAAGCTCTTTTCATCGACAGACGACGCGGGAGTCATGGGCATGCCTTGGCCAGGAACGGAAAAACTGGGAGTTTGCCCGAATATCGACGGCCAAGGCTATGTTTCTGCATTGATTTGAGCTGACTTCCTACGCTCTAGACGTGAATTTCTAACGGATTCTGTCCGAATTCCCCAACTCATTTACACAAATAAATACAGGTAAGTGGCGCCGTGCTGGAACGAAATTTCCTCGTTCCGCACTCAGGTGTGCGCCTCAGGAACACGGAAGATCTTTTGGGAAGGCGTCTTTTTAACCCAGCAAGGTAAGCCAGATGACCAACATGAACGCAGTACAGCAAACCTTCAGGCCACAGTTGGCGCCGATGGCCAAAGCGCCTACACCGGCTGCGCTGAACGCCGCCCAAGGCACCGCCAACGATGACGTAACGCTGCTCGCCGAATATATCGCTGCCCTGCAAAACAAGTTGAAAAGCGTCGATGAAAAGATCGAGGTGCCAAAAAACACGCTGTTGGGGCAGTGGTTGACCCTCTATCAAAACCAGCTCGAGCGTCCGGCTGTACAGGAGTGGATGCGCCAGCAGCACATCGATCCCGCCACAGTCAGCATCGTTGCCAGCACCGGCGTGTTGCATGCGACGGTCGATGGCGTAGCCAGAAGATTTACCCTGAGCGACACCCCAGGCTGGAAGGCTATCGCCGAGCCAATATTGGCAGCGGCCCGCGTCATAACGCCCACGCCTGAAACCCCGTTGCACCTGTCGTTCGAGAATGGCGTCCTGAAGGTGCCTCTGGCGGTTGTCAGCGATTTTTATGGCCAGCCGCGCCTCAACGGTGACGAGGTCCAGATAAAACGCGAAATCCAGATATTGATCGCCACCAAGCGCTTGCGCCCTATCTCGGCACAAGACCCATTGCGGCCCGCCGCGGCCCGCTCTGCGCAGGCCCTTGCAGATCAACGTTCACGTGCTGAAACGTTTTATGCCGCCACGCCCCAGGACAGTCGCGCCACCGTCACGGGGCCACAGACCAAAACGGTCAAACACCTCATAGCGGACAAGGCAGATCTTTACGACCTGGCCGTCAAGCTCCGGTACGCGGCCACCCAGGGCGATGGCCAGCCTGCTACCGCCGCCCAGATCGAATACAGCTTGAACAACGAACGGTTAGTCCCTTTCGTAGGTTCGTCATACGCCATGGCGCAAGGCCCGGCACCAACCTTGGCAGTAGCGCTGAACGACCTGGGCCTGGCTCTTCCGCGGTCCATGGATGAGCTCACTGCGTTGGCGAACACGTTGGAGCAGCAGTCGTTATCAAGCCCGCTGGGCAATCTGGGTGGCGCACTGTCCTGGCCAGTACCGATGTCGCAAGCCGATCAACAAAAGATGTTGGATTTCCTCTACAGCGCCGAGCCCAATGCGCCAGGCGAGGCATTGTCTCCTGACCGCCAGGCGACGCTCGGTTACTTAATGAGAGGCAGTGCGGTGACGGCGCGCGATCTGCAGGACCCAGAAAAGGCCCTGCAAAAACTGCTCGACACGCCCAGGGCCCAGGCGCTGGGTGAAGCCCTGCAAACGCATATGAAGGGCGCGTCCTCGGACACCAGTATCTACGACTATCTATTAAGCGCGCTTAACCTTGGAATGGACCCAAAGTCCTCTTTTTCGCGCGAACGCAACAGAGTGGGCGAATTTGACCTGGCGGATTCAACGCATTGGGGTCATTCACCTGCCTCGGTCATTGAAAGCCTCGGCCAGCATCTTGTCGCCACCCAAAAAGCAACGGCAGATACCGCTAAACTCGCCACTCATCTGTTGTTAGGCCATACCGCACCGCAGTTTCTGATTAAAGATATCCCCGACAACGTGACCGTCGGCAGCCAGGCGTGGGCTTTCCTGACGATTGCAGCGGCAACTATTGAAGCCGAGCGGCCGGGCGCTGTGAGGCACATGTCGTTCGCCGAGGTCATGCTGGAATACAACGCCTCCAAAGGCCGATCGCCCGCCACTGAATACGCCCAAAGTACCGCGCTGATCGATTGGGCTGTCGCCAACGGCGTCATCGCAAAACGTGCTGATGGCCTCTATACACCTGAACAAATCAATACAGTAAGAACCGCGTTCAACGAACAACTTGACCGTCGACTTTGGGCCTCCAATGAACTGAGTAAAGCAATACCGTCGCGAGAAGACATCGCCCTGGCTAAACTGAAAGAACGCTTTGGCGACCTGGGTGAGCTTTTCAAAGCGAGGGTATTTACCACCGGAGGCGGTGACCCCAAAGCGGAACAAGGGAAAACCCCTCTGCTGTCGCCGTATTCGCTTTTGGACCTCGCCATGGAGAATCTTCCGAATCTGGCGCAGTTGACGACCCATGATTCCCGCATTTCGCCAGCCGTATTGGCGGACCTGAACAATAACAGGACGTTTGGTGAACACGGTGATTTCGACAAGCAGTTTACAAGTGCGATATGGGACAAAAAAACAGCTGTAAAAACCACCATTAAGCATTTGATCTCGCAACTTCCGTTCGAGGATCGAAAGAATTTTGAGTTTGGGAAAATCACCTTGTTTCAAGAGGGCTCATACCGTATAGGTCTTGGATTTAATAATAAATCCGCTCATCCCAACGGACCCGGCCTGATACTTAAAACCGAGCTAAACGGTCAAACTCACGCGTATGAAATCAATCTAAATAAAAGCACAATCGAACGAACGCCGCTGAGTCGCGCCAAAAATTATGAAACGCGTCAGTCTAACCTGGTCTCGACCACTAAAGAGTTCGCGCCTGGTTTTAGACCCGATGAACTCGACCTTCAAAGCCCTGGAAATGAGTCGACGCTTAACAGTTTCAAGAGCCTCAGATCCGAAGTGATTGCCAGCGCCTATATTGAGCACCTGAACCTTGACGACCCTACTATCAAAGAGGTCGCCCGCGGTCAAACCAACTTGGAAAAGGCAAAACATCTTGCCCCGCAGCTGAGCGAGTTGTTGTTAAACCTGATTCCGTTCAGATCAGCCATTGTCAACATTCGGGATGGAAACTATGGCGAGGCGGCACTGGATCTCGCCATGGATGTATTCGGGTTTCTCACTGCCGGCGCCGCCGTCGCAGGCAAATTGGTCAAGATAGGCAGTTCCGCGCTGTCGGCCGGCACGAAGGCCTTGCAGGCCGTTAAAGTGATCGGCGCGGCCACGATCGGCGTGCTCAACCCCGTGAGCGGTTTTGGCGACGTGGCGAAGGGCGGCGCGACGCTGCTGCTCAACGGCTTGGGTTATCTTGCGTCACAAGGCACTAAAGCCGTCAATCGGTTCAAGGGCGCCACCGGCAGCTATGACCTGCTTAAAGCCGCCAGTAAAAGCCAAGGCATAACGGCAACGGGCACCTACAAGTTTTTAGAGCAGAGGGTGGACGTGGGCGCAACCCTACAGAACAATAAATGGTATGCGCTTGACCCCGTCAGCCAGAAACCCTTTGGGCAACCGCTGCTCGATTTCAAACCTGTCACTGTTGCTGCCAATGGCGAGATAAACCATAACTTCCTTAACTGGTTGTCCGCCGTCGTAGCGCCAACACCCCAGACCCCCAATCTTCCCGAGGTGTTTAGAAAGGTCATCGAGGATGCCAAGCTCAACGATATCGCGGCTTACAACCGTGGCTATGCCACCCCCACGGTGCAAAAAATCGATGGCTACTACCCAACCATGCGCCTGTCTGAACTAAAGGAGTTGGCAATTCTCCCGCGTCGAACGCCCGAAGAAATAGGCGCGCTGACCAAACTCATAGAAAACGTTCAAACTAAAAGCAGTCTTGAGGGCGCCAGGATATTTAACGAGGAAATTGCAGTTGTCGGCGGCAAAGCCATCGGCATGCCGCAAAATTTTTACCTGGCTGCCAGCGACCTGGCGTCATCCGGAGAATGCGCGGCGTTGGCCAACACCATGGCGTTAGCTATTCAGCAAGGTAAAGAGCGTGTGCTGATCGACAATTTTTTCAAGGCAAGCTTAAATTCGACCGACCCCGCCATTACTACCTTTCGTAAACAACTGAACGGCATGCACCAGGTACTTCGCCTGAATTTCCACGGTATTCAACCGGTTTCCCGATTGCCCTACACCGACATCATCACTCGCCTGAGTCATGCAACGACCTCAACCACCTTCAAGATCAGCACGCAAAATCACGGACTGCTTGCGGGCGTCACCTTCAAAAACAATCAGAAGGAATGGTTTTTCTTTGATCCCAACTTCGGCCTGGCGAAATTCCCCGACGAGGCTTCGATGCGGCGGGGTCTGGACGTCACCTTAAACAGCGGAAGGTGCGCCGGCACGCTTGACCCGGTTGCCATCAACCGCGGCATTCCGGAGTACGACGTCAGCACCTTCAGTGACGGAGACTTCCTGATGACAGTGCCTTACAACAACCCGTACGCGCTATTCAATACCCCGCTTTGACCCCCCTGTAACGCCCTTGCGTGAATGGCACTGTTGGACGGTGCCATTTACGCATCACTTCCTCCCCAGCGCCACGGACTTGCACGCGACATTTGCGCCCGTTGCCTTCACAATGCCTGCACCAACGGAACTTGCCGAGATTGACGCGACTCATTAGAGAATGGTCTTTCAACCGCTAAAGACCTGCCCACTTCATTTTTTCGGGAATTTGATTATGTCCGCCACCCCCTCCACCCTCCTTGTAGTCGAAGACGACGCCATCGTGCGCATGCTGATCGTCGATGTACTCGAAGAATTGGAGTTCACAGTGATAGAAGCGGCGGACGCTGAAGAAGCTTTGAAAGTGGTCGAAAACACTGCACAGGTGATCGACCTGATGATGACCGATGTTGGCCTGCCCGATATGGACGGTAAAGAACTGGCCGCCAAGGTGCGTGAGCTACGCCCTGCCCTGCCAATCCTGTTTGCCAGCGGCTATGCCGAAAGCATCGACGTGCCGGCCGGCATGCAAGTAATTGGCAAACCCTTCTCGATCGATCAATTGCGCGACAAAGTCAAATCCATGCTGCCCCACGCATAGTCCCTCATTTGCCGCAGGCCGCCGGATACGGGGGCATTCCCGACCTCAGCGTATTTCGCCATTCCCAATGGCGCTGCGCGCTCATTTGACTGAGCCGCTCGCGCGTCAGGGATTTGCTGCTAGCTTGAATCGATATCATCCGTGCATGCCCAAGCGCGTCATCGTCAACACCTGCGTCAAACCGCAACAGACAGGGGCGCGCCAAGGCGATGATTTACCTCAGTTGGCCTTGTTTGCAGGGATTAACGTGACGTTCGCGAAATAAAACTGGAAACTCGTCGCCTTCAACTCCCGTCAGTCAAAAGAACTCTGGAAGGACGCAACAACATGATTGGAAAACCGACGCGCCTGCTGTTGGCGAGCCTCTCGATATTCATGAGCACCGGTGCCTGGGCTGACTTCACGGCAACCTCCGCCGAAGCACGGGCGATTGCCAAGGAAGCCTACCTGTATGGCTACCCGGTCGTGGCGATGTACAAGACGCTCTACACCCAGGCCGTCGATAAAGGCGGGCCCAACTTCAAGGCGCCGTTCAACCATATCGGCAATACCGCGCAGGTGTTCACCCCCAAGGACACTGCGTTCGCCACCCCGAATTCGGACACGCCCTACTCCTTCGTATGGATGGACCTGCGCAAAGAGCCGTTGGTGTTGACCCTGCCCAAGATCGAAGACAACCGTTACTACTCGGTGCAGCTGATCGACCTCTACACGCAGAACATCGCTTACCTGGGCACCCGCAGCACCGGCAACAACGGCGGCCACTACATGATCGCCGGCCCGGACTGGAAAGGTCAGCAGCCGGTTGACGTTGACCGCGTGGTGTACAGCGAAAGCAATATCGCCTACGCCCTGTACCGCACGCAGCTGTTTGATGAAAAGGACCTGAACAAGGTCAAGCAGATCCAGAACGGCTACAAAGTGCAGCCCCTGAGCAGCTACGTAAAACAGCCTGCGCCGGCCGCGGTGCCGAAAATTGAATGGCCCAAGCCGATGGCCACCATGACCGAAGGGCCGCAGCTGTTTCGATACCTGAACTTCATGTTGGCCTTCGCCGCCCCTCAGGACAGCGAAAAGGACCTGCTGGCGCGCTTTGCCAAGATCGGTATCGCCCCGGGCGCGCCGTTCAAGGTCAAGGACTTGACCGCCGAGCAGCGCAAAGCCCTGGAAGACGGGATTGCCGACGGCCGAGCCGAATTCGCCGCGTTCAAGAAAGACAAAATCGACACCCACCAAGTGGCCAGCGGCGACCTGTTCGGCAGCCGCGACCGCCTGAAAAACAACTACCTCTA
This sequence comes from Pseudomonas sp. R9.37, assembly GCF_963878885.1. Taxonomy (NCBI): domain Bacteria; kingdom Pseudomonadati; phylum Pseudomonadota; class Gammaproteobacteria; order Pseudomonadales; family Pseudomonadaceae; genus Pseudomonas; species Pseudomonas sp. R9.37. The sequence continues at coordinate 222,054 of NZ_CAWNZA010000050.1, read as the reverse complement.
CCGCTACGCCGGTGCGGACCTGGGAATTTTCGGCAACTCCCCCGATGAGGCTATTTACCTGAGCTACTTCGTCGACAGCGAGGGTAAACCGGCCAACGGCGCACGGCACAGCTACACCGTGCACTTTGACAAGGATCAACTGCCGCCCGCTGAAGCGTTCTGGTCGCTGACCATGTACGACGCCAAGACCAAGCTGCTGGCGCCCAATCTCAAGAAGCGCTACCTGATCAATTCGCGGATGTTGCCCAACCTCAAACTGGATGCCGACGGCGGCCTGACCCTGGCATTGCAGCACCACGAGCCACCGAAAGCCGAACAGAGCAACTGGCTGCCGGCACCGCCCGGCCCGTTCTACGCAGTACTGCGCATCTACTTGCCCAAGCCTGAAGCAAGTAACGGCCAATGGAAGTTGCCACCGCTGACGCCGCTCAAATAACCCTCGGCTAACAGCCGCGTGCCCGTTCACCACCGGTTTGCGACCGGGCACGCACCCTGCGGGTCTTCGAAGCGGGTGCGCCAAGTACGCCAGCAAGACCGCGCCCTCCCTCACTCCCACTGGTTCAGCGGACACTAAACCGGGTAAGGTGCGCGCGTTATTTATGGAGTTGTACCGCACATGACTTGCTGGGATGTCCTCGGCCTATCCCCGAATGCCGATAGCCGCACGATCAAACGCCAATACGCCACCTTGCTGAAGAAAACCCGACCGGATGATGATCCGGAAGGTTTTCAACGCCTGCGTGAAGCGTACGAACACGCCTTGAATTGGCAACAATGGGCGCAGGAAGACGACAGCGCTGAGCTGGCAGTGGCCACGGTGCCGACGGCCTTGGCTGCTCAGACCTTGCAGGAGCACTACACGCTGGCGATGGCCGCGGGTGCCGGGCTGGAATTTGAAGTGACGCTGCTTGAACGCTGCCTCTGGGACGAGGAGCTCAACGAAGAGGATCGGCGTTGGGCGTTTGACACTTTCCAGTGGCTCAGCGCCTGGCAACGCCTGGAGTTGCCGCAAGCGCTGATCGAAGCCTTGGCCGAACAGCGCAGGCAAGCCTTCCAACACACGCTGAGCTTGGCCATGGCCGAACGTGACGAAGCGGCTTTTCTCGCAGCTTATGCCGCGCGCGTTGATCAGCCCTGGCTCCAGCAACCGGCGCATGCCCAGTGGCTTCACCACATGCTGGCAACGCTGTTGACCGAAAGCCAGTTCTGGTCCCCCGCCGTGTTTGAGGCCGTGCGCACCGGCCAGGGATGGCAGGGCAGCGATCACGCCTGCCCCGCAGACGAATGGCAACACTTGATACGGCGCCAGCAAGGCCCGGTATTCATGGCCCACCAGTACGCGTTGGCAGCCACAGCGCCCAATACCCCACAGCAACGCGCCGCGCGCTTATTGCTGGCGCCGATGTCTCTGGGCCAGCGGCGTGCATTCGCCCAGCGCCTGAGTGAACACGACTGGGAGGCGTGCCGAACCTTGGCCGCGACCCTTAAAGCCGACCATCCCGACATAGCACAGGCGATGCCAGGCGGGACGCCGTATTTCTGGCAGGATTGGGAAACCGCCTTCAACACCTTGCCGCTGCTGCTCGCGATTGTGCTGGGCTGCCTTGTCGGAGCGCTGTTCCAGTCGCCCTGGCAAGCGGGCGCGTTAGTGGACACTGCGGGGGACGCGTTGGCCTGGTCGATGGCCTACATGGCCGTTGGCGCACTGGCCTGGCAGGTGTGGCGCCCGTTGGCGCATTGGCTGCGCGTGCTGGATGAACGGCTCGGTGCAACACTACCGCGCTGGATGAGCCCCACCCGCCTGCCGTTGTTGCCGGTACGCGACCTGATCCCGGGTGCGGCCATGGGCATTGCCATCAGCGCTCAGTTCGGGCCCGTCGCCGGTCTGACACTGGTGGCGGTCCTGGCTGCCGTCGGCGCGGGCAAGCTCCGGGCAGGCATGAGCGTGAAGGAGTGGGCCGCCCATTTTCCGCGCCGGGCCTTGGGCGCCATCGGCCTGGGCGCCCTCGTCGTCGCCCTGGTGTTTGCCGGGTTTAAACACCTCGACAGCCGCCATCAAGTCGGTCGCCACCAAGGCCTGCAGCAATGGACCGAACGGGTGTGCAGCCGCATGCCGCAAACCGCTGAAGACTGTCAGGCCCCGGCCACACACGCGCAATGGTATGGCCAGGAGGCCGAGCAATGAACCCAGCCCTGTTACTCCCCATTGGCCTCGTGTTTACGCTGATGCTGGTCGGCCTGGCCGGCGCGGGCAAACACACTCAAGTGCTCGAGTTGTGGCTGGATAGGCTCGACGGCCCGCAAACCGCGGCCGCCAGTGCGCTGGCGCCGATCATCGACTGCATGAACCGCGTTGACCGAGACACGCGGCTGGCCTACCAGCGTTTGGTACACCCGCCAATGGCCGAGTCAGCGCCTCAAGCGCAAACCTCTTTGCCGGCAGGTCGCTACGCCAGGTCACGCGAAGAGTTCGGCGACAACAGCGAGCCGCAGGCGCGGGTAATCCAGAACGACGTGTGCGCGCCCACCCTCACCACCAAGCTGGCCCATCAGCACCCCGCCAGCCCCTTGATCGGGATGACCGCTGAGTACCTCGCGAGCCTGCAGAAAAACTCCTCAACGCTGGGCACCTCGAACCAGCGGCGGCTGTTCGGCGACGTCTTGCAGCAACGCATTGAAGACGAACTCAGCAGAAATGGCGAAGCCTACGCGACGTTGTCCAGCCAGCTGCGCCGCGCCCTGGCGGTGCAAGATCAGCGTCTGCGCGTTGAGCAACGGGCTGTGCTGGAAGCGCGTCTGGGCCAGGACCTGCACTGGCACCTGCTCAATTACATGATCACCGCACGCGCGGCGGTGGACCAGATCGACGGCGGCGTGCGCACTGCCAGCCTGACGCTCCAGGCGCTGGCGAAGCTGACGGCGGCGGTGCAGCGCGCCAACGAAAACAGCGCAACCTTCGTGGACCACATCCCGAATAAAAACCTTAACGATGAAGCCCTGCACCTTTGGTACGTCATCAGGCAACCCGCCGATGCCTACCTCATCGCGCTGCACAATCTGCTTCAAGACTGGCTGGACCACGCCCCGCCGCAACAGCTGAGTGACGATTACTACCTCGTGACTCGCCGCTACGACGCGCTGCTCAGTTATTACAACCGCCCGGCAAGAAATGCGTTCTAGCCCTGAGTGCGCGCTGCGCCCAGCTCAGGACTGCGCCGGGGCACCCGGCGCCGGGCGAGCCCGCTCAAACGCGATCGCGCGGGATCAGGCTCTGCAACTGCGACGCCAGAAAATTTGCGTCGAAGGCAAAGGTGTCCGGGTCCTTCAGGCCGTTGGTTTTTTTCCATAGCCAATCGTTTTTATCAGCCGGTAGCACCAGTGATACGCTGCCGTGCCGTGCGGCGGTCAAGCCCATCACCGACACGGCAATCGAGCCGCCCGCCCCCATCACGTCCGGCACGAACTCCACCGTCTTGCCGGTGATGTGCACCGTCAGTTTTTCGGTTTTGAAGGTCGACGTCTCAACCGGCAGGCTCGGGCCGCTGGCGACATAGGCCTCACGGTGGACTTCCAGCAGGCCAGTGGTCTTGACGGGCTCCAGCCACTGTTCGATCTGCCCGAACAGCTCGCCGAGCTTTTGCGCCCAGCGTGCGGACTGCACGTCGAACTGCTGTTTTTTGTGCGCTTCGCTGTCGGCGTAATGACGAAGCATCTCGCCCAATTGCTGTACATCGTCCATTGCGGATTTCCTTGGGTGGGCCAGGTTGCGAACGCTGATCATGGCAGATGCGGCGGTTCAGCGTGCGGCTTAACTGCACCGGTCATTTGACCGGCAACTGCGTATGACTATTGCGCAGCCGATGGGTATGGTGAGGCGACATCCCCTGTCAGGAGCATCGCATGCGCACCATCGGCCTTATCGGCGGCATGAGCTGGGAGTCCAGCGCCGAGTATTACCGCATCATCAACCAGCGCGTGCGTGACCAGCTGGGCCCGCTGCGCTCGGCGCAACTGTTGATGTACAGCGTGGATTTCGGCCCGGTCGAACAGGCCCAGCATACCGGCCGTTGGGATGACGCCGCGCTGATCCTCGAGGATGCGGCGCGCCGCTTGCAGGCTGGCGGTGCGGATTGCGTGGTGCTGTGTACCAACACCATGCATCGGGTTGCAGCGCGTATCGAGGCGGCCGTGTCGATTCCGTTCCTGCATATTGCCGATGCCGCCGGTGCCGCTGCGGTAGAAGCCGGTACGCTGACAGTCGGTTTGCTGGGCACGGCATTCACCATGGAGCAGGACTTTCTCACCGCACGCCTGACCGCCCAAGGCTTGACCGTGTTGGTGCCCGACGCTGACGAGCGCCAGGCCGTGCACCGAATCATCTATGAGGAGTTGTGTGTCGGCGTGCTCAGCGCTGCCTCGCGCCAGGTCTATCAGCGGGTGATCGAGTCGCTGGCCGCACGGGGCGCCCAGGCAATCATTCTTGGGTGCACGGAAATCGGCCTGCTGATCAAACCGCAGCACAGCAACCTGCCATTGCTGGACACCACCGAGCTGCATGCGCAGGCTGCGGTGGCATTTGCTCTGGGGGGTTAAGCCGTCTGGCGCAGGCGCGCCATGCTCAGGGTGTCAACGAAGACGCCGTCACGCAGGGCGTAATCGCGCATCCGGCCTTCGACCTCGAAGCCGAACTTGCGGTAGAGGTTATGCGCGGCTTCGTTGTCGGCGTACACCGTCAGTTCGACGCGGCGCAAATTCATCCAGTTGTCGGCCACGTCCAGCGCGGCCGTCAACAGCCTGGAGCCGACGCCCTTGCCTTGCCAGGCCGTGGCGACGCCCATGCCGAACGAACCGACATGGCTGCGGCGCACCCGCAGGGTTTGCTCCAGGCCAAGCTGGCCGATCACTTCCCCTGCATGCATCGCCACCAGCTGTAGCCGCCGCTCGTTATCCAGCGCCAGCTTGTTACGCCACGCCTGCACCGACTGAAAAGGCATTTGCAGCACCTGACGGCACACAGCCGGTTCGTTGTAGAGCGCAGCGACGCCTTCAAGGTGGGCCTCGGTAAAGCGCTGGATCACGATAGGGGATTCAGGTGTGCGCATTGCGTTTCTTCCTTGGAAAAACAAGTGGCCGCCCAGTGTAGAGGCCAAGCCGCCACGCTGGCTAGGGTGCTGGCACTGTCGTCCACAACGTCGGCCAATCGCCGTAACCCACCCCATTGCAGCGCGGCATCTGATGCAATTCGCGCAGCTGGAAAGCCTTGCCGTCAAACACCCAGACACCGCCCTCGCCGCAATCACCAACGCCACGCAGTTTGTAGAAATAGCTCAAGGTGCCGGTGGTTGGGTCGTAGCCGACCGAGCCTTGCAGGGCAGCGCCCTCCACAGGTAGCGGTTGAATGCTCAACGTGGTTTCGGCGTACGGCGCCTTGCGCTCACGGCTGCTGACTTCGTACTCGCAGGTGTAGGCCGCGCAGTCATAGCGCACCACTGTCAGGGCTTGAGCTTCGCTCAATGCGCCAACTTCGGCCTCGGGTTTCATCGCGGTGTCGGTGGTGGTGATCGCCTTCACCGCAGCGGCGGCCAGCGCGGCGTATTCCTGGTCGTTGAGCGCCGGCGCCGACGTGAAGGGGCGCAGCACCGGTGGCGGCAAGCGTGCCGGCACGTCACTGGCCGCGCCCTTGCCAGGCCGCGCAAGGGCGGTGACGTTATCCACCCGCCCTTGCACCGCGTCCATCAACAGCAGCGAGGCACTCAGCCCGCTTAGGGACACATGCGCGGTGTCGTCGCCCGGTAACTGCAAACGCTGGCCGTTGCGCAAGCGCTGCAGCCAGAGCCGCGCCGGCGCGTCCTCGATCACGCCGTAGGATTGCAGGTGGGGATCAACACCCTGATCGTCCAACTGCACCTCCAGGCTGCGCGTCAGTGCCTGGTCCAGGGGCTTTCCGTCCAATTGCAGAGTAGACAGGTCCAGCGCCTCACCGCGATGATCAACGCGTAAGCGCAGGTACCCTTCCGGGCCGGCTTGATGCCAGATATGCAAGGTCAGGGAGCTGGCATCTTCCTCATCCACGCCACTGGGCGCGCTGAGGGCGTGACAATTGCGCAGGTTGTCGCAGCCGGTGACCCAATTCTTGATTTCCCGCAGCAGCGGGACGGTTTCAGTCGCGGGTTGAGCAAGGGCCGGGGCGCTGATGCCAGTCAGCAACAGGGCCAGCAAAGCGGTGGTGCGCAGCATGGGGACTCTCCGTGTCGAAAAACGGCGCGGATTGTCCCACGTTCACGGTGTTGCGTCAGCGCCCGGTCGCTGTGCGCCACAGTCGCGCAATATCTGCCGCGCGCTCGCGCAGCAGGCGCGGCGCGTCGCTGCACGCCTGTTCAAGGCTCATCGGCCCGGACGGCAAGGCGAATGCGGCGCTCACGCCGTGGCTATACATATGCTCGTAGCCGTCGCCCAGGGTGCCGGCGATCACGATGACGGGCACGTTGTGCTGCTGGGCGATGCGCGCCACGCCGAAGGGGGTTTTGCCGCGCAGGGTCTGGGCGTCGAAACGGCCCTCGCCGGTGACCACCAGGTCAGCCCCCTGCACCGCTGAATCCAGGCCGACCAGTTCGGCCACCACCTCAACACCCGCGCGAAATTGCGCGCCCAGAAACGCTTTGGCGGCAAAGCCCAGGCCACCGGCGGCGCCGCTGCCGGGTTCATCGCGCACGTCTTTGGGCAGGACCTTGGTGCAATGATCGGCAAAGTGACCCAGGGCTGCGTCCAGTTGTTCGACCTGCTGCGCGCTGGCACCTTTTTGCGGGCCGAAAATGGCAGATGCGCCGTGCGGACCACACAGCGGGTTATTCACATCGGCGGCAATTTCAAAACGCACCTGAGCCAAACGTGGGTCCAGCTGTTCAAGGCTGATCCGCGCAAGCCGCGCCAGCGCCAGGCCACCTGGGGCAAGTGCCTGATCTTGCGCATCGAACAGTTGCACACCCAGCGCCTGCATCGCCCCGGCACCGGCATCGTTGGTCGCACTGCCGCCAATCGCCAGAATGATGCGCTGGGCACCGGCGTCCAGGGCTGCACGGATCAGTTCGCCCGTGCCGTAGGTGCTGCTCGAACAGGCGTCGCGTTTGCCCGGCGCCAGCAGTTGCAAACCACTGGCTTCGGCCATTTCGATAATGGCGGTATGGCTGTCGGCCAACCAGCCCCAGCGTGCTTCAACCGACGCGCCCAAGGGGCCTCGAACGGTTTGGCTGCGCAACTCGCCCTTGCAGGCAGCAAGGACCGAATCCACCGTGCCTTCACCACCGTCCGCCATCGGGCACTGGACCAGATGTGCCTGCGGCCAGACCTCGGCCAAGCCTTCGGCGATGGCCTGGGCGACGCCTTCGGCGCTCAGGCTGTCCTTGAACGAGTCGGGGGCGATGATGATTTTCATGGGCGTTCTCCGGTTTTTATAACGCCCATGCTGCCAGTTGGCTGCGGCAATGACGCCGGTCCGATGCACAAGTGTGGCGCAGGTTTGTTGTTCATTCCGACAAAGCCTGGGGCAAAAGCTGTACGCCAAGGTACAGGGCCAGCATGCCGTCGAGGGTCAACGGGTCGACGCCGCTGAGCTCGGCAATGCGTTCCATGCGGTAGCGCAAGCTGTTGCGGTGGATGCCCAGCGCGTCGGCGCAGGCCTGGCTCTGGCCGTCGTGGTCGCACCAACTGCGCAGCGTGGCAAGCAGCTGGCCGTTGGTGTCCTTGGTCAGCACTTTGCGCAACGGGTTCAAGAGTTCATCCAGCGCATCGTCGTTGCGGTGGCGCCAGAGCATCACCGGCAGGCGATAGCGGTTGAGCGTCAACAAACGTGACTGGGGCAAGATGTCACGACCGTAGGCCAGCAGATCGCCGACCCGGCGATAACACCGGCGCAGGCCCGCCAGGCCATCTGCTTGCCCACCGACGGCAACCCGCAGGATGTTCCAGCCCAGTCCCTGAAGTTTTTCCAGCAGCCTTGGGTTGTCTACCTGCACTGCCGCCGGCCGGCACCACAACAGGGAAAACTGCGCAGAGCTGACACACCAACTGTCCGGGTAACGGCTGGTCAGCCAGGCGCTCAGCGCGTCGGCCGACTGACCCACGCCCAGTTCAAACAGGTACGGCGTGCGCGGCATGTGCGGCTTGAGCCCCAGTTGCTGGGCCTCGTCCACCAGGCGCGGCGAGTCACCGCGTTCGGCCAGCAGTAACGCGAGCAGGTCGTCGCACCGCTGGCGTCGCCATTGCTGCTCGGCTTGCTGATGACGGTGGCTGACCAACATCTCGGCGGTCATGCGCACCAGTTCAGCGTAGGTGCGCAACAGCTCGGGTTCACCGGTAATGCCCAGCACGCCGATCAGGCGTTGGTCGTGCATCAAGGGCAGGTTGATGCCCGGCTGCACGCCTTTGAGGTGCTTGGCAGTCTGGCCGTCGATCTCGACTACCCGGCCGTTGGCCAGCACCAGCTGCGCACCCTCATGGCGGGTATTGATGCGCTCAGGCTCGCCGCTGCCCAGAATCAGGCCCTGGCTGTCCATGACGTTGACGTTATAGGGCAGGATCGCCATGGTGCGATTGACGATATCCTGCGCCAGGTCATGATCCAGCTCGAACATGGGGCTAAATTCCTGAAAAAAGCGAGTTGGTCATAGGCACAGCGCAAAGCGTGCCTGACTGTGCGCAAGCACAAAGACAGCACCCCGCAAGGTGGCCGAGACTCATTGAGCGATCAACGTTACCTTCGCATCGCGAAAAATCATAATAAAGAGAGACTGACATGTCACAGAGCGCCGCTGCCACACTGGCCACCGATGACGATAAAAACGCCATCTACAAGCGCATCACCCTGCGCCTGATCCCCTTCATTTTCATCTGCTACCTGTTTAATTACCTTGACCGGGTAAACGTTGGTTTTGCCAAGTTGCAGATGCTCGATGCGTTGAAATTCAGTGAAACGGTCTACGGCCTGGGGGCCGGGATTTTCTTTATCGGTTATGTACTGTGCGGCGTGCCGAGCAACCTGGCGCTGACCCGGTTCGGCCCGCGGCGCTGGATTGCGCTGATGATGATCGTGTGGGGCACGCTCTCCACATGCTTGCTGTTCGTGACCACGCCGACACACTTCTATGGCCTGCGCCTGTTGACCGGTGCCGCTGAAGCCGGGTTCTTCCCAGGCGTGGTGCTGTACCTCTCGCAGTGGTTTCCGACCTTCCGCCGTGGGCGGATCATGGCGTTGTTCATGTCGGCAATCCCGGTGTCCGGCCTGCTTGGCAGCCCGTTTTCCGGCTGGATCCTCAACCACTTTGCCGCCGGCCAGGGTGGCCTGGCCGGCTGGCAGTGGATGTTCCTGTTGCAAGGCATCCCGACGGTGATTCTGGGCGCGCTCGCTTATTTCCTGCTCAGCGACAGCTTCGCCAATGCCAAGTGGCTTACGCCGCATGAGCGTGCAGTGCTGGAGGCCGACCAGGCGACGGATCTGGCGAACAAACCGAAAACCACCACAGATTCGCTCGGCGAGGTGTTCAAGAACCCGGCCATCTGGGCGTTCGGCCTGATCTACTTCTGCATCCAGAGCGGCGTGTACGCGATCAACTTCTGGCTGCCGTCGATCATCAAGAGCCTGGGCTTCAGCGATAACCTGGTGATTGGCTGGCTCAGCGCGATTCCGTACCTGCTGGCCGCGGTGTTCATGTTGCTGGTGGGCCGCTCCGCCGACTTGCGCAAGGAGCGTCGCTGGCACTTGGTGGTGCCGATGTTGATGGGCGCTATCGGCTTGGTGATCGCCGTTAATTTCGCCACCACTCCGGCGATTGCGATTCTTGGCCTGACCATAGCCACCATGGGCGCCCTCACCGGCCTGCCGATGTTCTGGCCGGTGCCGACCGCCCTGCTCAGTGCCGGCGCAGCGGCCGGTGGTTTGGCCCTGATCAACTCCATGGGCCAGATGGCCGGCTTCCTCAGCCCGTATATCGTAGGGTTTGTGAAGGATGCCACCGGGTCCACGGATGTGGCGTTGTACTTGCTGGCGGCGGTGATCGTTGCCGGTAGCGTGTTGGCGCTGCGCATGACGCGCACGTTGAAGGTATAACGCGCGCCCAGCAGCAATGAGTTCAATGTGGGAGCGGGCTTGCTCGCGAATGCGGTGGTTCAGTCGATACATTCAGTGACTGACACTCTGCTTTCGCAAGCAAGCCCGCTCCCACTTTTGGTTGCCGGGTTTACAACAGGCCGCCGCCGTCGATGTCGATCACGGCGCCGGTGACGAAGCCATTTTCCATGGCCAGCACGTACCCCGCCGCCACTTCTTCAGCCTGCCCCACGCGCCCAACCGGCAAGGCCCCGCCGGCCTTGGCAAACATCGTCTGGCGCTGTTCTTCTGGCAAGCCTGCATAAGCAGGCGTGTCGATCACTCCCGGGCTGATCACATTGACCCGACGTGGTGCCAGCTCCTTCGCCAGTTGTTTGCCCAGCGCCTCGGTCGCGGCGTTGATGCCGGTCTTGATGAACTGGCCGGGCGCCAATTTACGGCCCAGTTGGCCAGAGGTCAGCGTGATGCTGCCGTGCTCGTCGAGAAATGGCAGCGCCTGTTGAATCGCACGCAGCGAGCCCCAAAGCTTCACGTTGAAATTGTCCTGGGCTTCACCCAGGTCAGTGTCGAGCAAGGGTTTGGCCTGCACTGACGGCCCAGAGGTGTAAACCAGATGGTCAAAACGCCCCACCGCCTCGAACAAGCGTTGCAAGGACGCAGTGTCGGTCACATCCACCGGCTCGCTGCGTACGCCGTTGTCGACACCGGAGGTCAACCGGCGCCCGGCCAGCACCACCTGTGCGCCTCGTGCCGTGGCTGCCTTGGCCACGGCGGCGCCGATACCGCTGCTGCCGCCGATGACGATGACGGTTTTACCGCTGAGGGAAGATGTCATGGGTTAACTACCTGACTAAGAAAGTGAGCGTTGATCTTCTCAGCTTGGCAATCAGCGAAAAATCCCGGTAAAACGACAAGATCTTTAAAGGATTTTTACAAATGAGCTCAACCCTCGACCTTGAAGTGTTCGTGCGCACTGCCGACACCGGCAGCCTGTCAGCGGCTGCGCGCAGCCTCAACCTCACACCGGCTGCAGCGAGCATTGCGCTCAAGCGGCTGGAAACCCGGCTGGGCATCCGCCTGCTGGCCCGCTCTACGCGCAGCATGCGCCTGACCGAAGAAGGCCGGCGCTACCTGGACAGCGTTAGGGTTGCGCTGGAAGCCTTGTCGGAAGGCGAGCAGGCGATCAAGCAACAAGGCCAGAGCCTCAGCGGTTTATTGCAATTGGCGGCGCCCTCGGATTTTGGCCGCAATGTGCTGCTGGGCTGGCTGGATGAATTCAAGCGCGAACACCCGAACATCCGTTTGCAGTTGTTGCTCAACGACAGCAACGCCGACTTATTCCGCGACACCGTCGACATTGCCCTGCGCTTTGGTGTGCCACGCGACTCCAGCCTGGTCGCGCTGCCGGTGGTGCCGGGCCACCACCGTATTCCCTGCGCCAGCCCCGACTACCTGGCGCGCCATGGCACACCGCGCACGCCGGCAGACCTGGCGCAGCACAGCACGCTGCGCTACATGCGCCGTGGGCAGGCCAACAACACTTGGTACTTTCGTCGGGGCGCACTGCTGCAGGAAGTCGAGGTGACGGGCGATTACCTCAGCGACGACGGCGAAATCGTGCGGCGCTGGGCGCTGGCAGGCCATGGCATTGCCTACAAGGCCAACCTGGACATCGCCAGCGATATCAAGGCCGGGCGCCTGGTGCAGTTGTTGCCTGACTGGCAAGGCGAACCCACGCCGTTCAACCTGATGTGCCCGCACCGCCTGCAAGTGTCGGAACGGGTGAAAGTGCTGCACCGATTTCTGCAGACACGCTGTCAGGCCTTGCTCAGTGCATGAAGAAACGCGCGCCGGGCTTGTTCCAGAGCCCTCGAGTCTGGTATTGCAGGGTTCACGTTTCCCTGCCATGAGGAGCTTTGCATGATTTACCGCACATTGGGCCAGTCCGGGTTGAAGGTCAGCGCACTGACACTGGGCACCATGATGTTTGGCGAACAGACCAACACCGAAGACTCGCTGCGCATCATCGACAAGGCCTGGGACCAGGGCATCAATTTTATCGACACCGCCGACGTCTACACCGGCGGGCGTTCCGAAGAAATCGTCGGCGAGGCCATCGTTCGTCATCGCCAGGACTGGGTGGTGGCGTCCAAGGTCGGCATCGGCCCGGCGGACGGCGTGCCGAATCGCAGCGGCTTGAGCCGCAAGCGCATTTTCAACGCGCTGGAAGCCAGCTTGACGCGCCTGGACACCGACTACCTGGACATCTATTACCTGCACCGCGAAGACCATGACACGCCGCTGGAAGTCACGGTGTCGGCGATTGGCGACCTGATCCGCCAGGGCAAGATCCGCTATTGGGGCCTGTCCAACTACCGGGGCTGGCGCATCGCCGAAGTGATTCGCGTGGCCGAGCGTTTGGGCGTGGACCAGCCGATCATCAGCCAGCCGCTGTACAACATCGTCAATCGCCAGGCCGAGGTCGAGCAGCTCACCGCCGCAGCCGCCTACGGCCTGGGCGTGGTGCCTTACAGCCCGTTGGCGCGCGGCGTGCTCAGCGGCAAGTACGCACCCGACGTCGCTCCTCAAGCGGGCAGCCGTGCAGCGCGTCAGGACAAGCGCATTCTGGAAACCGAATGGCGCGTAGAGTCACTGCGCATCGCCCAACAGATTCAGCAGTACACCCAAGGGCGCGGCGTCGGCATTGTCGAGTTTGCGATTGCCTGGGTGCTGAACAACTCGGCCGTGAGCTCGGCAATTGTCGGGCCGCGCACCGAAGCGCAATGGGATGCCTACACCGGCGCGCTGGAGGTGAAGATCAGCGCTGAAGATGAGGCCTTTATTGATTCACTGGTAACGCCGGGGCATTCGTCCACGCCGGGCTTTAATGATGTGGGGCATTTTGTTTCGGGCCGCGTGGCACGCGCGTAGCGCCTGCAACGTGTAGGTGTGTATGGCGAGCGGGCTTGCCCGCGTTGGGCTGCGAAGCGGCACCATCGAGGACACCGTGTTGTGTCAGGCACAGCGCGGGGTCTGGTTTTGGGTCTGCTTTGCAGCCCAGCGCGGGGCAAGCCCGCTCGTCACAGGCGCTTGCATGAACCTGGTGTGGTGAGAAAATTTCCTGCAAAACGCCCCAAAACAGCGCAACCGTCTTGCGCCAAAAGCACCATAATCCCCTCCTGAAAATATCCCCCCAATTTATAGCTATTCGTTTTCGCGAGGACAGTGTGTCTAAAGGTGTTGTGTTGTCGGTATTGGCCTCGGTGTTGTTTGCCGTGATGTATTACTTCACCTCGCTGCTCACGCCATTGAGCGGCCTGGAAATTTTCGGCTGGCGCATGTTGCTGACCGTGCCGTGCATGACCGTGTTCATGATCATCAGCGGCGAATGGCGGCGGGTCTGGGAGCTGGTGCGAATGCTGGCGGCCAGGCCGCGGCTGATCGGCGGCGTGCTGCTTTCGTCGGCCTTGCTCGGCGTGCAACTGTGGCTATTTATGTGGGCACCGCTCAATGGGCGCAGCCTGGATGTGTCGGTCGGCTACTTCCTGCTGCCGCTGACCATGGTGCTGACCGGGCGCCTGGTGTACGGCGAACGCTTGTCGCGCCTGCAGCAGATCGCGGTATTTTTTGCCGCGCTCGGCGTGCTGAACGAGTTGTATCAGGCCGGTGGTTTTTCCTGGGCAACCCTGGTGGTGATCATTGGTTACCCGATCTATTTTGTGGTGCGCAAATACCTGACCACTGATCACCTGGGCGGGTTGTGGCTGGACATGGCGCTGATGCTGCCCGTGGCCTGGTGGTTTGTGCAGCACGGTGAACAAGGTTTTGCCGTGATGGACATTCATCCAAAGCTGTATGCATTGATTCCGATGCTGGGCGTGATCAGTGCCTCGGCGCTGGTCAGCTATATCGTGGCCAGCCGGCTGTTGCCATTCAGCCTGTTCGGGCTGCTCAGCTATGTGGAACCGGTGTTGCTGCTGGCGGTGGCGTTGATATTGGGCGAAGGCATCAAGGGCGGCCAGTGGCTGACCTATATCCCGATCTGGCTGGCGGTGATGGTGCTGGTGTACGAGGGCTTCAAGCACTTGGTGCGTCAACGCAAAGCGTGATGCGCAGGCCATAAAAAGCCCGGCCGAGGGTGACCTCGGCCGGGCTTTTTTACGCTTAGTCGGCGGTCAATACACCACGACGCACCTGGTCACGCTCGATCGACTCGAACAGTGCCTTGAAGTTGCCCTCGCCAAACCCATCATCGCCCTTGCGCTGGATGAATTCGAAGAACACCGGGCCCATCAGGGTTTCCGAGAAGATTTGCAGCAGCAGGCGCTTGTCGCCGGCAATCGACGAACCGTCGAGCAGAATGCCACGCGCTTGCAGTTGGTCCACCGGCTCGCCGTGGTTAGGCAGGCGGCCTTCGAGCATTTCGTAGTAGGTGTCTGGCGGCGCGGTCATGAAGCGCATGCCGATCTTCTTCAGCGCGTCCCAGGTCTTGACCAGGTCGTCGGTGAGGAACGCCACGTGCTGGATGCCTTCGCCGTTGAACTGCATCAGGAACTCTTCGATCTGGCCCGCGCCCTTGGACGATTCTTCGTTCAGCGGGATGCGGATCATGCCGTCCGGAGCGCTCATGGCCTTGGACGTCAGGCCGGTGTATTCGCCCTTGATATCGAAGTAGCGCGCCTCACGGAAGTTGAACAGCTTCTCGTAGAAGTTGGCCCAATAAACCATGCGCCCGCGATACACGTTGTGGGTCAGGTGGTCGATGACCTTGAGGCCGGCGCCCACCGGGTTGCGGTCTACACCTTCGAGGTACACGAAGTCGATGTCATAGATCGAGTTGCCTTCGCCGAAGCGGTCGATCAGGTACAGCGGCGCGCCGCCGATGCCCTTGATGGCTGGCAGGTTCAGCTCCATCGGGCCGGTTTCGATGTGGATCGGCTGTGCGCCGAGTTCGAGCGCGCGGTTGTAGGCCTGCTGCGAATCCTTGACGCGGAACGCCATGCCGCACACCGACGGGCCGTGTTCGGCCGCAAAATACGAGGCCAGGCTGTCGGGCTGGTTGTTGAGGATCAGGTTGATTTCGCCCTGGCGATACAGGTGCACGTTCTTGGAACGGTGGGAGGCGACTTTGGTGAAGCCCATGATCTCGAAGATCGGCTCCAGGGTGCCCGGCGTTGGCGATGCGAATTCGATGAATTCAAAGCCCATCAGGCCCATTGGGTTTTCGTATTGGTCTGCCATGGTGGCACCTCATCATTCTTGTCATTAACACAGGGTTATTTGCGAGCAAGGATGAGGTTGCAGGGTGGCGCACAGGACAGGCCTCGCACACTGCGCGCGAGGAAATCACCAAAGATGAGGGGGGAGCCGAGTAGCTTCATGGTTACATCAGTCTCTGACGGCCGAGGCTTGCGTGAGCGCAAGTCCATATTCTTGTATGCGTAAATCGATTCTACACAGCGTAACAGCGTTTGTCCGCACTCTTATCAAATCCCCAATGGCTTGGGCTGCGCAAGGGGTTTGTTGCACAGATGGATGCCGAGCAGGATCACCGCCCCGCCCACCAGCATCGGCGCGCTCAGGTGCTCATCCAGCAGCATGGCGCCGCAGATCACTGCCGTCAGCGGGTTGAGTGCGATGAACACGCCGGCGCGGGTTGCGCCGATACGGCGAATGCCGTCATACCAGGCGATGTAAGCCAGCGCCGAGCCGAACACGCCCAGGTACAGCAGGCTGAGCATTTGCGGTAAATGAATCGCGCTCAGGGCTTTTAATGTGAGCTTGCCACCGACCAGTGTGGTGACCGTCAACATCGCCGTGCCCAGCAAGATCGACCAGGTCACCGTCTGCAATGGCCCCAGGCTCTGGTTGAGGCTGCGGGAAAACAGCGAGTAGGCGCCCCACCCCAACACACAGCCAAAAATCAGCAGATCGCCCAGCCAGGCGTTGGCGGCACCCTGCAGCACTTGGGGATTGCGGCTGATGATGACCGCACCCGCGCCGCCCAGGCACAAGGCAATGCCCAGGCATCTGGCCGTGCCTAGCCGCTCCTTGAACAGCCACCACGAACCCAGGCCGATCACCGCCGGGTTCAAGGCCACGATCAGCGACGCCCGCGACGCATTGATGTAATGCAGACCGTAGAAGAAACACAGGTTGTAGAAAAAGATTCCGCAGAACCCCAGCATTGCCAACTGCACGAGTTGCCTGGCGCTGGGCCGCGCCAGGCGCACGCGTGCCAGGGCCATGAAGCCCAGCAGCGCTGCGCTGGCCAACACAAAACGCAGCGTGGCTGCCAGCAGCGGCTCCACGTTGGCCGCCAGGTAGCGGCCGGCCACAAAGGTCGCGCCCCAGATCATGGTGACAGCAGCAAGTTTGAGGTAAGTCAGGCGATCGGGAGAGGACGTCATCGGTGAGGCTCAGTGGATGTCAGGATTGGGATATCCTGTGCCTAATGACTGATCATCGTAAAATGAGTAATTGCTCATGACCCTTATGCAGCTGCAAATCTTCTCGCGCGTGGCCGAGCTGCAAAGCTTCACCCACACCGCCCACCGCCTGGGTATCAGCCAGTCAGCCGTGTCGCATGCCATCAAGGCCCTTGAGCAGGAACTGGGCGTCGAACTGTTCCGGCGCCATCAGTCCCAGGTCGAACTCAGTGATATCGGCCAGCAATTGCTGATGCGTGCGCGCACCTTGCTGGGCGTGGCCGACACCCTGCAACAGGAAGCCTCGGATGCGCGGGGCATGAAGCGCGGCACGCTGCGCATCGGCTCTTTTGGCCCGACTTCGTCCAATCGTCTGCTGCCGCGCATTCTCGAGCCATTCAGGCGTCAGCACCCGGGCATTGAGGTACACGTGGACGAAGGCCCGGACCGTCAAGTGATCCAGTGGCTGGACGAGCGGCGTATCGACGTGGGATTTGTGGTGCTGGAGCAGGAGCGCTTCGATACGTTTGCGCTGTTCAACGACCAGATGGTCGCCCTGCTGCCCGCTGCGCACCCGCTGGCTGCGCAGCCTTGCGTGACCTTGAAGGCGCTGTGTGACGACCCGTTCATCCTCACCGACGCCGGCTCGCAGGAGCTGGTCTCGCGGTTGTTCAGCAGCGCGCGACTAACCCCGAATGTGCGTTACCGCTGCTCGCAACTGCTCAGTACGCTTGCGGCAGTAAGCCGCGGCGACGGCGTGAGTGTGGTGGCGCAGGCGTCCTTGCCGCAGACGCCAGACGCACGTTACCAGGTGCGCCCGCTGTCGCCACGGGTGGGCCGGGACATTGGCCTGGCGGTGCTGGACCAACGTCAGTCGACACCTGCGACCCTGGCGTTTATCCAACTGGCGCAGACGCTGAACTTCCAGCGGGGCTGACTCACCTGACCGCCAGGTACAGCGAGCTTATTTCGCACGCGCCATCTATCATTTGATGTATCTGATTAGCCCTTCGGGGCTTTTCCCATCCTGCGACAGGCCGTCTCTCCATGCCCCTGACCGTAAACGGCCCGCGAAAACGCGCCACCCGCTATTTGCTTACCACCCTCAGTGGCCTGCTGCCGATTGCGCTGGGGGTGGTCATTCTGCACTGGCAAGCCGAACGCACCCTGCAACAAAGCACTGCGCAAACCGCCCGTGAAGCCGTGCGCCAGTTTGACCTGATGCTCGATAACACCACCCTCGCCGCCCAGGCCTTGCTGCCACTGGCGGGTCAGCCGTGCGACAACGGCGCGCAGCTGGCGCTGCGTGAACAAGTCACGCGCCGGCCCTTTGTGCGCGCAACAACGTTGTCCTGGCAGAAAAACATCTATTGCAGCTCGCTGTTCGGCGATCACTACCAGTCGGCGGTCAACCCGGATGATTACGTGGACGGGAGTCTGTGGTTGATGAATGGCAATCCGGTCACACCCGATACTGCGCTGCTGGTTAACCGGCTGGTTGAAGGCGACAAGGCGGCGTTCGCCTCGATTGATGGTTATCACCTGACCAACGCCTTGCGCTTGATCAGCCGTTACGCACACCTGGTGTTGCAAGTGGGCCCCAACTGGCTGGATGCCGACGGCAAGGTGCACAACACGCCCGTGCCGGTGTTCGAGGTGGCCCATCACCACCTGGCCTCGCAGCGCTATCACTACAGTGTCGACGCCGGCATGCCGGCCGGTGAAGTGTGGCGGTACATGGAAGCGCGCTATCCGGCCCTGTTCAGCCTGCTGGTGTTTTTTGGCGTACTGTCGGGCGTGCTTGCGCACTGGCTGCAAAAGCGCTCGTCTGCGCCCACCCATGAACTGCAACGCGCCTTGGGTGCCAACGAGTTCATTCCGTACTTTCAACCCGTGGTCCGCGGCGACACGCGTGAATGGGCCGGCTGTGAAGTGCTGATGCGTTGGCAGCACCCGAAAGAAGGCCTGGTGCGTCCCGACCTGTTTATCCCGTTGGCGGAGCATTCCGGCCTGATCGTGCCGATGACCCGCGCCTTGCTGCACCAGACGGCGGCGCAGCTGGCCCCGCATGCCGCGCGCTTGCGTCCGGGCTTTCATATTGGCGTGAATATCACGGCACGCCACTGTGAGGATCTGGACCTGGTGGAAGATTGTCGAACGTTTCTCGCCGCGTTCGCCCCGGGCCAAGTGACGCTGGTGCTGGAGTTGACCGAGCGTGAACTGATCAAGCCTACGGATATCACGCGTCAGCTGTTCGACGCCCTGCATCAACTGGGCGTGATGATTGCCATTGATGACTTCGGTACCGGGCACTCCAGCCTCGGTTACTTGCGCAACTTCAATGTCGATTACTTGAAAATCGATCAAAGCTTTGTCGCCATGATTGGCGCTGATGCACTTTCACGGCATATCCTCGACAGCATCATCGAACTCTCCGGCAAGCTGGACCTGGGCATCGTGGCCGAGGGCGTGGAAACAGCAGAGCAATGTGAATATCTGGCGGCCCACGGTGTGGATTTTCTGCAGGGTTACCTGTTTGGCCGACCACTCCCCGGTGACGAATTCATTAAGTCGCTGGCCAGCCATTGAATAGCCACTCATTACGCTTGATGAAATAATCTTATTTAGGTAAACGACGTGATTTACTCGTGGGGCATTAACTACTACAATTTTTCCTGCCTGTGCTGAACTCGCAGAAAGGCCTCTTTCTTTGAGTCACCTTATAAGCGCTTGGCTTATAGCTTTGTCTGCAGTTGATATCAGCAAACTACATTATTGGAGTACAGATTTTGTCCAGACTCGCCGAATTTCGCGCAGCAGAAAAAGCCCTTCAAGAGCAGCTGGCCCAGCTGGAATCCCTGAAGAACGACGCCGGCCTGAAGAAAGAAATCGAATTCGAAGAAAAGCTGCAAGGCTTGATGAAGCACTACGGCAAAGGCCTGCGCGACATCATCGCGATCCTTGATCCACACCCTGCCAAGGCCGGTGCTGCAACGGCCGCCGCCCCTAAACAGCGCCGCGCACGCGTGGTCAAGGTGTACCACAACCCGCACACCGGCGAGCTGATCGAGACCAAAGGCGGCAACCACCGCGGCCTCAAAGCCTGGAAAGAACAGTATGGCGCCGCCACTGTAGATTCCTGGCTTCGCGGCTGATCGCACTGCACTAACAAAAAGCCCCGCTGATGCGGGGCTTTTTTTGTTTAAGGATTCGAAAACGAACTTAACTAACATTTCACTTTGTTCAAATCCGATCAACCTGGCACATTCAAAGTTTCAGGCTGTCGCGTACCGATCCGACTTCGCCCTGGCTGGCCTCATAGGCTTCGGCTTGGCCGGCGTATGAAAAAACATAGGCTTTGTCAGTATCTACCGCACCGACTAATGTTTGCGACAACACGTGCCGCCCATTCTCGGTAATCACGCAAGTTGTTTCCAATGCATCAAGACGGCTCAATGTGGTTGGGTGCATCTTGGTGCACACGCTTTGATAACCGCTGCCGGCAAAGTCTTTCTGGATGGATTTACGCATTTCCAGCAACACGCCTTGAAGATTAACTTTATGACCCGCCTCGATCGGTGTGCCGGTCAACTCCATGACCATCAAGGTATTGCCATTTTCGTCATTTTTGATCGCGCGCTGGCGAGACACGGCCTGGGGTTTTACCGGGGCTTCGCCGTCCGGCTCCACTTCCTCGACCTGCCAGCCACTGGGCCAGTGAATTTCCGGGTCGGCCGCCAGTACGAACGGGCTGCCCAGCAGTAGACACAACGAGCTCAACAGCGATTTACGAAATTCGATCATTGCAAAAAACGCCCAAGGTTCAAGCGTCAAAGTTTGAGCCCCGGCACCCGCTGGTCGCAAGCGCTGCGTGACCTTTTTCATTTGGCGCAGTGGGCGGCCCTTGCGTATCATGGCTCGGCTGCATGGACGCTTGCCGCAAGCCAACGGACCGCGCCTATCATTTCAAGTCGCGTTTGCCCCATTTTTTTCTGGAGGGCCCATGAGCCTGCACGAACTGAACACTTTCCCGGGCGTCACCGCCCAGCCTGACACCGCCACCACGAACTTCGTGTTCAACCACACCATGCTGCGGGTCAAGGACATCACCAAGTCGCTGGATTTCTACACCCGCGTCCTGGGTTTTTCCCTGGTTGAAAAGCGCGACTTCCCGGAAGCCGAATTCAGCCTGTACTTCCTGGCCCTGGTGGACAAGGCTCAGATCCCGGCCGACGCCGCTGAACGCACCCAGTGGATGAAGTCGATCCCGGGCATCCTGGAACTGACCCACAACCACGGCACCGAAAACGATGCCGACTTCGCGTACCACAACGGCAACACCGACCCGCGTGGCTTTGGCCACATCTGCATTTCGGTGCCGGACATTGTCGCTGCGTGCGAACGCTTCGAAGCCCTGGGCTGTGACTTCCAGAAGCGCCTGACCGACGGCCGCATGAAAAGCCTGGCCTTCATCAAGGACCCGGATGCGTACTGGGTCGAGATTATTCAGCCAGCGCCGATGTAAAAGCCTCGCGCAATAAAAAAACCCCATGATCACTCATGGGGTTTTTCATTTCCGGGTCCGACTTTACGCAGGTGCGGAAGTGCGGATCAGGTGATCAAACGCGCTCAGGGAAGCCTTGGCGCCCTCGCCTACCGCAATCACGATTTGCTTGTACGGCACGGTGGTGACGTCACCGGCGGCGAATACACCTGGCAGCGAAGTTTCACCACGCGCATCGACAATGATCTCGCCACGTGGGGTCAGCTCCACTGTGCCTTTGAGCCAGTCAGTGTTGGGCAACAAGCCGATCTGGACAAAGATGCCTTCCAGGTCGAGGGTCTTGAACTCGCCACTGTCGCGGTCCTTATACGCCAGGCCAGTGACTTTCTGACCATCACCTTTTACTTCACTGGTCAGCGCACTGGTGATCACGTCGACGTTCGGCAGGCTGTAGAGCTTGCGCTGCAACACAGCATCGGCGCGCAGCTTGCTGTCGAATTCAAGCAAGGTCACGTGGCTGACGATACCCGCCAGGTCGATAGCCGCTTCAACGCCAGAGTTACCACCGCCGATCACGGCCACGCGCTTGCCTTTGAACAGCGGACCATCGCAGTGCGGGCAGAAGCACACGCCTTTGGCTTTGTATTCCTGCTCGCCCGGCACACCCATTTCGCGCCAGCGGGCGCCAGTGGCCAGGATCACGGTCTTGGACTTGAGGGTCGCACCACTTTCGAAGTGAATCTCGTGCAAGTCACCGGCGTTTTTTGCAGGGATCAAGCTGCTGGCACGCTGCAGGTTCATGATGTCCACGTCGTACTGACGCACGTGGGCTTCCAGCGCGCTGGCCAGCTTCGGCCCTTCGGTCTCCTGCACCGAGATGAAGTTCTCGATGGACATGGTGTCCAGCACTTGCCCGCCGAAGCGTTCAGCCGCCACACCCGTGCGGATGCCCTTACGTGCGGCGTAGATAGCGGCCGCCGAACCGGCTGGCCCACCGCCGACTACCAGAACATCAAAGGCGTCTTTGGCGCTGATTTTTTCTGCTGCTTTTTCGATGCCGCTGGTGTCGAGCTTGGCGAGGATTTCTTCCAGGCCCATGCGGCCCTGACCAAAGTTCACGCCATTGAGGTACACACTCGGTACCGCCATGATCTGGCGCTCATCGACTTCAGCCTGGAACAGCGCACCGTCGATGGCGACGTGGCGGATGTTCGGGTTGAGCACGGCCATCAGGTTCAGTGCCTGGACCACGTCGGGGCAGTTCTGGCAGGACAGCGAGAAGTATGTCTCGAAGCTGAACTCGCCTTTGAGGGCGCGAATCTGTTCAATCACTTCGACACTGGCCTTCGACGGGTGGCCACCGACTTGCAGCAGGGCCAGCACCAGCGAAGTGAATTCATGGCCCATGGGGATGCCGGCGAAACGCAGGCTGATATCGGCACCCGGGCGATTGATGGAGAACGACGGCTTGCGCGCATCATCGCCATCGGTTTTCAGAGTAATCAGCGTGGTGAGGCTGGTTACGTCTTGCAAAAGGGCAAGCATTTCCTGGGATTTCGCACCGTCGTCGAGGGAGGCGACGATCTCGATCGGCTGGGTGACCCGTTCCAGGTATGACTTCAACTGAGCTTTAAGATTGGCGTCCAACATACGGGCGATTTCCTATTAATTCGGTTTATTGCAGACAAAAAAACGCCCGAGCGAATCTCGCCCGGGCGTTTTGAGGGCGGTTGCGGCCTACTTAAGTGCGGAGTTCCGCCCTTGGTGCTTCACAGACTTAGATCTTGCCGACCAGGTCCAGGGACGGAGCCAACGTCGCTTCGCCTTCTTTCCACTTGGCTGGGCATACTTCGCCTGGGTGGGCAGCTACGTATTGAGCAGCTTTGATTTTGCGCAGCAGCTCGGAAGCGTCACGGCCAACACCACCGTCGTTCAGTTCAACGATCTTGATCTTGCCTTCTGGATCGATCACGAAGGTGCCGCGGTCTGCGAGGCCAGCTTCTTCGATCAGTACGTCGAAGTTGCGGGAGATAGTCAGGGTTGGGTCGCCGATCATGGTGTACTGGATTTTGCCGATGGCTGGCGAAGTGTTGTGCCAGGCAGCGTGGGCAAAGTGGGTGTCGGTGGAAACGCTGTAGATTTCGACGCCCAGTTTCTGGAATTCGGCGTAGTTGTCAGCCAGGTCTTCCAGCTCGGTTGGACAAACGAAGGTGAAGTCGGCTGGGTAGAAGAACACTACGGACCATTTGCCTTTCAGGTCAGCGTCCGACACGTCTACGAAGTTGCCGTTTTTGTAAGCAGTTGCTTTGAACGGTTTTACTTGGCTGTTGATGATAGGCATCGTTGACTCTCCGTCAGGGGTTAAGAAGTTGATGGGGTGAATCCTACCCACTCTCCTGGCCGTTGGCTCATTGGCAAACCTGATGCTGACGATTGGTTTTGCCTATCAGGTGACCGTATTAATAGAAGAAATCTCAAATCAACGGTTGAGTCGCCAAGGTCATGCCAAGAAAGGGCGTCGCTTCAACATAGCGCATGGCGGATTTCATGTCGTTCCAACCGACATAACTCATCAGCGACTTCAAGTCCCAGCCACTGCGATGAGCCCAGGTGGCGAAGCCTCGGCGCAGGGAGTGGCTGGTGTATTGATCAGCCGGGATACCCGCGCGCTCCAGCGCCTGGCGCAGCAGCGGGATGACGCTGTTGGGGTGCAAGCCCTCCTCGCCCAGGTTGCCCCAGCGATCAATCCCACGAAACACCGGGCCACGCACCAACGCCGAAGCACTGAGCCAGTCGCTGTAGGCCTGTACCGGGCACAGACGCAGTAATGCAGGGGTCTGGTAGGTTTTGCCGAGGTTGTCTCGATCACTTTTGCTGCGTGGCAGGTACAGGCTGATGCCAGCACCGGGCACGGCCTGCACATGTTCGATGTGCAGGCGGCACAACTCGTCGCTGCGAAACCCTCTCCAGAAGCCCAGCAGGATCAGCGCAGTGTCGCGCTTGGCGCGCAGCAAGCGAGGCGTGTCCTGGTCGCTGCTCGCCTGCCGCGCTTCTGCCTCCAACGATGCAACCACCTGCTCAAGGTGCTTGAGTTGCAGGGGCTCGGCCTGTTTCTCCTGCGCCGGGTGCACCGCGCGAATGCCCTTGAGCACCTTGCGCACCACCGGCGCCTTGGTCGGGTCGGGAAACCCCTGGCTGCTATGCCATTGCGCCAGTGCCGAGAGCCGCAACTTCAAGGTGTTCACCGCCAGCACGCCGGCATGCGCCACCAGGTAGCGCGCGACGCTGTCGCTGGTCGCCGGCAGGAAACCGCCCCAACTCACCTCGAAGTGCTCAATGGCCGCCCGGTAACTACGGCGCGTGTTATCGCGCGTGGCGGCGTTGAGGTATCGATCCAGTTCGCTCATGAAAGGCCTATTCGTACTGCTGCAAGGTGGATCCGCGCTTAAAACCGCTATGACACGGGATAATACGCCAATATCCCATCTGTTAAATCATGAATTTAAACGTGTTTTTATTTATGTTACAGTATGTATATACATACTCTGTACCACAGTACGAAATCGACGGAGACTCCATGGCTCGCGGCGGCATAAACAAAGCAGTAGTTCAAACGGCACGCTTGGCGATCCTTGCCCGCGGCGAAAACCCCAGCATCGACGCGGTGCGCATCGAGATGGGCAACACCGGCTCGAAAACCACTATTCATCGTTACTTGAAGGAATTGGACGATAGCGAAAGCCGGCTGACGATCACCGAGGCGCCAATCGACGACGAGCTTGGCGAACTGGTTGCAGGGCTGGCTTTGCGTTTGAAAGAGAAGGCTCAGGAACCTATCGACCTGGCCTTGGCGCAGTTCGAACAGCACAAAGCCGCCCTGCTCGCCCAGGTAGAGACGCTGGAGGCGGCTCACGCCGAGCTCAAGCAGCAATTTGATATCCAGGCCGCCGCATTGGCAGACGAAAGCGCCGCCCTGCAGACCGCCAGTACCAGTCTGCAGACCGAGCAAACCCGCAACGCCGGGCTCAGCCAGGCGTGCAGCGATTACGAGCTGAGGATTACCGACAAGGACGAACAGATTCGATCACTGGAAGAAAAGCACCTGCACGCGCGCGAGGCGTTGGAGCATTACCGCAATGCAATCAAGGAGCAGCGCGAGCAGGAACAGCGACGCCATGAAGGCCAACTGCAACAAGTGCAGGCGGAACTGCGTCAGGCCCAGCAAAGCGCCATGGTGCGCCAGGACGAAATCACGCAGTTGCATCGCGACAATGAGCGGTTATTGATCGAACACCGTGTAACCCTGAAGGAACTGACCGCGCTGCAAGCGCAAACCCGCAAAGACCAGGCCCTGCAGCAAAAACTTGGCGAACAGTTAAACCTGATTGAAAGCGAACGCACCCTGCTTCAGGAACGCCTGCGGGTGGCGGTACTGGAGAGCCAATCGCGCCAGGAAGCGCTGACCGAACACCAACTTGCCAACAAAACCCTGGAACTCGAGCTTATCAAGGCCCAGGCCAGTATCGAGGCATTGCGCCTGGCGGCCGTCGTTGCAACGGCGCCAGAGGCAACACCGCAAGCCTGATCAGTCAGCCACAGGCGTGCGCATGGTGACGAATTCTTCCGCCGCCGTAGGGTGCACGCCGATGGTCTCATCGAAATGCTGCTTGGTCGCGCCCGCCTTGAGCGCGATCGCCAGGCCTTGCACGATCTCGCCGGCATCCGGGCCGACCATGTGGCAACCCAATACCTTGTCGGTGTCGGCGTCGACCACCAGCTTCATCAAGGTTTTTTCCTGGCAATCGGTCAACGTCAGCTTCATGGGTCGGAAGCGGCTTTCGAAAATCTGCACCTTGTGGCCGTTCTTCTTCGCTTCTTCTTCAGTCAGGCCGACAGTGCCAATGTTTGGGAGGCTGAACACCGCTGTCGGGATCATCGCGTAATCCACCGGGCGGTATTGCTCGGGCTTGAACAGACGACGTGCCACCGCCATGCCTTCAGCCAGAGCCACCGGCGTCAATTGCACGCGACCGATCACATCGCCGATCGCCAGGATTGACGACTCAGCGGTCTGGTACAGGTCATCCACCTCAACGAAGCCGCGCTCGTCCAGCTTGACGCCGGTATTTTCAAGGCCCAGGTTGTCCAACATCGGGCGGCGGCCAGTGGCGTAGAACACGCAATCGGCCTCCAGCACGCGGCCGTCTTTCAGGGTGGCCTTGAGGCTGCCATCGGCTTGCTTGTCGATACGCTCGATGTCAGCGTTGAACTGCAGGTCGAGGCCGCGCTTGGTCAGCTCTTCCTTCAGATGGGTACGCACTGAACCGTCGAAACCGCGCAGGAACAGATCGCCGCGATACAGCAGCTTAGTCTGCGCGCCCAAACCATGGAAAATGCCCGCGAACTCAACGGCAATGTAACCACCGCCAACCACCAGTACACGCTTGGGGAGCGCCTTAAGGAAGAATGCTTCATTGGAACCAATGGCGTGTTCGCGCCCTGGAATCTCTGGAATCTGTGGCCACCCACCTGTCGCGATCAGGATGTGCTTGGCGGTGAAACGTTCGCCGTTGATCTCTACCTGGTGCGGATCCACCAGACGCGCATGCCCTTCATGCAGGGTCACACCGCTGTTGACCAGCAGGTTGCGATAGATGCCATTGAGGCGGTTGATTTCGCGATCCTTGTTGGCGATCAGGGTCGCCCAATCAAAGTCAGCCTCCCCCAGCGACCAGCCGAAACCGCTCGCTTGCTCGAAGTCTTCGGCGAAATGCGCACCGTACACCAACAGTTTTTTCGGCACGCACCCGACGTTAACGCACGTGCCGCCCAGGTAGCGGCTTTCCGCCACGGCCACCTTGGCGCCAAAGCCAGCGGCAAAACGCGCCGCGCGAACACCGCCAGAACCGGCGCCAATTACATACAGGTCAAAATCGTAGGCCATTTCACTCTCCTCGGCAGGTCATCAGCATACCCATTTAGATGGGGCTGAAAAACGAAAAAGCCACCCGAGGGTGGCTTTCTCTTAAAGCACTCAGCAAGCGTGAATCAGTAAGCCTTGCCAGTCTTGTAGAAGTGCTCGTAGCAGAAGTTGGTCGCCTCGATGTAGCCTTCAGCGCCACCGCAGTCAAAACGCTGACCTTTGAACTTGTAGGCAATCACGCAGCCGTCTTTGGCTTGCTTCAACAGGGCGTCGGTGATCTGGATCTCGCCACCCTTGCCCGGCTCGGTTTCTTCGATCAGCTTGAAGATGTCCGGCGTCAGGATGTAACGGCCGATGATCGCGAGGTTCGACGGCGCGTCTTCCGGCGCTGGCTTCTCGACCATGTCGCGTACGCGGATCAGGCCATCACCAATGTCGTCACCGGCGATCACGCCGTACTTGTTGGTTTCGGCCGGATTGACTTCCATCACCGCAACGATGGTGCAGCGGTATTTCTGGTACAGCTTGACCATTTGGGTCAGTACGCCGTCGCCTTCCAGGTTGACGCACAGGTCGTCCGCCAGTACCACGGCGAACGGTTCGTCACCGATCAGCGGGCGGCCGGTGAGGATCGCGTGGCCGAGGCCTTTCATCTGGGTTTGGCGGGTGTAGGAGAACGAGCACTCGTCGAGCAATTTGCGGATACCGACCAGGTATTTTTCCTTGTCGGTGCCCTTGATCTGGTTTTCCAGCTCGTAGCTGATGTCGAAGTGGTCTTCGAGTGCGCGCTTACCACGGCCGGTGACGATGGAGATTTCGTTCAGACCGGCATCCAATGCCTCTTCGACGCCGTACTGAATCAGTGGCTTGTTCACCACCGGCAGCATCTCTTTGGGCATGGCTTTGGTCGCTGGCAAGAAGCGAGTGCCGTAACCGGCTGCTGGGAACAAGCATTTCTTGATCATATGAGTCCTTACAAAGGGCTGTGCGTACGGAATTCGGCGCAGTCTAATGAGGCCGCAGTCACCTTACAATGGGTCCTGCTGGCGTTGCGATGTCATCATAGAGAAAAAATGTCGGCGTAAGTTCCGCTGATCCTGCCAAGAGCGTGCCCAACGGTTCGGCAAAACATGCCATCCCCCAATGATTAAAAGGGGTGTAACTGTTTTAGCACGCTTTGCCGCGCGTCACACTGACCTGCAACAACTTGCGCTTTCCCCCGGCATTTGGCGCTATCATGAGCCGCTTGAACCAGACCACGAGATTGTTAATAGATGTCAGAACCAAAAGGCGTAAACGGCTACCTGATCACACAGCGAGCAGACGGCTGGCACTTGATCAACTTTCACGGTGACAGCGTTGCCGGGGTATTCCCGACTGAAAGCCAGGCTATTGCGGTAGCCGAAGTGTTTGTGGACGAAGCCGGCCACGCATCGAGCAAAAGACCCAAAGGCAAGTAAGCCACGGCGATTTGCGTAAAAAGCCCCGTTTGACGGGGCTTTTTTGTGTTTGTCTGTACCTAGGTGGCAGTTCGCTATAATCTGCTGCGAACGCCCCACGACAGTGTCAGCGCTCCCTCCAACACCCTCGACGACGACTCAACTCATGAACAAGATTCTGGCACTGACTGCGGCCCTGGCGCTGATGACCGGCTGCACCACGACCTCCGACACCTTTCTGAAAAATGGCGAACAAGGCCTGACCATCGACTGCTCGGGCGAAGCCAACTCGTGGGCCAGCTGCTACGAGAAAGCCGACGCCTCCTGCGCGGGCACCGGCTACCGTATCGTCGGCACCGAAGGCACGCCCTCGCTCAAGGAAGACGACAAGACCCTGGGCAAAGACGTAGGCAACTTCAAGAGCCGAAGCGTAGTGGTCGTGTGCAAATAGCCAACGGCTACAGGTGAATTTCGGCGAACTTGATGCCCAGCCCGCGCAGAAGCTCGATGAGGTCATCCAGGCGCGCGAATGACTCGACTTCGTCCTGCTCGTCCACCAGAAAAAAACTGCGTCCGCCGCTTTTCTTGAAAAACACGATCCACTCGCCAAGATCGGCAGGGTTCTGAATGACATGGGTGGCCGAAATCTGACCCTCGGCCTGGCGGGCTTTGACGTGTTCACGCTTCATGACGGTTTTCCAGAAAAAGACAAATGCCACGCATCCATGAGGTTGCGCGGCATTTTTTGCATTGAATGCCCAACAGTTTAACGGATGCCTTGCCCGATCAACACGCTCATCACGGCTCCATTTTTAGTGTTATAGGTTTAGATCACAAGCGCCTAAGCTTACAAACGGTCGAGGACTGGACCTTTTGCGAAAACACCCAAAGTGACTGCAAAAAAAACCTGACGCTGCAGTGCAGCGTCAGGCTTTTTATCGGATTCAAGCGCCCAATGAGGCTGGGGCTCAGCCGGAGATGCAATCCTCTGCGGCTTTTTTCACATCACCAGGTCGAATGGGCACGTTCGACATGCTTTCGTAAAGTTTGATACTGCTGCCGCTGGAGCGCTCTTCAATCTCGAAGATCGCCGACGGGTCAGCCGAGAATTTCTGCGGCACAATCACCTGTACACCGTCCTTGTGAGGCTCGATCTGTGGCGGTCTGCGGGTGGCGGCGAGCTTGCGCACGACACACGCGGCGTATTCCGGCGGTTTTTTACCTGAAATGACCACCAATGTTGGCGGGGTCTGCTTGATATCTGCAACCGAAGCACACCCACCTAAGGCCAAGGCCAGAACCAACACACTCCACTTCATACTTAAACCTCCGATAAAGATCCTACGACAGCGTAGAGAGTAAATTTCTCCCGCCAATGTAGGATTTATCTCTAAAAACTCGGGAAATAACTGTTTTAAATTGTCGAAGTCGTCGATGACGACCCGATAATAAACGCGCTGGGGCTGATAAACTCTATCTTAACCTACGTATCATTCTGATTTTTCAGAAAAAGCCCTTCTGGAGACACCCCATGAAATTCATCCACCAGCGCGAGCACCTCAACGAGGGCGACATCGTTGTCATTGAATGCTCACAGACGTGCAACATTCGCCTGATGAGCGACGCCAATTTTCGCAGCTTCAAAAACGGCGGCCGCCACACCTATCACGGCGGCGCATTCGACAAGTTCCCGGCAAAAATCACCGCCCCCAGCACCGGTTTCTGGAACATCACCCTGGATGTAGTGACACGCCGCGCCATCAGCGTTACGCGCAAGCCCGCGTTGTCGCACAAAATTCGCATCGTTCGCCGTACCAGTACCAAACTGAGCTGACCCGAACACTCGACAGGAAAACACTGTGACTACCACAACCAAATACGTCATCAAGTACAAACTCAACGGCGAACGTCGCTTTGAGTTCGCGCAATTGCACACCAACAGTGTCGAAGAAGCCCAGCAGGCGCTGGCGAAAATCCACGATGCCAGTGACGAAATCACCGACATCACTGTGAGCAAGGCGCTGTAAGCCATGTCCGGCCCCACGGCGGATCTGTTCGCCGACGATGCGCTGCAACAACCGGCCGGGCGCGAGCAGATCGGCGAAGAGTCTTACGTGCTGAGAGGCTACGCCCTGCCCTGGATTGATCGCCTGCTACCTGAGCTGCGGCGCGTATTGGCTCAATCCCCGTTTCGGCAGATGGTCACACCCGGCGGATTTACCATGTCAGCGGCCCTGAGTAGTTGCGGCGCACTGGGCTGGACCACCGACAGCTCTGGCTATCGATACAGCCCGGTTGATCCGCGCAGCCGGCAACCCTGGCCGGCAATGCCGGACGCTTTGCGCGAGCTTGCCAAGCTGGCGGCCGCAGAGGCCGGCTTCAATGACTTTTCCCCGGATGCCTGCCTGATCAACCGTTATGTGCCCGGGGCCAAAATGTCGCTGCACCAGGACAAAAACGAACGCTGCTATAGCGCCCCGGTGGTGTCCGTGTCCCTCGGGCTGCCGGCTGTTTTCCTGTTCGGTGGGCATGAGCGTGGCAACCGCACACAGAAAATCTCGCTGTTTCACGGCGATGTCGTGGTCTGGGGTGGCGTCGATCGCTTGCGTTTTCATGGGGTGATGCCGATCAAGGAAGGTGTGCATCCGGTGATGGGACCACAACGTATCAACCTGACTTTCCGCACGGCCGGTTGATTTGACCGCAAGCTTCGGAGTGCCGAGCGCAACCCGCGCGGTTAATCTGCCCGTGACACGTCAAGAGTGCAGGCCATGAACAACCACCAAGACCCTCGCTGGGCCGCCATCGTCGCTCGCGACGCCAAGGCCGACGCGCTGTTTGTCTACGGCGTAAAGACCACCGGCGTTTATTGCCGCCCCAGCAGCGCCTCGCGCTTGCCACGGCCGGAGAACGTCGAATTTTTTGACTCCCCCGCCCAGGCCGAAGCGGCGGGTTATAGGCCGAGTAAACGCGCCGCGGGCGACCAGACCCAATTGGCCGCGCACCACGCGCAAATAGTCGCCGATGCTTGCAGGCATATAGAGCAGGCCGAAACACCGCCCAGCCTGGACGTACTTGCACGCCTGGCCGGCTTGAGTTCGTTCCATTTCCATCGCGTCTTCAAAGCCATCACCGGCCTGACGCCCAAGGGCTACGCCAGCGCCCTTCGCTCACGCAAAGTACGCGTTGGCCTCAAGGGCGAGCATTCCGTGACGGACGCGGTGTACGACGCAGGCTTTAACTCAAACAGCCGCTTTTATGAATCCGCCGATCAGTTACTCGGCATGAAGCCCAGCGATTACAAGGCCGGCGGCACTAACAGCGAGATCCATTTTGCCGTGGGCCAGTGCTCGCTGGGGGCCATTCTGGTGGCGCAGAGCCAACGGGGCGTGTGTGCGATTTTGCTGGGAGACGATCCGGACACGCTGGTGCGCGACCTGCAGGATCAATTTCCCAAGGCCGATTTGGTCGGCGCGGATCGGCATTTCGAGCAATTGATCGCCCAGGTCGTGGGCTTTGTCGAAGCACCGGCGCTGGGCCTGAATTTGCCCCTGGACTTGCGCGGGACCGCCTTTCAGGAGCGTGTGTGGCAGGCACTGCGCGACATTCCGGTGGGCAGCACGGCCAGCTACGCGCAGATCGCCCAGCGTATCGGCGCGCCCACGTCCTTTCGCGCGGTGGCCCAGGCCTGTGGCGCCAATCACCTGGCAGTGGCGATCCCCTGCCATCGCGTCGTACGCAGCAATGGCGAACTCTCCGGGTACCGTTGGGGGGTTGAGCGCAAGCGGCAGCTGCTGGAGCGGGAAAGTCAGTGAAGACTCAGCGCACAAAACAGCAGCACACCGGTCCGACGTTGTGCGCCGGAGGTCGGACCTTCATCCCCATTACGTGCGCGCAGGTTGAGGCCGGCCACCCGAAAATGCCTGCACCGCCCTCTCCTTTTACAGCGCCAGTGTGCGTTTACAAGGCCTTGCGTTTACGAAACTGCGCGACCTTATGCCGGTTGCCACACAACGCCATGCTGCACCAACGGCGCTTGTGCGCTTTGGTCCGGTCATAAAACCACAGGACGCATTCGGGATGCTCGCAACGGCGAATCAAGCTGAAATCGCCGGCCACCAATAACTGAGCCGCTGCTTCGGCAATCGGCGACAAAAACTGCTCCGCCGTCTGTTGCTTGCGCTGACGCTCCAGTTGAGGCTGCCCGGACGCAGGCCAGACCAACTGCGGATAGCTGACCGCTTTGCGTAAAAAGCTGTTGAGCGCCGCAGGGTCGCCCGTCTCACCGTTCTTGCGCGCAGCCACCAGTTCACGGACTACCTCGCGCAGTTGGCGTGCAGCCCCCAGCAATGCGCCTTCTTCAAATGTGGGAATGCTCGCTTGCGCTACCCACTCCAGGCGCACCAGCCAATGCGCAACGTCGGCGTCGGTGTGCCAGAAATCCACCGGCTGGCCGTCGATATTCGCCAGGGTATTGAGCATGTCCAGCACCGGCTCATCGGCCAGTACATAGGGTTGTGATGGTGGCGCATGGGGCGTAAGGGTGGCCATGATTTGTCCTCTTGAGCACCGCGCAATCGTAACCGCTATTTTTGCCCATGGATAGTTACAGCATGAAAAAAAGATAACCGTAATAATTGGTTTGACAGGTTACATATTTGGGCGCAGCTTTTAAATAAGTAACCCGTATTACCAACCAATCCAGTTACAGAGGTGTCCTCATCATGTCTATCGCAACCCCCGTCGTTCGCTACCAGCACGTTGATGTCGATGGTGTGCGCATGTTCTACCGTGAAGCCGGCAATCCTTCGGCGCCGGTCATGTTGCTGTTGCACGGGTTCCCCAGCTCGTCGCACATGTACCGCGACCTCATTGCGCTGCTCGCTACGCGCTTTCGGGTCATCGCGCCCGATTTGCCCGGTTTCGGCTTCACCGAGGTGCCCCTCGAGCGCGATTACCAGTACAGCTTCGATAACCTGGCGATCAGCGTCGGACATTTCGTCGATGCGCTGAAACTGAGCCGCTACGCCCTGTACGTATTCGATTACGGTGCACCCGTGGGCCTGCGACTGGCGGTGGCGCATCCGGAACGGGTCAGCGCGCTGGTCTCGCAAAACGGCAACGCGTATCTGGAAGGGCTGGGCGATGCCTGGGCGCCGATTCGCGCCTACTGGGCGGACGCGAGCGCAGCCAATCGCGAGGTGATCCGCAACGCGGTCATCAGCCTGGAAGGCACGCGCTACCAGTACTTGCATGGGGTGAGTCAGCCGGAGTTGGTCGCACCGGAGTCCTACATGCTGGACGTGCTGTTGATGCAGCGCCCAGGTAACGACGAAATCCAGCTGGACCTGTTTCTCGACTACCGCAATAACCTCACGCTGTACCCCGCGTTCCAGGCATTTTTCAAAGCCAGCCAGGTGCCGACGCTGGTGATCTGGGGCCAGAACGATCCCTTTTTCATCCCGCCTGGCGCCCATGCCTACAAGGGCGACAACGCCAACGCGGTGGTTGAGCTACTGGACACCGGCCACTTTGCCCTGGAAACCCATGCGGCCCATATTGCCGAGCGCATTCACGCGGTGCTGGGGCATGCCATCGACTGATGGCGCTGCACGAAACCCTGCCCTCGTCCAGTGAATAATACGGACTGGCCGGGTGCCAATGGCCCTGTTAAAACAGCGCAAAGTCCTACTCACGCTGGAGACGCATCCCATGAGCACCTGGCCAGACTCGCGCATCATCGACCTGCTGGGCATTCAATTGCCCATCATCCAGGCCCCCATGGCCGGCGCTACAACCGCCGCCATGGTGATTGCCGCCAATGAAGCGGGTGCGCTGGGCTCGATGCCCGCCGCAGCGCTGACCATCGAGCAACTGCGCGAAGCCTTGAGCACGATCCGCCAGGCTGGTACGCGCCCCATCAACGTGAATTTCTTCTGCCATCGACCGCCCGACGCCGACGAGGCCGGCGACCGTCGCTGGAAGGACTTGTTGCAACCCTACTACCGCGAACTGGGCGCCGATTTCGATGCGCCAACACCCGTTTCCAACCGCGCGCCCTTTAATGAGGCCGCCTGCCAGGTGGTCGAGGCGTTTCGCCCCGAGGTGGTGAGCTTTCACTTTGGCCTGCCGGAAAAAACCTTGCTCGACCGGGTAAAAGCCACCGGCGCCAAGGTGCTGTCATCCGCCACCACCGTGGAAGAAGCGGTCTGGCTGGAACAGCATGGGTGCGATGCAATCATCGCGATGGGGATTGAGGCCGGCGGGCATCGCGGCTTGTTTCTCAGCGACGATCTCAATACCCAGATCGGCTTGATGGCGCTGGTACCGCAGATCGTCGACGCCGTCAGGGTGCCCGTGATTGCAGCCGGCGGTATTGCTGATGCGCGCGGCATTGTCGCGGCCCTTGCTCTGGGCGCATCAGCCGTACAAATCGGCACCGCCTACCTGTTTACACCCGAAGCCAACGTCAGCGCCTCCCACTACTCTGCGTTGCGTCAAGCACAGGCCAGCGAAACCGCGCTGACCAACCTGTTCACCGGCCGCCCGGCGCGCGGCATCGTCAACCGCGTGATGCGTGAACTGGGCGCGATCAATCCGGCGGCGCCTGCCTTCCCCACGTCCGGTGGTGCCCTGATGCCGCTCAAGGCCAAGGACGAGGCGGGTTTCAGCAACCTGTGGTCGGGCCAGGCACTGCGCTTGTGCAAAGATGCATCTACTTACGACCTGACTCGCGAGCTGGCCGCGCAGGCGCTGGCAAAGCTCAAGCACAACTGATGCCGCGGGCAACTTTGCGCTGTACCGGCGATGGCTAACCGCTATATATTCCTCTACATAGCGATAAAGCCTTCTATCTATAACAAGCCGTACATCCTCAAAGGAGCTGCTTCATGATGATCCGCGCCTCACGTCTGGCCCCCACAGCCCTCGCCTCCCTGATCGCGGCCTTTGCCTTGGGCTCGGCGCAGGCCGACGAAGTGCAGGTGGCCGTGGCCGCCAACTTCACCGCGCCGATCCAGGCGATCGCCGCCGACTTCGAGAAAGACACCGGCCACAAACTGGTTGCAGCCTATGGCGCCACCGGCCAGTTCTATACGCAGATCAAGAACGGCGCGCCGTTCGAAGTGTTCCTCAGCGCAGATGACACCACGCCTAAAAAGCTCGATGACGAAGGCGCGACCGTCAAAGGTTCGCGCTTCACCTACGCGGTCGGCACCCTGGCGCTGTGGTCGGCCAAGGAAGGCTACGTCGATGCCAAAGGCGAGGTGCTGAAGAAAAACCAGTACCAGCACTTGTCCATCGCCGACCCCAAAACTGCACCCTACGGCCTCGCCGCCACTCAAGTGCTGGCCAAGGAAGGTCTGAGCGAGCAGGTCGCAGACAAGCTGGTCACCGGGCAGAACATCACCCAAGCCTTCCAGTTCGTCTCCACCGGCAACGCTGAACTGGGCTTCGTCGCCCTGTCGCAGATCTACAAGGACGGCAAAGTCACCAGCGGTTCGGCGTGGATCGTGCCCGCCTCGCTGCACGATCCGATCAAGCAAGACGCGGTGATCCTCACCAAAGGCAAGGACAGTGCCGCGGCCAAAGCCCTGGTCGACTACCTCAAAGGCCCGAAAGCCGCTGCGGTGATCAAGTCCTACGGTTATGAGCTGGCCCAGTAAATGCCGCTGTCGAGTGCCGATTTTTCCGCGATCTGGTTGACGGTCAAACTGGCGTCACTGACCACCGTGATCCTGCTGGTCATCGGCACTCCGATTGCCCTGTGGCTGTCGCGCACCCGTTCCTGGTGGCGCGGCCCCATCGGCGCAATCGTCGCCCTGCCGTTGGTATTACCGCCAACGGTCATCGGGTTTTACCTGCTGTTGACCATGGGGCCCAATGGGTATTTCGGCCAATTCACCCAATGGCTGGGCCTGGGCACCCTGACCTTCAGCTTCACCGGGCTGGTACTGGGCTCGGTGATCTACTCCATGCCGTTTGTGGTGCAGCCATTGCAAAACGCCTTCGGCGCAATCGGCACCCGCCCACTGGAAGTGGCCGCGACCTTGCGCGCCAATCCGTGGGACACCTTTTTCACGGTGATCCTGCCCCTGGCCCGCCCGGGGTTTATCACCGCGTCGATTCTCGGCTTTGCGCACACCGTCGGTGAATTCGGCGTGGTGCTGATGATCGGCGGCAATATCCCCAACAAAACCCGCGTGGTCTCGGTGCAGATCTACGACCACGTCGAAGCCATGGAATACGCCCAGGCGCACTGGCTGGCCGGCTCCATGGTGGTGTTCGCCTTCCTCGTGTTGCTGGCGCTTTACTCCAGCCGTAAAACCAAGATGGGCTGGAGCTGATCGCGATGATTGAGGTACGCCTGAAACTGAACTACCCAGGCTTTGCGCTGGAAGTGGATTTGAAATTGCCTGGCCGTGGCGTCACCGCGTTGTACGGGCATTCCGGCTCGGGCAAGACCACCTGCCTGCGCTGTATCGCCGGGCTGGAGCGTGCCGAAGACGGCTTTGTGCAGATCAACGATCAAGTCTGGCAAGACAGCCGCAACGGGCTGTTTGTGCCACCGCACAAA
The DNA here is from genome assembly GCF_963878885.1 of Pseudomonas sp. R9.37. Classification (NCBI taxonomy): domain Bacteria; kingdom Pseudomonadati; phylum Pseudomonadota; class Gammaproteobacteria; order Pseudomonadales; family Pseudomonadaceae; genus Pseudomonas; species Pseudomonas sp. R9.37. The sequence goes on along the minus strand of NZ_CAWNZA010000050.1, from coordinate 185,083 downwards.
CGTGCCTTGGGTTATGTGTTCCAGGAGGCGAGCCTGTTTCCACATCTGTCGGTGCGGGCCAACCTGGAATTCGGCTTCAAGCGTATTGCTCGTCATCAGCGGCGCGTGGACCTGGCTCACGCCACCGAACTGCTGGGCATTGCTCATTTGCTCGACCGCCACCCGCAGCATTTGTCCGGGGGTGAACGCCAACGCATCGGCATCGCCCGCGCGCTGCTCACCAGTCCCCAATTGCTGTTAATGGATGAACCCTTGGCGGCGCTGGACAGCAAACGCAAAGGTGAAATTTTGCCGTACCTCGAACGCCTGCACGATGAGCTCGATATCCCCGTGCTGTACGTCAGCCATGCCCAGGACGAAGTGGCGCGGCTGGCCGATCACATCGTGTTACTCAGTGACGGCCAGGTGCTGGCCAGCGGCCCCATCGGTGAAACCCTGGCGCGGCTGGATTTGCCCATGGCCCTGGGTGACGATGCCGGGGTAGTGATCAATGGCAGCGTCAGCGCCTACGACGCGCACTATCATCTGCTGACGCTGCAATTGCCCGACAGTGCGTTATCGATGCGCGTTGCCCATGCGCCGTTGGCACTGGGCAAACAGTTGCGCATCAAGGTACAGGCACGGGATGTCAGCCTCAGCCTGCAGGCGCAGGAACCCAGCAGTATCCTCAATCGCTTGCCGGTGACGGTGACCGGGGAGATCTCTGCCGACAACAACGCCCATGTGCTGGTGCGCCTCGACGCCGGCGGCACGCCGTTGCTGGCGCGCATCACGCGGTTTTCCCGCGACCAGTTGCAGCTGCATCCCGGCCAGGCGCTGTGGGCGCAAATCAAGGCGGTGGCGGTGCTGGCTTAAGAATTTGGCACGAGCGCAAAACCCTGCGGTCAATCAGACATACCGGCCTGATTACTGCCAAGGAATTTGCACCATGCCCGACTCCGCGTTGCTTGCCGACCTGCCCCGCGACCTGCATTACGTTGACGACACCCAACCGGGTATCCGCCGCAAGAAGCTGCGCGGCAAGTTTCAGTATTTCGACGCCAACGGTGAGCGCATCACCGTTGCCGACGAAATCAAACGCTTGAACTCATTGGCTGTGCCACCGGCCTACACCGACGTGTGGATCTGCGCCGACCCGCGCGGCCACTTGCAAGCCACCGGCCGCGATGCCCGTGGCCGCAAGCAATACCGCTACCACCCGCGCTGGCGTGAGGTGCGCGACACCGACAAGTATTCGCGCCTGCAACAGTTCGGCAATGCATTGCCAAAACTGCGCGCGCAACTGGAAGCACAAATCGCCACGCCGGGTTTCACCCGCGAAAAAGTCCTGGCCACCGTGGTGATGCTGCTCGATGCCACGCTGATTCGCGTGGGCAACACTCAATACGCGCGGGACAATAAATCCTACGGACTGACCACGCTGCGCACCCGTCATGTCGACATCAAGGGCAGCGAGATACTGTTCCAGTTTCGCGGCAAGAGCGGCGTCGAGCATCAGGTCAGCGTCAAGGACCGGCGCCTGGCCACGGTGGTCAAGCGTTGCCTGGAATTGCCAGGGCAAAATCTGTTTCAGTACCTGGATGAAGACGGTGAGCGGCATACCGTCAGCTCCCATGACGTCAACGCCTACCTGCACAGCCTCACCGGTGCCGACTTCACTGCCAAGGATTACCGCACCTGGGCAGGCACCGCCCTGGCCCTGGCGGTATTGCGCGAACTGGAGTGGCAACCGGAATCGGATGCCAAGCGGCATGTGGTCGCCATGGTCAAGGACGTCGCCAAACAACTGGGCAATACCCCGGCGGTGTGCCGCAAGTGCTATATCCACCCTGCTGTGCTGGAGCATTTCAGCCTGGGCGAATTGTCCAAGCTGCCCAAGCCCCGGGTGCGCAAAGGCCTGAAAGCCGAAGAAGTTGCGCTGGCAATGTTCCTCGAGCAATTGGCCGCGGACTTGCCGAAAAACGCCAAGGTGGGTTAGCCTTTGCGCCTCTTCTGAATCACGGGATGCACGCCGACGTGAACAACTAAGCCTTCCAAAATGTATCTGCAACGAGCCGCCTGGCGCGCTTGTTGGCCTGTCCGACATTTTTTTGGAGGTGCTGATGACTGACGTCAAACGGCCGCCCGTACTCGTTTCATTGCAACACGTGTCCTTGCAGTTCGCCGATGGCGAAACCCTGCTGAACGACCTCAACCTGTCGATCGATCACACACCCACCGGGATTGTCGGGCGTAATGGCCGGGGCAAAAGCCTGCTCGCCAAACTGCTCGCCGGTTTGCTGACGCCCACTGCCGGCACGTTGAAAAGCTCGGCCAGCGTGGCCTATGTGCCGCAGGCGCTGGCCGTTCAACCGGGCGAAACCGTCGCCGATGTCACCGGCATCGCGCAGGTGTTGGCCGCCCTTGAGCGACTGGCCCACGGTGAGGCCCGCGCGGATGATCTGGCGCTGGTCGATGATCGGTGGGACCTTGCCGAACGCCTGCGCACCGCGCTGGGTGCAGCCGGGTTGCCTCGACTCGACGCTGCCACGCCAGCCGATCAACTCAGCGGCGGCCAACTGGCCAGGGTTGCGGTGATCGGTGCGCTGCTGGCCGCGCCGCAGTTGCTGATTCTCGATGAGCCAACCAACCACCTCGACAGCGCCGGCCGTGACTGGCTGCTGCGCACGCTGGCAGGCTGGCCCGGCGGCCTGGTGGTGGTGAGCCATGACCGGCAACTGCTGAATGCGATGGCGCGCATCATCGAGCTGTCGCCGCTTGGTGGGCAGGTGTATGGCGGCAACTACGATGCCTATCGCTTGCAACGCGACAGCGAACAGCACGCGGCCGTGGCCGCCCTGGAGCACGCCCGCCTGGCGCGCAGCCGCGAACGCAAACGTCTGCAGAAAGATCATGACAACCTGCAGCGCAACGCCGCCCGCGCACGTAAGCACGCAGAAACCGCGAATGTCACCGGGTTCACCAAAGCCCGCTGGAAGGGCGCCGCCAAGGAGATCGTCAGCAGCGTGCGCAGCGCGCATCACGCGTATAAACACGCGCTCGATGCGCAGGTACGCCAAGCCCATGAGCGTGTGGAGGATCAATCGCCCACGCTGCTGGCGCTGCCCGGTTCAGTATTGCCCAATGGCCGCCAGGTTCTGAGCGTGGAAAACGCTCAACTGCCATGGCTTGATCCGCACCACGCCTGCAGCTACGTCACGCTCAACCTGGCGGGCCCGATGCGCGTGGCCGTGCGCGGGCCGAACGGGTGCGGCAAATCCACATTGCTCAAGGTGCTTGCGGGCCAATGGCCGGTGGTCAGTGGCGAATGCACCGTGCATGTGGCCAGTGCCTATATCGACCAGCACCTGGCACTGCTGGATGGCAACCGTAGTATCGTCGAACAGCTCAACCTGCTCGACACCCCTCTGGCCGAAGCCGAGCTGCGCACGCGTTTGGCGTTGCTGCAACTGGATGCCTTGCGGGTGACTCAACCCACCCGCCAATTGAGCGGCGGCGAGCGCTTAAAGGCCGCGATGGCGATTGCCTTGTGGCGCGAGGTGCCGGCGCAACTGCTGTTGCTGGACGAGCCGACCAACCATCTGGACCTTGAATCCGTGCTGGCCTTTGAGCAGGCGTTGCAAGGTTTTACTGGGGCGATGGTGGTGGTGTCCCATGACGAGACGTTCGTGCAAGCCGTCAGGCCGACGCACCTTTTGACCTGGCAGCGTCAGGGCTGGCGACTGGAGTGTGTCTGAGGTCATTGCGCGCACAACCAAAGCGTCCTACGGTGGTGGCCGAATAATCTCACCGAGGAACATGGGGCCATGCTGCCTTCATCGCGCAAACCCTACGCCAACGCCGCACTCGCCCACCGCCAACGCTGGCGTGGGCGGGTCGGCTTGATGCTGGTGGCCAGCCTATCCGTGCTGGCCGGCATGACCGATGCGATAGGCTTTATGGCCAGCGGCGATTTTGTTTCGTTCATGAGCGGTAACACCACGCGCCTGGCCGTGGCAATCAGCGCAGGCGACCTGGGCCTCACCGGACGGTTGTTGCTGCTGGTCGCAACATTTGTCGCCGGCAACGCCCTGGGCGTGGTGATCAGCCGCCTCAGCCGTCGGCACGCGCTGCCCTTGCTGCTGTGCATTGCGGCTTTGCTGTGCGGCGGCGCGGTATGGCCCTTCGACGACACTTTGCCTGCGCTGCTGGCAGCGATTGTGGCGATGGGTATGCTCAATGCCGCTGTGGAAGAGGTAAATGGTTTGCCGGTGGGCCTGACTTATGTGACGGGCGCCCTCTCGCGCTTCGGCCGCGGGCTGGGCCGCTGGATGCTGGGAGAACGGCGCAATGGCTGGAGGGTGCAACTGATTCCGTGGGCCGGCATGTTCGTGGGCGCGGTGATCGGCGCGGTGCTGGAGCACCAGCTCGGCCTGAAGGCGCTGCTGGTCAGTGGCGCGCTCGCCGCGTTGCTGGGCGTCGTGTCGCTGAAGATTCCGCGGCGCTGGCACCTGGGCTACATGCCACGCTAGGAGAAACGAGGCCCGCTCGACGTTGCGGCCTCGACGTCCGTGTACTGGTAAAGAGCCATCACGTCGAGCGAGCGGGGGGAATGATAAGCCAATGTCCGTCGGCTGTCCCGCCGGGCTTTTCCGAATATCACTTAGGCAAAGGATTACAGGCAGGTCGCGAGCGCGGCCAGTCGACGCTTGGCGGGCATCGTGTCGGCGACGGCAAAGTAATTGACGCTGGAACCGGCGCCGGCACTGCGCACGTCGACAAAATAATCGCCGCCGGTGGTGTACACGGTAAAACCGCCTGCTTCGATCGGCTCCTTGAAGCCTCCGGCGTCAACGCCAAATACCGCCTCGTCCTGCCAGCCGAACTGAATGCATTGGGCGACCACCAACGGCGTCTTGTCCGAGGCCAGCGTTTTGTACGGCACGCCGGTGCGCGCGTCGTTCATTTTCGAGCCCGCGCAACCGGACAGTACTGCCAGTGCCAATGCGCCAATTACCAGCTTTCGCATGCCATCGCCTCCTTGGAAAAAAACGCGACTCTACCATTAGCAGGCGACACTCAAGGATTATTACGTCACGCTGTCGCCTCCTTATGCCCCCGCTTGCCCCTGGAAACCCGATGACGCCCAACGCCGAACGCTATAACCCGTCCACCGACTACGCCGATAAGCTGATCAGCCGCATCGGCCAGACGCCGACGTGGATCGCCAAGCGCATCGGCGTCACCGACAAGCGCATCCGCTACATCCTTGATGGCGAACGCACGGTAAAAGGTGAAAGCACGCCGATCCAGATGACCTATACCGAGCAGTTCGCCCTGGAATGCCTGGCGGCGGAGGCCAAGGCCAAGAAGCCGCCAAAAGCTGCGGCCGAATGAATTTAGTTTCACTGTGAAGGGCGCTCGCGCTGCCTATAGTTGGCAGGCTCATTTTTAAGAAGTCTCCCTTCTGCCCGCCCTCCCGCGGGCTTTTTTTTGCCTGGGTGTCGGTGGGTGACCTCCAACAACTCACTCGCGCATCAGAGCCACCAACGAAACACATAAAACAGCCCCATGCTCAACAGCACCGTGATCAACACGCTACGCGTCCAGAACATCAACGCCACCGCACAGATCCCCGCCAGCAAGTAAGGATTGGCCGGACTCAGGTTGAGCTTATGCTCGGCGAGAAAAATGATCGGCCCGCAAATCGCCGTCAGCATTCCCGGCACTGCAAACCCGAGAAACTCGCGCGCGCCGCGATTGAGGCGCACCGGCAGACGCGGCTCGATAAACAAGTAGCGGTTGAGAAATACCACCAGGCCCATGGCCACAATCATGATGTAGATCATCGCTGCCCTACTCCCAGCCGCTTGCAGGCAAACCCTGCGCCCATCCCCAGCACGCCCGACACCACCACCGCCGACTCCCAGTGCAAGTAACTCAGCCATACCGAACACAGCAGCGAGACCGCCACGCAGACCACCGTGGGCACATCGCGCACCACCGGCGTGATCAAGGCGATAAAAGTCGCAGCGATGGAAAACTCCAGCCCCAACTGATCAAGCCCCGGAATGCTTTTGCCAAGCACGATGCCCGCCAGGGTGAAGAGGTTCCAGATGATGTAGAACGTCAGGCCGACGCCCAGCGCATACCAGCGATTGAAGGTCTGACGGTCATAGTGGTTGACCAGCGCGAAAAACTCGTCAGTCAGCAAAAAGCCCAGGCTCATGCGCCACCGTACATTGAGCGACGAGAGCGTCGGGCGCATGTGCATGCCGTAAAGCAAATGCTGGGATGTGAGCAGCAAGGTGGTCAGCACAATCGAGATCAGGCTGGCACCGCTCTTGACCATGCCGATCGCCACCAACTGCGCGGCACCGGCGAACACAATGGCGGACAAACCCTGAGCTTGCAGCGGAGTAAATTGCGCATCAATCGCCATGGAACCGGCCAACAATCCCCAGGGGGCACAGGCCAGAGACAGTGGAATAACGGCAAGGGCGCCGCGACCGAAGGCGTAATGAGGTAAGGCTGTAGGCATGGAGACGGCTCATCGACAGACAGTCGACAAGCATGCCAGCGTGATACGAGGCTTGTCTTGAACGATCGTGCTCAGGCGAGCTTGACCGAGACCTGCTCCACCGAGTCACGCGCTTCGCGCAACTCATGGGCATCCCGGTTGAGCCGGTGGATGGTATTGAGCAGGCGTTGGCGCAGCACTTCATCGCCGAGTTTTTCGACGGCGCGCATCAGGTCAAACGCCGCAGTTTCATTATTGTCCGCGACAGAATCGAGGGTTTTGCGCAGGTTGCGAGTGGCACGGGTCACGCGAGTTCTTCCTTCATCAGCAATGGGCAGGCACTTTAGGACATTCGTGTTTCATTTTAATTTCAGTCACTTGTGGCGGATTGTCGGGCATTTGATCCACGTCAACGGAATTCAGGATTTGACCTACATATATGGATTTCCATATATTCGCCCGGCCATCCATACGAAGACCTCGATCATGTCCGCTCCCCTCTCCGCGCCCGAGCTGTTCAAATGCCTGGCCGATGCCACCCGCGTACGGTTGACCTTATTGATCCTGCGCGAGGGCGAACTTTGCGTGTGCGAACTGATCCATGCTCTTGGCGACAGTCAACCGAAAGTCTCCCGCCATCTGGCGCAACTGCGCAGTGGCGGGCTGTTGCTGGACCGTCGCCAGGGTCAATGGATCTACTACCGCATCAATCCGGCACTGCCCGAGTGGGTGACCCAAGTGCTGGACATTACCTTGCAAGCTAACCAGCCATGGTTGCAAAACGACGCGCAGCGTCTTGATGCAATGGGCGACAGACCACAACGGGCCAGCACCTGCTGCTGAGCCATCGGAGCGTTTATTCATGCTTGTCGCAATTGCGATTTTTATCTTCACCATCGTTCTGGTCATCTGGCAGCCCAAGGGCCTTGGAGTCGGCTGGAGCGCAACCATGGGCGCGATTCTGGCCCTGGCGTGCGGGGTCATCAGCCTGGCTGACATCCCGGTGGTGTGGCACATCATCTGGAACGCCACCGGCACTTTTGTCGCGCTGATTATCATCAGCCTGCTGCTCGATGAGGCCGGGTTCTTTGCCTGGACCGCGCTGCATGTTGCGCGCTGGGGCCGTGGGCGTGGTCGGCGCCTGTTCGCCTATATGGTGCTGCTCGGCGCCCTGGTGTCGGCATTGTTTGCCAACGACGGCGCGGCGTTGATCCTCACACCCATCGTGATGTCGATGCTGCTGGCGTTGCGCTTTTCCCCGGCGGCCACCCTGGCCTTCGTGATGGGCGCCGGGTTTATCGCAGACACGGCGAGCTTGCCGTTGGTGGTGTCGAACCTGGTGAACATTGTTTCTGCAGATTATTTCAAGATCGGCTTCAACGAATACGCAGCGGTCATGGTGCCGGTCAACTTCGTCAGCGTTGCAGCGACACTGGCGGTGCTGCTGTGGTTTTTTCGCCGCGATATTCCGCAGGCCTACGACCCCGCCGACCTTGACGACCCGGCCAGCGCCGTCCACGACCGTGCGACCTTTCGTGCCGGTTGGTGGGTACTCGGTATTTTGTTGGTCGGCTGTTTTGCCCTGGAGCCGCTGGGTATTCCGATCAGTGCGATCTCCGCCGTGTGCGCCGTGTTACTGCTGGTGATCGCCGCCAAAGGCCACAAAATTTCTACGCGCAAAGTGCTGAAAGAAGCCCCGTGGCAGATCGTGGTGTTTTCCCTGGGCATGTACCTGGTGGTCTACGGCTTGCGTAACGCGGGTTTGACCACCTACCTGGCAACCTGGCTCGACACCTTCGCCACGTATGGCGTATGGGGCGCGGCGATGGGCACCGGGGTGCTGACGGCATTGCTCTCGTCGGCGATGAACAACCTGCCGACGGTGTTGATCGGCGCGCTGTCCATCGAATCCAGCCATGCCGTGGGCGTGGTCAAGGACGCCATGGTTTACGCCAACGTGATCGGCAGCGACCTGGGCCCGAAAATCACTCCGATCGGCAGCCTGGCCACGTTGTTGTGGCTGCATATTCTTGCGCGCAAAGGCATCACCATCACGTGGGGCTACTACTTCAAAGTCGGAATTGTGCTGACCTTGCCGGTGCTGTTGATCACCCTGGCGGCGCTCGCCTTGCGCCTGAGTCTCTGAAGACCTGCGCCGTGAACCGTCACTGGATGAGTAAACACCTGTCAACTCTCACAGTAGACGCTCAAAGGACAGGTGCCTAAATTCAATTGCCAGAGGGACTTCGCACTGAACAAAAGGGACACCGACATGAAACATAAACAGCTCTACGAATTCAGAGACACCGACGGCGCAGGCAATCCTGAAGTGGTGATGTCTCGCTTTGACGAAGGCAACAGTGATTTAAGCAACCCCAATAGCCGCATCACCCTGTATTCAACGAACGACAATTGGACGTACGACGCCTCGTCACCCACCAATGACGCAGATGGGGATGGCGACCATGACGAGGAGGATGCCTCCTACTATCTGGCTGCCGCGAACCTCATGACTGCCATGGCCACCTTGAGCCCTAGGGATGAGAGCAAGAGGCTCTATGACCGTATTTTGATGGGCTTCAGCGACAGCCCGGCAACCGATGTCAGCATCCTGCATTACCGAAAAGGCAATCGCGACCTTAACCGTCCCGACGTCATTGTCGTCGCCAGCAACCCTGACTACCTGGGCAGTTACCGCACCATCAAGGGTGCACTGGATGCCGACGGGGATGGCGATATCGATAGTGATGACGAGCGTATTTATAAAAAGCTCGCTTCCACGTTTGCGTCAATGAAGTATTTAAAACCCTGAACCTGTTTTTGGAAGGTGCAGAGCTTACTGAACCGTCATCCTGGCCAGTGAGCTCAGCCCCCGAATAGCGACCGGCTCACAGTGCGCATCTTAGGCATGCGTCGCAGCCAATGGTCGATCTGAACACCTTTGTCAGCGTATGCTCACGGCTGATTTTCTATCGAGCCGACCCGATGAGCGCCATGCAACACGCCTGGCCGGGCAACTACGAAGTCACCCATACACGCTGCACCGGCCTGACCTTTGCCCGCCATAGCCATGATGAATGCGTGATCGGCGTGAACCTGGTCGGCGAGGAAAGCGTTTGGCTCGACCGCCGCGAGTTCCAGGCCGGGCCCGGCAGCATTACGTTGTACAACCCTGGGCAGATTCAAGGTGGCGGCGCAGCTGATGGTGCGCCCTGGCATTTTGTCAGCCTGTACGTCGCGGCCGACGCGCTGGCAGCTGACCTGGGGCTGGCCCAGTTGGAATTTGATCGCTCGCTGTGCTTCCAGCCAGACTTGGCACAGCGTCTGGCTGCGGCGGTCAAAGGTGCCTTGAACGACGACCCATTGCTCCGCGAGATTAACGAAGACGCCTTGGTTCTGCTGCTGGGTGAAGTGGTCGGTGCCAGCGGTGTGCGCCTGCCCGGCGCTGCCACGGGCGGCAAAGGCATGATCCACCGGGCCCAGGAGCTGCTCGCCGAGCAACTGAGCCAAGCGCTGCCGCTGGACCAGTTGGGCGATGAGCTGGGCCTGTCCAAATTCCATCTGTTGCGCACCTTCCAGAGAGAAACCGGGCTGAGCCCCAGGCAGTGGGCGATGCAACTGCGTACCTGTCGTGCCAAGGGACTCTTGCGCCGCGGCGCCTCGGCCAGCGACGTCGCGCATAAGCTGGGGTTTGCTGATCAAAGCCATCTCAACCGGCATTTTCGCGCCGCCTATGGCATCACTCCAGGCCGCTATCAACGCCTGTTGAAACGCTGAAAGCGCAATCTGGTTCAAGACGCCTGGGCCACACAGCCGCACACTGCGCGCCTCTGTTGAAGGAAAGCGGGCATGGTGACGATCTTTTTTTACGCGCTGGTATTCGGTTTTGTGTTTTGCCTCTCGCCCGGCGCGGTGCTGGCAGAAACCCTGCGCCGTGGCTTGCTCCATGGGTTCACCTCTGCCTTGCTGGTGCAAATCGGTTCGCTGGTGGGCGACGCCGCCTGGGCGGTGATCGGCCTCACCGGCATCGCCCTGCTGATTGAACACGAAGCCGTGCGCGTTCCGCTGACGATAGTGTGCGCGGTTTACCTGGCGTGGCTCGGCGTGCGCAGTTTGATCGACGCCTGGCACCTGCCCGCAGCAGACAGCGGGCCGGCCCACTCCGGTCGGAACGCACTGGCGGTTGGCGCGGCCATGTCCCTGGCTAATCCGAAGAACATTGTGTATTGGGGCGCGTTGGGCAGCGCCTTGTCCGGGATCGTCGGCGCTACGCCCAGCGCTGGGCAAACCCTGATGTTTTTTGCAGGTTTCATGCTGGCGTCGGTGCTGTCGTGTTTTCTGATTGCGGCGCTGGTCCATCTGTTACGCAAAAATGCCTCGCCGCTGTGGCAGCGCGTCAGTTACGGCGCGTGTGGTTTAGTGTTGATCTATCTGGCGGTTCTGGCTGCACAGGGTGTATGAAGTTATATAGCCCACAACTAACCGTGCCCCTTGTCTGAATAAACTCTGAACACGGGCTCATTTAATTAATCATGCGTTGACATTTTGTAACCGTCTGAGTAGATTGCCCGTGCCCGCAACTGGGGCCTTTTTTAAACCTCACAAAAGAAGCCAATGGACACAGTATCTAGTCGCTGTCCGAGCACCGCTTTAGCGGGCATCGGGCGCCAAACCCAGAATATGACAGGACTCGCCTTCCAGGTCCGGTAAGCTGCGCTAGAGCTTGATGCTCCACCGTAACTGCCTCACCGGTCGCCCGTCCGGTCCCGAGGTGTGTTATGACCTTCCAACTCATTGCTTTGCCCGATGTACGTACGCTGGCCGCCGCCCTGCGCGCCAAGCTGTGCCGCGAGCCCGTAGGCTTTTCGCCTACCCGGGCCACGTTTGCTGCACCCTCCCCTCAAGCCAGCAAAGACCAGGCGCGTCCGGCCCCTGTGTTGGCGTACTGGCATCTGTGCCCTGCCAGCGGCCAACTGCTGCAGCATTGGGACCATGCCGACCCTCAAGACCCGCAGAGACCCCAGGTTTCCATGCTGGCTCAAGCGAGCCTGATGTTCGGACTTTACCTGAGCACTCGCAGCGCTTAACCCGGCTGGAAACAGCAACTTTCTAATTGATGTTCTGGAGTTCTTTATGAACACGTCCAGTAGTAGCCCGCTGCGCGTTAGTTAACTAACGCGCGTTTGGCGGGCGCTGTAGAAGTTATGTGAACACCTTATTTAAACCGATCGCGAAGTTTGCGACTCGGCATGCTTTCGCTCGCCTGTCTTCAGGTAAGTACCGGGTATGTTTTGTCGAGAATTGGCGACAGGAGTACAGACAATGAGCGCCGTAAAAAACACGCCTCTGCACAAGAAAAATGGCACCGACACCGACACCAAACTGTCGATGCGCGCCGCCCGCGAAGCCCAGAACGGCCTGCAGGCCACCCTCGCCAACGTGCGAGCCACCCAGGATGGCCTGACCGAACTGGACGCCTCGGCGCGTCTGCAACGCGAAGGCTACAACGAAGTGGCCCACGACAAGCCGCCTCACGCCATCGTCCAGTTCCTGCAGGCGCTGAACAATCCCTTCATCTACGTGTTGCTGACCCTGGCGGGCATCAGCTTTGTCACCGACTATTGGCTGCCGTTACAGGCGGGTGAAGAAGTCGACCTGACCAAAGTCATCATCATCATGACCATGGTGCTGCTCAGCAGCCTGCTGCGCTTCTGGCAGGAACACCGCTCGGCCAAATCCGCCGAAGCACTCAAGGCCATGGTGCGCACCACTGCCACTGTGCTGCGGCGTGAGCAAGTCGGCGCCCAGCCGACGCTGCGCGAAGTGCCGATGCGCGACCTGGTCGCCGGCGATATCGTGCAACTGTCGGCCGGCGACATGATCCCTGCCGATGTGCGCCTGATCGAATCCCGCGATCTGTTTATCAGCCAGGCCGTACTGACGGGCGAAGCCTTGCCGGTCGAAAAGTACGACACGCTCGGCGATGTCACGCAAAAATCCGCCTCTTCGCTGGCGGCCGACCAGGGCAACCTGCTGGACCTGCCCAACATCTGCTTCATGGGCACCAACGTGGTCAGCGGACGCGCCAAGGCCGTGGTGGTTGCCACCGGGCCGCGCACTTACTTTGGCTCGCTGGCCAAGGCGATTGTCGGCTCGCGGGTGCAAACCGCGTTCGACCGTGGGGTCAACAGCGTCAGCTGGCTGTTGATTCGCTTCATGCTGGTGATGGTGCCGATCGTGTTCCTGCTTAATGGCTTCTCCAAAGGCGACTGGGGCGACGCGTTCCTGTTTGCTCTGGCGGTAGCCGTGGGCCTGACCCCGGAAATGCTGCCGATGATCGTCAGCGCCAACCTGGCCAAGGGCGCGACCGCCATGGCCAAGCGCAAAGTGGTGGTCAAGCGCCTGAATGCGATCCAGAACTTCGGCTCGATGGATGTGCTGTGCACCGACAAGACCGGCACCCTGACCCAGGACAAGATCATCCTCGAACACCACGTCAACGCCTTTGGCCAACGTGATGATGCGGTGCTGTCCCTGGCCTGGCTGAACAGCTACCACCAAAGCGGCATGAAAAACCTGATGGACCAGGCCGTGGTGCAGTTCTCGGAACACAATCCCAAGTTCCAGCGGCCATTTGCCTACAGCAAGGTCGATGAATTGCCGTTCGACTTCGTGCGCCGTCGCCTGTCGATCGTGGTCAAGGACGCTGCCGGCGACCAGTTGCTGGTGTGCAAAGGCGCGGTGGAAGAGATGCTGAGCATTTCCACCCACGTCATGGAAGATGGCGCTGCAGTGCCGCTGGATGATCGTCGCCGTGACGAGCTGCTCGCACTGTCCAATGACTACAACGAGGATGGCTTTCGCGTACTGGTGGTCGCCACCCGCAACATCCCTAAATCGCTGGCTCGCCAGCAGTACACCACGATTGATGAGCGCAACCTGGTGATCCAGGGCTTCCTGACTTTCCTGGATCCACCGAAGGAAACTGCGGGCCCGGCGATTGCAGCGCTGCAGCAAATTGGCGTGGCGGTAAAGGTGCTGACCGGCGACAACGCGGTGGTCACCAGCAAGATCTGCCGCCAGGTCGGCCTGGAACCTGGTCAACCACTGCTGGGCGTGGAAATTGAAGCGATGGACGACGCGACGTTGCTGCGCCGCGTGGAAGAACGCACCGTGTTTGCCAAGCTGACGCCGCTGCAGAAATCCCGGGTGCTCAAAGCGCTGCAAGCCAACGGCCACACTGTGGGCTTCCTCGGCGACGGCATCAACGATGCACCAGCGCTGCGCGACGCCGACGTGGGCATCTCGGTGGACAGCGGCACCGACATCGCCAAGGAATCGGCCGACATCATCCTGCTGGAAAAGAGCCTGATGGTGCTGGAAGAAGGCGTGCTAAAGGGCCGCGAAACCTTCGGCAACATCATGAAGTACCTGAACATGACCGCCAGTTCCAACTTCGGCAACGTGTTCTCGGTGCTGGTGGCCAGTGCGTTCATTCCGTTCATGCCGATGCTGGCGATCCACCTGCTGCTGCAAAACCTGATGTACGACATCTCCCAGCTGGCCCTGCCGTGGGACAAGATGGACAAGGAATACCTGGCCAAACCGCGCAAGTGGGATGCGAAAAACATCGGCCGCTTCATGATCTGGATCGGGCCGACCTCGTCGATCTTCGACATCACCACCTTTGCGCTGATGTGGTACGTGTTCAGCGCCAACAGTGTGGAAATGCAGACCCTGTTCCAGTCCGGCTGGTTTATCGAGGGGCTGCTCTCGCAAACCCTGGTCGTGCACATGTTGCGGACTCGCAAGATCCCGTTCTTCCAGAGCACGGCCGCCTGGCCGGTGTTGATGATGACCGCCATTGTCATCGGCCTGGGGATCTACGTGCCGTTCTCGCCGCTGGGCACACTGGTCGGCCTGCAGCCGCTGCCGCTGGCGTACTTCCCATGGCTGGTCGGCACGCTGTTGGCCTACTGCTGCGTGGCTCAACTGATGAAAACGATCTACATCCGCCGCTTTAAGCAGTGGTACTGACCCCCCGCCTCTGAAAACGGTGGCCGTCGCCCGGCGGCCACCGTGCAACACAAGGATTCTCACCATGCGCGTCTTGATCTGTGCAGGTCGTCATTACGCCGACACCAAAAAGTCCCGCCAAGTGCTGGACGCTTACCACCGCCTGCGCCCGGTGCAGGTATTGATTCACGGCGGCAACCAATTTCTGGGCAGTGACGTTGAGGAATGGGCGCGGGAAATCGGCATCGACGTGGTGCGTTACCCGCCCAATTGGCAACGCCATGGCAAGCAGGCGGAACGCCAACGCAACCATTTCATGCTGACCGACAGCCGCCCCGACGTAGTCATCGCCCTGCCGGGTGGTGACGACACCTCGGAGCTGGTCTGCCAGGCCAAAGCCAGCGGCATTTCGGTGCTGACCGTAGAAAGCTGAATTCAAGCGAGGTGCATCATGCACAAAAAACACACCCCTCATCGCCAAGACGGGTTTGCCAAATATCGCGCACGTCACTATCGCGGCGCTCGCCATACCCTGTTGCTGCTGCCGCCGGCCAAGCGGCGTGCACTGCAACGTAACCTGACGTTTATCGGCGTGACCCTTGGCCTTGTCCTGCTCATCGCGCTGCTTTCCAAAGCTCACGCGGCCGGTGGCGCCTATGTGGTTGATGACGGCGCGGTCAACGCCCCGGGCGAATGCAATGTGGACGCCTGGTACACCGCCAATCGGCACCAAGGCAACAGCCACAGCGAAACCTTGAACCCGGCCTGTACGTTCAACGCACTGCCCGCGGTGCAATGGAGCGCCGCACTGTCGCGCGCCAGCCAGGCCGGTGATGCCCAAACGCAGGTCAGCCCGCAAGTGAAGGCGCAGGT
The DNA here is from genome assembly GCF_963878885.1 of Pseudomonas sp. R9.37. Lineage (NCBI taxonomy): Bacteria > Pseudomonadati > Pseudomonadota > Gammaproteobacteria > Pseudomonadales > Pseudomonadaceae > Pseudomonas > Pseudomonas sp. R9.37. Next base: position 169,695 of record NZ_CAWNZA010000050.1, on the reverse strand, counting down.
GTGGTCACGCGAGGACCTTGGGCTACAGCTGGCAGTTTCGGCAACGTCGCATTTTGCCTTGGATCGCCAGCACGCGTTCGACGGCGCGGACCTGAATGTGCCATTGACCTGGCAACCTGTCGAAGCGCTGCGCCTGAACCTCAATGGCGGCTGGACACATGCCTACAACGGCGGCGAACAAACCCACCGCCTGACTTGGGGCACGGGCTTCGAATATCAGCTTGCGCATGCTTTGACACTGATCGGTGAGCGCTATGGCCAGGAAGGCGGCGACCAGGCGTGGCAGGCCGGGCCCCGCTTCCATCTCGGCGCGTTGGTGGATGTGGATGTCGTCGTCGGGCAGAGCCTGAGCGGCGCGCGCGATCAGTGGTTGACGACCGGCGCCACCCTTCGCTTCTAAGCCTTGGCCTGCTGTTCCAGGTGCAGTTGCAGATCAGGATCGATCTGCAACTGCCCTGCCAGTTCATCCAGGTAGCTACGCTCTTCCTGCTGCTGATCATTGACCAGCATCACGCTGGCCAGGTAGATCTCCGAAGCCACCGCCGGGTCACGCGCATACTCGGCAAAATCCGCAGCATTCAGCGGCTTGGCCACTTCGGCGTCAAGCCATTGCTGCAGTTGCGGGTCGTCGGTGTGGCGGCCAATCTCGGTGCTGATCATCTGTTGCTCCTGCGCATCGATCTTGCCATCCGCCTTGGCGGCAGCAATCAATGCACGCAACAATGCATGGCTGTGGGCCTCGGCCTCAGGGCCGTCGAGCTGGTCAACCGTCTGAATGGCTTGCTGGGGTGCAGACGCCTGCTGTCGTTGCCAGGCCTGATACGCCTGAAACGCGGCCATCCCGAGAGACGCCAATGCCGCGTAATTCATCCCGCCGGAACGCGCCTGCGTCGTACCGCTGGCGGGCGCGCCGCGCAGCAGCCCACCGAGGCCACCCAACAATCCACCCAACCCACCGCCGCCCGAGGCATTGCCGGCGCTGGTGTTTTTGAGCAAACCGCCCAACAGGCCGCCCAGGCCACCGCCCGAGGAGGCGCTGCCTGACTGCCCGCGCAGCAATTGTTCCAATAGATCGCTGGTGTTCATGGTCTTACCCTCCCAGGGCGCAGTGTTGGCATTCAACAACCATAGCCCGCCGCTGCTGGAACACCATGACCGCCGGGCAGGCACGCTCTATGATGACGCCACTGCGCCGTTGAGAGAGAACACCCGTGAACCGTATCGAGCACATCGTCTTGATGGCCAACTACAACCAGTGGATGAACCGCAAACTCTACGACGCCGCCAGCACGCTGACGGACGCGGAGCTGGCGGCGGATCGACAGGCGTTTTTTGGCTCAATCCTCGGCACGCTGAATCACCTCGCGCTGGGGGATACCGTCTGGCTCAAACGTTTTGCCCAGCATCCCGCGGGCTTTTCGGCGCTGGCCCCCTTAAGTGCGATTGCCACCCCCACCGACCTCAAGCAGCTGGCCTTTGCCGATCTGCGCGTGCTGTCAGCCCATCGCGCATGGCTGGATCAGCTCATCATCGAGTGGGCGCACAGCCTGCGCGATTCCGACCTGGACCAGCACCTGCGTTATCACAACATGCGCGGCGCCGCGAACCACAAGCCGTTCTTTGGCTTGCTGGTGCATTTTTTCAATCACCAGACCCACCACCGAGGCCAGGCAACCACGCTGCTGACCCAAGCGGGCGTGGATGTAGGCGACACCGACCTGCTGGCACTGATTGACTGAACTCAGCGTGCGCTGAACGCGGCGTAGGCCTGCATCAAGCGTGGAAAGTCCTGCGGCGCTGGCAATTGCGCAAAGCTTTCGACGGCAGGCGTGGAGGCCCAGGGCAGCTTTTCGCTGGTCCAGGTTTCCATGAACGGCACGTAGTCGTGGGCGTCATCCAACAACGTCGCGCGCACATTGACGAATTCGTCGATGCCATGGGGACGGGTAAACAGCCAGCTCATGCAATGCGGGCAGCAATAGTGACGGTCCACACCGTGCAAGCCGCCTATGACCGGGCAACCCTGGGTCACGGTAAAGCCACTGGCAGGGATCAAAGCGCTGAGGGAGAACGCGCTTGAGGTCATTTTCCGGCAGCCGCTGCAATGGCAAGCCATGGTAATCACTGGGGGCAGGCTCACGCTGAAGCGCACCCGGTTACACCGGCAACTGCCTTCCAGCGGCAACACGTCGACAGTCATCATCCATTCCTTTTTATGATTGTTGGCCTCACAGGGTAACGCGAACCCGCCGCGGAACAAAACCGAACGCCGCGCCGCGCCTGGAGTCAAAACCCTGAGGCGCCGGGGTTAATTGCCCCGCCCTGCTCACGTGCACCTGCTGGTCTGGGATGCGCGTACCCCCATAAGAAGGAGACGCTTACATGGTCACTCACTTCAAGGTCGCCGGGCATCTAGCCTGCGGCCATCACGGCAGCAATCTTACGTCCAGCACCGAGCTGAACCGAGTCAAATGCCGCACCTGCCGCAATACCGAAGCCTACAAAGAAGCGCGCCGCACACAACGCAATGCCGCCCGCCGCTCCGCGCGCAAAACCCAGACCCACGCTGCCAGCGACTGGCGCAGTGCGTGGACGCAACGCCTGACCGACCTGCCCGGGTTGCAGCGCTTGCCACGCGGGTTCAGCGGGCAGCACTTTGTCTGAGCTGTTCGGGTATTGAGAAGATATTCACCAGGTTCCCGTCGGGTTCCTGCAGCAGTGCGCAAGTATTGCCCTATGGCAGAATTGTCACGGGCATGACTACTTGCGTGCTGCTGACCCGCAGCAGGACAGCTTCGACCTCCTCCACTTGAAATGCCGGGATCGCCGAGCAGTTATTCGCAGTGACGGCCAATCCGTTGTGATGCAAGCGGACCAAGCGCTCGTCGCTTATCGCCAGAACGACACCCTCGAAATCCATCTCGGCAAAACCGTCAGCACGATGCCGCAGCTCGATAGTCGACCGGTTTTAATAACCGTATGCGTTGCTCAAACTGTTGAGTGACGATGGGATCAGATGCAAATTTCATGAGCCGACCTGACAGGAATGCGCAGGCGCACTCTAATTCAGGGCTGCGTCGGATAGTGACAGGAGCATGTCGTGGCGTGTTAAAACCCTCGCCTCGACGGCAGGTTTCTCGTGTAGACCACTGATCTGGCAAGCTTTTTCAACTTTGCGCGAATGCAACAAACACAACGTTCGACCTTGCATCCAAGCGCCTGGGTCTATATATTCCCAACCCTGCTGCACCGCGCTACCGCCCGAATGGCGAAACTGGTAGACGCATGGGACTTAAAATCCCCCGCTCGTAAGGGCGTCCCGGTTCGATTCCGGGTTCGGGCACCATAGATATCAAGGGCTTGCATGAGGAAACTCATGCAGGCCTTTTTCTTTTTTCCGCAATTGACACACCTGTTCCGCAATTGCCCTCCTGCGGCGTCCAGCCGAATGCAATTACCCTCCTGTAACCTCAATCGAACTACCCATACATTCCCATGCTCTATCGAGAGTCGCCTGGGCCCTCCAGGCCAACCCGCAGGGAGTGAGTATGTCTGATGATCTGAAAAACCGTGGGCCTCAAGATCGTGCTCGAGTGAACACATCAGAACCTTGGGAGCTAAAGCACTGGACGAAGGAGTTTGGGGTAACAGAACAACAGCTCAAAGACGCGGTTAAAGCCGTAGGCCCGATGGTGACTGACGTTCGTAAAAAGCTCGGCAAGTAGTGTCAGACGCGCCCTGCGCTTGGCGGGGCGTGTTCAACTTCTTTGCGGTGTCTGCGGCAACCTACGGCGCCACACCGAAGAAGCTCCCTGCTACGCTGTTCGCCTCAGGGAGGAACACCGATGCCACATTCAGATGTGATCCTTCGCCGCTCTCAAACTGCTATGAAAACCTACTCGCTCTTGAGGAAACCTGATGCGCGCTGGATCTGTCGCCGCCTCATCTCTCGTAGTAGACCTTGGCGGAATATGTGTAGTCTCGTGCCAGTTTCGCGCACCATTCGGGGAAGCCGCCTACGGGATTTTCCGAATAGGCTTTCCAGTCCGCGATGAGGCGGTCGAAATGCTGCACTTCAGATGTCAGATACGCCAGCGCTTCGGGATCAGGGGCTTCTGCTATGAGTCGTCTGGCACGCTCCAGCGCTGAGGTCGCCTCGTCAACACTGCCTAAGAAGAAAGACTCGTCAAGATGATGGGTGGCATGGCCAACCCCTCTAAGCGCGAAGTCGATCAGCATCCTGCGCACAGGCATATCTTCCGGGAACCCAGAAAGTGCTCTGGTAAGCAGTTCAGGGTCACGGTTGAGCATCCCGAGCCATCGCACGGGTAAGGTTGTGACTGCATCTTCCTCCATCCATGCCTTCAACGTAGGCAACAGAAACCGGGCGGTGAGCGGCTGCGTCAGAAACTGATGGGTTTTTGAGGATCGCGAATTGGCTTCGAGAATTTCGATTGCTGCGCGACGTGCGGCGGCGCTATCAAACGAACTGGATGCGACGAGAAACCGTTCAAGTGCAGAAAATGCTTCGCGACGTAGCCCTTGTTCTCGATATCGACAATAGCTCGCAAGTGGCTTCAGGTTGGAATGTGCATCAAGGCTCTCCGCAAGCGCCAGAAGCCCTTCGAAATTATCATTGTTCCAATAATACATGGCAGTAAGGCCTAAGAAATGCGGCTCCGAGAGTATGCTCGGCGAGCGGCGCGAGCAAGATGAAAGCCATGCCTCATTAAATTGATGTCGTTGCCAAATGTTTAAACTCCCGCAGCGAGCAAAATTGCTGAGCTGTGCCCGCACAGCTGGATGCCATTACGCAACCAGTAACCCCCGCTCGCTACGGTCCAAAGACGTGATCACCCACCCTTTCCGCAAGCCGGGCACGAATAAATGTTCGAAGGTCTTGCGGTTGGCGCTGGCGTCGATCCTCGCTGATCCCCGGGGGAACTAACATCGGCTGTCCTGATTGCAAAATTGAGCCGTCTTTTCCATGGCCATTTTTTAGGCGGCTTGCACACTGTTCGACCATGCAAAGCCGGCTCTACAGCCTGTCACACCCCGAAAATAGCCTCAATTTCGATATTCAGTTCCGGGGAAAACAACGTTGAAACTTCGACCAGGGAGCTGGCAGGCAGATGTCCTTCATAGTGCTGCATCAGCACCTTGCGCAGTTCGCCGATTTGGCTGAAGTCGGTGATGAATAGAGTCACCTTCAAGAGTGCAGACATATCGGTGCCCTCTTCGGCGGCAACCGCTTTAATCTGCTCCAAAATAGCATTGGCCTGTTTTTCTAGGCTCTGCCCTTGAGCATCAGTTCCGAACGCTGTGAAGCCTGACAGGTACAGGGTATTGCCATGTTTCACCGAATGCGAATAGGGCCCCACGGCAGGAGGAAGTGCTGCGTAAGTTTTACGTTCGATATTATTGCTTGGCATATTGGCGTGTCCGAAATGTCAGTAGAACGGCCGTGGGAAACGTGAGGACTAAGGGGCCTGAATTGATTCGGCCTTTAGATTAATTGTCGTAGAAATACCACATGACGGCCGCCACCGTGACGACCCACCCGAGGGTCAGCAGTATTGACAGACCCGCAAGCCGCTTGTCCATGATGCCCTATCAGTTACCAAAATGATCGAAGTCAGAGCGCTCCCGGCAAGCGTAGTTCAATGCGCGAAGCCTGCAATGGTGAGCCCGTCGTTGCGGCACACCCCCGCTTGGATTAATCGAAAACTCCCCTCCGGCCCGCTTACGGCATAAGCGCCTAAAACTCATAAGCGCGCAATTATTTAGCGCGCCTATTATCTCGATTCATTCTTTTGTATTCCTGGATTTACGTCTGCGCCCCAAGCTGCAGCCGAGAGTCACTGTGCTGCATGAACAGTCTGTTTTGTTCGCGCTCAACAAAATGACGTGGATTGCCACGCCAATAAATCCCGGCCCTCGGAGGCCTATATGAAATTAAGATCCTTGAATATCGCGCGCAGGGCTTTCGTCTGCTTTGGGCTAATCACACTTCTGCTCATCAGCTTGGCAGGGTTCTCGTATCTGCAGATAGATCACCTGCGTAATGCAGAGCAGGACATCGAGCAAAACTCATTGCCCAGCATCCAGGTCATTGACGACATTCAAATCGCGCTGCTCCATGCTCGCCTTGAAAGTATCCGCATGCTGTCGAGCACGACCAAGGATGTGCATGATAAATCGCTGTCATTGGTCGAAGGCGCCATACAGACGCTCCAGTCGAAGACCGAGTTTTACCGTGAACACCTGATTTCTGGCCAGCAGGATGAACTGCAGTTTTCGAAGACAAGCCAAGCTATGAATGTTTACATCGACGGCCTCAAGAACGTACTTGCCCTCGATATTGCTGATCATGATCAAGCTGTCCTTTTTGCGAACACAGAGCAGGCACAGCGAGCAGGCGCCTATCAGGAGCAGCTAACAATTCTTCGTGAGCAAAATGCGCGTCAGGCGGTGGTGTCGGGGCAAGACGCGACAGATGTATATACCCATAGCGTTAACGTCTTGATTTCGGTACTGGTAGTCGCATTTATCTTAACCATCGTCCTGGCGACCCTGTTCACTAAAAGCATCGTCAGCCCCATCAGCGCCTCGCTGAAGTTGGCGGAAGATATCGCGTCTGGCGACCTCACCCACGACCTTGAAGTGACAGGTTCAGACGAAGCCTCGCGCTTGATGCATGCTCTCAATCGGATGCAGAAAAATCTCAGAAGCACGATTTTAGAAATCTCGGGAGCGTCTGCTCAACTGAGTACCGCAGCCGTTGAAATGACTTCGATCACAGAAAGTGCCGATCGCACCCTTCAGCAGCAAAACAGCGAAATCGAGCAAGCAGCCACAGCAGTGACCGAAATGAGCGTCGCCGTCGAAGAGGTCGCGCGCAATGCCAACTCCACATCTGAAGCGGCCACGCAGTCCAGCTTGGCGGCTGATCTGGGCAATCAAAAAGTGACTGAAACGTTAACGGCCATGCGCGGACTGACGGAACTGGTCGAAGTCTCCTCAGACCAGGTGAAAGAACTCGCAGGCCAGGCTCAAGACATCACCAAAGTGCTGAGTGTGATCAGGGCGATTGCCGAGCAAACGAATCTCCTGGCGTTGAATGCAGCAATTGAAGCGGCACGTGCGGGTGAACAGGGCCGTGGTTTTGCAGTGGTGGCCGATGAGGTTCGGGCGTTGGCGCACCGCACCCAAACTTCGACCCAGGAAATTGAACAGATGATATCCACCATTCAAGCCGGTTCTTCAGCCGCAGTGGAGTTGATGCACAAGAGCACTTCTGAGGTTTACACCACGCGAGATACGGCAGAGCAAGCAGGCCAATCGCTGCGCCAAATTATTGATTCCGTGCTGGAAATCAACGACCGCAATATTCAGATCGCAACCGCTTCCGAGGAGCAAGCTCACGTTGCACGTGACGTAGATCGCAGTCTCATAAGCATTCGTGACTTGGCAATTCAAAGCACTGAGGGCACTCGCCAGACGTTGACTGCAAGCAATGAATTATCACGTCTAGCCGTGAACTTGAACGACTTGGTTCTCCGATTCCGGACCTAAAAGCTGGATCAAGCACAGTGCAGGGTTCATGGCACAGATTCACAAATTCAACAGTGACACGCTCAGCGACAGACAGCAGAGGATAAAAATGGCTTCTCATGAGATTGCCTTGCACTCTGTGCTGAGCGCAGATGAACGCTCTGAAATAGCTGAACTGGAGGCCACGAGCACTATTTTGCAGCTTGTTACGCGCCTGACAGGGATGCGATTTGCAGGCATTGCCAAATTCACGGAAAAGGACTGGATAGTTTGCTCAGTGTGCGACCCAACCCATTTAGGGATAGAGGCTGGAAATACCCTGGAGTTGGAAATCACCCTCTGCAGCGAACTGAGAAGAAACCCCAAAGCCCTCTTCATTCCAAAAATCAGTGGCGATCACAGATATTCAGATCGCCATGTCGTCAAGCAATACGGACTGGAAAGTTATGCAGGCGCGCCTATCTTCCTTCCTGATGGACGCCTCTTTGGCGCTTTATGCGCGCTGGACTCACGCTCAATATTGTTTGAAGACCCGGATCTTGAGGAGACGTTAGTTTTATTCGCCAAGTTAATAGGCTGCATTTTTTTCACCAACCTTGCTGCTGAACAAAAGCCAGCAAGTCCTTGTCAGGCTACGTAGAACTCATTGATTTAATCGTCAGCGTGCAACACTCGAGTGTGTTTCCGGTCCTGGGCCGCAAGGTCCTGCTCGATGGCCAGGCGCTTGTTTTTATGGAGCGCGAAGTACTGGAGGAGACTGGGATCGAGTCGAAGTGCGAATCCACCGTGGCGTTTACCCGCAAACACTCCTATCAATTTGGCAAATCGAATATTTCCTTTATTTGTCGAATGACACCCCTTGCGCAGCGTATCAACATACCGGACACCGCCGAGACCTAAGGATTGAAATGGGTGGCGCTGCATGCCTACCTTGCGTGCCGCCTCCGACCGCCTGTCCAACCGGCAGTTCGTCAGCGATGTAGCGCTCAGCCCAGGGCTCGTCCGCCCCCTTCAAATAAGCCTCCGGACCATGCACGTTGAGACTTGCTATCGTCCAGGTTTTTGCTGCCAAGCAAGGCGGACGACGGCACTTAATGACATAGACTGTTAAACTCGCCCTTTCAAATTCCATGTGTGATCAGCGCAGGAGGCTTAAATGTCTGTCCTAATTCGCAACAATGTACGCGTCCACGGTTCAGGCCCTGCCACTCTAGTTTTTGCGCATGGTTTTGGGTGTGATCAAAATATGTGGAGACTGGTCGAGCCGGCATTCCGCGAAAACTTTCGGACGATTCTTTTCGACGTCGTAGGCTGTGGGAAGTCAGACCTCTCAGCCTACGAGGTTGTGAGGTACTCATCATTAAAAGGGTACGCGCAAGACATCGTGGAGATTATTGAGGAGTTTGCGGACTGCCCGGCCATATTTGTCGGGCATTCTGTCAGCGCTATGGCTGGCGTAATCGCCGCCAATAAGCGTCCTGACCTATTTGGGGCGCATGTCATGGTTGGGCCTTCGCCGTCGTATATCAACGATGGTGAATATTTTGGTGGTTTCAGCAGGGAGGACATCGACTCACTTCTGGAGACGTTGGAAAGCAATTACCTTGGTTGGTCGAGCTCCATGGCCCCCGCCATCATGGGCGCGCCTGGACAGCCCCATCTTGGTGTCGAATTAACAAATAGCTTCTGCCAGACAGACCCTGATATTGCGAAGCGGTTCGCCAGGGTGACTTTCCTATCTGATAACCGCAATGACGTGGCCAAGTTACTGGCGCCGGCGCTGATTATTCAGTCCTCCGACGACATCATTGCACCTGTCGAAGTCGGTCGTTACCTCAACAAGGTGATCCCGGATAATCGTCTTGAGGTGATAGAAAACGTGGGGCATTGCCCGCACCTGAGTGCTCCTAATCTATGCATCAATGCGATCCAAAGCTTCATTGCGAGCGTTCAGGGTCGAATTGCTCATGGGGGCTAATGACGACCCACTCCCTGATGCCGACTTGCTTTACGAGCACGCTCCCTGCGCCCTCATTATCACCAGCAAGGCCGGTTTAATCCTTCGGGCAAATGCCACCTTCTGCGAGTGGCTGGGGTACTCCAAAGATCAGTTGGTTGGCCGACGTAAACTTCAAGAGTTGCTGACTATCGGAGGACGGATTTTCCATCAAACTCACTGGATGCCTTTACTTGAGATGCAGCGTTCCATCTGCGAGGTAAAGCTTGAGTTTGCGACGTCTGAGGGTAAAAAATTACCCATGATTCTCAACGCAACAAGGCGGGAGCACCTTGGAGGCATTTTCGATGAGGTTTGCGCTTTTGTAGTGATCGAGCGGCATCGATTCGAGCAGGAAGTGCTGATTTCCAAACGGCAAGCTGAGGAATCGCTCGAAGCTCACCTGGCGCTTCAGCGGGATTTGTCGGTTGCCGATGCCAGGCTGCGGGTTGCTCTGGAGTCGGCCAAAATGCACGTTTGGGACGTCGACCCGGTGACACTTGAGCGTCGTTACGATAACAGCGTCGCGCAATTGCTCGGTTATCCGTCAAACCAAGATGTTTCGGCCTCAGTGTACTCAGACCTAATAGACCCTAATGACCGCCCAAGAGAGGCCGAGTTATTTTCGGCGGCTCTCGGATCGGTTGCTCAGGAGTATCGCTGCACTTATAGATTGAACGGCGTTGATGGCGTTCAGCGCACGGTACTCTCCACTGGGCGTGCGGCATTCGACCCAAATAACAAGCTCGTTCAGTTTGTCGGTATTCTTCATGACATTACAGACGTAAAACGGGAGCAGGCAGCAGCAGAAGATCGTGCTCTGTTCTCTGAGCAAATGATTGGCATAGTGAGTCACGATCTGCGTAATCCCCTCTCGGTGATCTCAATGGCCACCGAGGTGCTTGAGCGCAATGATCTGTCCCCTAAGCAGCGACAATTGGTTCGGCACACTCAGGAAGCGGCGCAAAGGGCACGCAGGCTTATCAACGATTTGTTGGATTTCACGCAGGCCAGAATAGGGCGCGGTATTGGGGTAACAAAAACGACTATCGACCTACACCTGCTGATCGGTGCGGCTGTCGAGCAGCTTCGAATCGTTTATCCCAAACGAGAGTTTCTGCATTCAATCAATGGCCAGGGTCTATGCATGGCTGACAGCGATAGGCTTACGCAGCTTGCAGGCAACCTTATTTCCAATGCTGTTACGTACGGAGCGGTGGATCGCCCGGTGACAGTAACCTCCTCCATTACGGAGCAAGGTTTCGAGTTGGTGGTGCACAACTGGGGTATACCGATTCCTCCAGACTTTCTGGCCACGGTCTTCAGTCCGATGACCCGTGGTGTCAATCTTGCGCAAGACAGTCGCAGCGTTGGATTGGGGCTTTTCATTGTTCGCGAAATCGTGAAGGCACACGGCGGCACGGTTTCGGTTAGTTCAACCATTGAAAGTGGGACAGCATTCATGGCTACCTTTCCGTTAAAGTAAGCCTGGATTAAGTAGCTATAACGCGCTCTACGGAGCGCCTTTCTTATACGTATGCTTTCGCCAGATGCAAAAAGTCCAGCGCGGGGCTGGGCATTGACGGCTGTTATGTACGCTTAAAATTGGCAACGATGCACCCATTTACCTCGTTGCGACAATCAACTGTCAGGTCGTCCAGGTAAGGCTGTATTTCCAGGCACTCCATTAGACCAAGCAGGTTCTGGGCGGAATCACGAACGGGCTGCCATTCTTGATGATCGAATAACATCCAGTCGCCACAACGAAAAGCGTGTTCAGGCAGGTTGCTGCAGAGTTGCCAGAGGTTGTGGAGATTGCTTCCAACTTCGCTGGGCATTGCTGTGCCACAGACGACCAACGTATCGTTCAACGGCAGCATTGTCATTGACCAGGCTTCACAGGCAGGGCAAGACGCAATAGCTCCTCGCTGCTCATCGGCACTCATCGCCAAAAATTCCAGGGCAGGAAACGTTTCACAAACGGCGAGCACCCGCTTGTACTCCCCCTTCCCATACCATTCCCAGAGTGTTGTTGCGAACCCCATCTTGAAGCTCCTGAACCCCTACCGCCGCTATCAAAATCCGCATGTCGTCGCCTCTTTGATTGGGCGGCAATTTAGCATTTGCGGCATCGAAGCCGCCCAGGAAGGATATTTTCCCAATGCATCGCCGGTGTCGAAAACTGATGTATTAGAGGTGGCACCTCTACATTTTTCGGGAAGTAAATTCACTCTCTCGATCATCGATCAACGCTTCAAAGCAATTGTGCACGCAGGTCTCTGTTGGAGATCGAACCACAGCTGCCGTTCCTTGTCTTTTTGCCCTCCGCAAATCCCCCCCGCGTCCTGCCGACCGACAATCACACTCGCATCCTGATCCACTACAACTGGTTACCCACAAACGCATCACGCTCAACTTTATAAAAAAGGTTCTCTTGGGTGCGCCCGGCGACATCCTTCGTCGCGGAATGCGACAACCTTCCGCCGATTTTCTCCATGGCCCGTTGTGAGCGAATGTTCTGAGCGCCGATATGGAACCACACAGTATCGACCCAGCGAAATGCGTGGTCGAGCATCAGCCGCTTGAGTTCCCCATTCGCTGCGCCGCCCCATTTTTCGCGGGCTAAAAATGTGTACCCAATCGCAACCTCACGTTTTTCTTCGCTGAAGTCGTAGTAGCGAGAACTGCCTATCAACGCGTTGCTGGCACGGTCGATCACCACCACAACGCTCTGCGACTTCAATGCCTGGTCGAACCACTCACGAAATACCGGCGCTTGATAGCGGGTTGGGCTCGGGTGCTGAGCCCAGAGCAACGGATCGGCTGCAACGCGGTACAGGGCTTCGAAATCTGCGCTGTCCAAAGGGCGTAACTCAAGCGTGTGCCCGACGATGGACGGCGGGATGGGCAGCGATTGCATCGATGTTTCTCCATGAATTCGATGTGGGCGGGTCGTGACCGTGTAGGCCGTTAGCATCGCAATAATCAGCCTGTTTGCACCAGACCGATGAGCAGCCAGGCAAACCTCACTCACGCTTGAACACTCAAAAAACTCAAATAGATTTTATGCAGAATCTATTTAATAGATGTTTACACTCATGTATCTTCACTCTCGCTTGAGAAATTCCTCAACGAACACGACCCAACCGTCGTGCTTGACCTACGATTAAAGGCCTGATGAGGCCGAGGTGATGCAATGAGTTTGAAAGACAACATTATCGGGCAACTGGGCTTCGGCACGGCGCCGCTGGGCAACATGTTCCGCGCCATTGATGAAGACGAGGCAGCCGCTACCGTCGCCGCCGCCTGGGCTCAAGGCATCCGTTTCTTTGACACCGCGCCGCTGTACGGCGCCGGGCTGTCCGAGACTCGCCTGGGCAAGGCGCTGGCGCATCATCCTCGGGATGCGTACACCCTCTCCACCAAAGTCGGCCGCCTGGTGTCTGACGAAGTGCACGCGAACGCAGGCTCCGGCCCGTTCAGCCAGGGCAACCCGAACAAGATGCTCAGCGACTACTCGGCCGATGCCACGTTGCGTTCGATCGAAAGCAGCCTGCAGCGTCTGGGCACCGACCGCCTGGACATCGTATTCGTCCACGACGTGGCCCAGGACACCCATGGTGATCAGTGGATCGAACACTTCAACATTGCCCGCAAAGGCGCCTTCAAGGCGCTGTCGCGTCTCAAGGAAGAAGGTGTGATTCAGGCCTGGGGGCTGGGCGTCAACCGCGTTGAGCCTTGCGAACTGCTGCTGGATCTGGAGGAGGTTCAGCCCGACGGTTTCCTGCTCGCCGGTCGCTACACGCTGCTGGATCATGAGCAGCCGCTGCAACGGCTGTTCACCAAAGCTCAGGCCAAAGGCGCCGAGTTTGTCGCGGGCGGCCCTTACAGCTCCGGCGTGCTGGTCGGCGGCAAGCACTTCGAGTACCAACCTGCCTCTGCCGCCATGCTCGACAAGGTGGCGAAAATCCACGCGATCGCGCAGCACTACCACGTCGATATCAAGGCAGCAGCGTTGCAATTTGTGCTGGCCAACCCGCTGGTCGCCGCCGTCATCCCTGGCGCAAGTCGGCCTTCGCGTATTACCGAAGACACGCAGGCAATCAAGGCCAGCGTCCCGCGCGAATTTTGGCAAGCGCTGAAAGACCAGGGCTTTATTGCCCCTCATGCGCCTACCCCAAGCAGCCACTGACATGACCGCGTTTATTGTGTTCACCAAAGAACGTACCCACGACCAGTCACAGCTGGACCTGTACCAAAGCCAGGTCCGCGATACGTTTGACGGGCACCCCATTGACCTGGTGGTCAAGGGCACGCCGCACGCACTCGAGGGCGCACAGGCTGAAGGTATGGTAATCCTGGCGTTCCCCACCCCCGCGGCGGCGCGCGCCTGGTACGACAGCCCCGCGTATGAGGCGGTCGCTGCACACCGTTTGAAGGGTGCGACCTACAGCGTCGCCCTGGTTGAAAGCAGCAACGAATAAACCCTATTGATCGGAGAGCGACCATGCACCCGCATAAAACCGCGATTGTGTTGATTGAATACCAGAACGACTTCACCACTCCCGGCGGAGTGTTCCATGACGCCGTCAAAGACGTCATGCACACCTCCAACATGCTGGCAAACACCGCCACCACGATTGAGCAGGCACGCAAGCTGGGCGTGAAGATCATCCACTTACCGATCCAATTTTCCGACGGCTACCCTGAGCTGACCACGCGCTCCTACGGCATCCTCAAGGGCGTGGCCGACGGCAACGCCTTTCGCGCCGGCTCCTGGGGCGCCGAGATCAGCGACGCGCTGACGCGCGAAGCCGCCGATATTGTGATTGAAGGCAAACGCGGGCTGGATGCGTTCGCCACCACCGGCCTGGATTTGGTCCTGCGCAACAATGGCATCCAGAACCTGGTCGTCGCAGGCTTTTTGACCAACTGCTGCGTCGAAGGCACGGTTCGATCAGGTTACGAGAAAGGCTATGACGTGGTGACCTTGACCGATTGCACCGCGACGTTCAGTGAAGAACAACAGCACGCAGCCGAGCAGTTCACCTTGCCGATGTTTTCGCAAACGCTGCAACACACAGCGTTTCTGCAGGCGCTGAACGCCGAATAAAAAAAGGGGTGACTCAGGCTGAGTCGCCCCTTTTTTAGTGCCTGGGTCACTCGGTCGGCGCGTACTGCATTTCACCGTTACCAAATGACCAGTCTTCGCGCTTCACATCGACCAGGCTGATCCACACGTCTTCCTTGCGCAACCCGGTCCTGGCGTGAATGCCTTCGGCGATAAATGTATAAAAAGCTTTTTTCACTTCAATGCTGCGCCCGGCGTTCCACGTTACCTGGATAAACACAATCCTGGGCGTGTAGGTGATCCCCAGATAACCGGCCGCCGGGTACACCAGTTCATCCTTGGCATGCCGGTTGATGATCTGGAATTTATCGTGCTCAGGCACGTTGGCAACGCTGGTCATCGCCGCATATACCACCTCACCGATAGCGGTTACGGTGTCAGTGGAGGTGTCGGCGGCGAGGTCAATTCGGACTAAAGGCATGAACATATCCTTAACAGGGTGAGCGGCCATCCACACCGGCGGCCAGTGGTACCACGCTAGTCGCGACGACAAGATTCATCAAGCGCATAATTTTCTAAAAGATGATGAGTGTTTCGCATGCTATTTCAAGACTTGAAGGCCTTCGTCACCGTGGTCGATAGCGCGTCACTGACCAAGGCAGCGCAAACGCTTTGCCTGACGCAGTCGGCGGTGTCTCGTCGCATTCAGCACTTGGAAGACACCTTGGGCGACGCATTATTCGATCGCTCGACGCGTCCGCCCTCGCCCACTGCCATCGGGCGTCGCGTCTACGAAAAAGCCGTGGCGCTGCTCAAGGACGCGGAGCACCTGCTGAGTATCCCCCAGGAAAATGCCACGCCCAGCGGGCGCTTCCGTGTGGGGTTGACGCAGGTCGTCGCGGACGCGGTGGCGCTCGAGGTGGTCACGCGTATGCGCGACCAGCTGCCCGGGCTCGAACTGCAGATCGTCACCCAGTGGAGTTCCGAGCTCGAGCAAAGCCTGCTCCTGGGCGAACTGGATGCAGCCACGCTGATGCTGCCCGCCGCCAATAGCCCACCCGCCTCGCTGCAAGCGCAACTGATCACCACACTCGACATTCGGGTGGTACAGAGCAAGCGCACACCGCGGGTGGCCCCGACCGCCACGATCAACGACCTGGCAGCCGTCGAGTGGGTGTTGAACCCCAAAGGCTGCGGGTATCGCGCGGCATTGGAAGCGGCCATGGGCGGACACGGCCACACGCTCAAACTGGCCTTGGACACCCATGGCGCGGCGATGCAGATGCGCATGGTCGCGGCCGGTTTCGGGCTGGGTCTAATTCCGGCAACGCTGTTAACCAGCAGTGCTCAGGCAGATGAGCTGACCACCGTCGAGCTGAGTGATTTTCAGCTGAAAATGGACGTTTGGCTGGCACACCCGCAGCAACCAGGCAATCTGCGCCAGGCCAACGCATTGCTGGCCCAAGGCATTACCGAGGGTTTGCGCCAGCGAGACGCAGAGGATGCAGTTCATCGCGAGCCTCACGCTCAAACGCCGCGTTAATGCGGCACTTGACCGATGCGTCAATCAGCCCTGTCGGCACTCAAACCATCGGCGAATGACTGACAACGCGCAGCGCCAGGCCCTCGTAGGCATCCAGCGTGATGGTGAATTCACCCTCGGCAGTGAGGTCGCCCTCAACCCGTTCATTGATGATGTCCACCACCGGCCCCGGCGCGATATTGGGCAGGTGCAGGGTTTCAGTGATCGCGCTGCCGCCAAAGTTGAGCGCGGTAATCTGCGTGCCCTTCCCGGCCGGCAACTCGTGGACCATGATCAGCAAGCCGGGATGCTCGACGTCCGGCACCAGAATCTGCCGGCTGGCGGCGATGCCATAGGCACTGCGCACCGCGAGGATTTTTTGCAGCTGCGAGGCAAACGACTGCGGGTCCTGCAACTGCTGGTTGAGGCTGCCGTACAGGGCTTTCGAGCGCGGCATCTGCCCCGCCGACAGCTCGGCCTCGGGGTTCAAGTCCACCAGGTCGTAGGCGCCACGGTGCACCCAGCGGGTATCGCCGTCGGCCATCAAATGCGCGACTTCATCGGCTGCCAACGGCAGTGCGCCAACCAGGTCCCAACCCGACAAGGCAAACACCCCAGGCTGCATGGCGTTGTACATCACCAACAACAAATGGATCTGCCGGATCTGCTCGATGTCAGTCGGCGTAATCGCCTCCAGGTCACGAATACCCAGCGCTGCGGTAATGATGCTGGCGGTGGTGCAGGACACGCCGTTGGTGACGAATTTGAGGTTATACGGCGCATGTTCGCCGGCCAGTCGTTCGTACATCTGTTCGCGGATATGCTCACGCAAAATGTTGCCGGGGAAAGTCTGGCCCTGATAGAGGTAATTGTCGTGGGCGTGCAAGGTCCAGAAATGCACCAGTTCCAGAGTCAGCTCATCATGGTTCTGCAACGCATGGATCAAGGAGCCTGGGTCGATGCCCTGGCTGTGCATCTCGCGCAGCATCAGGCGCAGAAACTCGGTGTCGCCCATCAGCAACGCATGCTGATATGCCGGGCGGGTGATGAAGTCATAGGACAGGTCCGCGCCGCCGTGTGACATGGCGGCGATGTCATCCACCGTGAGGTTAAGCTCCTGAAAGCTGAACCCCCCGGCCTTGCGAATCGCGCCGCCGAGCAACTGGTTGCCGGTAATCGACAGCGGATGGCTCTCTGACCAGGCGCCGCCCTCAAGCTTGCGCTCCACCCCCAGAAAGCCGTTGGCATCCAGGCGCAGGATCTTGGCGCCCATCACGTCAATCGCATGCAGGGCGTCGCCGATGATCATTTGCTGCGCGGCAAACGAAGGGTCCAGCCAGTTCAGCGACGGCTGCCCTTCTTTGAAGTAATGCAGGTAGACCCAACGGCGCGGCTTGCCATCCACGCCGACCACTACCGGGGTAGCACTCCAGTCGGTTTCCTTCACGCCGGGCTCGAAGAAAATCACCCGCTGCAACTGGCCGACGATGTAATGCTTGTCGCGTAGCGCATCCACCTGCGCGGGGCTGAGGTTCTGCGCGTCGCGGCCTTCGGCGACGTCGGGCAACATCGGCCAGTCTTCTTCGCGGATTTCTACCATGTGGTAGAGCCCGGGATAGTCCTCATACGCCATCTCGGCCAGGCGGAAATCCGCGCCTTTGCCGGTGTGGGATGGGATCACGTCGTCGATGATCACCGCGTTGTGCGCAGCGGCCATGCGTGTCAGGGCTTGCAACTGCGCCTCGGTGCCCAGTTGCGGGTCGATTTCAAAACTGATGCGGTCAAAATTGCCGTCGATGGTCGGTGTATGCCGCGTGCCGGAAAGCCCGCCGGATTTTTTCAGTGGGCCGTTGTGAATGCCCTGGATGCCGATCTTCGACAACGCGTGCCACAAGCTTTCGTCCCCCAGCGCCTCCAGGACCGTGCCGTTTTCACGGGTCACAATCGAGGCCGGGTACGCGGTAAACCACACCGACGACAAGGCTGAAGCATCACGCGGCCGGGTATGCGCATACGGCTGCTGCCACAACCGCCCTTGCCCCGAATAGAGCTTGGCGCGCTGGCGCGCCGCGTGCAGCATCGATTGCTCAACCAGCCAGTTCACATGATCGTTGTCCGCCGCCGTCATAAGCCCGTTACCTGTGTGCGTGAAAAGGTTATTCGTAAGCATAGGAGCGGCCACGAGGGCGATTCGTTGCATTGATACTGTTGGGCTAAGACAGAAACCCGATTCGACGGCTAAGAAAATCAATCAGCACACGCAGCTTGAGCGGCACCTGGCTGCCGGACGGCCACAACAGGTTGAAGGTGCTGGTCTCCTCGCTATACGGCTCCAGCACCGCACACAACTCACCCGACGCCAGGTATTCCCTGACCATGAAGTCTGCCGCGTACGTGATCCCCAAGCCTTTGAGCGCAAAACACACGCGGCCCTCCACCGAGTTGCTGATCAGCGTGCGCGGCAGCTCCAGCTCAGGTTGCTCAGGCTCTCGAATCAGCCAGCGCTGCAGCTTGCCCGTGTCGGGAAAGCGAAAGTGAATGCAGCGGTGTTCAAGCAAATCGAGGGGCCGTGTTGGCAGACCGTGCCGGGCAAAGTACCCCGGCGAACCGACCGCGAGCATGCGGTAACGGCCCAGGCAACGGGCCGACAAGCCAGAGTCCTTGGGCATGCCGCTGCGCACCACGGCATCAAAACCTTCGCCGATGATGTCCACCAGGCGATCGGTGAATTCCAGGTCCAGCTGGATATCCGGGTACAGCAACTGGAAGTCGGCAAACACCGGCAGAAACGGCTTGCCGATCATCGGCAGGCTTACCCGCAAAGGCCCCTGAGGCAAAGAGGCGGTCTGGCGTAACTCCTCCCCTGCCGCTTCCAGCTCCTGAATGACCCGCCGACACCGTTGCAGAAAACGTGTGCCCTCAGCCGTCAGCGTCAGGCTGCGAGTACTGCGGTGAAACAGCCGCACGCCAAGCTTCGCTTCCAGCCGCGCAATGCTTTTGCTGACCGCCGAGGCCGAGATACCCAGGTTTCGCCCTGCACCGACGAAACTGCCGATTTCGCCGGCCTGCACGAACACCGCCATGCCCCCCAAACTGTCCATGAACGTCCTTAATCGTTGAGCCATTCATGACAAAACCGTCACTACTGATCTGACACCTATCCCACTTATTCCGGCCCCAGGCAACCGCTAGATTGCACGCTAACTTGATCCACCTATCAGCGAGGCATTTCATGAGCATATTTCTGACAGGCGCCAATGGGTATGTCGGGGGCACCGTCGCCCTGCGACTGATCAACGCCGGCTACGCCATTCGAGGCCTGGTGCGCGATGAACAAAAAGCGCGCCACGTGCAGGCATTGGGCATCGAACCGGTCATCGGCAACCTCGATGACCTGGCACTGCTGGCCAAGGAAGCGCGCGCCGCCGACGGCGTCATTCACACGGCTGACAGCGACCATCTCGGCGCCGTCCAGACCTTCATCCAGGCGCTGGCAGGCTCGGGCAAACCGTTCCTGCACACCAGCGGCTCCAGCGTGATCGGCGACGATGCCCAGGGTTTAGCCGTCAACCCTGCCGTATTTGATGAAGACAGCACCTTCGTGGTGGCCGCCTCCAAACAACCGCGCCGCGACATAGAGCTCACAGTGCTCGGCGCCGCCGCGCAAAACATTCGCGCGGTGGTGATTTGCCCCAGCAGCATTTATGGCACCGGCACCGGCGTGCACACGCAAAGCGTGCAGATTCCCTGGCTGGTCACTCAGGCTCAGGAAAGTGGCGTGGTGCGCGTGGTCGGCACTGGCGTCAATCGCTGGTCCAACGTGCACATCCACGATGTCGCCGAGCTTTACCTGCTGGCCCTGCAAAACGCCCCGGCCGGCGCGTTCTACTTTGTCGAAAACGGCGAGGCGTCGTTCCTCGAGATCGGCCAGGCGCTAACCCGTCGCCTCAAGCTCGAACCGCTGGGGTTCTGGAGCGTGGAGCAAGCGACCGAGCGCTGGGGCTATTTGCACGCGCACTACACCTTCGGCACCAACAGCCGGGTCACGGCCAAACGCGCACGCCAGGAGTTGGGCTGGGCGCCCATCCACGCATCGGTCCTGGAGTGGATTGAACAGGACATGGTGCTATGAGCAAGGTCTGGCTGATTACTGGCAGTGCCAGCGGCATTGGCAAAGGTATTGCGCACGCGGCGCTGGCAGCGGGCGACCAGGTGGTGGCAACCGACCTTGACCTTGCGCGCTTGCACGACGTCTTCGGCGCCTGCGACGACCAGGTCTTGAGCCTGCATCTGGATATTCGTGACCAGGCCCAGGCGCATGCCGCCGTCAGCGCGTGTATCGCGCGCTTTGGCCGCCTCGACGTGCTGGTCAATAACGCCGGGTATGGCCAGTTCGGGCCTTTCGAGGAAATCGACGCCGACGCTGTCGAGCGCCAGTTCGCCACCAACGTACTGGGCACCTTCAACGTGACACGTGCAGCCCTGCCGACCCTGCGTGAGCAGCGCAGCGGGCACATCCTGAACATGTCGTCCAATGGCGGCTTCAAAGGGGTGGCCGGTGCGTCGATATACTCTGCCAGCAAATTTGCCCTCGAGGGTTTCTCTGAGTCGCTGGCGCAAGAGATCGCCAGCTTCGGTATTCGCCTCACCGTGGTCGAGCCCGGCGCCTTTCGCACTGACTTCCTCGACCCGCGCGCGCTGAAGCTGGCCAGCGGCAGCATTCCCGACTACGACGATTACCGGGCCAACGCGCTGGCCGTGTTCGCCGCGCGCAACCACCAACAGCCCGGCGATCCGGCACGCCTGGGCGACGCCCTGGTGCGCCTGGTCAATGAGCCGGTGCCGCCGCTGCGGTTTATCGCCGGCGCCGACGCACTGAGCGTCATCAACGCCAAGCTGGCCGCGGTCGCCAAGGAAACCGCCGCGTGGCTGGAACTCAGCCTGAGTACCGATTTCCCCACCCATCAGGAGCCAACAGCATGAGCCTGCAAGCATTGAGCGCGCGCCTGGATAACCTCGAAAGCCACTTGGCGATTCAACGTCTGATTGCCGAGTACGCACACGCCTTTGATCGTCGCGATGAAGCGTTGCTGCGCAGTATCTGGCATGCAGATGCCGTGCTGGCGTTGGGCGCTGCGTTCGGCCACTTCGTGGGTGTCGACGCGATTGTCGACTCCGCTCACCAGAACTGGGCGCACATGCCCCACATGCATCACTGGATGGCCAATACGCTGATCGAGCTGCAGGGCGAAACGGCCACCGCCCAGGCCGCCGTGGATTGCATGGTGTTACACCGTGAGCTGGGGCAGGTGCAAATCAGCGGCCATTACCACGACCGGCTCGAACGTCGGGGTGGGCGTTGGGCCTTTGTCGAGCGCCGATTCGACCTGCACTACCTCACGCCGCTGCCCCACTGGAAGCCGGTGGCCGGTAGCGAGGCGCCTGCCGATACTGCCTCGGCGTAAAGCCGGTCAATGCCTTGAACTGGCGAGTGAACGCGCTGTGGTCGGTGTAGCCGCATTGCAGCGCGACCTCGGTGATCGGCAGTTCGGTATGCAGCAACCGGTGCGCGTGTTCCAGACGCACTTTCTGGATCATCTGCCGTGGCGTCAGGTGGAACACGCGTTTGCAGTAGCGCTCCAGCTGCGCCACGGAAATGCCGGCGATGCGCGTCAGTTCACCGAGGCTGACGCGCCGGTTGAAATGCGTGCGGATGTGCGCGTCGACAGCGGCCAGGCGCTGATACGCCGGGTGCGTTTCGCTGGCTGACTGCAAGTCGACGGAGATGCCCGCCAGGCCGATGATCTGGTTGATATCGCTGTACAGCGGCCATTTGTGCGTCAGGCACCAGCCGGGTTCGCGCGTGCCATACAGGTGCAGTTCCAGCTGGTCCTCAAGTACAAAGCCCTGTTCCAGCACGCGCCGATCCTGTTCGGTATAGCCCGGCCCCAGTTGCGCGGGGAACACCTGCGCACTGGTCTTGCCCAGCAGCGGTTGCAGCTGCTTGAGGCCGCAGCGCTGCACCAGCGTGTGGTTGGCGAGCACGTAGCGCGCCTCGATGTCCTTGATGAAGATCGCAGCATTGGGGATCACGTCGAGCATCGGCAACAGCTGCGCCACCCCGGCCAATAGCTGCTGCATGTCGTGGGGACGATTGGCCTGAAAAAGGCTCGCAAATGCGCTCGGCAGCATGAACTGGACTCCCCTGTTTTCGAGCAGATTGCCGCATGCCGATGTGACTGTCGAGCGCGGCCAACTGTGCCGAATTCGTCATCCACGCAGGCGCAAAACATCAATCGCCACGCCCTTGATGCGTTCAGGATAGCGCCACTACCTGCCTATCCAATAACTCACAAGAAGGCGCCGCCATGTCTGCTCAAGGCAAGTTCAAGAAACAACTTTCACTGATGGACCTGACCTTTATCGGGCTGGGCGCCATCTTCGGTTCGGGCTGGCTGTTTGCGGCCAGTCACGTCTCGGCCATCGCCGGGCCGGCCGGGATTTTTTCCTGGCTGATCGGTGGGTTCGCCGTGCTGCTGCTGGGCATTGTCTATTGCGAACTCGGCGCTGCCCTGCCCCGTGCCGGTGGGGTGGTGCGTTACCCGGTGTATTCCCACGGCCCGCTGTTGGGCTACCTGATGGGCTTTATCACGCTGATTGCGTTTTCAAGCCTGGTGGCGATTGAAGTGGTCGCCTCGCGCCAATACGCCGCTGCCTGGTTTCCCGGGCTGACCAAGGCCGGCTCCAGCGACCCCACCCCCTTGGGCTGGCTGATGCAATTGGCCCTGCTGTGCCTGTTCTTTGTGCTTAATTACCGCAGTGTGAAGACCTTCGCCATCGCCAATAACCTGGTGAGTGTGTTCAAGTTCATCGTGCCGCTGCTGGTGATTGGCGTGCTGTTCACCTTCTTTAAACCGGCGAACTTCCAGGCCCAGGGTTTTGCCCCGTTCGGCCTGTCGGGCATTGAGATGGCGGTGTCGGCCGGCGGCGTGATTTTTGCCTATCTGGGCCTGACGCCGATCATCTCGGTGGCCAGTGAAGTGAAGCACCCGCAACGCACAATCCCGATCGCATTGATCCTCTCCGTGCTGCTCTCGACGGCGATCTATGTGCTGCTGCAAACCGCGTTCCTCGGCGGCGTGCCCACCGAGATGCTCGCCAACGGTTGGGCGGGGATCAGCAAGGAACTCGCGCTGCCTTATCGCGATATCGCCCTGGCGCTGGGTGTGGGCTGGCTGGCGTACCTGGTGGTGGCGGACGCGGTGATCTCGCCCAGCGGCTGCGGCAATATCTACATGAATGCCACGCCGCGCGTGGTGTATGGCTGGGCGCAGACCGGCACGTTCTTCAAGATCTTCACGCGCATTGATGAGAAATCCGGCATTCCGCGCCCGGCGCTGTGGCTGACCTTTGGCCTGTCGGTTTTCTGGACCCTGCCGTTCCCATCCTGGGAAGCGCTGATCAATGTGGTGTCGGCCGCGCTGATCCTGAGCTACGCCGTCGCCCCGGTGACCGTCGCCGCGCTGCGCCGCAATGCACCGGGCATGCCACGGCCATTTCGGGTCAAGGGCATGGCGGTACTCGGCCCGCTGTCGTTCATCATCGCCGCGCTGATTGTGTACTGGTCCGGCTGGAGCACCGTGTCGTGGCTGCTCGGCCTGCAAATCCTGATGTTTGGGGTGTACCTGCTGTGCGCACGCTGGGTGCCGACCGCGCACCTGAACATCAAGCAGCAAGTGCGCTCGTCGGCGTGGCTGATCGGCTTTTACGCGGCGACCCTCTTGCTCTCCAAACTCGGCAGCTTTGGTGGCCTCGGCGTGCTCAGCCACCCGTTTGACACGCTGATCGTCGCGGCCTGCGCCTTGGGCATTTATTACTGGGGCGCGGCCACCGGCGTGCCTGCCCACCTTGTGCGCCTGGAACACGAAGACGACGAAAGCGAAGCCGTCAGCCAACCCCGGCACAGCGCACCCTTGTCCCCGGCCACCCACTGAATGGAGCGCTTTATGAAACGGTTGCACGTGATCGACTCCCACACCGGCGGCGAACCCACGCGCCTGGTGCTGGATGGCTTTCCCTCGTTGACAGGCAGCAGTATCGCCGAGCAACTGCAGAACCTGCGCACCGAGCACGACCGGTGGCGCCGCGCCTGCCTGCTGGAACCGCGTGGCAACGATGTACTGGTCGGCGCGCTGTACTGCGAGCCGGTCACACCGGGTGCGACGTGCGGGGTGATCTTCTTCAACAACACCGGCTACCTCGGCATGTGCGGCCACGGCACCATCGGGCTGGTCGCCTCGTTGCACCACTTGGGCCGCATCGAGCCCGGCGTTCACAGCATCGACACGCCGGTCGGCCCTGTAACGGCCACCCTGCACGACGACGGCGCCGTGACCCTGCGCAACGTGCCCGCCTATCGCCATCGCCACCACGTGGCGGTGGACGTGCCGGGCCATGGCGTGGTCCACGGCGACATTGCCTGGGGCGGCAACTGGTTTTTCCTGGTCTCGGAGCACGGTCAGACGCTTGAGATGAGCAACGTCGATGCCCTCACCGACTACACCTGGACGATGCTCAAGGCTTTGGAAAACCAAGGCATCCACGGCGCCGATGGCGCGCTGATCGACCATGTCGAACTGTTCGCAGACGACGCCAACGCCGACAGCCGCAATTTCGTCATGTGCCCCGGCAAAGCCTACGACCGCTCGCCGTGCGGCACCGGCACCAGCGCCAAGCTCGCGTGCCTGGCCGCCGACGGCAAGCTCGCGCCCGGTGCGACCTGGGTGCAAGCCAGCATCACCGGCAGCCAATTCGAAGGCCGCTATGAATGGGACGGCGAGCGCGTACGCCCCTTTATCACCGGCCGCGCCTACATGACCGCCGACAGCACCCTGCTGATCGACGCGCAGGACCCTTTCGCCTGGGGCATCTGAGCCCCGATTTTTACTGAACGCTGCAAGGAGTTAAAACAATGAGCGACAACATTTTCACCGGTTGCATCCCCGCGCTGATGACCCCGTGCACGCGTGAGCGCAAGCCGGACTTCGACGCCCTGGTGGCCAAGGCGCGCGAACTGGTCGATATCGGCATGAGCGCCGTGGTGTACTGCGGCTCCATGGGTGACTGGCCGTTGCTCACCGAAGCCCAGCGGCAGGAAGGTGTGGCGCGCCTGGTGGCTGCCGGTGTGCCGACCATTGTCGGCACGGGCGCGGTGAACAGCCGTGAGGCCGTGGCCCACGCAGCGCACGCGGCCAACGTCGGTGCCCATGGGCTGATGGTGATCCCGCGCGTGCTGTCACGCGGTGCGTCGGCGACCGCGCAAAAGGCGCACTTCTCGGCCATTCTCAATGCCGCGCCAAACCTGCCGGCGGTGATCTACAACAGCCCGTACTACGGCTTTGCCACCCGCGCCGACCTGTTCTTCGAACTGCGCCGCGAACACCCCAACCTCATCGGTTTCAAGGAATTTGGCGGCGCTGCCGACCTGCGTTACGCGGCTGAAAACATCACCTCCCAGGACGATAACGTGACCCTGATGGTCGGCGTCGACACCCAGGTGGTGCACGGCTTCGTCAACTGCAACGCCACCGGCGCCATCACCGGCATCGGCAATGCGCTGCCACGTGAAGTGCTGCAACTGGTGGCCCTGAGCAAGCAAGCCGCCAAAGGTGACGCCAAGGCGCGGCGCCTGGCCCGCGAACTGGAAGCGGCGCTGGGCGTGCTGTCCTCCTTCGACGAAGGCTGCGACCTGGTGCTGTATTACAAACATCTGATGGTGCTTAACGGTGACCACGGTTACGCCCTGCACTTTAATGAAACCGACGTGCTCAGTGATGCGCAGCGCCATTATGCCGAGCACCAATACGCGCTGTTCCGCCAGTGGTACGCCAACTGGTCCGCCGAACAGAACCTCGCCTGAGCCCTCGCGCGCCGCTGTGCTTCTCACAGCGGCCAACCCTCATTTTTCCAGGACGACCCCATGACTCTGACGGGCAAGATGCTGATCGGTCAGCAAGCCATTTCCGGCCATCTCGAAGCGATTCGGGCCATCAATCCCGCCACCGACGCGCCGCTGGAACCGGCTTACGCCGGCGGCGGTCGTGAGCATGTCGAGCAAGCGTGCACCCTGGCGTGGGCTGCGTTCGACACGTATCGCGAAACCTCGCTGGCCGAGCGCGCCAGCTTTCTGGACGTCATTGCCGACGCTATCGAAGCCCTCGGCGATGAGTTGATCGAACGCGCCATGGCCGAAACGGGCCTGCCGCGCCCGCGCATCCAGGGCGAACGTGGCCGCACCTGCGCGCAGTTGCGTACCTTTGCGCGCACCGTGCGCGCCGGTGAATGGCTGGGCGTGCGTGTCGACACCGCGCAGCCCGAGCGCCAGCCGTTGCCACGTCCAGACCTGCGTCAACGGCAGGTGCCACTGGGACCGGTGGCCGTGTTTGGCGCGAGCAATTTCCCCTTGGCGTTCTCGGTGGCGGGCGGTGATACCGCTTCGGCCTTGGCGGCCGGCTGCCCGGTAGTCGTCAAGGCACATGGTGCCCATCCCGGCACCAGTGAACTGGTCGGACGCGCGGTGGCCCAGGCGGTGAAGGCCTGCGGTTTGCCCGACGGGGTGTTTTCACTGCTTTACGGCGCAGGCACGGACATCGGCGTGGCGCTGGTCGCCGACCCGCGCATCAAGGCCGTGGGCTTTACCGGTTCGCGCAACGCTGGTATCGCGTTGACCCAGGCGGCGCAGGCGCGGCCGGAGCCGATCCCGGTGTATGCCGAGATGAGTTCGATCAACCCGGTGTATCTGTTTCCTGCCGCGTTGCAGGCACGTGGCGAAGCGTTGGCGCGGGGTTTTGTCGCGTCGTTGACTCAGGGCGCCGGGCAATTTTGTACCAACCCTGGGTTGGTGATTGCCGTCGCAGGCAGCGCATTGGATGCGTTCATCGCCACCGCAACGCAGTTGCTGCGCGGTTGCGCGGCCCAGACCATGCTGACGCCGGGTATTTTCCACGCCTACCGAACCGGCGTGAGTACGCTGGCCGAACATGCCCGGATTGCAGCAAAAGGTCAGGCGGCCGACGGCCCCAACCAGGGGCAGGCGCACGTGTTCGTCACCCCGGCCCATGACTTTTTGCGCAATCAGCACCTGCAAGCAGAAATCTTCGGCGCCGCATCGCTGGTGGTGGTGTGCGCCAGCGATGATGAAGTGCGCCAGGTCTCGGAACACTTGGAAGGCCAACTGACGGCCACACTCCACTTGGATGATGGCGACGTTGCAAGTGCCAAAGCCTTGCTGCCGGTGCTTGAACGCAAGGCCGGGCGCTTGCTGGTCAACGGCTGGCCCACGGGTGTTGAGGTGTGTGACGCCATGGTCCACGGCGGCCCCTTCCCTGCCACCTCGGACTCACGCAGCACCTCGGTGGGCACGGCGGCGATCCTGCGGTTTTTGCGCCCGGTGTGTTACCAGGACTTCCCCGATGGCTTGTTGCCTCGCGCGCTGCAACAAGGCAACCCGTTGCAGTTAAGGCGTTTGCTCGACGGTCAGAGAGAGGCCTAGGCCATGTCCGACTCCAATACCGCGGACACCGTGGTCATCGGCGCCGGGATTATCGGCGTGGCCTGCGCGTTGCAATTGGCGCGTCAAGGCCGGCGCGTGGTGGTCATCGACCCGCAGCCGCCCGGTATGGGCGCCTCCTATGGCAACGCCGGGCATCTGGCGACCGAGCAGGTGTTTCCGATTGCCGACGTGTCGATCCTCAAGCGCCTGCCGGCGATGCTGCTGGACCCCAGGGGCCCGCTGAGCCTGGACTGGAAATACCTGCCGCGCGCCCTGCCCTGGTTTGTGCGCCTGTTGCTGAACCTGCGCCCGGCGAGCTACCGGCGCACGGTCGCAGGTATTCGCGCGCTGAATGAAGCCAGCCTGGCGGCGTGGCAACGGTTGTTGCAGAGCATTGACCGGCCACAGTTGTTGCGCCCAGACGGCTCCTTGCTGGTGTTTGAGCGCGCCGCGTCAGCTGAGGCGATCAATGCAGTGCGCCTGCGCATGCAGCAGCAAAACGTGGCAGTGGAATTCTGGCCAGGTGAGGCGATACGTCAGGTGGCGCCGCAACTGAGCGAGGCTATCCGAGGCGGCCTGTTTTTCCCCGGCACCGGGCATTTTATTGATCCGTACACCGTGGTCTGCGAACTGGTGAGCGCCGCCAGGGCCAGTGGCGTGCAGTTTGTGCAGCAGCGCGTGCTGGATGGGCGGCTGGATGGCACCGGCGTGTCGCTGATGACCGATCAAGGCGTCGTCGCCGCGCGCCAGGTATTGATCGCCTGCGGTGCCCATTCGGCCAGTCTCACCGCGGCACTCACGGGTAAAACAGTGCCACTGGACACCGAACGCGGCTATCACTTGATGCTGCCAACGGAACAGAACCGCCTGCCGTTTGCCGTCACCTCGTTTGAGCGCAAGTTCATCATGACGCCCATGACCGGTGGCTTGCGCCTGGCCGGCACCGTCGAGTTCGCAGGGCTCAAGCGCCCGGCGAATATGCAACGTGCCTGGCAATTGCACCGGCTGAGCCAAGGCTTGTTTCGTCAGGACCTGAACGCGCAGGACGCGACTGCCTGGATGGGGTTTCGCCCTTCCCTGCCCGACTCATTGCCGATCATTGATCGGCTGTGCGACGGTAAGGTGCTGCTCGCGTTCGGGCACCAGCATTTGGGCCTGACGCAGGCAGCGGTGACGGCAGAGATCGTGGCGCAACTGGCCGCCGCACACCCCTCGCTGTCAGGGCTGCCCACGCTTGCGCCCTACCGACTGGGGCGATTCTGAGCAACGCTGCCGGGTGCGGGCCTCAGTGGCCGGCCCTGGAGGCGTCTGATAAGGCATCCGCCATCTGCTGAATCTCCGCGCGCATCCATACTTTTTCCAGCCAGCCTGCGGGAATGCCTTGGACGCCATAGTGGGCGCCCGCCAACTGACCCACGATGGCGGCCGTGGTGTCCGCATCGTCACCCAGGTTTGCAGCGGCGAGCACGGCATCGGCAAAGCTGTCGGTGTGGTGAAAGCACCAGAACGCGGCTTCCAGCGAGGCAACCGAATAGCCGGAACCGACAACCTCGCCACGCGACTTGTCACGGTATTCGCCGGCGGCGATAGCCAGCACTTTGGGCGCTGTCAGCGCAGCGTCCGAGACGCGCAATACGTCGTCTTTGGGCATGCCGCTCAAGGCATTGCAAAGCGCCTGCGCGAGTACCACACAACACTCGATGGCCTCCGGGGCTGCGTGGGTTGTGCGTGAACTGTCGATGGCAAAGGTGCGCACACGTTGCCGGTCCGGGAAGAAGAACAACACCACAGGCGCGAGGCGCATCATCGAGCCATTGCCGGCCGAATACGGGTGCGTAGAACCCGCAAACGGGTCGCCATGCTGCTGGAAAGCCGCCAGGGCCTCGCGCACGGTCATGCCGATATCAAAGCAGTCTCCCGTGGCACTCAAATAACCCCACTGCCACCAGTTCAGGTACCGGCCCATCTGATCCTTCGCGTCAAAGCCGCCCTTGCTCAGCAGGCTTTCGGCCAGGCACAGGGCCATCGATGTGTCGTCGGTCCACTGGCCAGGCTTCAGGCTGAACGGCCCGCCTCCGACCATGTCCGTCACAGCGGCAAATGTGCCGCGGGGCATGAACTCAACCGTGGTGCCGACCGCGTCGCCACAGGCCAGCCCAAGCAAGCTGCCACGGTAGCGGTCTGGCAGTGTTATAGGCATAGGTACTCCTTGATAAAACGTCGTCCAAATAGAAAATCAACGCGCGCAGCCTACTTGACCAGCCGCTTCTCCTTGGAGGGGCGATAGCCGAAATACGCGCTGTAACATTTGCTGAAATGGCTCGGCGAGACAAAACCGCACGCCACCAGCACGTCCACCTGGGACAGTTCGGTGTGCTGCAACAAGCGCCGCGCCTCGGTTACCCGCAGTTCCATGTAATAGCGCTGCGGCGTGGTACCCAATTGTTCCTTGAACAGCCGCTCCAGTTGACGGCGCGAGCGGCCGGCGTAAACGGCCAGTTGGTCGAGTTCCAGCGGTTCTTCAAGGTTGGCGTCCATCAGCTTCACCACTTCACGCAGTGGCGCACTGACGCAGACATTTTCCGTGGGTTTGATGCGTCGGTAACGCGACTCCTCGAACGCCAGAATGTCTTCAATGCCCTCGACCAGCGCCTTGCCGTGCAGGCCTTTGATCCAGTCCAGGGCCATGTGAAACGCGCCTGAGGGGCTGGAGGCCGTCAGGCGGTCACGGTCGATCACATAGGGCTCGCTGGTCACCTGGGCGGCCTTGGAGACCTCCGCCAGCGCCGGGCGATGTTCCGGGTGAATGGCGCAGCGATAGCCCTGCAGCAGGCCGGCACGGCCGAGAAACCAGGCGCCGTTCCACAACCCGGCAAGGGCGACAGCCTGTTCGGCGGCGCTGCGTAACAAGTGGCTGAATTCGTCATCAGCCTTGAGTTCGGTACGAAAGCCGCCGCACACCACCAACAAGTCCAACTGCGGCAACGCCGACACGTCCAGGCGCGCATCGGGACGGATGACCAGGCCCAGGTCGCTGATGACCTCGCCGTCGCCGCAACCGAACGTACGGGTGGCAAACAGTTCGGGACGCAACAGGTTGGCGGTGATGAGCGTGTCCAGGGTCTGGGTGAATGCGGGCAGGGAGAAGTGTTCGAGCAGCAAAAAACCCACGCGGGTAACCGGCGGCGACTGCTGGGGGGTGTCATTCAGGTAGCGCAGGTTCTTGCCTTGCATGCCACCGCTGAATTGGCGTCTTTCCATCGAGGGTTGGCCCACTCTTATTGTTGATGCAGTGGGCGCTATCTTAGGGGCAAATGCAGACGCTGTCCCCCGGCATTCCCTAGGCGTGGTGCCTGAGGTTGCGGTTGCACCGGCGGCGCTGTTGGACGCCGCCGCGTGCCTGATCTTTAGAAAACAGTGTGCCTTCCAGGACTGCTACCGGGCAGTCGCGGGGCCATCTGATACGGTTTTTTCTTTGCTATCTGCGTCTGTATCGAAAACGCCTGGAAGCGGACAATGGCGCCATCCCGACATTCCTGTCGTCCCCCTTCCCTTCGGAGGCCTTATGACCAAGATGGCACTTTTCCTGTTCGGCTTTTTGGTGTTGACCATCGGCATCGGCTTGCTGGCAACCATCTCGCCCGTGTGATTGCGTCACCGCCTGGGTATCGGCCGAGCTGCGCGCCGCCTGTGTGGCCAGCTCGCTGATGATCAGCGCAGTGGCCGGCCAACCCGTCCATGACTGAGTGGGTCGGCAATACTCGAACAGCGCCCCGACCGCCGCTGCCGCTGGCGCCTCACCTCGTCATAGCGGTCGCCGGCCCGCAGCTGCAACACCTGTAACGTCATCCCGCTTTGTCAACTCGCAAAGAGCATCGGGTACAGCGATACCACCAGCAGCCCGGCCATCGACACGTTGAACAGTCGCAACCAACGCGGTTCACGCAGCACAGTGCGCAGGCCAGTGCCGCAAACCACCCATACACACACGCTGGGCAAGTTGACCACCGCAAACACCAGGGCAATCACCAACACGTTGGTCACATAACCTTCGGCCGGCGTGTAGGTGGTGATCGCCCCCAACGCCATGATCCACGCTTTGGGATTGACCCATTGAAACGCCGCCGCCCCGAGGAAGGTCATGGGTTTGGCGTGTTCGTTGTTGCTCTCGGGTATGCCGCCCGAGGTTGCAATCTTCCACGCCAGGTACAACAAGTAAGCCGCGCCCACATACCGCAACAGGGTGTAGGCCCATGGAAATACCTTGAACACTTCGCCCAGACCCAGCCCCACCGAAATCACCAACAGCATAAAGCCGATGCTGATGCCCATCGCGTGGGGCATCGACCGGCGAAACCCGAAGTTCACGCCTGAAGCCAGCAGCATCGTGTTGTTGGGGCCGGGTGTGATCGAGGACACGAAGGCAAACAGCACAAAGGCTGAGAGCAGGCTGGTAGACATGAACATGGCGCGGCATCCCGACGGCGGTGGTATGCCTGCGACAGTAATCGGTTGCAGCCCTGGCTGCCCCGTACAGCTAGGGGCGGATCGAGGAATACACTTTGGCTTTGTCGAGAAATTCGCGACAGTGCGCGACGGTCTGCTGCGTGGCCTCCACCATCGGCAAGTGGCCGATGCCTTCAAGAATTTCCAGGCGCGCATGCGGGATCCCCTCAAGCCAGGTTTGCGCGCTGGCAACGGGCACCATGCGGTCCTCCCGGCCCCACAGGATCAGGCTTGGCACGCGTACGTGCGGCAACCAGGGCTCCATGCGCGGGCTGTCGGAGAAGTTCGCGAAAATCTCCGCCAGCTCCGCGCGGCGCTTGATGTAGCTTTGCGCCTCGGCCGCCAATAATACTTCGGGGATGAAAGGCGGTGCCGCCATGGTCATGGCGAAAAACCGGTCGAATTGCTGACGGGTGCGAATCAGAAACGGGTTATCGCCACTATTGACCAACGCTTCGACTTCGTTGGGCTGCGGCAGATTCACGCCCGCGGCGCCAATCAAAGCCAGCGACAGCACGCGTTCCGGATAATGAGTGGCCAACCAGCTGGCGACATACGCGCCCATGGAACTGCCAATAACGTGCACTTTGTCGACCTGGCAGGCGTCCAGCAGCGCCACCATGCGCCGCGCCTGGGCCGCAATGCTGTAGTCGCCGCCCGTCACAAAGGCAGTTTTACCGTGGCCGGCCAGATCCGGAATGATCACGCGGTAAGCATCGACAAAGTGCCGCGCAAACCCCAGCCAGACGCCCTTGTCGGCGCTGAAACCGTGTACCAGCAACAGCGCCGGCGCATGCGTGTCGCCCCCCTGATAAGTGGCGAGGGTCATGCCTTTGATCGGTACGTTGAGGGTCTTCAATCGAGACCGCCGCGCTTCTACCCAGGCGATGAGCGCAAACAGCACGTTGCCAACCCGGGGATAGGTCCACCAGATCCACACGGCCACGATGGCAAGTACGCCGACGATCACAAGCATCAAGGTTTCTCCGGCAGTGACGACTGGATTGCTTTCACTGACCGGTATAGTTGCTCACCTCGCTTGAATCTGCGCTGAACGCATCACAAAAGGCCAAGCCATGAGTGTCGGCACAGCGCTGTGTTTGAGTTGCGGGGACTGAATGACACTGACCGCCGGTCAAGCACAAAACGGTCCCCACTGACGCACCGGGAACCGTTTTTGGCGTGGCTGACAACCTGCGGCCTCAGTTCTGCGGCCGTTGTTTGGTCGAGTCCAGTTCGGCTTTTTTAGCGGTGGAAATTTCAGTGATCTGCGCAGACTTGGCGATGGCCATGTCAAACGTGTCCTGCATGTTGGCGATGGCATCGGTCGCCGTGCCCTTCAGCCCGCCATTGGCCGCCCAGTCGAAGTTCCACACGCCGGACAGGTTATCGGCACCGGCCACGTCGTGGGTTTCGATGGCGGTGAATACATCGGGGTGTTTTTCCATGTACTTGGCAGCGTCGGAAACGTTCGCTGGCACCTTGCCTGAGGCATTGCTGGCCAGTTGCGACAGCTCCTGCTTGGTGATGGCCGACTTGCCGGTCTGGCGCATGTAATCGGCAATAACCTTGCTGGACTTGGCAATGTTCAACTTGTCGTCGAAAGACGACGGCGAGGACTTTGGCGTGTTCGACCCGCCAGACGCGGGCGTTACGGTAGTAGACATCGGCGCTGCTCCCTCAATGGAACGAATGAAATCGTCGTGCTGACGATACCCCGATGCGGACGTTAGCATGGGCAAAGGGCCATTCCCCATGCTTCACAACATTTCACAACGGCTGGCCGATTTTCGCAGCCTTTGGGCACAGGCCATCAGCGCAAAAGCGCGGCTGCAGATGCTCGTGTCGACACTGCGCAGCACCACAATCGCCGCCGCCCTTAACGCTGCGTTCAGCCCTGACGCACATACGCGAACATGTGCGGCACATAGTCCGCTTTGCCCAGCGGCACGCCGTTATGGCGCAGGATGTTGTAGGCGGTCATCAGGTGAAAATAGAACTGCGGCGTGGCCCAATTGACGGCGTATTCGTTGCCGGTCATCTGGAAGGCGATACCACCGGGGAGTTCAATGGCGATGGATTCATCCGCACGACGCTCAATCACGCTACGGTCAGCGTCGGCGAGCACTGCCAGCGTTTGGTCGATCAGTGCAAGCGCCTCAGCCATCGAGGTCGGTGCCTGCAGCGTTGACAGCGGATGCCCGCTTAACCGCTCAACCGCCTCGCGCGCCTGGGTGCAGGCGTAGCGAACCTGGGTCGCCAGGGGGTGCATGTCGGGTGCCAGACGTGAATCGAGAAGAACTTGCGGGTCGAAAGCCAGTGCTGCAGCGTGAGCTTCACCTTTGGCGAGCAGGCCTTTGAGCGAGTTCAGCATCTGGGCGAAGCAGGGAATGGTAACGGTATAGAGCGACATCGTTGCGTCCTTGTGTGGGGTTGAAAATCAGATCACGTAGCGATCACGCCGCGTTGCTTGACCAGGCCTTCCAGGGTAAACCGGGCTTGCATCAGCACCACGTCGCGCACCAGTTCCATTTCCTTCTGGTTGACCTCGGCCCACTTCAACGCCTCAAGCAGCTTGGGTTTTTGCACCCGGAATGCCAGGCCTTGGGTGAACAGTGCCATCGAGTGAATCACGGTGCGCTCGTCCTCCACCGCAAAACCGGCCAGGCGCGCGATCAGTTGGCGGATAACTCGGCCAATGCGCGCCTTGAAGCGATCCTCAAAGGCTGTTGTCGCACTTTCTGGACACAGGCCGGCCTGGTGGCGGTCTAGAAACGCACGCCAGGCGGTGGTTTGCGGGCTGTCCTGGATGGTCGAAACCACCGTACCGAGGATGCCCAGCGACACGTCGATCAGGGTTTTATCGTCCGAGGCCTGATCGGCCAACGCGCATTCGGCGGCCTCCACGCAAGGCGCCATCTTGCGCCATAGCAGTGCGATCAAGTGCTCGACACACTCCAGATAGATGCCTTCCTTGCCGTCAAAATAGTACTGAATCGCCGGGGCGTTGACGCCCGCGGCCGTGGCGATGTCGCGGGTCGACGCGCCGTCGTAGCCGCGCTCGCCAAAGACCACGACCGCCGCGTCGACAATACGCGCGCGGGTTTCTTCACCACGCTGATAACCACCCTCGGCGGCAGGTTTATGTCGTGCCATGTGCAGCTCCTTTCGAATACCGGACCAAAATATACCAGTTGACAAAAATTCGCGAAAAATAGAATTTATTCCATCTGTTATAAATCTGGAGTGACCCGATGTCCGCTGCACCTCCCTCGCCTCAGGTCATTCCTGAAGACACCGTCAACCGTCAACGCGGCAAGGCTCGACGGATCCTGCTGACCATCGCCACCGTCGCACTTTTGGGTGCTGTGGGTTGGGCCGCCTGGTGGTGGCTCACCGGACGTTTCATCCAGACCACCGACGACGCCTACCTGCAAGCCGACAGCATCAGCGTGGCGCCCAAGATCAGTGGCTACGTCGCCCAAGTGCTGGTCAGCGACAACCAGAACGTAAAGCGCGGCGACGTGCTGGTGCGCCTGGATGCGCGCAAATACCAGGCCGTCAGCGATGAAGCCTCGGCCACAATCGCCGCGCGCACGGCCGACTACGCCAAGGCCCAGGCCGACCTGGTGCAGCAGGACTCGACCATTGCCGAAGCGCGCGCGCAGTTGCAAGGCGCCGAGGCCGATGCGAAACACGCGCAGGCCGAAGTCGCGCGCTATGCCCCGCTGGCGCGTTCAGGTGCCGAGCCCGAAGAGCGCCTGGCGCAGCTCAATAACCAATTGGCCCAGGCCCGTAGCACCGTGGCAGCCAAACAGGCCGCCTTGCGTTCCAGTCAGACCCGCTATGGCACGCTTGAAGCGCAGCTCAAACAAGCCCAGGCGCAACTCGGCGTGGCCAAGGCCAGCGAGGCGCAGAGCCAGCTGGACGTGGATGACGCAGTGATTCGCAGCCCGCTGGACGGGCGCGTGGCCGACCGCGGCGTGCGTGTCGGTCAATATGTGCAGCCCGGCACCCGCTTGCTGACCGTGGTGCCGATCAGCGCGATTTATCTGACCGCCAACTATAAGGAAACCCAGATCGGCGACATGCGCCCCGGCCAATCCGTCAGCGTGCACGTGGACGCGCTGCCGGGGCGTGATCTGCAGGGCCATATCGACAGCCTGTCCCCAGGCACCGGCGCGCAGTTCGCGCTGCTGCCGCCCTCGAATGCCACCGGCAACTTCACCAAAATCGTGCAGCGCGTACCGGTGCGCATCTCGCTGGACATACCCGATGAGGTGCGCGTGGCGTTGATGCCTGGCCTGTCGGCAACCGTTGACGTCGACACCCGCACCCCTGCCGCGGACGCCAATCATGGCTGAAGCGCTGATGGCCGAGGTGGCCGCAGAAAAACCACGCAACGCCTCGCTGACCGACTGGATCGCCGTGGCTGCCGGCGCACTCGGCGCCTTGCTGGCGACGCTGGACGTGTCGATCACCAACTCGGCGCTGCCGCAGATTCAGGGGCAAATCGGCGCAACCGGCACCGAAGGCACGTGGATCGCCACGGGCTATCTGATGTCGGAAATCGTCATGATCCCCCTCGCCGCCTGGCTGACTCGCGTGTTCGGCCTGCGCCGGTTCCTGATCGGCACGGCCTTGATGTTTACGGCGTTTTCGATGTTCTGTGGCCTGTCCTCCAGCCTCGGCGCCATGATCGCCGGGCGCATCGGCCAGGGGTTCGCCGGCGGCGCGATGATTCCCACCGCGCAAACCATCGTGCGCACGCGCCTGCCGCCGCACCAACTGGCCATCGGCACCACGATGTTTGGCATGACCGTGATCCTCGGCCCCTTGCTTGGCCCGGTCATTGGCGGCTGGCTCACGGAAAACATCAACTGGCGGTGGTGCTTCTTTCTCAATCTGCCCATCAGCATCGCCCTGATCACGCTGCTGATCACCGGCCTGCCAAGCGAGCGCATGAACTTGCAACGCTTCATCAGTGCCGACTGGTTGGGCATCCTCGGCCTGGCCATGGGCCTGAGTTCGCTGACGGTGGTACTGGAAGAAGGCCAGCGTGAGCATTGGTTCGACTCGCTGCTGATCACGTGGCTGAGCATCGCCACGGTGATCGGCTTTTTCCTGATTGCGGTCGGGCAGTTGCGCTCGAGTACGCCGATCGTGCGACTGCAACTGGTGCTGAACAAAAGCTTTGGCAGCGTGCTGTTGATCGGTACCGCCGTGGGCGCCGGGATTTATGGCACGGCGTATCTGGTGCCGCAATTCCTGGGCATCCTCTCGGGCTACAACGCGCAGCAGTCCGGCGCGATCATGTTGCTGTCGGGGATACCGGCGTTTTTGCTGATGCCCATTCTGCCGCGCATGCTCGGCCGTTATGACCTGCGCTGGATGGTCGGTGCCGGCCTGTTGCTGTATTGGGCCAGTTGCTTTGTCGACACCCAACTCACCGCCGAGAGTGTCGGGCACGACTTTGTCTGGTCGCAGCTATTGCGTGGTTTTGGGCAGATTCTGGTGATGATGCCGCTCAGCCAACTGTCGATGCGTTCGGTCGAGACCCGTGACGCCGGGGACGCCGCCGGGCTTTACAACATGTCGCGCAACCTGGGCGGCACCATCGGCCTGGCCTTGCTCGGCGTGCTGATGGACCGGCGCAGCCACTTTCATGACGACAGGCTGCGCGAAGGCATCCAGGCCAACAGCCAGTTGGCGCAGGACCACATGGCCAGCCACACCGCCAGCTACCTCGCGCAAACCGGCGATGCCTCGACGGCGCAAGCGCAGGCGTTCGCACAACTTGCCAATGACATTGCGCAACAAGCCTCGGTGATGGCCTACAACGACTCGTTTTATGTACTGGGACTCGCGATGCTGGCGTGCCTGCCCCTGATCTTCATCCTGAAAAAGCGCACGGTACAACGATGATTCCTCGCACCCTTCCCCTCTTGCTGACCGTCGGCCTTTTGTCGGCCTGCACCGTCGGCCCGGACTACCACGGTGCCCCCGACGTCGCGCCAAAGACCTTGGCGGCCGGGCACCTGCCGCACGCTGACAGCGCATCGGCAAGCACTCCCGGTGTCGCGCAGTGGTGGCGAACCCTGGGCGACGCGCAATTGAACCAGCTGGTGGAGCAAGCCCTGCAAAACAGCCCGGACGTTGCCACGGCCCAGGCGCGCCTCAAGCAGTCCCGCGCAAGCCTCAGCGGCGCGCAAGCCAACGCGATGCCCAAGGTCACCGGGGACGCCGCGATGCTCAAACTGCGCTCCCCGGACACCTCCGCGCTGGGTGGCAGCAATGGCGGTGGCCGAGGCCCGTTGAGCCTGTACCTCGCCGGTTTCGATGCCAGCTGGGAGGCAGACCTGTTTGGCGGCACACGCCGTGCAGTCGAAGCCGCTCAGGCAGAGGCCGGCGCCTCCCAGGCCCGGTTGGCTGACGCCCAAGTGCAACTGGCTGCCGAAACAGTGCAGGCCTACACCGACCTGCGCGACCAGCAAGCACGCCTGGCATTGGTCGACGCCAGCGTCGGCATTGAAAACCAGGCCCTGGACCTCACCCAGCAGCGGCGCGAACGCGGCGTGGCCTCGCAACTGCAGCTGGAGCAGGTGCTGACACAGGCCCAAAACACCCAGGCCCAACGCCTGCCGCTGCAAGCCGCCATCGTTGAATCGCTCGACCAGCTCGGCCTGCTCTGCGGCCTGGAACCCGGCGAGCTGGACGGCCAACTGGCTACCGCGCAGCCCCTGCCCGCTATCCCGGAGGCGGTGCCGGTCGCCGACCCGGCCGCACTCTTGAAGGCCCGCCCGGACATCCGCATCGCTGAACGCCAACTGGCATCGAGCAATGCCCAGATTGGCGAAAAGACCGCAGACTGGTTTCCCAAACTGAGCTTGATGGGCGACCTGTCGTTCTCGGCCGGTGACCCTGGGCACCTTGCACGCAAGGACAACGGCACTTGGTTGATCCTGCCTCGGATCACCTGGAACGCGCTGGATTTCGGCCGCGTTGCCGCCAGCGTCAAAGGTGCAGAGGCTGGACGAGACGAAGCCCTGGCCAACTATAAAAGCGTGGTGTTGAGTGCATTGCGCGATGCCGACGTGGCGTTGGCGCGTTACGGGCACCAGCGCCAGAACGTGCTGCTGTTGCGCTCGGTGGAATCTTCCGCAGTGCGTGCCGCCGACCTGACGCGTCAGCGTTACCGTGCAGGCACCGCCAGTACGCTGGATTGGCTGGATGCGGAGCGCACGCGCTATCAGGCGCAAGAAAGCCGAATCTCCGCGGACGCAGAGTTGCTGAAGGATTTTGCCTCGCTGCACAAGGCAATTGGGCTTGGATGGACACGGTGAGCAGGCGATTGGCGGCAAATCAACTACCATGAGCCTTCCTTCATGGCTACCGGCTTGCATCCGATGAGAGACTTACCGCCCACCGCCACCTTGCGCGCCTTTGAGGTTGCCACGCGGCATGCCACCTTCACCTCGGCTTCGCAGGAGCTGCATGTCACCCAAAGTGCTGTCAGCCATCAGTTAAAACACCTTGAAGCGATTTGGGGCTTGGAGCTTTTTCAGCGCGGCAAGTCGCTGACGTTGACACCCGCCGGCGCCGCGCTAGCGCCGATCGTGCGTGAATTTTTCATGAACCTGCAAGCCACCCTGGCTGACCTTCGGGAACACAAAGGCCGGGTGCGCCTCAAGGTCAGCACCACTTACTCCTTTGCGCTCAAATGGCTGCTTCCCAGGTTGCCGAGTCTGTCGCAGCAGCACCCGGAAATTCTGATCACGCTGGAGACCAGCGACAAAGCGATCACGTTTTCCAGCAGTGAGTCTGACGTGGCGATCCGCCTGGGCAATGGCAATTATCCGGGCCTGCATTCGGAGTTTCTGCTCAGGGAACAGATTTTCCCCGTGGCCAGCCCCGATCTCCTGCACCGCTTTGGCCTGCCACAAACGCCGGCGCAGTTATTGCGTTACCCATTGCTGACGCGCGACGGCGCAGACCTGGTGCCGAAGTGGGAGGCCTGGTTCCAGCATGTCGGCACGGGCATCGCGGCGCTCAAGGAAAGTGTGCGCTTTGCAGACACCAATATGACCATCGAGGCTGCGCTGTTGGGCCAGGGCGTCGCGCTTGCCCGCAGCGGGCATGTCGAAGCGCAGATCCGCGACGGCAGTTTGGTCAGGTTGTTTGACGTGCCGTTCGACTCCCCGGTGGCCTACTACTTTGTCTGCCCAAAAGGCATCGAATCACAGCCCCACGTCGTCAGTTTTCGTCACTGGCTGATGGAAGCGTCACAGCAGGCACAACTGAGCTACCGCTAAAGCATGAGCGTTTGCTCATGCCTGGATGAGAGGACTTCGCTTTAGTGCAGGCGCGCCGTTGCTTAGGATGGCGCATGCCTTTTCATATTGTTTTGCTGATTCTGTTCGCCGCCCTCCTGCACGCCAGCTGGAACGCGCTGCTGCGCGGCGGCGCCGACAGGTTGTGGTCAATGACGGTGATGTGCCTGGCGGTGGCCACTGCCAGCGCGCTCATCGCGCCGTTCGTGACGCCGCCCGCGCGGGCCAGTTGGTGCTACGCCGGCCTCTCGGCGGTGCTGCATGTGGGCTATAACCTGTTCCTGGTTCGCAGCTACAAGGTTGGCGACCTGGGGCAAACCTACCCGATTTCCCGCGGTTCCTCGCCTATCCTGATCGCCCTCAGCGCTGCGTTTTTTGTCGGGGAAGCAGTCACCGGCGTGGCGCTGCTGGGCATTGCGCTGGTGTCTGGCGGCATCGTTTCCCTGGCGTTCAACAACCGCAGGCTTGCCGTTCCCAGCCTGCCGTACGCATTAGGCACTGGGGTTTTTATTGCGGCTTACAGCGTGACCGACGGTATTGGCGCACGGCTGTCTGGCGCGCCTTTGGCGTATACCGTGTGGATGTGCGCGTTGTGGGGCGTGTTGATGCCTCTGGTGTATATCGGTTTACGTGGGACGCGCAGTTTGTTCAGCTGGCGACCCGGTGTCGCGACAGCCTTGGGCGGCGGGCTGGTCTCGCTGCTGGCCTACGCGATCATTATCTACGCGATGTCCTATGCGCCCATGGGCGCGGTGTCTGCATTGCGCGAAACCAGCGTGTTATTTGCCGCGCTGATCGGTTATTGGTTTCTCGGCGAGGCCTTCACGCTGCGCAAGTTTCTGGCCTGCGCAGTGATTGCGCTCGGCGCTGTACTTATCGGCTGAGGCCGTCCATGTGTGTCACACAGTGAGGTTTACGCGTTATGAGCACCCATCCCCAAGCCCCTGTCATCCTGATTACCGGTGGCAGCCGCGGCGTCGGTGCGGCCACCGCGCGACTGGCCGCCGCGCGCGGCTACGATGTCGCGATCAGCTACGTGTCCGACGAGGCCGCCGCCCTGGCCGTGGCGAATGACGTGAAAGCCGCCGGACGGCGAGCGCTGGCGGTACGCGCCGATAGCGCCAAGCCAGAGCAGGTCGCGGCGTTATTCGCCGCGATTGACCGCGAGTTCGGCCGTGTCGACGTGTTGGTCAACAACGCGGGCATACTCGGACCACAATCGCGCCTCGAAGACCTCGACTTTGCACGCATGCAGCGCATCTTCTCGGTCAATGCCATCGGCCCGATGCTGTGCGCGCAACAAGCGGTCAAACGCATGTCCCATCGCCATAACGGCCGCGGCGGCGTTGTTATCAATGTATCCTCGGGCGCGGCCCGGCTCGGCAGTCCGAACGAATATATCGACTACGCTGCCTCAAAAGGCGCCCTGGAGACGTTCACCATCGGCTTCGCCAAGGAAGTCGCGCGAGACGGCATCCGCGTCAACTGCATCCGCCCCGGCCATATCTACACCGACATGCACGCCAGCGGCGGAGAGCCGGGTCGGGTCGATCGGGTCAAGGACTCGATCCCCATGGGCCGCGGCGGACAACCCGAAGAAGTTGCACGGGCTATCCTGTGGCTGGCGAGCGATGAAGCGTCGTTCATTACCGGGACGTTTCTTGACGTCACCGGGGGCAAGTAAGGGCAGGACGCACGGTTTTTTTGAGGCATTTGGGTAATCCCCCCAGACCTGGCTGAGAGTGGGATGGGGGTTAATGGATTGGACTTCAAGCAACATCAGGTAGGCAGGCAGATGGAAGAATTGATGCAGGGGCTCGATGGGCTCAGGACTGCGCAGCAAGAACTGTTTTATGACCTTGAAGATGCGGCCGCTGTTATCGGCTGGTCAGTGGTTGAATTGACGGCCATGGCCGGCACTGGCAGGACGCCGGCCGAAGCGGTGGCGCTGATGAAAATATGTGCGTTGCTGACGGCTCAGCAGGGGAAAATTGGCCTGTATGCAGATGAGGTCAAAGCGCAGCGCATCACCAGGTCCGAGGTCGGGGCTTGATCGGTGCTCAACGCGCAGGGACCGGCCCATCAGTCGAGGATGACATCGCCGCCCTCGGCCTTTAAACGAGCGAGGTTGTCCTTCATCTGCTGCAACCGCTCCGGCGAATGCCCTTGCCACTGGGTCACTTCGGCAACGACCCGCAGTGGCTCGCAGGAGCGATAGGACAGCGTCGGATTGCCGGGAAACTTCTTATCCGTCACGTTGGGGTCGTCCACGATCGGGCCCGTGGGCTCTACGACATAAATGCGTTCGCGCTCATCGCCAAGTGCCAGTTCGGCCCCCCAGATAGCGGCGTCCAACGTGCCCGCAAAATAGACCCAGGACAGCGCACGCCCTTCGGTGAAATTGGACGGATAACCAACGCGGATCATGTCTCCCGGCTCGAGGTCAGCCCGAGTGCCGTGAAAGAACTGTCGCGTAAACATGCTGGCGGCGTTTGACATGGGCTTGTTACTCCAAGAATGCGTGGTGCCAGGCCGCCTGTCTGCAGCGCAAGGCATGCCCTTCTTGTAACTGACTGTCGAACCCCTAGGCAACCTTACGAGGGCAGGCGAGCCCCCTGCCGTCAGCCTTGCAATGCAGGTAATCGCGCCACAGCCTGAATGCCCGTTGCTGCCTGGCAAATGCCGCTTGCCACTCTTCGCCGCCGATTTGCTCGACGGGCGTCGCCATCATCTGCTCCGTTGCAAGGTCCAGTTCTTCTACGAGCTGACGCCCGTTAGGCATATCCAAAATTAGAGATCGCATAGCTACCTGTCTTATTTGTTCTGTAAGTCGACCTCTGTATCCCTTTGATAGTGCGCGGGTTCCGACGAACGGTTACATTTTCTTACAGGTTTAAC
This sequence comes from Pseudomonas sp. R9.37, assembly GCF_963878885.1. NCBI lineage: Bacteria > Pseudomonadati > Pseudomonadota > Gammaproteobacteria > Pseudomonadales > Pseudomonadaceae > Pseudomonas > Pseudomonas sp. R9.37. Next base: position 126,267 of record NZ_CAWNZA010000050.1, on the reverse strand, counting down.
TGCCGTTGCTTACAGACAATGACGGTGCGGGGTCGACCGCCGGCGAGACACACAGACAAGTAATGGAGACTGAGAGACAAGAGATTTCTCTCTGGAATTATTTGTAACATTTTATAATTAACGCTGGTTAACAGCCGTCGCGAAACAACAGCGCAGGTTCATAACGTGCGCTGTCAGACGACGATAGCTGAACCGCACAAGCGCTTAATTCACGTGTTATAGGCAAAAGGATAAGGAACATGTCACTGCACAAGTTATTTGCACTCGTCATCACTGTGGCATTGCTGGGCGGTTGCAATGCGCTCGCAGGCAAGACCAACATGTTGAGCGATGATGACGTGAAATCGCAAAGCGCCGGCGCACTGGGCTACGCCCCTGCGGACCTGACTATTGTCAATCGCCAAACCCAGGGCACCAATACCTACGTATTGCTGAAAACCAACGACAACAAGCAATTCAACTGCATCATCAACGGCGGCAATATCATGACCTTCGGCATGTCCAACCCGCCCTCTTGCGCGAAAAAAGGCGAGCAGGTAAAGAGCGGGCCGTTTGGTGGATAACTGTCACGCCAACATCGCAGGGCGTGATCAAATCGGCTCTCACTGTCAGCTTTTATATAGTCGAACTTCGGTATAAATCGAGTCATGTACTGCGATGACTAAAAGGGGAACGGACCTATTGAGTTGAATAAATCCGTTCCTTTTTTACGCTGGAAGTTGAACCGCGTTGTTATCAGGTCACGGTTACTCAATGTCTTCGTGAATAACCGCGCCTGCGCGGCGCAATTCATCCAGATACGCCTCGGCGTTCTCAATCAGCTCGGGCATATACAGCCCGGCGGAAAAGGGAGAACCGCCGTTGAGGCCCAGCACGGCTGACAGCGAAAGCACCACGCTCAGTCCGGTGAGCGACGCTTGGCCATGCCTGAACTCAAGGGTAGCGCGTGACCGTCGTGGCAGCCCCTCAGCCTCGCCCTCGATCTCGACGATGATCTCGGCCGCCACGGCGTCGCCGCGACGACGGCTCGATGATTCGCCACTCGCCAGGTCAAAGCGAATATCCGGCGCGCCCGTGGCGGCGTAGAGGCTGATAATGTCGAACGGAGAGTATGCGTCAGCCGCAAGCTCCCGACCGTCAATGGCCTTGATCCTGGCTTTGGCGGCGTCACCGGACACCCAGAAACGCTTCCCGCCTGTGAACACCAACGCGGCAGGCGCCGCCGCACTCAGCCGCTGCATATCTTCCAGCGCCAGTGGGCCTGCAGCGTCTTGTTCATCCAGTACAACCCCGATCCTGATGGATCGCACGCGCTCGAAGCCTTTTACACCGTGCAGCGCAAGAAACACCGCGACCCCGGCGCCCCATTGACTGGCAAGGACCACGGGCGCCGCCGTCGCACGGTGCGCGAACAGCGCCATCTCCGGCCCTACCTCTACCAGCCCGTTACCGATGTTCAGGTACGCAATGCCCAAGTCCTGCGCATAGCGCAAACCCCGGAGTCCATCATCAGGTGCCAGCATGACCACCGCCGCTAATGCGACGCCGTCATCAAAGCCCAGGCGAGGCTTATCAAGGTCGATTGCCACCGCGTGGGCAGCACCCGCCTCCCGCGCAACCTCGCGCGCCGCATCCAAATTGCGGCCGCCCACCAGTAAGGGCATACCGGGCTGGCGCTCACGAAACCACCGGATGGCAGCACGCCCAACGATGCCCGACCCACCGGCAAACAGTATGTGTTTTGTCGTCATCGACCTGTCCTCTGTCTAGCCCGAAAAAGGCGCAATCGAGACCAGCAGCTATCGCCCCAGAGGTGCACCCGGCTACGCAAACAGCGCATACAGCGTCGATGAAGAAAACCGACACACGTCACAGCACCTCAGCATTGCGTCAATAAGGTAGTGACGGACAGGGTAATTTGTAGGTTCCAAAAACTTTGTAAGGCATGGGATGCGGTAGCATCACGCCACAAGAACCGGATGACAGGCTGAGCGCAGTCAATTTGAGGGCAATAAAAAACCCCGTAGACGTTAATCTACGGGGTTTCTAAGAGTGGAGGCCGAGGTCGGAATCGAACCGGCGTAGGCGGATTTGCAATCCGCTGCATAACCATTTTGCTACTCGGCCTCAAACGATAAATGCTCTGATCGCTAACATTCACCGCATAAAAACTTGAGTGGGCTATAGAACCCTGCCTCTACTCTAAATCATTGAATACATTGAAGTTTTTAATGCTTCGTTGCGTTCGATGGGCGCCATTATGTACTCATTTGCTTTTACCTGCAACCCCTTGATTTCAAAAATATTTCGTATTGGCATCAAGGGGTTGCGCACCTGCCCTACTCCTTGATGAGCTGTTGCTGATACTGCGGGTCAGCCTGGATCTGTGCGTCGGTGAAGGGCAGCGGGCGCAGTTTTTTCTCGGAGAAGGCGCGGGTCTGATCCTTCGAATACTGGGAGGCTGGGTTGCTGGATTCGGAGAATGCCAATACGCCCAGGGCCTGCGGGCCGTTGTCGTCGAAGGTGACGATTTGCAAATAGCTGGTGCCGCTGACGACTTCGCGTTTGCCATCGGCACGTGGCACGGTTTGCATCGCGTTGTAGATGCCCAGCTGCTGCGGGCCGCCGTGCATCGGAGTTTGGCCGCTGACCTGGATGTCGCCCCAGCGGGTCAACCCAAGCTGGCTCACCGCCGCCGTCGAGGCCAGCATGGCTTCGCGCAGGGCGTTGGCCACGGGTTCGCGCTCGATGGCCAGCCCACGCGGAGTGGTCAGCGGGTGTGCCGGGTCGAAGGCGACGCGCCAGGCGTCGGGGAGTGCCTGCAGGTGTTCGAACAGATTGATGAAGTGCACCAGGCCGACGCCGCTGTCGAGGTTGGCGTGTTGGTCCCAGTGTTTAAGGCTGGTGCACAGTGGCTGCAATGTTGCCGCATCCGCGCCGAGGCGGTTGGCGCAGAACGCGAGCAGGTCGGGCATGACTTGGCTGGCGAGGTAGACCTCGTTGTCCATGACCATGTTTTGCAGGTCCGTCACCTTGATCGGTTGTTTGGCCAACGATTGCAGGCGCTGCAGGGCGAATCGGGCGCGTGGTCCCAGGCCGATATGATCCTGGCTGATCACCGGCGAAAACCCGGTCAACGGCGCCTTGGGGTTGGCCATCCACGCTGAATCATTGGCGTGTTGCACGTAGTCGGTGCGCTCCAGTTGCGGCAGGTCGGCGGCGGCGAAGATGCCGGGTTGGGCGGCACGCGGGTCAATGTCCCAGGCACAGGCGCTGTGGGAGCCGTCGAGCACGATCAGTTGCAGGCCGGCGCGCGGGTCACTGCATTGCGCAAGTTTGGCCGCGCTGACGTTGGGCACCACTGACAGGTTCATGTACAGGCTCTGGCCTTGGTCATCGGCGGCCAGGGTGTTGACCCACGGGATGCCTTGCAGGGTGTGCACCGAGGTTTGCAGCGCCTTGAGGCTGGTAGCGCGGTTCATGGCGTCCCACTGCTGCAGGACGCGGTCGTTGCCCAGGTTGGCGTCGCGCAGGCTGAAGGCATAGTGGCTGTCCCAATCCAGCTTGCCGGGCCATTGCACCACCGGGCCGAACTGCGAGCTGTAAACCGTCTGCGCCTGCGGCCTCAGGCTGCCATCGGCCTGCTTGACCTGCACGGTGACGGAGGTTTTCTCCAGGGGAATGGATTGACCGTCGAGCAGGTAGCGCGTCGAATCCTTGGGATCAAGGGTCAGGCGGTAGAGGGTGAAATGCTTGGACGTGTCGACCGTGTGGGTCCAGGCCACATGCTGGTTGAAGCCGATGTTGATCAGCGGCAAGCCTGGCAGCGCGGCGCCCATCACGTCCAGTTGGCCGGGGATGGTCAGGTGCATCTCATAAAAACGCATGCCGCCGACCCACGGAAAATGCGGGTTGGCCAACAGCATGCCACGGCCATTGAACGAACGATCACGGCCTACCGCGACGGCGTTACTGCCGCGGTCGAGGCTGAAACGCTGCTGGTTGGCCGATGCCTGTTCAAAGGCTTTCAAACCGGGTTTCACACTGGCAGTGGCTTGAGGCGGTGTGGCGCCAGCCAGGGCGTCGGCAAATTGCCCGACACCGCCTTCCACCAGCAGCCTGCGCGTCAGCTTGATCACGTCTTGCGCCACAAGCGGTCGAACCCACGCCGCCTGGCATTGTGCCGGCGCGCCCTGCTCTTTCAGGTAGCGGTTGTAGCCGGCGACGTAGCCTTCAATCCGCTGCTGTATCTGTGGCGTCTGGGCGTTCCAAAAAGCGCTCACCGCTTGGGGTGTATTCAGCCAGGTGAAAAACACATCGCTGACAAGGTTGTTGCGCTCCTCCAGGGTCGCCTGTTCGGGGCCGAAATACTTGGCGCGCTCGCCGCTCACCGTGACCACTTCGTTGGCCAGCAGGCACAGGTTGTCTTGGGCATAGGCGTAGCCGATGCCATAGCCCAGGCCGCGTTCGTCGTTGGCGCGAATGTGCGGCACCCCAAACGTGGTGCGGCGAATGTCCGCCGACGCCTGCGTCACTTGCTCGCGCGCCGACGCGGCAAGACTCGCCCCCAGCAACAGCCCCGCCACGCATACTCTGGACAACCGGTTGGAAATAATCACGCAAGCTCCACAGTCAAATTGAACACCCTCACAAGGGGCAGCTACCCCACCGTAAGGACGCAATGAACCGGGAATAATTTAGCCGCCGGACGCGTTTATTTGAGGCGTGCGCGCTGTGACAAAGTCGATACCGACAAAATTTCTACATCCAGCACTTCATGATTTCTGTCGCTCGTTCGTCTTATTAGCTAAGAGCGCCATCATTTTCCTGATCAGGCTCTGATAAGGAGTTTTTTGCATGTACAACTCGCAACTGCCCACGGACGGACATTCACCGGCCGCCGACGCCAATTACGGCAGCGGCGGCGCACACGCGTTCGGCAAAGCGCCCGAACAGCAAGGCAACCAGCGTATACGCCATTTGCTCAAGTGCTTCGGTTTGCGCACCAGCCTGATTCGGCTGAAGGTCATCGACGCCCTCCTCACCGCTGCCGACAACCAGCGCACCCTCGGGGTGCGCGGCGTGCACAGCCATTTGCTGGAGCTGGGCATTCCGTTGTCGTTTCTCAGCGTGCGTGAGGTGCTCAAGCGCTTGTGCAGCGAGGGCGTGATCACCCTCAATGCCGATAAAAGCTACAGCCTCCATGAAGAGGCTGCCAAAATGCTCGATGGTCGCGCCTGACTGACGCGATCAGAAGTTGGGCTTGACCTTGCGGCGCATGATGCCGTTGATCACTACCACGGTCACCGCCACGGCAATGGCGATGTACTGGAACGTTTTTTCGCTGATGACCCCAGTGTTCTGCAGGTAGGACAGGCCGAACATCGTCCCCAGCACCACAAGGGAAATCAGAATCGAATATTTCAAACGTTGCTTTTGGGTCATGACGGGGTTCCTGAACCTGATAAATGTATCCACTTTGTATCGCCGAACATGCCAAGCACATACCCAGTGACGGGGATGGATGAGGGTCGGCAGGGTCGTATGTTACAGGCGATGAAAAAGTTTGGCTTGTCCCACGCCTGATTGACCTTGTGAGCACCCTAGAGGATTTTCAAATGTTACGTCGAATCACACTGCTGATTCCATTGCTGATCATGCTGAGCATGAGCGGCTGCTTCTTTTTCCCACACGGCGGCGGTGGCGGCTGGCACGATCATCGCTACGACGGCGGCCCAGGCTACGAGCACCGCTGATCGCGCCTGCGCCCCGCTTTCCAGGCCGGAAACCGGGGCGCTCAGCCAGCATGCACCCAGCGCTGATGCAACCAACGCGCAAACGCATCCAGGGTAAACCCCAACAGCCCGATCAGCAGCACCATGGCCATCAGTTCCGAATAGGCCAGACGGTCCCGAGTGTCGAGGATGTAGTAGCCCAGCCCCGCACTGACCCCAAGCATTTCGCACGGCACCAGCACGATCCACAAGATACCGATGGCCAGGCGCACGCCGGTCAGCACATGCCCCACCACGCCGGGGATGATCACCCGCCGCAAGGTTTCCCAGCGCGTAGCGCTCAAACTCTTACTCAACTGCAGCCAACGCGGGTCCAGCTGACGCACGCCGGCAGCGGTGTTGAGCATGATCGGCCACACAGCCGCGAAGGCCAGCAGGAAATAGATCGGCTGGTCGCCTACGCCCATCAACATCACCACGATCGGCATCCACGACAGCGGCGAAATCATCCGCAGAAACTGGAAAGCCGGCGTGGTGGCCGCCTCCAGGTTGCGCGAACTGCCCACCAGCAGGCCCAGTGGCACGCCTACCCACAACGCCAGAAACAACCCGACGAAAATGCGTTTCAGGCTGACCGCGATGTGCAGGTACAGTTCGCTGCGCCCGAGCAGTTCCCGCAAGCTGCTGAAGGTCGCCGCCACTGAAAAGCGCGCCGACAAGCCGTCGGCGTCGCCGAATACCTTGACGCCCAGCCACCACAAAAACAGCAAGCCTGCCAAGCCACTCAGCCCCAGCAGCCAGCCCGGGATTCTGCCTTTACTCAAGCGCCAATCTCCTCGTGCCGTTCGTACCCTTCCGGCAAACCGAAGGTCTTCATGCCGCCCACCGACTCGATGGCGTTACGCACAAAACGGTCGTCGACCAAGTCTTTGGCAACGAACGCCGGATCGAGGTCGGCGAGGAATTTCTTGTCGCCTTCAATCAGCGTGTCTTTCAAGCGCCGCACCAGTTCCTCGGTGTAGCTGGGGAATGGGTAAGGCTGGAAGTCGATACGGTGTTCATCCCAATTGGCATGCTGGATCGCACCGTCGGCCAGGTAGGCAGCACGGTCGGCGGCAGCGGGCGCGAGGACTTTGCTCAAGACTGGCTCGGCGTGTGGCGTGTAGCGGTTCGGGCCGTCTTTGGACAGCAGCTTCACCGCCTCTTCACGGTTGTCGCGCGTCCAGACCTGGGCCTTGACGATCGCATTCACGACCTTTTGCGACCATTCGGGGCGATTGGTCAGGTCATGCTCGTGCATGAACACCACGCAGCACGCATGGTTGCGCCACACATCGCCGGTAAAGCGCTGCACCCGGCCGACCTTGAGGTTTTCTGCCAGGGCGTTGAACGGCTCAGCGACGATATAGCCGTCGATGCGCTTGCTGGCCAGGGCCGGCGGCATGTCGGAGGGCGGCAACACGATGAGGTTGACCTCGTTGGCGGCAATCGCACTGCCGGCAGCACGCGCCACGGGGGTCAGGCCGTTGTCACGGAACAACTGCTGCACGACTACGTTGTGGATCGAGTACCAGAACGGAATCGCCACCGACTTGCCGCCCAGTTGCTTGACGTCGGTGATGCCCGGCGACACCGTCAGGCCGGAACCGCCGACGTGGTTCCAGGCCACAACCTTGGCAGGCACCTTGCTGCCATAGCGCGCCCACACCGTCATCGGCGACAACAGGTGAATCACGTTGACCTGTCCCGAAATGAACGCCTCGATCACCTGGGCCCAACTGCGCAGCAGCACCGGGCGCTCGGCCTTGATGCCTTCGGCTTCGAACAGGCCGTTGTTGTGTGCGACCAGCAGCGGCGTGGCGTCGGTGATCGGCAAATAACCGATGCGCACCGGCGCGTCCGGTTCGCTGGCGGCGCGCGCCTGCAAACTGCTCAGCAGCGGCATGGCACCGGCAGCACTGAGCACCGCCGAAAGTTTGAGAAAGTCACGGCGCGAGTGAGTGAGGTCATCCAGACACATGGTTGGGCTCCAGCAGTTCAAGGGGGTTGGGTTGAGGGCGGCTCGCCTGCCGTAAGGTTTTCAGAATGTCGATACGCAGCGCGCCGATGGCCTCGACCTGCTCTTCACGCGGCTGTGGCAGGTCAATGTGCCACTCACCCAAAGTCCGCGCCGGGCGGTTGCCCAGTAGCAGGATGCGGTCGGACAGCAACAGCGCCTCATCGATGTCGTGGGTGATCAGCACCGCCGCCGAACCTTGCTCGCGGTTGACCTTGAGCAGCAGGTGTTGCATATCGGCGCGAGTCACTTCATCCAACGCGCCGAACGGCTCATCCAGCAACAGCACCTGTGGCTGGCGTGCCAGACAGCGGGCCAATGCGGTGCGCTGGGCCATGCCGCCGGACAATTGCGCCGGAAACTGTTGGCGGGCATGTTCCAGCCCGACCGCCGCAATGGCGTGATCAACGCGACGGCGCCGCTCCTCGGTGCTCAAGTGCGGCTGGCGGGCGAAATCCAGGCCAAACGCGACATTCTTTTCCAGGCTCAGCCAGGGCAACAGGCTGGGGTCCTGGAATGCCACTGCAACGCGTGGATGCGGGCCATTCAAGGGCTCGCCCAGCACGCGCACGCTACCGTCCTGGGGCGCCTGCAAACCGGCAAGCACACGCAACAGGCTGGATTTGCCGACGCCGCTGGGGCCCAGGATCGATACCACTTCGCCCGGTTGCAGCTGCAAATCAAACCCATGCAACACGGGGCCGCTGGCATACCCAAGGCAAATGCCCTGGGCCGTCAATACCGCCTGGTTCATAGATTGGCCTGGCGATGCAACTCGGTGCGCAACTGCACCAGGCTTGGCGTCACGATCGGCACAAAGGCCGATTCACGCCAACGGCGTGCAAAACCGCTGCCGTGGGCGGTGAGGTAGGCCTTGCCGCCGCTGGCTTGCAGTTCCAGCTGCACGGCACTGGCGGCAGTTTCGGCGAGGGCAATCCGCAGCTTGAACAGCGGCACTGGCTCGGCAGCAAAGCGCCCGGCGAGCAGGCCCTTTTTCAGGTCGTTGACCAAGTGATCAAGGGTCACCCGCAGCGCTTCCAACTCATCGCGCAACACCGTGCGACTCGACCCCAGGTGGTTGGCCACCTCCGCCAGCGAACGACGCGCCAGGCCAATGGACATGCCGCATTGCAAGCCCAGAAACGCCGGGCGTACCGCCGGCAGGAACTTGCGCGCATCTTCATGCAACAACCACTCACGGCTCAGCTCGACGCCTTCGAGGCCCAACGCGGCGGTGTTGCTCGACTGCAACCCCATCAGTTCGAGGTCGCGCGAGCGTTGCAAGCCGGCAACCGAATCGGGAATCGCCAGGATAAACGGCGCACCGCCCGCGGCATGCTCGATAGCGGCCGCCGCGACAAAGCCGTTCTTGCGCAAATTGGTCACCCAGTGCAGGCGGCCGTTGAGGGTCCAGCCGTCTTCGGTCGGCTCGGCGCTGATTTGCAGGGTCTCGATGCCTGACAAAAACTTCATCGCATTCGACAGGCCAGTCGCCCCGGCCAGCTTGCCGCTGAGCAAGTCCGGCAACAGGTGCTCGCGCAGCCGCTCATTGGGGCTTTGCAGCAAGTATTCGATAAAGGAGCGCTGGCCCCAGCAGACAAATGCCGCCGCCAGGGAATGGCTGGCGACATTGGCGATGGCGTCAACCGCGGCGGTGACGTCGCCGCCCAGGCCACCCAGCGCTTTGGGCACGCCGATACGTAAGACATTGGACTCTGCCAGCCTTGGCAGCACTTCCTGTGGATCGCAACTGCCCACATCCAGGGCCTGCGCTTGAACATCGAGCCAACGGCTCAAGATTGGGTCAAGCATTCATGTTTCTCCTTGTTACAGCAGGTGGACCATCGCCGACGCATGCGCGCTTCAGCTTGCCGGTTTTTCCCAACGGTATTGCGCCAGCTCCGGGTTCAGCGGTGTACGGGCAAACACGTTAGCGAAGTTGCACAGGGTTGCCAGGCTCACGCCCAAAATAACTTCCAGGGCCTGGCCTTCGGAATAACCGGCAGCACGGAACGCCTCGAAGCCTGCATCGCTGACATCACCGCGCGTGGCGATCACTTCGCGCGTAAAGGCGGCGAGTGTCTCATAGCGGGCATTGGGCAGTTCGCCGCGCTGGCGGAGCGCATCGATCACGTCTTCAGGCAGTTTGGCCTTGTTGCGCGCCACGGCGGTGTGGCCGGCAACGCAAAAATCACAGCCGTGGGTGGTGGCGGCAATCAGCTGCACCACTTCGCGGTCGGCCAGGCTCAATTCTGCCTTGGCGTTGAGGCCCGAAACCGTGATGTAGGTTTCCAGCGCAGCCGGTGCATTGGCCAATACGGCGAGTAGATTTGGGATGAAACCCGAGGCCTTCAGGGCGTTTTCGAGGAAGGGTTTGGCGGCTTCCGGCGCGGTTTCGGGGGTGAGCAACGGTACACGGGACATGGAGTGGTCTCCTGATGGATTCGTGTATCCAGTCTGTTGGTTATAAAAAATCGCCTCAATAGGCTAAAGTAGCGATTACTTGCTCTTGAGTCTTTCCGTTAGATGAATTCGTCCAGTGCACTTGTCGATTGGTTATTAGACAGCTTCGAACTCAACACCAGTCTGTTCCATGTCGGCCGCTATTGCGGTGACTGGCATGCGAGCACGCAAGGGCTGGCGAGGGCGAGCTTTCACTTGATCGTTCAGGGCCAATGCTGGCTGCATATCGATGGCGAATCCACCCCTCTGCAGCTGAACAATGGCGACGCGGTGTTTCTGTTGCGCGATTTGGCCTATCGCCTGTCAAGCGAGGCCACGGCCGCCGGCGCGCAGGAGTGCCCGCGCCGGCCAATGCTGCCGCTGGACAGCCTGGCCAGCGATGGCGTGGGCCTGGTCTGCGGGTTCTTTCACTTTCATTCGGGCTTGTCGGCGATGATCGTCGACACCCTGCCCGCCTGGATCATCCTGCGTGCCGGCGACCCGTCCCTGATCGCCGCACGCAACCTGTTCGAACTGATCCTGCAAGAATGCGAGCGCACGCCGGCGCCCTCTTCGGCCTTGCTGGAACGTCTTTGCCACCTGCTGTTTCTGTACGTGCTGCGTCAACAGGTCATCGATAACCCCGAATTGGGCGGCCTTGCCGCACTGGGCCGGCAACCGGCGTTCGCCAACCTGCTGGAACAGTTGATCGCGCACCCCGCTGATGCCTGGACGCTGGAAAGCATGGCCGCCTGCACCGGGCTGTCGCGTTCGGCGTTTTTCAAGCGCTTCAACGAGTTGTGCGGGCAGTCGCCGGGGCAAGTGCTGTTGATGATGCGCATGCGCCACGCTTGCCAACTGTTCAAGCAAGACCAGACCGTGGCGGATGTGGCGCTGGCCGTGGGTTATCAATCGGTGGCGGCGTTTACCCGGGCGTTTTACAAGGTCACCGGGCAGCAACCCGGCGCCTATCGCAAGGCTCAAGCCTGACGTTGCAACCCAGTGCCCGGCCGCGCGCACAGCTCCACCAGCCAATCGACCAATACCCGCACCCGGGGTGACAGCTGGCGGTGCGGCGGGTACAGCGCCGTCAGCGCTAATCGCGGCGGCTTGATCGCGCCCAACACCTCCACCAGGCTGCCGGCCTGCAGTTGCTGCATGACGTGGTAATAAGGCGTTTGCACCAGGCCATAGCCCGCTTCGCAGGCGGCGAGGTAACCATCGGCACTGTTGACGGCAACCTGCTTGGGCAGGTCCACCAGGCGCAGCGCCTGCCCTACTTGAAACTCCAGGCCATAGCGCTTGCCACTGCTGCTGGAGAAGTATTCCACCACCTGGTGGCCGGCCAGCTCTTCCAGGTTGGCGGGCACGCCGAAACGCTGCAGGTACGCGGGGCTGGCACAGGTCACCTGATCCATCATTGCCAGCGGACGCGCCACCAGCGAGTCGTCCAGCGCCAGGCCACCGCGCAGCACGCAGTCCACACCTTCGCGAATCAGGTCGACCGGGCGGTCGTTGAGGCCGATTTCCAGGTCGATGTTCGGGTAGCGAGTGGAAAATTCCGGCAACGCGGGTATGACTAGAAATCGGCCGATGCCCGAGGGCATATCGACGCGTAATGTGCCACGCGGGCTGCCTCGGGTAGCGAACACCGCTTCGGTCTCTTCAAGGTCTGCCAGCAAGCTGACGCAGCGCTGGTAGTACGCGGCGCCATCCAGCGTCGGGCTGACTTGCCGGGTGGTGCGCTGCAGCAACTGCACGCCCAGGTGCGCTTCCAGTTGCTTGATCAGGACAGTGACCGAGGCGCGTGGCAGTTGCAGGCTGTCGGCGGCCTTGGCAAAGCCACCCAGTTCGACGATTCGGGTAAACACCCGCATGGCGTTAAATCGGTCCAAAGCCGGGCTCTCCCATGGCATTGTTTAGAAAATCTTAATAGTGATAGCGGTTTTAGCCGCTTTATCCCTCAGTTGTCGAGGAGAACAATGGGGCCTTTCCCCTCCAAGGAGCTCTCCCGATGCATACTCGCCAACTCGGCAAAAACGGCCCTCACGTCTGCGCCATCGGCCTGGGCTGCATGGGCATGACTGATTTCTACACCACCGGCACCGATACCCGGGAAGCGATTGCAACCTTGCACCGCGCCCTGGAGTTGGGCGTCACGTTGCTCGACACCGCCGACATGTATGGCCCTCACACCAATGAGGCACTGATCGGCAAAGCCATCACCGGCAAACGCGACCAGGTGTTTCTGGCGAGTAAATTCGGCTTTGTGCGTGACCCGGCCAATCCGTCGGCACGCGGTGTGAATGGCCGCCCCGAGTACATTCGCAAGGCCATTGACGGCACCTTGAAACGTTTGGGCATCGAAACGCTGGACCTGTATTACCAGCACCGCGTTGACCCCGACGTGGCAATCGAAGAAAGCGTTGGCGCGATGGCCGAGCTGGTCAAGCAAGGCAAGGTGCGTTACCTGGGCCTGAGTGAAGCCTCCGCGGCCAGCCTGGAGCGCGCGCACAAGGTGCACCCGATCAGCGCCCTGCAAAGTGAATATTCACTGTGGAGCCGCGACCAGGAAGACAACGGTTGCCTGGCGGCCTGCCAGCGCCTGGGCATCGCCTTTGTGCCTTACAGCCCGCTGGGGCGCGGGTTTCTCACCGGCGCGCTGAAAAGTCCGGAGGATTTCGCCGCCGACGACTACCGCCACTCCAGCCCGCGCTTTCAAGGTGAGAACTTTGCCAAAAACCTGCTGCTGGTGGAGCAAGTGAAAGCGCTGGCTGAGCAAAAAGGCGTGACAGCCGGGCAACTGGCGCTGGCCTGGGTGCTGGCGCAGGGTGATTACCTGATCCCGATTCCGGGCACCAAGCAGCGCAAATACCTGGAAGAAAACGTGGCGGCCCTGGATATCAGCTTGAACCCTGCCGAATTGGCGGCGCTGATGTCGATCTTTCCGGCGGGCGCTACCGCGGGTTTGCGCTACACCGAAGCGTCAATGGGCCTGGTGAATAAATAGCCTGTGTGGTCGGGGCGTACCCACTGACGGTGCGCCCTGACTTTTCTTGCACGATGGTACCTCAAGCTCCTCCTTGCCAAGCCGATAGCCCGATGAAGCTCTAACACAGCCGCGTCGATAATAAACGCTTCGTAAGGACGACCTCATGCCCCCACTGCGCTCCATCCAAACTCGCTACACCCTGTTTCTGGTGCTGTTCGTCCTGGTGTTATTTATGTTGACGGTGGTGGGGATCGGCCAGTTGGTCGCGCCCAAGCTGCGGCACACTGAAGAACAGGTGGTGCTCAACCGCATCGCGGAAGTAGCCGAACAGATTCAGGGCGAACTGAACAAGGTTCAGGCCCAGCAACGCAGCATCACCCAGACCATTCCCCTGCTCGACAGCGATGCCATCGACAAAGTCCTGCCCGGCCTGGTGGACCAGTACGGCGAGCTGAAAGTCTTCGGCGGCGGCATCTGGCCATTGCCGAATCAGCGCACGCCGGGGCGCAACAAGCACAGCACGTTCTGGCACCGCGATGCGTCGGGCAAGCTGGCAGTCAATACCTTCTGGAACAGCGACGCGGCGCCCAATTACTACGACCAGAGCTGGTACAAAGGCGGTCTCGCCTCACCGCGTGGCCAGTGCGCCTGGGCGGCAGCTTACAAAGACGACGCCAGCCAGGAGCCGCGCACCAACTGCGCCATGGCCATCCAGCGCGACGGAGCCGCCTACGGCGTTGCCACCATTGACGTGACCCTGGGTTTCTTCAATGACCTGGTGGCCAGCAAAGAGAAAGACATCGGTGGGCAGATGCTGATCGTCGAAGGCGACGGCAAGATCATCAGCAACAGCACGCGCATCAGCGGCCCGGTGGTGTTGAAAAACATCAGCGAATTGGCTGGCACCTCGGCGTTTGCCGCTCAGGTCAGCAAGGCCCTCGCCCACCGCGACCAGGCCCAGCGCGCCGAATTCGACAACCAGGGCGTGGCCAGCACCTTTTACATGCGCCCGATCGAGGGCACGCCGTGGTTCCTGGCTACCGCCCTGCCGACCTCGCTGATCACCGCTCAGCGTGATGATGTGCTCGGCAGCCTGGCCCTGTTGCAAATTCCCATGGTGTTGCTGCTGGTGCTGCTGGCATTCTATGCCATCCGCCAACTGGTGCAGCGCATGAAGTCGCTGAGCATCAATATCGACGCGCTGTCTGCCGGCGATGCCGACCTGACACGCCGCATCACCATCCGCGCGGAAGATGAAATGGGCGCTATCGGCCATTCGGTCAACCGCTTCATCATCTACCTGCAAAACATGATCGGTGAAGTGACCCTGGCCACGGGCGCCATGTCGACGGGGCTTGAGCAATTGCAGCAGACCTCGGCGCAAACCAACCGGATTCTGGTGCGGCATGCCTCGGAGACCGATCAAACGGTCACGGCCATCACCGAAATGAGCTCCACTGCCGACACCGTGGCGCAGAACGCCGCAGAAACCGCCTCCTTCACCCAACGCGCCAACGAACACGCGGACCGCTCACGGGTGGTGGTCGGAGAAGCCTCCACCAGCGTCAGTGCGTTGATCGGCGAAGTGGCCAGCGCCACCCACACCGTGGAAAACATGCGCCAGGACGCTGCTCGCATCACCGAAACCCTTGGCGTGATCGGCGCAATTGCCGGCCAGACCAACCTTCTGGCGTTGAACGCCGCGATTGAAGCGGCGCGGGCCGGTGAGCAAGGCCGTGGTTTTGCGGTGGTGGCCGACGAAGTCCGGGCGCTGGCGGCACGCACCCAGGCCAGCACCTCGCAGATCAACGAAATGCTCGCACGCCTGACCACCGGGGTCAGTTCGTCGGTGACCGCCATGGAAAACACCCAGGCCAGTTGCCAGTCGGCCGCGGATGCAACCGCGCGAGTCAACACGGGCCTGGACGAGATGGCCGGCTCGGTCAGCCATATCAACAACCTCAGCACTCAAATCGCCACTGCCGCCGAGCAGCAAAGCGCGGTGACCGAGGAGATCAACCGCAGCATGGTGCAGATCCGACATATGGTCGAAGAACTGGTGGAAAGTGGCCACGCCACTGAAACCAATACACAAAGCCTGCTGGACGCCAATGGCCGAGTGATTGCGTTGATGAGTCGCTTCAAGGTGCGCTGATAAATGCATGAAACACTCCCGTGCAAAACACGGGAGTGCGACTATTCTGACAGCTCCTAGTGCAAAGTCTCGCCACACAGGAGGTGTGTCATGCACGCTGTCGAGCATTCGAGCCGCTTGGAGCGGATCATTCAGGAACGGTTTATGGAAGCCCCCATTGATGTCGTTTACGACTACGTGACCCAGCCTGACCGCTGGCACGAGTGGCACCCCACGTCCCTCAGTGCCGACACCGGCACCACCGGCTCACTCCCGGCCGGCACCCGCTTTACCGAAGTCATCGACCTGCTGGGTGTGCGTGTGCCCATGAGTTATCGCGTGCAAATCGCCCGCCATCCAACTGAATTCAAGACCGTGTTCACTTCCCTGGCCGTGGACGGCGCCATTCACTATTTCTTGCAGTCCCATCGCGGTGGCACGCTGTTCAAGCGCGTGTTGACCTACGAAACCGAGCTGCAACTGGCTACCTTGCATGAGCGCATGGTCGAGCTGTCCGACATTGCCCTGGACCAGCTCAAGCATCGGCTGGAAAACGCGCCCTTCGTATAATTTGGAAACATTACTGGCACCTTCTTCGACCTGTAGACGCTGGCTTGCCTGCGATGACGTCGTCATGATCGCCCCCCATTCCGACGACGTCCCCTTGCTCACGAGACCCGCATGAAAAACCCATTGCGACTGGCCCTGCTTTCAGCCCTGCTCACCTCCAGCCTGGCCCAGGCTGCCGAGCTGATCCCTATCGACGTACACCGCGACGCCAACTGCGGCTGCTGCAAAAAGTGGATCAGTCACCTGCAAAGCAACGGGTTCAAGGTCAACGACCATGTCGAAGCCGACATGAGTGCCGTCAAGCAGCGCCTGGGCGTGGCACCGCGCCTGGGCTCGTGCCACACCGCCGTGATCGACGGCAAATTCGTCGAAGGCCATGTGCCCGCCGAACAGGTGCTGGCCTTGCGCAAGCGCGACGACTTGCTCGGCATCGCGGCGCCGGGCATGCCCATGGGGTCACCGGGCATGGAGATGGGCGGCAAAAGCGACGCCTATCAGGTCATCGGCCTGACCCGTGAAGGCAAAGACGTGGTGGTGGCCGACTACCCGGCCCATTGAGTCGTGCTCACCGGTTACCTGGGCCTTTTCTTCGCCGCCTTCGGGGCCGCCACGCTGTTGCCGTTGCAATCGGAAGCAGTGCTGGTGGGCCTGTTGATCAGCGGCCATTACAGCCTGTGGTGGCTGCTCGCGCTTGCCACCGTTGGCAACGTATTGGGCTCGGTGGTGAATTGGTGGCTGGGACGCTCGGTCGAGCGTTTCAAGGCGCGGCGCTGGTTTCCGGTCAGCCCGCGGCACCTGGAAAAGGCCCGCGCGCACTACCAACGCTGGGGGCATTGGTCGTTGTTGCTCAGTTGGCTGCCGATTATCGGCGACCCGCTGACCCTGGTGGCTGGCGTCATGCGTGAGCCGTTCTGGCGCTTCCTGCTGCTGGTCAGCGTGGCCAAGGGCGCGCGATACGCGGTGCTGGCGCTCGTGACACTGAGCCAGCTCACGCACCGGTAACGCGGGACCACTGGTCGACACTGTCAAATCTGACAGCTAGACGCGAGCCCGGTGGGCCCTTAATTTCCTATGCATACGCACGGTTATGCGGGCATTCCCCGTAGGAATCTTCTGTTTATCCGCGCGGTTGAGCTGTGCCTATCGGCAGTTCCAAGGGGTTAATCCTCGATTAATCGCTTGCCGACAGCATCCGATTTTCACTGCGGAGCCCACCATGCAAGCCAAGCGTATGTTCTATCTCAGCGGCCTGTTACTCGCCGCCACCCTTACCGGATGCGCCACCGGCAAACACGACACCTACGGTCCCGAGCTGCAGGGGTTCAAATACCCCTACCCGGTGGAACGGTTCAAATTCGTGTCTCAAGGCCAAACCGTGCAAATGGGGTACATGGACGTTGCCCCCAAAGGCACGCCCAATGGCCGCAGCATTGTGCTGATGCACGGCAAGAACTTCTGCGCCGCCACCTGGGAAGGCTCGATCAAACCGCTCAGCGATGCCGGTTATCGGGTGGTGGTGCCAGACCAGATCGGCTTTTGTACTTCCAGCAAGCCTGATCACTACCAATACAGCTTCCAGCAGCTGGCGATCAACACCCATCAATTGCTGCAAAAGCTTGGCATTCAAAAGGCCACGGTCCTGGGCCATTCCGCCGGCGGCATGCTTGCCACCCGCTACGCCTTGCTCTACCCACAGCAAACCGAGCAACTGGTGATGGTCAACCCCATCGGCCTGGAGGACTGGAAAGCCCTCGGCGTGCCATACCGTACCGTCGACCAGTGGGCTCAATCAGAGAGCCGGCTGACCTACCAAAGCGTGCGCGCCTATCAACAGCGTCATTATTACGCGGGGCGCTGGGAACCGGCCCTCGACCGTTGGGTGGACATGCTGGTAGGGCTGACCAATGGCTCCGGCCACGCGGAGGTGGTGCGCAATTCAGCCGCGCTGTACGACATGCTCTTCACCCAGCCGGTGTACTACGAGTTCAAAAACCTGCAGGTGCCGACGCTGCTGCTGATTGGCACCGAGGACACCACGGCCCTCAACAGTGACCTTGCGTCGCCGCAAGTGCAGGCGAAAATCGGCAACTACAAGGTGCTGGGCAAGCAAGTCGCTCAATTTATACCGCGTGCCACGCTGGTGGAATTCGACGGCCTGGGCCACTCGCCACAAGTGGAAGACCCTGAACGGTTCAACGCGGCGTTGCTGCAGGGTCTGAGCGCGCCCTGAAGCGATTATCGCAGGGGCGCTGGCTGATCACGCGGCGCTCCGTTAATCCTCGCTTAATCCCCTCGCCACAGCATCCGAGACACTGTTTTCGGAGCCTGACCCATGACGTTGATCCGCTCACTGTGCGCAGCCAGCCTGTTGCTGAGCACTGCCGTCCCCGCCTTCGCTGCCACTGAAGGCCCCGCCTATGGCCCCGAGCTGCAAGGCTTCAAGTACCCCTATCCCGTCGAGCATTTCAACTTTGAGTCCCAGGGCAAAAGCCTGCAGATGGGTTATATGGACGTGCCCGCCCAAGGCAAGGCCAACGGGCGCGCCGTGGTACTGATGCATGGCAAGAATTTTTGCGGCGCCACCTGGGATGAATCGATTAAAGCCTTGAGCGGCGCCGGTTACCGGGTGATCGCGCCCGACCAGATCGGCTTCTGCACGTCCAGCAAGCCCGACCACTACCAATACAGTTTCCAGCAACTGGCGCTCAACACCCACCAACTGCTGGATAAACTCGGCATTCAAAAGGCCACCATCGTCGGCCACTCCACCGGCGGCATGCTTGCCACCCGCTACGCGCTGCTGTACCCGGCGCAGACCGAGCAACTGGCGCTGGTCAACCCGATCGGCCTGGAAGACTGGAAAGCGCTGGGCGTGCCCTATCGCAGCGTTGACCAATGGTATGAACGCGAGCTGAAACTGAGCGCCGACGGCATTCGCCAGTATGAACTCAACACTTACTACGTCGGGCGCTGGAAGCCTGAGTACGACCGTTGGGTCGACATGCTCGCCGGCTTGAACAAAGGCCCGGGGCACACCCAGGTGGCATGGAACTCGGCGTTGATTTACGACATGATCTTCACCCAGCCGGTGTACTACGAATTCAAGGATTTGCAGATGCCCACGCTGCTGCTGATCGGCACGTCCGATACCACCGCCATCGGCAGCGATATCGCGCCGCCGGCGGTCAAGGCCAGGCTCGGTCATTACGACGTGCTCGGCAAGCAAGTGGCCAAGTTGATCCCCCGCGCAACCCTGGTGGAATTCCCGGGACTTGGGCACGCGCCGCAGATGGAAGAGCCAGTAAAGTTTAATCAGACGCTGTTGCAGGGGTTGAACGCCCTTTAATCCAACCTTTTTCGAGGCACTCGTGAATGTCGGTACAGATCGCAGTCATTGATGATTGGCAGGATGTAGCCAGTGGCGTGGTGGATTGGTCGGTGCTGCAGTCGGTGGGCCAGGTGCATTTCCTGCACGACTACCCGGCGGACACTGCGTTGATGATTGAGCGCTTGAAGGGCTTTGAAGTGATTTGCGTGATGCGCGAACGCTCGACCTTCGACAAGGCTCTGCTGGAGGGCCTGCCCCGGCTGAAATTGCTGGTGACCGGCGGCATGCGCAATGCCGCCATCGACATTGCGGCGGCCAAGGCCTTGGGAATCCAGGTGTGCGGCACCGACAGCTATAAGCAGGCGGCGCCGGAATTGACCTGGGCACTGATCATGGCGTCGACCCGCAACCTGTTGGTCGAGGCCAATGCGGTGCGCGACGGCGGCTGGCAGGTTGGCCTGGGCGGTGATCTGTATGGCAAGACCCTGGGAATCCTGGGGCTGGGCAGCATTGGCCAGAAGGTCGCGCAATTTGCCCAGGTGTTCGGCATGCGCGTGATTGCCTGGAGTGAAAACCTCACGCCAGAACGTGCGGCCGAGTCGGGAGTGACCTGGGTCAGCAAGCGTGAGCTGTTTGAACAGGCCGACATCCTGACTGTGCACCTGGTACTCAGCGATCGCAGCCGTGGCCTGGTGGATGCCCAGGCGTTGGGCTGGATGAAGCCGACCGCACGGCTGGTGAATACGGCGCGCGGGCCGATCGTGGACGAACAGGCACTGGTGCAGGCCTTGTCCACCGGACGCCTGGCCGGGGCGGCGCTGGACGTGTATAGCCAAGAGCCACTGCCTGCTGAGCATCCGTTTCGGCGCTTGCCCAATGTATTGGCCACGCCGCATGTGGGTTACGTGAGCGAGCAGAATTACCGGCAGTTCTACCAGCAGATGATCGAGGATATCCAGGCTTGGGCCGGCGGCATGCCCATTCGCGTGCTCGGGTAGCGCACCAATCAAGGGCGTACGCACTGCTGTGGCGAGGTGCGTGCACCCGCTGGTGCGCGCGAAGCGCGCCTAGGTCTCGACCGCAGACATCGGGCGGTGTTGCAACCCGGCGCGAACAAACTTCGGGGCCAAGCCTTGCTGGACAGCCCCGCGATCAGCGCAAGCATTCAACCTTGCATAAGGTTAAAAGTTTTTTGTCCTACAAAATTCCCGCATAAACCCTACAGGCTCTAGGATCTGGCCTAGACTCATGACCGATGGGTCCGTTCCAAAATAAAAACCCCGCAAAAAATCGAAACTTTCCAACTCTGCCGTAGGTCCAGTTTTTAAGGGAGGCGAGTGCACGCGGTTCACGCCAAATGCCCGTCCATCCACTCTTTTTTAGCAATGAGTGCAACTGGCATACGCCTTGCCAGTTTGTACAGTGCTTGTGCGCCTGGCCGCAGGATGCGGTCTTCGGAGCCGATGGCAGCGGGCCATTAGCCAACCAGACATGTCGGAGAGAATTATGATCAGTGCTGCAGTAGATACTCAGGGAGAGCGTTTTAGTCAGCCGGTAGGGGGGCCCACTGCGTTGGCCGACCTGCCCAACACTGTGCGGCCGATCGTGAGTCAGAACCCGAACCGAAAGAAAGTCCTGTTCGTCACCTCCGAATTCGCCGACCTGGTGAAAACCGGCGGCCTGGGCGACGTGTCCGCCGCCCTGCCCCGCGCCATGGCACACTTGCACGACGTGCGCGTGCTGATTCCGGGTTATCCGCAAGTGATGGAAAGCGACAACCCGATCCATATCATCGGCGAACTGGGTGGCCATGCAGCGCTGCCGCCGTGCAAGATCGGGCGCATGGATCTCAAGGATGGTCTGGTCATCTATGTCCTGATCTGCCCCGAGCTGTATGAGCGCGAAGGCACGCCGTACGGCGCCAACAACGGGCGCGACTGGCCGGACAACCATATTCGCTTCGCACGCCTGGGCCTGGCCGCCGCCGACATGGCCGCCAACCTCGCACAGATCCACTGGTGCCCGGACCTGGTGCACGCCCATGACTGGCCAGCAGGCCTGGCACCGGCGTACATGCACTGGCGTGGTTCGCGTACGCCAACGCTGTTCACCATTCATAACCTCGCCTACCAAGGCGTGGTCAGCCTGGCTTCCACCCCTGAACTGGGGATTCCGCCGCATGCCCTGCAACAGGAAGGCATGGAGTTCTACGGCAAAATGTCGTTCCTCAAGGCCGGCATGGCGTATTCCAGCCACATCACCACCGTGAGCGCCACTTACGCCCAGGAAATCACCACGCCGGAATTCGGTTGCGGCCTCGACGGCTTCCTGGCGAGCAAGACTCAACAAGGCCTGCTCAGTGGCATCCCCAACGGTATCGATGAAAGCTGGGAAACCTCCACTGACACGCACCTGACCCACAACTTCAACATTGGTGACTGGGAAGGCAAAGCCATCAATGCCGCCCATGTGCGCGAGTTGTTCGGCCTGCACGACTCCACCGGCCCACTGTTTGCGGTGGTTTCGCGCCTGGTGTACCAAAAAGGCCTGGACCTCACCGAGGCAGTCAGCAGCTTTATCGTCGAGAACGGTGGCCAGATTGCCATCATCGGCCGCGGTGAACCTGAAGAAGAACACGCCATGCGTGAGCTGGCCCTGCGGTTCCCGGGCCAGGTGGGCGTGCGCATCGGTTTCAACGAAACCGACGCCCGCCGCATGTTCGCCGGCAGTGACTTCCTATTGATGCCATCGCGCTACGAGCCCTGCGGCTTGAGCCAGATGTACGCCCAGCGCTTCGGCTCGCTGCCGGTGGCGCGCAATACCGGTGGCCTGGCTGACACCATTGAAAATGGCGTTACCGGGTTTCTGTTCAACGAATCCACGGTTGAAAGCTACAAGGAAGCGTTGAGCCGCGCCTTCAGGGTATTTGCCAATACCGGCCTGCTCAATGCGATGCGCAGCCGCGCCATGACGCAGCCGTTCAACTGGTCCCAGGCGGTGGAACCCTACGCCGAACTGTACGAACAGCTTGTGGTTAAAGCACTGGGGAAATCGAACAAATAATCAAGGGAGGGCTTCATAGATGCCGTCACGGACTCTGGAAACCTGGCCCCACGGCGCAATCATGCTGGACGCGCAACACACGCGTTTTGCCCTGTGGGCGCCAGACGCGTTTTATGTCAGCGTTGAATTGGAAGACGGCAAGTCCATCGCCATGCTGCCCCAGGCAGATGGCTGGTTTGAGGTAGAGATACAGTGCCCGGCGGGCACTCGCTACCGCTACAACATCGACGGCGAAAACGACGTGCCCGACCCGGCATCCAGGGCGCAAGCCGAGGATGTTCATGGTTGGAGCGTGGTTGTCGATCCGCTCGCCTATCAGTGGCGACACAGCCATTGGCAAGGCCGCCCATGGCACGAAGCGGTGATCTACGAGCTGCACGTGGGTGTGCTGGGTGGCTACGCCGCCGTACAAAAGCAGCTGCCGCGCCTGGCTGAACTGGGCGTCACCGCGATTGAATTGATGCCGTTGGCGCAATTTCCCGGCGAACGCAATTGGGGTTACGACGGGGTTCTGCCCTATGCGCCCCACTCTTCTTATGGCTCGCCGGAACAGCTCAAGCAATTGATCGACAGCGCTCACGAACACGGCTTGGCGGTGATGCTCGACGTGGTTTACAACCACTTCGGCCCGGACGGCAACTACCTGGGCCAATACGCCAACGGTTTCTTTCAAGAAGACGTGCACACGCCCTGGGGCGCAGGCATTGATTTTGATCGTCGCGAGGTGCGCGACTTCTTCCTCGACAATGCGTTGATGTGGTTGCTCGAATACCGCTTTGATGGCCTGCGCCTGGATGCGGTGCACGCGATCGACAATCCCGATTTTCTCAAGGAGCTGGCCCACCGTGTTCGCCAACAGGTAGACACAGGTCGGCATGTCTGGCTGGTGCTGGAAAACGAGCTGAACCAGGCCAGCTTGCTGAAGAACGATTTCGACGCACAGTGGAACGATGACTTCCACAACGTGCTGCACGTATTGCTCACCGGCGAAACCGACGCCTATTACAGCGACTTCGCCGAAAACCCTACCGAAAAACTCGCGCGCTGCCTGGGTGAGGGATTTATCTATCAGGGCCACACCACCCGCCACGGCCATGAGCGCGGCGAACCCAGTGGGGACTTGCCGCCCAGCGCCTTCGTGGCGTTTTTGCAGAACCATGACCAGATCGGCAACCGCGCACTGGGCGAACGCCTGCATCAGCTGTGCTCGCCGCAGGCGCTCAAGGCAGCCACGACGTTATTGCTGCTGTCGCCGATGATTCCGTTGCTGTTCATGGGTGATGAAGTGAACGCCGAGGAACCGTTCCTGTTTTTCACCGATCACCATGGCGAGCTGGCCGAAGCCGTGCGCGAAGGCCGGCGCAACGAGTTTGCTGATTTTGCCGCATTCAAAGACCCGCAAAGGCGTGAACACATTCCCGACCCGAATGCCCTGCCCACCTTTTTACTATCAGCACCCGCCTTCACCGAAAACCAGCACGCCCAGTTCTACCGCCAACTGTTGAGCCTGCGCCACCAGCAGATCGTGCCGCACTTGCCCGGCAGTGTGGCCTTGGGCGCGCAGGTACTGGGGCCAGGCGCCGTCAGCGCGCGCTGGCGCCTGGGCAACGGCAGTGTGTTGCAGATTGACTTGAACCTGGGCGCCGAACCGCTGGATCACCCTGCGCCGCCGCACCTGCTATTTGAAACGCCTGCCGGTGAAGGGGCGCACTTGGCGCCTTTCAGCGCACGCGTTGCCCTATCCCCTGTTGGAGAGCACCTTTGAGCGAAGCGAACCTGGAAATACTCGCCAGCCGAGCGGGCCTGGCCGTCGATTGGATCGACGCGAACGGCCGTCCGCAACATGTTAAACCCGGCGCCTTGCGCGCCGTTCTCAAAGGCCTGGGCCACCCGGCCGATACCGATGCCGAAACCAACGCCAGCCTGCTCGAACTCGAACAGGTGCAGCAAGACAAGCATCTGCCGCCCTTGATGACCGTCGACAGCGGCGAAGGCCTCGACCTGGCACGCTACTTTGCCGCAGACACGCCCTGCCGGGTCAGCCTGGAAACCGGCGAAACCCTGGAGCTGCGCCTCGACGGTGATGCCGTGCTGCCAGGCGTCATCGCGCTGGGCTATCACCAGGTGCACATCGACGACCAGACCTTCACCCTGGCCGTGGCGCCCGCTCACTGCTACAGCGTGGCTGAAGCCGTCGACGCCCAACCGGCGCGCGCCTGGGGTTTGAGCGCCCAACTGTACGCGCTGCGTCGTCTGGGCGACGGTGGCTTTGGCGACACGCAGGCGTTGGAGCACATGGTTCGCGCCGCCGCCGAACGCGGCGCCGATGCCTTGGCGATCAGCCCGATGCATGCGATGTTCAGCGCCGACACCGAGCGCTATAGCCCCTACTCGCCGTCCAGCCGCCTGTTTCTGAACAGCCTGTACGCCTCGCCTGCCTGCATCCTGGGCGAGCGCGAAGTGCGCAATGCCATCGACGCCTGCGGTTTGACCGAAGAACTGCACACGCTGGAACAGCACACCCTGATCGACTGGCCCGCCGCCGCCAAGGCCAAGCAGCGCCTGCTGCGCGCGCTGTATGAAGACTTCCGCCACGGCGGACACCCGCAGCATGCCGATTTCCTGAGCTTTCGCCAGAATGGCGGTGAGGCCCTGGAGAACCATTGCCGTTTCGAAGCCGTGCAGGCCGTTCGCGCCGCCGCGGGAGAGGACCTCGACTGGCGTCACTGGCCCGAAGCCTGGCGCTCGCCGCAAAGCCCTGAACTGGTTAAGTTCGCCGCTGAACACCGCGACGAAATCGGCTTCTACGCGTTCAGCCAATGGCTGATCGCGCGTTGCCTGGAGCGTGCGCAACAAGCCGCGCGTGGCAGCGGCATGGGCGTCGGCCTGATTGCCGACCTGGCCGTCGGCGCCGACGGCGGCGGCAGCCAGGCCTGGAGCCGCCAGGATGAATTGCTGGCGAACCTCACCGTGGGTGCGCCGCCCGATATTCTCAACCGCGCCGGTCAAGGTTGGGGCATCTCTGCGTTTTCCCCCGAAGGTCTCAAACGCAACGGCTTCCGCGCCTTCATCGAGATGCTGCGGGCCAACTTCGCCCATGCCGGTGGCCTGCGCATCGACCATGTGATGGGCCTGCAACGCCTGTGGGTGATCCCCATGGATGCCTCCCCGCGCGAGGGTGCGTACCTGTATTACCCGGTGGACGACCTGCTGCGACTGCTGGCGCTGGAATCCCAGCGTCACAAGGCGATTGTGCTGGGTGAAGACCTCGGCACCGTGCCCGATGGCCTGCGCGAAAAACTCAGCGCGCGGTCGATTCTGGGCATGCGCGTGCTGCTGTTCGAGCAAGGTCACGATGGCCAATTCCGGCCGATCCTTGACTGGCCGGACAACGCCCTGGCGACCACCAGCACCCACGACTTGCCGACCCTCAACGGCTGGTGGCACAGCCGCGACATCGAGTGGAATATCCAGCTCGGCCTGATCGACGCACCGACGGTGGAGCAATGGAGCGAACACCGCCTGCGCGAACGTCAGGCACTGCGCCAGGCCTTGAGCCAGGACCCGCAGAACTTTGTCGATGAAATCCGCAACGACACCGACCACATGATCGACGCCAGCGTGCGCTACCTCGGCCATACCCGTGCGCCGCTGGTATTGCTGCCGCTGGAAGACGCGCTGGGCATCGAAGAACAATCCAACCTGCCCGGCACCACCGACACCCATCCCAATTGGCGCCGTCGCCTGCCGGGCGAAGCCGCCAGCCTGCTCGACAACGCCGGCGCCGCCCGCCGCCTCGAACTGCTGGCCGTTGCGCGCAACCAAGCCTATGAGCGTGACCGATGAAAGCACTGCCCCTGCGCGCTACCCAGCGCCTGCAATTCCATAAAGGTTTTACCCTGGACGATGCGGTGCCTCTGGTGCCGTACTTCGCCCAGCTAGGCATCAGCCATGTGTACGCCTCACCGATACTCAGTGCCCGCGCCGGCTCCATGCACGGCTACGACGTGGTCGACCCGACGACCGTCAACCCCGAACTGGGCGGCGAACCCGCGTTGCGGCGCCTGGTTGCTGCACTGCGCGAGCACCAGATGGGGCTGATCCTCGATATCGTCTCCAACCATATGGCCGTGGGTGGCGCGGACAATCCGTGGTGGCTGGACCTGCTCGAATGGGGACGCCTGAGCCCCTACAGCGAGTTCTTCGATATTCAGTGGCACTCGCCGGACCCGTTGCTCAAAGGCCAACTGCTGATGCCGTTTCTGGGCAGCGACTATGGCGAGGCTTTGCAGACCGGCGCGCTGACGCTGCATTTTGACGCCGAGCATGGGGCGTTTTACGTCGAGCATTACGAGCACCGCTTCCCGATCTGCCCGCGCGACTACGCGTTGATCCTCGGCGCCGACGCGCTGCTCCGGCCGCTGGCCGAGCGTTTCAGCGCGCTGGCCTATCAGGATGATGCCTACCACGAAGCCGCCTGGCTCAAGCAGGCGCTGGCCGAACGCGCGACCGAAAGCGACGTGCGCCGTGCCATCGAGCAACGCCTGGGCGAGTTCGACGCACGCCAGCCCGAGGGTTTCAATCGCCTGCATCAATTGCTCGAAGAACAAGTCTACCGGCTCGCCAGCTGGCGCACGGCGGCGGACGATATCAACTGGCGGCGCTTCTTTGATGTCAATGAATTGGGCGGCTTGCGCGTTGAACGCAAGGCGGTATTCGAGGCCACCCACGGCAAGATCTTCGAGCTGATCAGCGAGGGCCTGATAGATGGCTTGCGCATCGACCACATCGACGGCCTGGCCGACCCACGCGGTTATTGCCGCAAGCTGCGGCGTCGGGTTGATTCACTGGCGCCCGAACGGCACTTGCCGATCTTCGTGGAAAAAATCCTCGGTGAAGGCGAAACCCTGCGCGAAGATTGGAAAGTAGACGGCACCACCGGCTACGAATTCATGAATCAGCTGTCGTTGCTGCAGCATGATCCTCAAGGCTTCGAGCCGCTTGCCGAGTTGTGGACCCGCCACAGCGGACGGCCAGCGGCCTTTATCGAAGAAGCCTGGCTGGCACGCCAGCAGATCCTGAATGGCTCGCTGGCCGGTGACTTCGAAAGCGTGGCCCAGGCCCTGCTGCAAGTGGCCCGTGACGATGTGATGACCCGCGACCTGACCCTGGGCGCGATCCGCCGCGCCTTGCAGGAGCTGATTGTGCACTTCCCGGTGTACCGCACTTACATCAGCGCCCGTGGCCGCAGCGAAAACGATGATGTGTTTTTCCTGCAAGCCCTGGCCAGTGCTCGCAGCACGTTGAGCGAAGGCGACTGGCCGGTGCTCGATCACCTGGAAAAATGGCTGGGCGGCCAGCCGTGGCGCCATCGCCCGATCGGGCGCGAGCGCAAGATACTCAAACATGCCTGTGTACGCTTCCAGCAACTGACCTCTCCGGCCGCGGCCAAGGCCGTGGAAGACACCGCGTTCTATCGCTCGGCAGTACTGTTGTCGCGCAATGACGTGGGTTTCAGCACCGAGCAGTTCAGTGCGCCGGTGGCGGCGTTTCACACCGTCAACCAACAGCGCTTGCAGACCTTTCCCGACAACCTGCTGGCCACCGCCACCCACGACCACAAGCGCGGCGAAGATACCCGCGCACGCCTGGCGGTATTGAGTGAATGCGCGCCGTGGTATGTCGAACAGGTTGAGCACTGGCGCACCCTCGCCGCCCCCTTGCGCGAGGATGCCAATAGCCCGTCGGCCGGTGATGAGCTGATCCTGTATCAAGTGTTGCTGGGCAGTTGGCCGCTGGACCTGCACCTGGACGTCGAGAATTACCAGCAGCGCCTCTGGCAATGGCAGCAAAAGGCCCTGCGCGAAGCCAAGCTGCAAAGCAGCTGGAGCGCGCCGAACGAGGCGTATGAGCAAGGCGTCGAAGCGTTTCTGTCGCGCCTATTGCTCAGCGATGCGGGCAGCGCATTGCGCACCGCTCTGGGCAACGCCGCTCACGCCATTGCCGCGGCCGGTGCGGTCAACAGCCTGGCGCAATCCTTGCTTCGTATCACCGTGCCGGGTGTGCCGGACTTGTACCAGGGCGATGAGTTCTGGGACTTCAGCCTGGTGGACCCGGACAACCGTCGTCCGGTGGACTTCAGCGCGCGGCAACACGCGCTGAACACACCGCCGGACATCCCTGAACTGTTATCCAACTGGCGCGACGGGCGCGTCAAGCAGGCGCTGATTGCCCAGGTGCTGGCGTTGCGCAAGGCCGACTCGGAGATCTTTCGCAGCGGCCACTACACACCGCTGGAGGTCACCGGCACGCACGCAGAACATGTGGTCGCATTCTGTCGCGAACATCAAGGCAAACGCCTGTTGGTGGTGGTGCCGCGCTGGCCTCATCGCTTGCTGGAAAACGGTGAGCGGCCCCACATCGACGCGCAGGTTTGGGGCGATACGCGGGTTAAATTACCGTTCGCCGCGACAACGCAAAACTGGAAGGGACTTTTTCATACAGGCGCAGTCACACCAAACAAGGAGCTGTTGATCAGCGCTGCCCTGGGGGATTTCCCGGTCAATGTCTTTATCAATCCTGATGATCAAGAAAGCTGAAACTTTTCTGTGAGGAGCATTGTGATGAGTACTGAAGACAAACGTATTCGCGAATTGGCGCATCAGATCTGGGAATCCGAGGGCAAGCCCCACGGAGAGGACACTCGCCACTGGGAGATGGCGCGCAAACTGGCCGAAGCCGAAGCGCTGACGCCAAGCAAGCCCAAGGCCGCTGCCAAGCCAAAAACCGCGCCCAAGCCTGCGCCCAAAGCCAAGCCGCCGGCACCGGCAGCGAGCAAACCGGCGCCGCCTGCGGCGAAAAAGCCCGCAGCGCCGAAAAAACCCAAGCCTTAAGCATCACGACCTTACGGGCCTCCTCCCGGCGCTGCCGGCAGGAGGTTCCCTTTTGAATATCCACTGCGTCAGCTGAACGATCGCCAGCACGGTCGCGCTCGGCCCGAAAAAAGACCCTTGCAGGAGCAACTCAATGAGCAAACCAGATAAAAACCAACCGACGCCGGAAAACGAGCCGTCGCGGATTCGTGAAGGTTTGCCCTTCCCCCTCGGCGCCACCTGGGACGGCCTGGGCGTCAACTTTGCGCTGTTCTCGGCCAACGCCACCAAAGTTGAACTGTGCCTGTTTGACGACACCGGCGAAGTTGAGCTGGAACGCATCGAACTGCCTGAATACACCGACGAAACCTTCCACGGTTACCTGCCCGACGCCCACCCTGGGCTGATTTACGGCTACCGCGTATACGGTG
Organism: Pseudomonas sp. R9.37; assembly: GCF_963878885.1. NCBI lineage: Bacteria > Pseudomonadati > Pseudomonadota > Gammaproteobacteria > Pseudomonadales > Pseudomonadaceae > Pseudomonas > Pseudomonas sp. R9.37. Next base: position 96,644 of record NZ_CAWNZA010000050.1, on the reverse strand, counting down.
CATATGACCCGGCCAATGGTCACCGCTTCAACCACAACAAATTGCTGATCGACCCCTATGCCAAACAGCTGGTGGGCGAACTCAAATGGTCCGAAGCGTTGTTCGGCTACACCATCGGCCACCCCGACGATGACCTCAGTTTCGACGAACGCGACAGCGCGCCCTTCGTGCCCAAGTGCAAGGTCATCGACCCGGCGCACACCTGGGGTAACGACCAGCCGGTGAGGGTGCCGTGGGACCGCACGATCATTTATGAAACCCACTTGCGCGGCATCAGCATGCGCCATCCTTCGGTTGGCGAGTCGGTGCGCGGTACCTGCGCCGGGCTGATGGAAGATGACGTGCTCAAGCACATCCGCCAGCTGGGTGTGTCGTCGGTGGAATTGCTGCCCGTGCACGCATTCGTCAACGACCAGCACTTGCTGCAAAAAGGCATGACCAACTATTGGGGCTACAACAGCATCGCCTTTTTCGCCCCGGACCCGCGTTACCTGGCCAGCGGCAAGATTGCCGAGTTCAAGGAAATGGTCGCGCACCTGCACGAAGCCAAGCTGGAAGTGATCCTCGACGTGGTCTACAACCACACCGCCGAAGGTAACGAGCGCGGCCCGACCCTGTCCATGCGCGGCATCGACAACGCCTCCTACTATCGCCTGATGCCTGACGACAAGCGCTTCTACATCAACGATTCCGGCACCGGCAACACCCTGGACCTGAGCCACCCGTGCGTGCTGCAAATGGTCACCGACTCCTTGCGTTACTGGGCCACCGAGATGCACGTGGACGGTTTCCGCTTTGACCTGGCGACCATTCTGGGCCGTTACCGCGATGGCTTCGACGAACGCCACAGCTTCCTCGTGGCCTGCCGCCAGGACCCGGTGCTGCGCCAGGTGAAAATGATCGCTGAGCCGTGGGACTGCGGCCCCGGTGGCTATCAAGTGGGCAAATTCCCACCGGGCTGGGTGGAATGGAACGACCGCTTCCGCGACACCGTGCGCGCCTTCTGGAAAGGCGACGACGGCCAGTTGGCAGACTTTGCTGCACGCATGACTGCGTCCGGCGAGATGTTCAACCAGCGTGGTCGACGCCCGTACAGTTCGGTGAACTTCATCACCGCGCACGACGGCTTCACCTTGCACGACCTGGTGTCGTACAACGACAAGCACAACGAAGCCAACGACGAAAACAACCAGGATGGCAGCAACAACAACCTGTCCTGGAACCACGGCGTCGAAGGGCCTACCGAAGACCCGGAAATCAACGCGCTGCGCCTGCGCCAGATGCGCAACTTTTTCGCCACCCTGCTCTTGGCCCAAGGCACACCGATGCTGGTGGCCGGTGACGAGTTCGCTCGCACCCAGCACGGCAACAACAATGCCTACTGCCAGGACAGCGAGATCGGCTGGGTCAACTGGGAGCTGGACGACGACGGCAAGGCGCTGCTCAAGTTTGTAAAACGCCTGATCAAGCTGCGCCTGGCGTATCCGATCCTGCGCCGTGGACGCTTCCTGGTGGGTGACTACAACGAAGACATCGGGGTGAAGGACGTCACCTGGCTGGCGCCGGATGGCAACGAGATGACCACCGAACAGTGGGAAGACAGCCATGGCCGCTGCCTGGGCATGCTGATGGATGGCCGCGCCCAGGAAACCGGGATTCGCCGCCCGGGTGGCGATGCGACGTTGCTGCTGGTGGTCAACGCCCACCACGACATGGTCAATTTCCGCCTGCCACCGGTGCCGGAAGGCGAGTTCTGGACCTGCATGCTCGACACCAACGAGCCAGCGGTGCGCGGTCAGGAGCGCTTTGATTTCGAGCACGAGTACGCAGTCACCGGCCGCTCGCTGTTGCTGTTTGAACTGCAGCACGACGAGGTGTGAAATGGCGTTGCATGGATTCCTTCAAAGCTACCGGGGCTATGCGGACACGCACGCTTTGGGCCAAGCCCTGAAGGCACTTCAGGAAGAAGGCCTGGACCAGCTGCCGTTACCCGGCAGTGGCCAGACGCTGGAGCGATTCAGTCGTCTGGCGCAGGTGGCGGGCCACGATTTACGCCTGTGCAAGTTGTTCGAAGGCCACACCGATGCGTTGGCGATCATCGCTGAACTCGACAGCCCCCTGCCGCCCTTGGGCAGTTTGTGGGGCATGTGGGCCGCCGAACCGCCGACCGCCAAGGTGCGTGTGCGCCGTGATGGCCATCGGTTGATCGTCGATGGGCGCAAGGCCTGGTGTTCCGGGGCGGCGGTGGTCAGTCATGGCTTGCTGACCGCCTGGGACGACGAAGACCGTCAGCAACTGGTTGCCGTGGACATGGATCAGCCCGGCATTATGGTCACCAATGAAGGCTGGAACGCCGTGGGCATGGCCGCCACTGGCAGCGTCGAGATTGTGTTTGACGGGGCCAAGGGTATTGCCGTCGGCGGGCCGGGGGATTACCTGTCCCGCCCTGGCTTCTGGCAAGGCGGGATTGGCATTGCCGCCTGCTGGTACGGCGGCGCGCAACGCCTGGCCGAGGTGTTGCGCGAGCAATGCAGCAAGCGCCCCGAGCCCCATGCCCTCGCCCACCTGGGCGCGGTGGACAGCGTGCTCAACAGTGCGGCCTGTGTGTTGCGTGACAGTGCAGAACAGGTTGACCGCGCTCCGCGGGCAGATGCGCGGCTGTTAGCGCAGCAGGTGCGCGCGTGCATCGAAGACACTGTCGAGCAGGTCATCCACCATGTGGGCCGTGCGGCAGGTGCCGGGCCTTATTGCAAAGACCCGCACTTTGCCCAGTTGATGGCGGACCTGCCGGTGTACGTGCGCCAAAGCCATGCAGAGCGCGACCTGGCGGCGTTGGGCGAACAGGTGGCCGAGCAACCCACAGGGAGGTGGCAGTTATGAAACCCAATCCGATCGTAGGCCAGGGCACGCCGCTGCATCAGTGGCAAGCCTCGTCGCACATGGCCGAGCTGCCGCACATCAGCGTCGAACAGTTGGTACCCGAAGGGCATCGGGCAGTCATCATTGCCCCGCATCCGGACGATGAAGTGCTCGGTTGCGGCGGCCTGCTGCAAGGCCTGGCGGCCATCGGCCGGCCGATTCAGCTGATTTCCGTGACCGATGGCAGCGCCAGCCATCCGGGTTCCCAGCGCTGGCCGGTGGAGCGCCTGAGTGTGGTGCGTCCGCAGGAATCAGCCCAGGCATTGCACCGCCTGGGTTTGCCATTGCACAGCCTCAAATGGTTGCGCGCGGGGTTCAGCGACAGTCAGGTGGCGGCGCAGGAAGAACAGCTGAGTGCGTTCATTCAACGCTACCTCAAACCCACCGACGTGGTGTTCACCACGTGGCGCGAAGATGGGCACTGCGACCATGAGGCTGTCGGCCGCGCCAGTGCAAAGGCCGCGCAGGCGGTTGGGGCGACCCTGTATGAGTTGCCCGTATGGACCTGGCACTGGGCAACCCCGGAAGACAGCCAAGTGCCGTGGGACCGTGCGCGCAAAATCCTGCTGACGCCCGAAACAGTGGCGCGTAAGCGTCATGCCATCCACGCGTTTGCCAGCCAATTGGAGGGCGACCCGCAGATCGGCCTGCCGCCTGTGCTCGCGCCTTATGTAGTGGAACGCCTGCTGCAGCCTTTTGAAGTGGTGTTTGTATGAGCGTAGCCACGCCGTATTTCGACCAACTGTTCGCCGGCAACGACGACCCGTGGGCATTTCGCCAACGCTGGTACGAGCAGCGCAAACGCGCGCTGACCCTGGCGGCGCTGACCCGCCCGCGGTATGCGTCGATATTCGAACCCGGTTGCGCCAACGGCGAGCTGAGCGCCGAACTGGCGCCGCGCTGTGACCGCCTGGTGTGTTGTGACACGGCCAGTGCCGCCGTGGCGCTGGCGCAAACCAGGCTGCTGGGGTTTGCCCATGCCGAGGTGCAGCAAAGCCGTTTGCCGGAACAGTGGCCGACAGGTTCATTCGAACTGATCGTGTTGAGCGAGCTGTGCTACTACCTGGATGCCGATGATCTGCACCGCCTGGTTGACTGCGCCCTTGGCGCCTTGACCGAAGACGGGCAACTGCTGGCCTGTCACTGGCGCCCACGCATTGAAGGGTGCCCGCAGACCGCTGAACAGGTGCATGCCCTGCTGCAGCAAAGGCTGAATATGCCGCCGGTGGTGCAGCATCACGAAAGTGATTTCCTGCTCGACCTGTGGAGCCGCGACCGCACCTCGGTCGCAACCCTCGAGGGGCTGCGATGATCGGCGTTCTGATCCCGGTGCTTAACGAAGAAGCGCTGCTGGGCGAATGCCTGAAGTCTGCGTTGGTTGCCGCACGCCATCCGGAGCTGCTTGGCGAAACGGTCCAGATCCTCACCGTGCTCGACAGCTGCAACGATGGCAGTGCGGCGATCGTGCAGGCCTATGCGGTGCAAAGCCTGCACGTGCAGGCGCGCAATGTCGGGCAGGTGCGCGGTGTGGGTGCGCGGCACTTGCTGAATCAAGGTGCACGCTGGATTTCGTGCACGGACGCCGACAGCCGCGTCGCCCCTGACTGGCTGGTGGCGCAATTGGCGCTGGGTGTCGACGCGGTGTGCGGCACTGTGACCGTGGACGGCTGGAGTGAAGGCTTCGACCCCGCGGCGCAGATTCGCTACACCCAGGCCTACCAGGCCCGAGACGGCCATCGGCATGTACACGGTGCCAATCTGGGCGTGAGTGCTGGCGCCTATGTGCAAGCCGGCGGGTTCGAGCCCCTGGCCTGCCATGAAGATGTGCAACTGGTGCGCAATCTGGAGCGTTGCGGCGCGTCCATCGCCTGGAGCCACCGGCCACAGGTGATTACCAGTGGCCGGCTCGACGGCCGCGCCGAAGGCGGTTTTGGTGACTATTTGAAAAGCCTCATGCAGGCCAGCTGAAAAAATCAACATTTCACGATGTAAAAGCCATGAATCCTTGACTATGCTGAGAGCGCCTTGCCGGTATTCCAGGGTTGGAGTGCCGCGCATCACCGCAGCGGAGTCTGCGCTGAAAAAAAAGAGCGTCGTCCCGTCAACGGGGTACGGCCCAGCATCAATCGACAAGGACGTGACACCCATGAAGCCTGCCTCCTTAAGCGAGGGCCGCCGCGGTCCCGCGCAAATCTGGAACAGCGCGCCACAGTTGGCGCAAATTCCCGCTATCCCTCCCTCTTCGCTGGTGCCACCTGGTGCGCGCGTGGTGGTGATTGCTCCGCACCCTGGCGATGAAGTGCTGGCGTGTGGAGGGCTGCTGCAACTGCTCAGTACCCTGGAGCACCCGCTGCTGCTGATCTCGATCACCGACGGCAGCGCCAGCCATCCGGGGTCTCACGCATGGCCGGCGAGCCGTCTGAGTGTGATCCGCCCACAGGAAAGCGCCGAGGCGCTGCGCCGGTTGGGCATGCCGCTGCACAGCTTGAAGTGGATTCGCGGCGGTTTTCGTGACGACGCCCTGGCGAGCAGTGAACAGCCGATGAGCCAGTTCATTGCGCGTTACCTGCAACCGGGCGACGTGGTGTTCACCACGTGGCGCAACGACGGCAATGACGACCACGACGCCGTCGGACGTGCCAGCGCCAAGGCCTGTAGCCTGATCGGCGCGCGGCTTTATGAACTGCCCATCTGGGCCTGGCACAGTCCGGCGCGTGAAGCGGCGATGATGCCTTGGCAACGGGCGCATAAGGTGCGTCTGGACAGCTGGAGCGTCGCGCGCAAACTGCACGCCGCTCATGCCTACGCCAGCCAATTGGTCGGCGACCCGGCCATCGGGCTCGCGCCGATGCTCGCCCAGGAACTGCTCGAACGCATGCGCGAGCCGTATGAGATCGTGTTCACGTAGAGCGGGCGGTTATGTATCGCACTGTGTACAGCAGCCGTGGCGATACACAGCGTTTAACCCGGGACCGTTCCTGAAACATGCGCGATACAGCGCAGCGGTCAACTGAGTGTCAGGCACCCATCAGCCGCAGGAGGCTCGCCATGCACACTCTGTTGACCCGTCGCTCCAAACACCGTCCGCTTGCTCTGGCATTGGCCTTGTTGCCATTCGGCGCCCTGGGCGTGGCTCATGCTGAAATGCCCGAGCCACCAACGCCGGCCGGCCATCACCAAACCGCCTTCGGCGCGCTCAAGCACGTCAAGGCCGGGGTGCTCGATGTGGCCTACGCCGACGTTGGCCCGGCCAACGGCCAGGTGGTGATCCTGCTGCACGGTTGGCCCTACGACATCGACAGTTACGCCGATGTCGCGCCGTGGCTGGCAGCCAAAGGCTACCGCGTGTTGATCCCGTATGCCCGCGGCTATGGCGCCACGCGTTTTGTGTCGGATAAAACCCTGCGCAACGGCGAACCGGCAGCGTTGGCACAAGACGTGATCGACTTCATGGACGCACTGAAGATCAAGCAAGCGGTGCTCGGTGGCTACGACTGGGGCGCGCGCTCGGCGGATATCGTCTCGGCGCGGTGGCCGGAGCGGGTCAAGGCATTGGTGTCTGTCAGCGGCTACCTGATCGGCAACCAGGCCGCCGGCAAGCAACCGCTGCCGCCCAAGGCTGAATTGCAGTGGTGGTACCAGTTTTACTTCGCCACCGAGCGCGGCGCCGCCGGCTACCAGAAGAACACTCACGAATTTGCCAGGCTGATCTGGCAAACCGCTTCGCCGAAGTGGGCCTTTGACGACGCCACGTTCGCGCGCAGCGCCAAAGGCCTGGATAACCCCGATCACGTCGCCATCACGGTTTTCAACTACCGTTGGCGCCTGGGTTTGGTGCAAGGCGAGGCGCAATACGACGCGCTGGAACAGCGACTGGCCCAGTCGCCCACCATCGGCGTGCCGACCATCACCCTCGAAGGCGACGCCAACGGCGCACCGCACCCGCAACCCGAGGACTACGCCAAGCGCTTCACCGGCAAGTACGAATTTCGCCAGATCAATGGCGGGATCGGCCACAACCTGCCGCAGGAAGCGCCGGCAGCGTTCGCCAAGGCCGTGTTCGACGCCGATCACCTGTGACCTTATCGCGACGACCTGGCGGGGTTACCGACTGTGGGCGGGGAGTGTTTTTTGCTGTTCAGCGCACGACTGTCGGGAAGGACATTCTTTGGCTTGAACAGTGGTGCCAATTGAACACGGTGGGCCGAATGGACTCGGGCCACCGTGCGTTGATCAGGCCGGCACGCCGAGAATGATGTGCGAGGCTTTGATCACCGCCGTCGCGCTGACGCCCGGCGCCAGGCCCAACTCCGCCACCGCGTCGCGGGTGACGATGGCGTAAACCTTCGAACCACCGGCCAATTCGATCACCACTTCGGCGTTGACCGCACCGTCGTTGACGCTCAGTACCGTGCCTTCCAGGCAGTTGCGCGCCGACAGGCGAATGTCGCTGGAATCGGTCATCAGCATGACCCACGGCGCCTTGATCAGTGCCACGGCCTCTTTGCCCACGGCGATGCCCAGGTTGCGCACGCTCTGTATGGTTACCACCGCCACCAGTTGCTCACCACCGGCCAAGGTCAGGACGACTTCTGCATTAACGGCGCCCTCCTGCACTTGGCTGACTTGGCCTTTGAATACGTTGCGTGCGCTGACTTTCATCGTGACGGGGCCTTTTCTTGACTTGCCGGTTAGGAATTAACCCGCATGTTTAAACGTAACGCTGTGTAAAAACAACTATAGCGTCCCATCTGCCGGGGTTCTGCGCCGGATAGTGACTACCTGCAGTCGCCCGAGCTAGCGATAAGGCTGCATCAACGATGTGAAAAATTTGTTAAGCATTTAACGTCAAAGGCTTTTTTGCTCGGATCCAATCTGACACACTGATGCGAATAATTATCATCATCTTTATTATTCGCTAGGGACGGCACTTCCGGGAGAGTCGGTTTCATGTCTGTGCAACAACATGGCGGTAAAGGTTTTTCACGCAATTTGATCGCGATGGCCATCTGCATTGCCAGCTCACAAGCGGCCTTCGCCGCCGACACGCAGCAGGCAGCAGACGTCGTCGAGTTGGGCGCGACGCAGATCAACACCGAGCAGCAACTCGGTGCGACCACCGAAGGCAGTCCGTCCTACACCACCGGCTCGATGGCAACGGCGACCAAACTTCCACTCACGATGCGCGAAACCCCACAGGCCGTTACCGTCATCACGCGACAGCGCATGGATGACCAGGCGATGACCAGCATCAACGACGTGGTCAAGGCCACGCCCGGGTTGTTCCTGAACTCCTCCAACGGGCCTGGCCGGCAGTCGTACACCTCGCGCGGTTTCGACATCGACAACCTGATGTATGACGGCATTCCCAGCGGCTACAACGGGGCCACAGTCGGCGCCCAGCCGAACCTGGCCATGTTCGACCGCGTCGAGGTAGTGCGCGGCGCAACAGGCCTGGTCACCGGGGCCGGCAACCCTTCAGCGGCCATCAACCTGATCCGCAAGCGGCCGTTGGACGAGCAAAAAGTCACCCTCACCGGCGCCGCCGGTAGTTGGGACAATTACCGTGGCGAGCTGGACGCATCCAGCCCGCTCAACGACAGCGGCACATTGCGCGGCCGGGTGGTCACTTCTTACGGTGATGCCAACAGTTTCATCGATAAAGTCCAGGAAGATCACGGCCTGTTCTACGCCGTCACCGAAGCGGATCTGAGCGAAGACACCACCCTGACCCTGGGTTTCTCCAACCAGAAGGACAAGACCAACTACTTCTGGGGATCGGCGATGGTCGGTCAGGACGGCCATCATCTGGACCTGCCGCGCTCCTACAACCCCGGTACTCGCTGGGAGAACAAGGACCAGGAAATCAACACGGTGTTCGCCGAGCTGCGTCAGCGCCTGGCCAACGACTGGAGCCTTCAAGTCAACGCCAACTACGCCGAACAGAACGCGTTGTTTTCAGGCTCCTACCAGTCGCGCTGGGTCAACAATACCCCGGCCCGCACGGTCTACCAGGCGGCCTACGATGAAAACCAGGCCGGCATCGACGCCTTTGCCAGCGGCCCTTTCCAGGCGTTCGGGCGTACCCATGAACTGGTGGTGGGCGCCAGCAAGCGCATCTATGACCTGACCACCCACAGCTACAGTCCGTACGACACCAACTGGCCACTCACCGCGGGCAAGCCAGACTTCGTCCACACCGACAACCAGCGCGAAGTCACCACTCAGGATGGCGTCTACGTCACCACGCGCCTGAGCCTCGCCGACCCGTTGAAACTGATCCTCGGCGGGCGCCTGGACTGGTATGACTATGACAACCGTGACGGCGACGGCGACTATCACGTCACCCGCAACCTCACCCGCTACGCAGGTTTGATTTACGAGCTGGACGACCATCACTCGGTCTACGTCAGCTACAGCGACATCTTCACGCCGCAGAGTGACAAGGACACGTCCGGTAAGCCGGTCAAGCCGATTGTCGGCAAGAACTACGAAGTCGGCATCAAGGGCGAATACCTTGGCGGCGCGCTGAACGCGAGCCTGGCGCTGTTCCGCGTCGATCAGGAGAACCGGGCGGTGCAAGTGTTCGTGCCAAACTGCCCGCAGGCCTCCTGCAACGAAGCCTCCGGCGAAATTCGCAGCGAGGGCATCGACGTCGAACTGCAAGGCGCGTTAACCGAGAATTGGCAGGTCGGCGGTGGCTACACCTACGCCCGTACGCACACCATCAAGGATGAGGCCAACCCGCAGAAGGTCAACAAGCAGTTCGACACCGACACGCCAGAACAGCTGTTCAAACTGACTACACGCTACAACCTGCAGGGCCCGCTGGAAAAATTCCGTGTGGGCGGCAACGTCTCCTGGCAGAGCCGCATGTACAACGACCTTGACCTCGCGGACGGCAGCAAATATCGGCTTAAACAGGGCAGCTATGCCATCACCGACCTGATGGCCGGCTACCAGGTCAACCAGCACCTGGACCTGCAGCTCAACGCCAACAACATCTTCGATCGGCGCTACTACTCCACCATCGCCAATTCGGTGAGCTACGGCGGTGATGCTTACGGCAACCCGCGTAACATGATGCTGACCGCCAAGTACACCTTCTGATCGTTATCGCAGCGTCGGCTATCCGTTCGGATAGCCATTTTTTAAAGTCCCGTTCAGGGATGCCGATAAGGTTTTGGCATCCCTGAATCAAAAAGCACACGAATACCTGCTTCACTCCACCGGCGGCCCGTCGTGGCACGCCGCATGCTTGCCTGTTACCCGTCGATCACATGGAGTAAGAGTGAATGCCCACCCGCCCGCGTTTTCTGGAGCACTACCGCAAGGCCGATCGCATCATGCTGGCGTTGGTCTGGCTGATGTTTCTGTTCTCACTCGGGCTGGCGTTCTGGCACGACACTTGGCTGCAGGCACTGACCGTAGGCGCAGGCACCAGTGTGGTGCTGACGGTGCTCTATCGCGCCCTCGGCGGGACACGCTTGATGCGCTGCCTGCTGGGCGCCGGCCTGATGGTAATGGCTGCCCTGCACATCAACCAGGCGCAAGGCGTGATCGAATCACACTTCGGCATTTTCGCGTTGCTGGCGGTGCTGACGTTCTACCGCGACTGGCTGCCAATCCTGGTCGCGGCGGCAACGATCGCCGTGCATCACGTGGTCTTTCATGCCTTGCAACATCAAGGCTTTCCGGTGTTTGTGATGGAACACCACGGCGGCTGGAGCATGGTGTTCGTCCACGCTTTCTATGTGGTGATGGAGACCGTCGCCCTGCTCTACCTGGCCATTCACAGCCAGCGTGAGGCGGTCGAAAGCCAGGAAATGCTCGAGAAAATGCTCGCCGTGACCACCCAGCTCACCGTCGAAACCGCCCAAGGTGAAGGCAAGGTGCACGTCTCCCTGGCCAAGCGCTTTGACCACTTCCTGCAGCAAATCACCCACCTGATCGACGGTGTGGCCCGCGACTCCCAAGGCCTTGGCCAACTCGGCCAGGAACTGGCCAGTGCCAGCGGCACCCTGGAAAAAGGCGCACGCCATCAGTTGGCAGAAATCACCCAGATGACCGGCTCGATGCAGCGCATGGAAGACGCCATGGGCCACATCACCGTGCACGTTGAACAGGCTGTCGAGCACGCAGGCCAAGCCAGCCAACAAATCGTACGCGGCCAGGAAAGCGTCGGCCGCGCGCAGCATGAAATCAGCCAACTGGCTCTACGCATTCACGGCACCCACTCAACCGTGCAAGACCTCGCGGTGCAGGCCGAGCAGATCGGCTCGGTGCTCGAAGTGATCAGCAGCATCGCCAACCAGACCAACCTGCTCGCCCTCAACGCCGCCATCGAAGCCGCGCGCGCCGGCGAGCAAGGCCGAGGGTTTGCCGTGGTCGCCGATGAAGTGCGCAGCCTGGCCCAGCGCACGGCGGTGTCCACTCAGGAAATCAAACAGATCATCGAAGGCTTGCAACACGGCAGCCGTCAGGCCGTCGAGGCGATGCATGACAGCCAGCAAGGCGTAGAGCGTTGCGTACAAGACAGCCAGTTGGCGGTACAGATGCTGCAAGCGGTGGGCGCCGATATCGCGCGCATCGACGCACTGAATGGGCGAATTGTGAGCACCACGCGCGAGCAGTCCACGGCCAACCTGGAGATTGTCGGGCGCTTGCAGGCGGTGCAAAGCATTGCGCAAAGCACCGCGGATGATGTGGAGACGCTGGCGCGCAGCAGTGAACGGTTACCGCCGATTGCCGTGCGCCTGGATGCCTTGGGGCGCAGGTTTCATCAATGAAGTCATGCGTCTCGGGACAATGAGGAGGTGATCTGAGCAATCGCGCCCTGATCCGCCTCGTGCAGCGTGCGGTACTGATTGACGACTTCAGTTTCTTCCACAGTAAGGTCATCCGCGCTCATGTGCGAACGCTCACCGCTCAGCACATAAAGCACATCGACCCCTTTGCGACGGATAGCCATCAGATAATCCGATTTGGGTAATCTCTCGCCCCTTTCATAGTGGCCTTGTGCGTTTTCGGCCACGCCCCCTATCACACCAAAATCGTGCTGGGAGAGTAAAAGCCTTTTGCGCTCTTCCTTTAAGCGCCCGCCTAAATTGCCGTCCATGTTGAATGCCTGAACTGAGGGTATAAACCACCATACGCCTATACACCTCAAAGAAGGTCATTCATTTGAATTGACGTTTCAGGGCATAGTCCGGCAGGTCAATGGCGTCAGCCTTGGGGGAAAGAAACTTGCCAAGCAGCTTTTTAAAAACAGGCGCTGTCGCCAGCCGCAATACGGCGTGGCCGAGCGCTATTGCAACGCGCGAATGAGGTGACGCCAACCGCGGTGCAAATTTGGGCACGCCTTGCGCCTGAGCCACGTAGGGCCGCATCAGGGTTTCATAGGCGGCGAACGCTTGGGTGTGATCTGCATGGCGCCCCAGCTCGCCGGCCAACACATACGCCCCGCACAGGCCCAGGCTGGTGCCCATGCCACTGATGGGCGAGGCGCAATAGGCTGCGTCGCCCACCAGTGCAATACGGCCCTTGGACCAACGGGGCATTTTGACCTGACCTACCGCTTCCAGGTAAAGGTCGGTTGTGTCATCCAGCCCCGCCAATACGCGGGGCGTCTCCCAACCGGCGTCGGCAAAGCGTTGCTTGAGCAAGGATTTCTGCGCGTCTGGCGCGAGTTTTTCGTAGCCGTTGGGTGCTTGCTGAAACGACAAAAACGCCCGCGTTGTGCCCAGGTTGTCTGGGCGTAAACACACACAGCGCCCGCCGGGAATGTTGTACCAGCGCATGATCTGGCCGTCGCTTGGCTCACGCGGCAGGGTGAAATAGGCGGTGTATACGTCCAGCGGGCGGCGCTGGACTTCGCTGCCGAACACGTGATTGCGCGTGGTAGAGCCAATTCCTTCTGCCACAATCACCAGGTCGAAAACCTGCTCGGCCCCCTGCGCAAAGCGCACATGCACCTGCTGGCCATCGTCGTGCAGGGTTTCAATGCTGTCGCCAAACCGGTACGTGACCCGGTCCTCGCTGTGCTGGATCAACAGCTTGGCGAGTTCGCCACGCAGAATCTCCAGTTCAGCGATCGGCCCTTCGCCGTCAAAGTCGTTCACGCCGATGAAGGCCTTCGTCCGGTTGTGGCGGTCAACGAAGGTAATGCCTTGTTCGTGGGTTGTATTGGCCCGAATCAGTTCCTCCAGGCCCATGCGCTGCACCACAACACGGCCCGCACCCCGCACGTCGATCGTCTGCCCACCATCGCGAAAAGCCGGTGCCCTTTCCACCACTGTGACGTGCATGCCCTGCCGGGACAGCCAATACGCCAGCGCCGGGCCGGCGACACTGGCGCCGGTGACAAGAATCTTTTGGGGTTTCATCAGGCCTCCTGCTGTGGATTTGAAGCGGCGCTGCTGCCCGGCAACGTGCTGCGGTAAACCTCTATCACTTGGCCAAGAAACGCCTCGACCACCGCGCGCTCCTGGCCCCCAAGCGCCGCCAGCACGGCGTTCAGGCCGCTGAGCATTGGCGCAATGTGCTGATAAGCCAGGGTCACCGAGGCGGGAACCGGACACACCATCACGCGGCGCTTGTCATCAAGCTGGCGCTCACGAATCACATGGCCGGCACGCTCCAGGCGGTCGATGACTTGAGTGATGCCGGCAGTCGTCACCGACAGGCGCGAGGCAAGCTCGGTCGGTGGCAACGGGCCGTCCGTGATCAAGTGCTCCAGCGCCGCCATGTCGGTCTGGTTGATGGACAAAGAATCGGCAAGATGGCTGGCGGCTTTGCGCGTCAGGATGGCGATCTGTTGCAGCTGCTGCGCAACAGCATCACTGGCGATCTGCAGGCCACGTGGGTCGTGGTCGGGGATGGGGACAGATGCGGATGGTTTCATGCGTTTGGCTGCTCTGGATCGCGACGTGGCAGCCACATTAGCATATAGCTAACTTGCTTAGCTATCTTCCAAAAATGTCGAACGGGTATCCATGGGCAGGCGAAATCCCTCACGTTTTACTAGCCTGAGTTCAGGCGAGAACCCCCTCGCTGACCGTGGGCACCAAAGGGAGCGTGCAGCATGACCGACGACACAACAACAAGCGGGCCGGCGTCGTACTTCCCCGCCATTGAAAAAAACTATGGGCAGCCCATCAGCCATTGGCTGGACCTGCTCAAAACCGTCAATGCCCAGAAGCACATGGAAAGGGTCGCGTGGCTTAAAACCGAACACGGCATGGGCCATGGCCACGCCAATGCGCTGGTGGCGTATTACGCGGCGATGGAAAAAGGCGACTGAGCCGCCGCCCTACCCTTCAAGGCTGCGTTTGAGTCGCTTCAGGTCACGGTTGACGATCAGCTTGTGCACCTGACCGACCGGCACCCTATAAAAGCGGCCAAAGGCGTTATGAATGACCGCCGATGAGGTGATCGTGAACACACGATCGCTGATCGACAGGCAGATCATCACATCCAGATGCCGGTCGCGCTCGGTCAGCACCAGTACGTCGGGAGCGCTGTGCTCCACCAAAAAGAAGTCCAGCCGCTCGCCGACCTGCACACGCTCTCGCCGCGTGCCGGAAAACCCGCCAATACGTTTCACACCAAACAATGCGCAAATGGCGTCCCTGATCCCAAACGCCATGCGCAGGAATGGTCCCGGTTCGGCCGTCATGATATTCCAGGCTTCAAGCGCGGTGACATCGACCGGCAGCAGGATCGACCTGCGATCGTAATAATCCAGGTCGCCCGGCAGGCGCAGTGTGTGAACAATATCGGTGCTCGCCAAACAGTTTCTCCTTGAAAGGTGGCCGCGGTTGAATGTGCTCAACCGCAAGCCTCACCGCAATTCGTCCAATAAATGTGACGCGCCTGACTGTGCCTGAAAACGGCAGGACGCCGCTTGCGGGCAGAGATTATTTTGCGCCTGCGCTCAAGTAAAGCGCGAAATGGCCTTGAAGAATGTGGGCGCAAGAATGCGCTGCCATCGCCTTCCTGAGCTGGCAGCGCCTGCCGCATGACTTATAAGGAGGCGTTATCCCTGCCGGGCTGGCCCTGCCTTTTTGTCGCCCTGCAGGGTTCCCGCGGCTCTGGGATCAGGTGCTGCTTGCCTTGGTGCCCGGCGGCGTGTTCGTCGGGCATCGGTTTGGCGCACGCCTAGCTGGGCGACGCGTACGCACACGACCTTCCACACCGAGCAAGCCATTCGCGCGATGTGCGAGGGCTTGGAAATAACGCTGCTTTGTGAGTCGCAGACATCCAGCACAACTCCTTCCGGCCTGCTCAACGGGCCCGTTTTGATGTGATCGTTCGCAAGCCTTCTCATCCGCTGGCGGCAGCCCTCAGCTCAAACCTAGGCGGCTGACTCGCACATTGACATATCGGTAAATCCCGATACTATCGGGCGCATGGACCTACTCGACATATTCAAAGCCCTCTCAAACCGCACGCGACTCGATATCCTGCAAGGTTTGAAAGATCCCGAAAAAAACTTCCCCGCCCAAGACGAGGGAGACGTTCATACCGTGGGCGTCTGCGTCAGCAGCATCCAGGAAGGCGTCGGCCTCTCTCAGTCGACCGTGTCTGACTACTTGGCGACCCTGCACCGCGCAGGCCTGGTTGAAATCCGCCGTATCGGCCAGTGGACCTACTACAAACGTAACGAAGCCAACATCAGCGCGCTGACGGAGATCCTGGGGAAAGAACTCTAGGTTTTTTTTATGGCGTTATATCGACATTTCCCGATATCCCTTTTTGCCGAAACGAGGTAATGCAATGAAAGCGATGATTCTTAAATCCTTTGGCGGGCCCGAGGCGTTCGAACTCTGCGACGTGCCCAAGCCCGTGCCCCATACGGGGCACGTTTTGGTGCGCGTACACGCCACCGCCATCAACCCACTGGATTACCAGGTGCGACGGGGTGACTACGCCGACGCGGTGACACTGCCAGCCATTACCGGCCACGACGTGTCTGGCGTTGTCGAAGCCATCGGGCCAGGTGTGACCGCCTTCGCCCCAGGCGACGAAGTCTGGTACACCCCACAAATATTCGACGGCCCCGGCAGCTACGCCGAGTACCACGTGGCCGCCGAAAGCATCATCGGCAAAAAGCCTGCCTCGCTCAGCCACCTCGAAGCCGCCAGCCTCAGCCTGGTCGGCGGCACTGCGTGGGAAGCACTCGCCGAACGCGCGGCGCTCAGGGTTGGCGAAAGCGTGCTGATACACGGTGGCGCGGGCGGCGTCGGCCACGTGGCAATCCAGCTGGCCAAAGCTATTGGCGCAAGGGTGTTCACCACCGTGCGCGCGGCCAACATTGAGTTTGCGCGAAGCATGGGCGCTGACGTGATCATCGACTACGAAAGCGAGGATTACGTGGAGGCCATCCTGCGCGAAACGGCGGGCCGCGGCGTCGATGTGGTGTTCGACACCCTCGGCGGCGACACCTTGTCACGCAGCCCCGACGCGCTCGCACAACGGGGCCGCGTGGTCTCGATCGTGGACATCACGCAGCCGCAAAACCTGGTTCAGGCCTGGGGCAAAAACGCGGCCTATCACTTTGTGTTCACCCGACAACATCGCGGCAAGCTGGACGAGCTGAGCGCATTAGTGGCGCGTGGTCAGCTGCGGCCCCACGTGGGCGCGGTTTATTCGTTGGCCGACATCGCGTTGGCCCATGCTCGGCTGGAAAGCCGCCACAACGGTGTTCAAGGAAAAGTCGCGATTGCCGTCGTACCATCGCTCATCGCGTGAGCACCGTTGAACTCATTTTTGGAGGAACACCATGATTTATGAAATCGCCCAGCTCCCGGTTTACACAGAACAGGTTGAAGCGTTCAGGCGCGCATTTACCCAGGTCGAGCCGTTGCTGTGTCGAGCGAAGGGCTATTGCGGGCACCTGCTCGCACAAGGCATTGAAACGCCGCAGGTGTTCAACTTGATCGTGAAGTGGGCATCACTTGAAGATCACACGCCAGGGTTCGAGGCGAGTGAGGACCATCGGGTGTTTATGCAGGGGTTGGAGACCTATTTCGCCGACGAACCAACGGTTTACCATATCGAAGGCGCAGCCTTTGTCAGGCATATGGGCAACGCCGATGCCCCGAGTAGTTCGTGGTTTTAAGCGCCTTGCCTGGTGTTGATTGTCAGCGGTGAAATGATCCACGTGCGTTGTCGCCATTGCGGCCTCAACGCACGCATCGCTCGACGCCTTCCGGTGTAATTAAGGGCGTTGGTACGGCCAGCCTTTCTGGTGCTCGCGGGCAGCCTGGAGTAGTTGAGGTGCAGTTTCCTGAACGGCTGTTGTCGGCCCAAAGCGAACATTGCCACTGAAAAAACAACCCGTTGCCAGCACGCTAAAAACCGTTGGCGGGATAACGTTGTGCTTTACACCACTTCCACCAACTCGAATTCTTCTGCCACAAGCTCCATCGCCGCGTCGAACGAGCCCTCCCGTTGAAAAAAAGCTTTATGACCCTGCGCCCAATACCCGAGGCTGAGATCCCCTTCGCCTTCCTTTCTTGCAAACGCTTCATTCACGTCGCAGTAACGAATGATACGCAGCGAAACAAGCCTGATGACACATACCGGCTCGCCCTGACTGTTGAGGATGATGCTGTAACCACCAATCGCTGACGAATCATCTTGATGGTTGAATGATGAAAGTGAGCAACATGACGCTGTTTTAATGCCTTTAGCTACACGTTCAGCCAGCTCATCTGCCATCTCTGGAGTATCCCCAAATGCCCATGCACTGGCTTTGGGGTACCTGATCTTTAAATCGTCAATCATGCGCATCATTCGTTTAAACCTTATCGTTGACTGCAGCGTCAGCACCCATTCGCGAATGATTAGCCCGGCCCCTTAATCGGTTACACCGCCGCCGGTAATGGCGCGACCCGCTCAGCAGGTCGCGCCCTGGGCGACAGTTTTAATTGCCGTGATAGACAGGTAATCGCCCTTCAGCCTCTGCCTTGCGCCCCTCCTGGAAGTCGTTTGACTTATACAGCGTTGCGCGTTGCGCATCCAATTCCGACAGAGCGCCGGCCTGCACCGGGTCGATGACGCGATGCGCAGAGGCCAGCGATGCCTTGATCCCTAAGGGGCCATTGGCGGCGATCCTGTTTGCCAACTCGATCGCTTTGTCGAGGGCTGACTGTGGGTCAGGGATCTCCTGCACCGTGCCCATGCGATAGGCTTCACGGGCGGTCCAATGATCGCCCGTCAGAATGTAGCGCATGGCATTGGCCCAGCCGGCTTCGCGCACGAATCGTACTGTCGATCCACCGCCCGGGAACCGACCATGGGTGTTTTCATCCTGTCCGAAGTCAGTGTTGTTCGCCGCAACCCGTATGTCGCCGACAAGAAACAGCTCATGCGCAATGTTCCAAGTGTCGCCGTGAACCGCCACGATCAGAGGCTTGGTGAGATAGGGCATTTTCTTGCCGAGCGGGTCGATCAGCCCCGCACCGAGCGTAAGTCCGCCCGAGCTGGCAACCGCCTTGAAGCCCTCAACGTCAAGGCCCTGCGAGAAATTGTCGCCGTGCCCGAACAACACAGCGGCACGCAGTGAAGGATCATGGTCGTAGTCGTAATACGCCTTGGCGAGGGCCAGGTACGCTTGCGGATCAAGCCTGTTCTGGATATCGGGTCGGTTGATACCAATCAATACAATCTTGCCACGTCGCTCGACGGTAATTTTGTGAGCGGCACTGGTCGGAATATCGACCAGGGTGACGTCGTCGGGGCGTGTTTTGACGTCGTCGCCAGATTGCGCACTTACAACGCCGGCGAACAAGGACAATGCTGAGAACATGATGATCTTGCGCAATACTCTTTGCATCGATACATCCTTTGGCGAAGTTGGCTGTGCGAATGGGTTTGCCGCGCCAATCAGATAACGCGGCCGTCCCCACTCGGTACTCAAGTTTTCAGTTCAGTACTGCGAGACACCGCCATCGACATCAAGCTCGATGCCGGTAACGTAGGCACTGTCATCAGAGGCGAGAAATACAGCCGCCTTGCCCAAGTCTTCCGGGCTTCCCAAGCGGGACAGCGGGATGCTGCCAACAAGGCCGGCACGCGCAGCCTCGGGAATCAGCGACTGCAGTCCTGGGGTAAGCGTATGGCCGGGGCTCAATACGTTGATGCGGATGCCCAGTTCCTTGGTGTCCAGTATGAAACCGCGCGCCAGGTTGCGGACGGCCGCCTTGGTCGATGAATAGACGGACATACTGGGGATGCCGATGGAAGCGGCGATTGAACCGGTGAATATTACCGATGCACCTGTTCCCAGAAGCGGCAGCGCTTTCTGCAGGCCGAACAGCAGGCCCTTGACGTTCGCATTGTAGGTCTTGTCGAAATGCTCCTCGGTAATCTCGCCGAGCTTCATGAACTCATAGAAACCCGCGTTCAACGCCAGTACATCAATGCGCCCGGCTTTTTCCTTGATGCGCGCGTACAGCGCGTCCAGGTCGGCAAGCTTGCCCGCATCGCCTTGAATGCCCACCGCACCGTGGCCAATCTCAGCGACCGCGCGGTCGAGCTCAGGTTGACGCCGGCCCGTGATGAACACGCGAGCGCCTTCATTGGCAAACGCCTTGGCGATACCGAGGCCGATTCCGGCGCTGGCACCCGTGACAACCGCGACCTTGCCTTCAAGTTTTTTGCTCATGTGGCGTACCTTCAATCTGGCTTGCATTGCGCCGCCCGCCCATGTGGGAACGACCCGGCGAGGCGCCAAGCTGGCGCCACAGCGGGAAGATTGAAGGAGGCAATGAACCCCCTGTAGACGGCAACCGGGACTAACATTTATGCCGGAATGGAATGCTGGTTACTGGTATAGATCGGCCCGCTTGCCCCCTTCGCTGCAACGCGCAGATTGTCCAGCCAGCTCAACTGCCCTTATCCTCAACGCTCCCCGCCCAACCCGGAGCCGCCATGGACCTTGCCACGCTCGCCCTCTTCCTCCCCGCCTGCTTCGCCCTGAACATGGCGCCAGGCCCGAATAACTTGCTGTCGGTCAGCAACGCCACCTGCTACGGCTATCGCACGTCTTGCCTCGCCGGTGTTGGCCGCTTGCTGGCCTTCGCCGGCATGATCGCCCTCGCCTCGGCAGGCCTGGCGGTGGTGCTGCAAACCTCGGAGTTGTTGTTTTACGCGATCAAGATTCTGGGCGCGGCGTATCTGTTTTATCTGGCGTTTCAGTTGTGGCGGGCTAATCCGCAGGCAGAGGCTGAATCGGCGACGGCCAAGGTGGGTTTGTGGGCGTTGGCGCGTCAGGAGTTTCTGGTGGCAGCGGGCAACCCGAAGGCTATCTTGATCTTCACGGCCTTCCTGCCGCAGTTCGTGGTGCCAGGCCAGCCGATCACGCCACAATTTGCGCTGCTGGGCGCGATGTTCCTGGTGCTGGAATGGATCGCCATCAGCGCCTATGCCTACATGGGCCTGCACATGCGTCGCTGGTTTGCCGAGCCACGCGGTAAACGGATTTTCAATCGATGCTGCGCGGGGTTGTTGTCGGCAGCGGCGACGGTGCTGTTGATGGCGCGTCGCGCTTGAGGTCGCTGCGAAACAGCGAGTGATGCCATCGCTCGCAAGCGCCGCTACACTGCCCACCTGCACCTCACGAATGGATTCGACATTGCGCCGCTTTGCCCTACCCCTCGCTTTACTGTGCTTTGGCCTGCTGGCCTATTGCTTAGTCGCCTTGGCGATCAGTCTGTGGCGCAGCCCCCACAGCCCCACACTGTTGATGGGCGCCTTCTACGACGAAGGCATCATCGTCGATAAAAACCCGGTCAAGGCCGCAGAGTGGTATTTGCGCGCGGCGGAAAAAGGCGAGACCTTCGCACAGTTCAAAACCGGCTTTTTTTACTTTTTCGGGCGCGGTGTAGCCGTTGATCACCGCAAGGGCCTGGAGTGGATCACGCTATCAGCCGAGAAAGGCAACTCTGAAGCCCAGTTTTTTTTGGGGGATGCAAACTATGGCGGCGTGGAAATGCCGCGCGATAGCGCTCAAGCCGCGGTGTGGTATCGCAAGGCTGCGCAGCAAGGTCATGCCCGCGCCCAGCAACGGCTTGCCGACGCCTATTTCAGAGGCATTGGCGTTGAGCAAAGCGACCGCAAGGCATTCTACTGGGCGCGCAAAGCCAGTGCGCGAGGCGATGCTGAGGGCCAAACGCTGTTGGCGACCTTTTATTTCACGGGCGTAGGCACGCCGAAAAACCCTCAGCAAGGCATCCAGCTGCTGACCCAGGCCGCCCAGTCAGGCAATAGCGAGGCGTACGAATGGCTTGGGATGGCCAACCTGAATGGCATCGGCACCCCCAAAGACGTACCCGCCGCCATTGGGTGGTATACCCGCGCTGGCGACGCGGGCCGGGCCAAAGCGCAGTACATGCTTGGCTATCTGTACAGCAGCAGCGGTGCAGTGCCGGCAGACTATCCAACGGCGAACCGATGGCTGCTCAAGGCCGCGACACAAGGGTACGCTTACGCAACAGCGACCCTCGCCGAGCATGTGGATACGGGAAAGGGCTTTGAACCTAACAAGCTCAGGGCATGCGGTCTCGTGCGCGTGGCGCTGAATCAAAAGCTGTCCGAGTACGAGGACGATTTACGCGGCCAGCTTGAGCATGAGGAAAAAGCCTTGTCCGCAGAACAACTGGCCGACGTCGCGGCGCTGGAAGCCCTCTATTCAACCCCGCAAGGGCTTGGGCAATTGCGGGGTGATATAACCAGCGCGCCGTAGACTCACACAAGGGCAAAGTCGATGAGTGCTTTTTTCAAAAAGGAGAACACGCCATGACCCGCAACCAGCTCGCCGACCTTTACCGAGGGTATATCGACTGCCTCAACCGCCAGGGCTGGGAGCGCCTCGGCGATTTCGTGCACCCGCAGGTGACCTACAACGCCACCCCCGTCGGCCTTGCCGGCTACCGCGCGATGCTGGAGCGGGACTTTCGCGAGATCCCCGACCTGGTGTTCCGCATCCAACTGCTGGTCGCGGACCCGCCCACCGTCGCCAGCCGGTTGAACTTCCACGTCACGCCCACAGGTGAATTTTTCGGCTTGCCGATCAACGGCAAGACGGTGACCTTCGATGAGAACGTATTCTACGAATTCGTCGACGGGAAGATCGCGCACGTCTGGTCCGTGATCGATAAGGCGGCGATCAAACAACAGCTTTAATGGATGGAGCCGCTTGTGGAGAACCCGCTTTTCACCTTTACCACTCAACCCTACCCGCCGCGCCAACGCTTTGAAGTGTGGCGTGAAGAAGTGAATGCGATCTTCGATATCACCATCAGCGAGCCTGAATCCGCCGCCTTCAATTACCGCCTGGCCACCGGTTACCTGGGTTCGTTATTGATGGGCTGCGGTGCCTGGGACGGTGCCGGCGAGCCGGTGCCGTATCGGGTCAAGCGTTCCACACACATGATTCGCCGTGACAGCCTCGACCACTACTACCTCTGCCTCGGCCTGTCTCACACGATTAATGGCACGGCAGGCCGCACAACACTGGCGGCGGGTAACTCGCAGATCTACATCCTGGACCTGGCCCGTGAACTCGATTGCCTGATCACGGCTGGCGATACCGTGATCCTCACCATTCCTCGCGACTTGCTGGCGCAAAGCCTCGGCTACAAAGACGTGCATGGCCAAGTGCTGCAGGGCGGCTTGAGCGAGCTGCTCGCAGACCATATGCGCGCGTTGCAACAGCGCCTGCCGCGCCTGACACCCGAGGAAATCCCGCACGCCCAACAGGCGACGCTGGCCATGATATCGGCAGCCCTGGCGCCGACAGTGGCCAACCTGCAAACCGCCGAGCAAGCGATCGACCACACCCTGCTCAACCGCGCCCGTCGCTTGATTGAACAGCACCTGCGCAGCCCGGAATTGTCCCCGGCTTTCCTGTGCAAACACCTGGGTATTTCGCGGGCGCAACTGTATCGAGTGTTCAGCCAGGAGTCCGGCGTGGCGGCGTATATCCAGCAGCGCCGGTTGAACCGCGCGCGG
The DNA here is from genome assembly GCF_963878885.1 of Pseudomonas sp. R9.37. NCBI lineage: Bacteria > Pseudomonadati > Pseudomonadota > Gammaproteobacteria > Pseudomonadales > Pseudomonadaceae > Pseudomonas > Pseudomonas sp. R9.37. The sequence continues at coordinate 73,706 of NZ_CAWNZA010000050.1, read as the reverse complement.
GTGATTATCCAGAGTGATTCCGGCGCGCGGCAGCGGGTGTCGGGGCTGGCCTTCCAGTTCGGGTTCAAGAGTGATGCGCACTTCAGCCGCACCTTCAAGCAAGCCTTTGGCTATTCGCCGCGCGAGGCCCGGGAGTTGAGCGCCGCGGCCCAGGCACCGGAACGCGTGAGCCGCCACACCGGGTTCTCGTTACGCAACATCCTGGGGCAGATGAAGGCGGTCTGAGACACCCAGGCAAGTCATTGAGACGCGGGGACAGGAAGATTTTCTCCGCGTGTTTTTCACCGTTTTATCATTGGCCGACGTTCTAAAGCCCTGACTAAACGGAGAAAATCATGGCCCGTCGTACTGTTATCGCAACGCTTGCCACCGCCCTCTTGCTGACGGGTTGCGCCAATGGCGTCAACGGCCTCAGCAGCTTGAACAACCTGTCATTGCCGGGTATCCAGGGCAAAGCCGGGCCGGATATTTCGCTGTTCGACACCACGTATGTCAGGACGCACATCATTTCTGGCAAGACCACCTCCCAACAGCTCAAAGCCCTGTATGGCGAACCGCAGGATCAGTCGATTTCATCCGACGGCACCGAAACCTGGAACTACGCGCCCTCCACCACCCAGAACGCATCCATGCGCCACTTGCTCGGGCTGGTCTCCAACCGTATCCCCGGCAATACCTACGACAACGCCCTCGACACCCGGCGCACAGCCATCGACAACCTTGCACCGCAGCAACAGAGCCGCCGCCTGAACATCCACCTCAACAATGGCGTGGTCAGGGACTACAGCATTCTGTAACAGCACCGCCCGGCAGTTCTGCCGGGCTCGCTTCAGCCCTCATCTAAACTCCACGCACCCTTGATACGTGGAGCCCTGAAATGACCCACAAAAATACCCTGTGCCTCTGGTACAACGGCACCGCCCTGGAAGCCGCGACCTTCTATGCCTCCCTCTTTCCGGACAGCGCCGTCAAGGCCGTGCATCACGCCCCAGGCGACTACCCGGCAGGCAAGCAAGGCGACGTGTTGACCGTCGAGTTCACCGTCCTGGCCATTCCATGCCTGGGGCTGAATGGCGGCCCGGCATTCCCACACACAGAGGCGTTCTCCTTCCAGGTGGCGACGGACGATCAAGCCGAAACCGACCGTTATTGGCACGCAATCATCGATAACGGTGGCCAGGCCAGCGCATGCGGCTGGTGCAAGGACAAGTGGGGGCTGTCGTGGCAGATATCTCCGCGCGTGTTGACCGACGCAGTGACCCACCCCGACCCGGTGATCGCCAAGCGCGCCTTTGACGCGATGATGACCATGACCAAAATCGATGTGGCCGCCATTGAGGCTGCAGTGGCCGGGCGCTGACTCGTGTAGCAAACGGGCTTATTGTGGCGAGCGGGCTTGCCCCGCGTTGGAGTGCGAAGCGCTCCCAATTCAAACGCCCCGGTATAACTGACAGATCCCATCAGCAGGTTCTGGGCCTGCTGCGCCGCCCAACGCGGGGCAAGCCCGCTCGCCACACCGGCCCACGTTCTGGCATCCTGCCCCCCCAAAGTCGTCGAATGCGAGCTGCAAGCCCATGAACCACGGCGTCAAACTTGACCCTCGCACGATCCCAGTGCCGCAATCAATCAGCCCTCAAGCCCAGGCCACACTGCAACGCCTGGTCGGGGCTGACGGTGTGCCCCTCAACGCGCTGCACGCGATGCCCGCGCCCGAGGACCATGACGGCTGGCGCCGTCTGCAGGCTGCCGTGGCTCAGAACTACGCCAGCGCCAACGCGGCGCAAGCGGCGTCGCTGCGGGCCAGCCTGCACACCCTCAGGGTTGAAAACGCCAGCGTGCATGTCGCCACACCAGCGTCTGCCACGCCTTTTGCCTACATCGACCTGCACGGCGGCGCGCTGGTGTTCGGCGGCGGCGAAAACTGCCGCCTCGCGGCCGGCAGGCAAGCCGATCTGCACGACGTGATCTGCTATGGCGTGGACTACCGCATGCCACCCGGCCATCCCTACCCCGCAGCGCTGGATGACTGCCTGGCTGTCTATCGGCACGTTCTCAAGCATCACGCGCCGCAACAGATCGTGATCGGTGGCCGCTCAGCGGGCGGCAACCTTGCGGCGGCCCTGGTGTTGCGTGCGCGTGACGAAGGTTTGCCATTGCCCGCTGCGCTGGTGTTGCTGTCGCCGGAAGTCGACCTCACCGAATCCGGCGACAGCTTCCAGGTCAACCGCACCGTCGACGTGGTGCTGCCCAACCCGTTGATGAACGTCAATCTGTTGTATGCCAACGGTGCGGACTTGTCTCACCCGTACCTGTCACCGCTGTTTGGCGATTTCACCCAGGGTTTCCCACCAACTTTTCTGCAAAGCGGCACCCGTGATCTGTTTCTGTCCAACACCGTGCGCCTGCACCGCGCCTTGCGCCAGGCGCGGGTAACGGCGCAGCTGCATGTGTTTGAAGCCATGCCGCACGGCGGTTTCATGGGCGCGCCGGAAGACGCGGAGCTGGCCAACGAGGTCGCAGAATTTGTCCGTGAGCAGTTAAAGCGGGGTTGACACATTCCGTCACATCCGCTGAAGATGGAGGCCTTATTTAGGGTGTGTCAGCGCATGTCTGCATCGTCTTTCGTTAACCTTTGTGCCATTGGCTTGATTGCCAAGGCGCAAGGTTGCGTGGCGCACGCCCTCAAATCGAAGAAACAGTCGCTCATGTGACCGGGGCGCGCTGTCCCGTCAGATGAGCTGACAGGACATTGAGCGCGACGGACCTCCCTCCCTTTGCACAATCCCCCTCTGCCCTTCTGACGGTGACTCCAGCGGTCAACCATCAGGAGAAAGTGCATGTCATCGTTTCAAGGTATCTGGGTTCCCGTGGTCACGCCGTTTCACGACGGCGCCATCGACTTCATCGGCCTGCGCCGGCTGGTCAGCCACCTGCTGGAAAAGCACGTCGCCGGCATCATGGTCTGCACCACCACCGGAGAAGCGGCGTCACTGAGCCGCGAGGAACAACTGGCCGTGCTGGATGCGGTGCTGCAACTCATGCCGGCGCAGCGCGTGGTGATGGGCCTGGCAGGCAACAACCAGCGTGAACTACTGCAGTTCCAGAGCGAAATCCTCAAACGCGCGGTGGCCGGCTTGCTGGTGCCGGCGCCCAGCTATATCCGCCCCTCCCAGGCCGGCCTCGAAGCGTTTTTCCGCACGGTGGCCGACGCCTCCAGTGTGCCGGTCATTCTCTATGACATTCCCTACCGTACCGGCGTGACCTTCGAACAGGCCACTTTGCTGAACATCGTCAAGCACACACGAATCGTCGCGATCAAAGACTGCGGCGGCAACCTGGCGACTACCTTGGCGCTGCTCGCCAGCGGCGACGTGGAGGTGTTGTGTGGCGAGGATCTTCAAATCTTCAACGCGCTGTGCCTGGGCGCCAGTGGTGCGATTGCAGCCTCGGCCCATGTGCACACCGAAGACTTTGTGGCGCTGTACCAGCAGGTACGCGACAACCAGATCAGCGAGGCCAGGGCGACTTTTTTCAGGTTGATGCCCCTGATCAACACCCTGTTCATGGAGCCCAACCCCGCGCCGGTAAAGGCGGCGCTGGCGATGCAAGGCTTGATCGCCAGTGAGCTGCGCGCGCCGATGCAAACAGCCAGCACTGGCGTTATAGAGCGGTTGCAGCAGGTTTCGATGCGCGGCGTTTAAGCGTCAACACGCGCTCATGCGCCAAAAAAAGACATCCAACGGACCGCCCGGTTGCGACCGGCGCGATCCCGGCCTATGTTCCAAGCCATGCTTTGCATTTTTGCTGTCCCTCCCCCTACGCCTCTTCCGTACCAGGTGACGACATGCCCACGCTTTCCCGCCCCGCCGTACTCGAATTGATCGGCAACACGCCGCTGGTCAAGGTCAGCCGATTTGATACCGGCCTGTGCACGCTGTTCCTCAAGCTTGAATGCCAAAACCCCGGTGGTTCCATCAAAGACCGCATCGGCCTGGCCATGATTGACGCCGCCGAACGCGACGGCCGCCTGCGCCCCGGCGGCACCATCATCGAAGCCACCGCCGGCAACACCGGCCTGGGGCTTGCGCTGGTCGGCCGGGCCAAGGGCTACCGCGTGGTGCTGGTGGTACCCGACAAGATGTCCACCGAAAAAGTCCTGCACTTGAAGGCCATGGGTGCCGAGGTGCATATCACCCGCTCCGACGTCGGCAAGGGCCATCCCGAGTATTACCAGGACGTGGCTGCGCGCCTGGCCAAGGACATTCCCGGTTCATTTTTTGCCGACCAGTTCAACAACCCGGCCAACCCGCTGGCTCACGAAACCAGCACCGCGCCGGAAATCTGGGCGCAAACCCAGCACGACGTGGATGCGATCGTGGTGGGCGTCGGCTCGGCCGGCACCCTCACCGGCCTGACGCGTTTCTTCAAACGCGTACAGCCGGAATTGGCCATGGTGCTGGCGGATCCGGTGGGTTCGGTGATGGCTGAATACAGCCGCAGCGGCAGGATGGAAGCGCCGGGGTCATGGGCCGTGGAAGGCATCGGCGAAGACTTCATCCCCTCGATCGCCGACCTCTCCAGCGTGCGCCACGCCTATTCCATCAGCGATGAAGAAAGCTTCGACCACGCCCGCCAACTGCTCAAGGCCGAAGGCATTCTCGGCGGCTCGTCAACCGGCACCCTGCTCGCTGCTGCGCTGCGTTATTGCCGCGAGCAGACCGAACCCAAACGCGTGGTCACCTTCGTCTGCGACACTGGCACGCGGTACCTGTCCAAGGTCTACAACGACCAATGGATGAACGACGCGGGCCTGCTCCAGTACAAACACTACGGCGACCTGCGCGACCTGATCGCCCGCCGCTTCGAAGACGGCCGCGTGATCAGCGTGAGCCCCGACGATACCCTGCTCACGGCCTTCCAGCGCATGCGCCTGGCCGATGTCTCGCAACTGCCGGTGCTGGTCGAAGGCCGCGAGCTGGTTGGCGTGATCGACGAGTCCGACATCCTGCTGGGGTTGCACCATGACGCCGCCGACTTTTCCATGATCGTTGCCAGCGCCATGACCGACACCTTGCAAACCCTGGCCCCGAGTGCCAGCCTGGCCGAACTGCAGGCGGAACTTGATCGCGGCCTGGTTGCCATCATTGCTGACGCTTCAGGTTTTTATGGCCTGATCACCCGCGTCGACCTGCTTAATCACCTACGGAGATCCCTTGCATGAGTCATCCCGATAAAAGCGCCTTTGCCACCCGCGTGATCCACGCCGGGCAATCACCCGACCCGACCACGGGAGCGCTGATGCCGCCGATCTATGCCAACTCCACGTATCTGCAAGACAGCCCCGGCGTGCACAAGGGCTTTGATTATGGTCGTTCCCACAATCCCACGCGCTTTGCCCTGGAACGCTGCGTGGCCGACCTTGAAGGCGGCAGCCAGGCGTTTGCCTTTGCCTCCGGGCTGGCGGCGATTTCCACCGTGCTGGAACTGCTCGATGCCGGCGCGCACATCGTCTCCGGCAACGACCTGTACGGCGGCACCTTCCGCCTGTTCGACAAGGTGCGCCAGCGCAGCGCCGGGCACCGGTTCAGCTTTGTCGACTTGAGCGACTTGCAGGCGTTCGAGGCGTCGTTGCAGGACGACACTCGCATGGTCTGGGTCGAGACCCCGAGCAATCCGCTGCTCAGCCTCACTGACCTGAGTGCAATCGCGCGAATCTGCCGCGACCGCGGCATCATCTGCGTAGCCGACAACACCTTTGCCAGCCCATGGATCCAGCGCCCGCTGGAGCTGGGGTTCGACATCGTGGTGCACTCCACCACCAAATACCTCAACGGCCACTCCGACGTGATCGGCGGCATCGCCATTGTCGGCCACAACCCAGAGCTCGCCGAACGCCTGGGCTTCCTGCAGAACTCAGTCGGCGCGATTGCCGGCCCGTTCGATGCATTCCTGACGCTGCGCGGCGTGAAAACCCTGGCTTTGCGCATGGAGCGCCATTGCAGCAATGCCCTGGAGTTGGCCACCTGGCTGGAAAAACAGCCGCAAGTCTCACGGGTTTATTACCCAGGCCTGACCTCGCATCCCCAGCACGAACTGGCACGCAAGCAGATGCGTGGGTTTGGCGGGATGATTTCGGTGGATTTGAACAGTGACCTGGCCGGCGCCACACGCTTTCTGGAAAACGTGAAGATCTTTGCCTTGGCCGAGAGCCTGGGCGGTGTCGAAAGCCTGATCGAACACCCGGCGATCATGACCCACGCCAGCATCCCGGCAGCAACGCGGGCGCAACTGGGCATTGGCGACGGTTTGGTGCGTTTGTCGGTGGGTGTTGAAGACGTCGAGGACCTGCGGGCCGACCTGGCGCAGGCATTGGCCCTGATCTAACCCAATCGCCCAAACAATTAAGCCTTACCTGTGGGAGCGGGCAAGCCCGCTCCCACAGGGGTTTAGCGTCGGGCTGAAATGATGTTGATTGTTCCCACACTCAAAGGTGGGAGCTGGCTTGCCTGCGAAAGCATCAGCTCGGTACACCTGAAACACCTAGGTGTCTGCATCGCGGGCAAGCCCGCTCCCACAGGGGTTTAGCGTCGGGGCTGAAATGATGTTGATTGTTCCGACACTCAAAGGTGGGAGCTGGCTTGCCTGCGAAAGCATCAGCTCGGTACACCTGAAACACCGAAGTGTCTGCATCGCGGGCAAGCCCGCTCCCACAGGGGTTTAGCGTCGGGCTCAGATGATGTTGATTGCCCCACAATCAAAGGTGGGAGCTGGCTTGCCTGCGAAAGCATCACCTCGGTACACCTGAAACACCGAGGTATCTGCATCGCGGGCAAGCCCGCTCCCACAGGGGTTTAGCGTCGGGCTGAAATGATGTTGATTGCCCCCCACACTCAAAGGTGGGAGCTGGCTTGCCTGCGAAAGCATCAGCTCGGTACACCTGAACACCGAAGTGTCTGCATCGCGGGCAAGCCCGCTCCCACAGGGGTTTAGCGCCGGGCTGGATGATGTTGATTGCCCCCACACTCAAAGGTGGGGGCTGGCTTGCCTGCGAAAGCATCAGCTCGGTACACCTGAAACACCTAGGTGTCTGCATCGCGGGCAAGCCCGCTCCCACAGGGGTTTAGCGTCGGGCTGAAATGATGTTAATTGTCCCCGCACTCAAAGGTGGGAGCCGGCTTGCCTGCGAAAGCATCAGCTCGGTACACCTGAAACACCGACGTGTCTGCATCGCGGGTAAGCCCGCCCCTACAAGGGTTTACGCGTCAGGCTGAGGTGATATTCGCACGCGCCGCGTGCAGCTTTTTGTAGCTGTCGATCAAGCGCAAATGCCGATCCAGCCCTTCCAGCTTCATGCTGGTCGGCGTCAAGCCATAGAAACGCAGCGTGCCGTTGACCGAGCCGATCACCGCGTCCATGCGCTCATTGCCGAACATGCGGCGGAAGTTGGCCTCGTAATCCGCGAGTTCCAGGTCCTCGTCCAGGTGCATCTCCAACACCGCGTTCACCGCCTGATAGAACAGGCCGCGATCAGCAGTGTTGTCGTTGTACTGCAGGAACATCTCCACGCACTCTTTCGCCTCCTCATATTGCTGCAAGGCGAGGTAGATCAGCAGCTTCAACTCCAGAATGGTCAGTTGGCCCCACGCGGTGTTGTCGTCGAACTCGATGCCGATCAAGGTGGTGATGTCGGTGTAATCGTCCAGCTCGCTTTCCACCAGACGCTCAGCCAGCGCTTTGAGCTCGTCATCGCTGAGGCTGTGCAGGTTGAGGATGTCGGCCCGGAAAAACAGCGCCTTGTTGGTGTTGTCCCAGATCAGGTCATCCACCGGGTAAATTTCCGAGTAGTCCGGTACCAGGATGCGGCAGGCGGTTGCGCCTAGGTGTTCGTACACCGCCATGTAGGACTCTTTGCCCATGCCTTCGAGAATGCCGAACAAGGTCGCGGCTTCCTGGACGTTGGAGTCTTCGCCCTGACCGGAGAAATCCCACTCAACGAACTCGTAGTCTGACTGGGCACTGAAGAAGCGCCACGAGACCACGCCGCTGGAGTCGATAAAATGCTCGACGAAGTTGTTCGGTTCGGTCACCGCGTGGCCTTCAAAGGTCGGCTGCGGCAGGTCGTTCAAGCCTTCGAAGCTGCGGCCCTGAAGCAATTCGGTGAGGCTGCGTTCCAGCGCCACTTCCAGGCTTGGGTGGGCGCCGAACGAGGCGAATACGCCGCCGGTGCGTGGGTTCATCAAGGTCACGCACATCACCGGGAATTCACCGCCCAGGGACGCGTCCTTGACCAGCACCGGGAAGCCCTGGGCTTCCAGGCCTTGAATACCGGCAAGAATTCCCGGGTATTTGGCGAGCACTTCAGCCGGTACGTCCGGCAGGGCGAATTCGCCTTCGATGATTTCGCGCTTGACCGCGCGCTCGAAAATCTCCGACAGGCACTGCACCTGGGCTTCGGCCAGGGTATTGCCCGCGCTCATGCCGTTGCTGAGGTAGAGGTTTTCGATCAGGTTGGACGGGAAGTACACCACCTCGCCATCGGACTGGCGCACGAACGGCAGCGAAACAATGCCGCGTTCTTCATTGCCCGAGTTGGTGTCATACAGGTGCGAGCCGCGCAGTTCGCCATCGCGGTTGTAGATTTTCAGGCAGTAGGCGTCGAGGATTTCAGGCGGCAGCTCGTCTTTGCTGCCCGGCTGGAACCAGCGCTCATCCGGGTAATGCACGAACGGCGCGTTGGCCAGTTCCTCACCCCAGAACTGGTCGTTGTAGAAGAAGTTGCAGTTGAGCCGCTCGATGAACTCGCCCAACGCCGACGCCAGTGCGCCCTCTTTGGTCGCGCCCTTGCCGTTGGTGAAGCACATCGGCGAGTGAGCATCGCGGATATGCAGCGACCAGACGTTGGGCACGATATTGCGCCACGAGGCGATTTCAATCTTCATGCCCAGCCCCGCGAGGATGCCGGACATGTTGGCGATGGTCTGCTCCAGCGGCAGGTCCTTGCCAGCGATGTAGGTGCCCGTTTCAGAAGCAGCATTAGGCATCAGCAACGCCTGGGCATCGGCGTCGAGGTTGTCCACCTCCTCAATTACAAACTGGGGCCCCGCCTGCACGACTTTCTTGACGGTGCAACGGTCGATGGAGCGCAAAATGCCCTGGCGGTCCTTGTCGGAGATATCCGCCGGCAACTCGACCTGGATCTTGAAGATCTGGTTGTAGCGGTTTTCCGGGTCAACGATGTTGTTTTGCGACAGACGAATATTTTCGGTGGGGATATTGCGCGTTTCGCAGTACAGCTTCACAAAGTACGCCGCACACAACGCCGACGAAGCCAGGAAGTAATCGAACGGACCCGGGGCCGAACCATCGCCTTTATAGCGAATGGGTTGGTCGGCAATCACCGTGAAGTCATCGAACTTGGCTTCAAGCCGAAGGTTGTCGAGAAAGTTGACCTTAATTTCCATGCGGGCACACCAGAACGAGCTAAACAAATTGGCCGCCATTATGAAGATTTTCGCCGGGAAGTCTCAGGGTTTTCCGAATTGGCTGCCGATCGGTGCTAACGTTCCAGCCAACCTCTCGTTGAAGTTGTGCGCCCATGCCCCTCACCGACAACCTCCTCGCCTTCACCTTCGCCGCCACTGTGCTGACACTCACGCCCGGGCTCGACACCGCCTTGGTGCTGCGCACCGCTACGGTAGAAGGCAAGCGTCAGGCGCTGCACGCTGCCCTCGGCATCAACGCCGGTTGCCTGGTGTGGGGCGCGGCCGTGGCTTTTGGGCTGGGCGCGTTGATTGCAGTGTCGGAGGTGGCGTTCAACCTGCTCAAGTATTGCGGCGCCGCTTACCTGGCCTGGTTGGGCGTGAACATGCTGCTGCGCCCGCGCCGTTCACTGTCGTCGGCCAACGCTGACGCCAGGCCCGGCGGCAACTGGTTTTTCAAGGGCATGCTGGGCAATGTGCTGAACGCTAAGGTGGGGATTTTTTACGTGTCGTTCCTGCCGCAGTTCATTCCCCAAGGCCATTCGTTGATTGCCTGGACGTTCGGCCTGGTGAGCATTCACGTGGTGTTGGGGCTGGCGTGGTCGTTGGCGTTGATTGGCGCCACCCGGCCACTGTCCGGCTTCCTGCGCCGAGAAAAGGTCATTCAGTGGATGGACCGCACCACGGGCCTGATCTTTGTTGTATTTGCCGCGCGCCTGGCCTTCAGCAAGCGCTGAGTTCAGGCTGTTTAGCCAACAACAGCCACGCCACCACCACCGACATCGTCACCGCCACGGCGCCTGCCAGGTACACCGACCCTACGTCGGTAGCACCGGCCAAGGCGCCGGCGAGCGGGGTGCTGATCCCCAACGCAATATCGAGGAAGGCCACATAGGCGCCCATGGCCAGCCCGCGCGTTTGCGGGGGCGCACGCTTGATCGCCTCGACACCAAACCCCGGGAACGCCAACGAATAACCGAAGCCGGTCAGGGCTGCGCCCAGGTACGCCATCAGCGGTGAGCCTGCGCCCCAGATCAACAACTGCCCCGCCGCTTCGATCAGTACACAGACCAAGGCGACGACTGCGCCACCGAGCTTGTCCGGCAGGTGCCCGAAGAAGATTCGCGCGCCAATAAATGCAAGGCCAAACGCAGTGAAGGCGAACGACGCGTTGCCCCAGTCCTTGGACGCAAACAGCAGCGCGATAAACGCTGTGATCAGCCCAAAACCGATGCTAGAAAACGCCAGCCCCAGGCCCGGCAACCACACTGTGCCCAGTACTTTGTAAAACGAGGTGCGCCGCTGGCTGGTGGGCGCAACACCCTTGGCCCCCGCGACGATGGCCAGCGCGCACAGCGGCAACAGCAGGGTCGCGATGCTGATTCCACTGAACCCCCACTGGCTGTTGATTGCCACGCCCAACGGTGCACCCAGCGCAAATGCGGCATAGATCGCAATGCCGATCCAAGCCATGACCTTGCCGGCGTTTTGCGGCCCGACCAGGCCCATGCCCCAGCCCATCGAGCCGGTGATGATCAGGCTTTCACCCACGGCCAGCACCACGCGCCCGGCGAGCAGCACCCACACCGACAGCGCCGGTGTGTCGACAAACGCCAGCGACGCCAGGTACAGCACACCGGAACTGGCCGCCACCAGCATGCCAATCAACATCGCGCGCTTGGGCCCGCGCATGTCGGCAAAATTGCCGGCCCAGGCCCGTGACAGCAACGCCGCCGCGAACTGCGCGCCCACCACCACGCCGACCACCAGGGTGCTCATGCCCAAGGTGTGGTTCAGGTGCAGTGCCAGCACCGGCAACTGCAGGCCGATGATCAGGAAACCGACGAACACCGCCAGGGTGATCGGCAGTATTTTCAGCAAGACAGGTTGAGTCATGAAAACCTTCCGTCACAGGGTGAAGTAGTCGGTTTGATCAAGGTCTGTGAGCAAGCCCGGGCCGCTGGGCACCCAGCCCAGCAGGTCGCGGGTGCGCGCGCTGGAAACGGCCATGTCGGCCCCGGCCATCATCGCGAACCAACCAAAATGCTCACGCGGCCGGGATTGCACCGGCACACCCAGGCGGCGCCCGATGACCTCGGCGATGGCTTTGAACGGCACGGCCTCGTCCGCAACCGCGTGGTACACGGCTTGGCTGACGCCCTCCTCCAGCGCCAGGCGGTAGACCCGCGCCGCATCGGTGCGGTACACGCCCGACCAGCAATTCTCGCCGTCGCCGATATAGGCCGACACGCCCGTCTGCCGTGCCAGGCGAATCAAAATCGGCAGAAAACCATGGTCGCCTACCCCGTGCACCGATGGCGCCAGTCGCACGGTTGCCGCCCGTATGCCACGCTCGGCCAACCGGCGCGCGGCGGGTTCGGATTGGCGCGGGGCGCCAGCGTTCGGCACGTCACTCTCGAGCGCGCCGCGCGCCAGGCCAGACAAACCCGAGGTCACGATCAGCGGCGTATCCGAACCTTTGAGCACACTTTCCAGCGCCTCGATCACGCGACGGTCCTGTGCGCAGTTTTCGATGAACCGTGTGAAGTCATGATTGAACGCGGTATGGACGACCGCATCTGCGCTCCAGGCCGCACGGCGCAAAACATCCAGGTCATCCAGGCAGCCGCGCAGCACTTTCGCGCCGGTGGCCGCCAGTGCCTGGGCCTTTTCATCGCTGCGGGCCAAACCGGTGACCCGGTAGCCGGCGCCGATCAGATCCTTGACCACTTCGCCGCCAACCCAGCCGGTGGCTCCCGTGACAAATACATGCATGAGGTGACTCCTGTTAGCGCAAGCGGATCGAGAGTTCGATGTCATCGGCAAAGGGCACGGACAGGTAGCCGTTCGCAGGCTCGCGCACGTGTGCCAGGTAATGCGGGCAATAGTCGGTATTGTCGGCTATCACCAGCGCGCCAGGCCGCAGGTGTTTTTGCACCCGGTGCAGCACGTCGCCATACAGGCTCTTGGCGCCATCGAGCAGCAGCAGATCGACCGCTTCCGGCAGGTCTCTTGCCAACGTCACCAAGGCGTCGCCCTCACGGATTTCGATCAGGTCGCTGACGCCGCCCTGAATGAAATGCTCGCGTGCCAGGGCGATCTTCGAGGGCTCGAATTCACTGCCAATCAGCACGCCGCCACCGTTGTCGCGCAACGCGGCGGCCAGGAACAAGGTAGAAAGGCCAAACGACGTCCCAAACTCCACGATGGCCCGCGCCTTAGTGCTGCGCGCCAACAGGTACAACAAGGTGCCGGTGTCGCGGGAGACCGGCAGCCACAGGTCTTTGAGCATCGTGTAGAGCGCGAGGTAGTCGGTTTTGCTGTGCATCAGACGGTCGCGTTCTTCACGCGAAACGCTGTTGATGAGAGGGCTGGTGGCCGCATTGGCTTGTGCGTACAGGCGTTCGATCAAGGGCGCCATTGGCGCCGAGGTCAGGGTCGACATGATTGATTTCCGTGAGGTTGGGACTAAGATGCGACTAATTCGTCGCATTAAAAGTATGCGAGTGATTCGTCGCATTCGCTATTCGCGTTAGCCCCGCCGCTGGAGCCCTTGATGACAACCCGCCAGACCGCCCATATTTCCTCACGCAAACAGCCACAACAGGCGCGTTCCACCGAGCTGGTGGCGGCGATCCTGCAAGCAGCTGTTCAGGTTTTGGCCAAGGAAGGCGCGACGCGTTTCACCACCGCACGCGTGGCGGAAAAAGCCGGCGTGAGTGTCGGTTCGGTGTACCAGTACTTCCCGAACAAGGCGGCCATCCTGTTCCGACTGCAGAGCGATGAGTGGCAGCAGACCACGCAGATGCTGCGCGACATTCTGGATAAAACCGACGTTGCGCCGCTTGAGCGCCTGCGCACCCTGGTGCATGCGTTTATCCATTCCGAATGCGAGGAAGCGCAGATGCGCGTAGCGCTGAACGACGCCGCGCCGCTGTATCGCGATGCGCCCGAAGCCGTGGAAGTGCGCGCGGCAGGTCAGCGCGCCTTTGAGACGTTCATGCTTGAATTGCTACCCGATGTGCCTGCTGAACGCCGCGCACTGGCCTGCGATTTGATCCTGACCACGCTCAGCTCGGTGGGTAAGGATTTTTCCGGCAGCCCACGTACGGCGGCGGAAATAGCTGTTTACGCCGATGGAATGGCTGATATGTTTCGCGCCTATGTAAACGCACTGAATCTGCTGTAAAGCACTTATCTCCAGCAAAGGAATGCCCATGGACTTCTTCAAGAAGTTGTTCGGTACCGCCAAAAAACCTCACGCCGAGGCAGCCCTGTCCGCGCCGACTGAACCTGTTGAGCCGGTTGAAACTGCAGCCGATGCAGCCAATATCGCCGCGCGCCTTGCCAGCGGCGAATGCCTGGACCGTCACTGGCAGACCGTGGGTCGCGTGGAACAGGACGTGCTGACGTACATGATCAGCCCAAGCTTTACCGGCGGTCCTCATTGGCCCTCCACCCGCCAGGCGTACCGCGTGGTGCGCCGTGATGAATCCATCGTCCTCGCCACCGAAGGCCTGTCCGACCCCTTCGACGATGCAGAAGGGCTGGGCAATGGGTTTGAGATGGAATTGTTCCTGGAAACACCGGATATCCCCGACGACGCCCGTGGCGAGCCGGGTGATGTCGACCCTTTGCGTCGCAGTTGGGCGTTCGAGCTGCTCGAACACGTCGCCAAGACCGTGGCCAACGCGGGCGGCATTACCCACCAGTTGGACAATCACGGCGTACTGTCTTTGGAACTGCCAGGGTTCAGCCTGTCACATCAGATGAGCGATCAAGTGCCCACGCTGTTCGTCACCGAAGACGACGCCGCCGGCGTGCTGCTCGGTGGGCCGGAACCAGACTTCCCTACCCGCCTTGAAGACATGCCGCTATCGCCGGTGCGACTGGTGCCGGTGGTGTTGATTACCGCGTCGGAGCTTGAGTATGTGCGTGCAGGTGGGCGTGCGGCTCGAGAGGACCTGGTGGCGCGTTTGAACGCCGCCGGCGTAGGGCATACCAGCACCTTGTGTCGCCAAAGCGTGGTATGAGGGAGCGTTGCGCCGCCGCGACGATTGTTTAACGAAGCCATAACTGAAGGTACACAAACGGCGATTTAACGCACCTGCGCGTGGTGGGAGCATCGGCAACCATGATTTCGCTATTGCGTGTGTTCCCTCGCCACCTGCACCCTTACTTCCCGAAGGCGCGTGCGCGTCCCTGCGAAAACCCGCTGTTCAATATCATCCTGGCCTTCTGGGCGCTGTGGCATTGCCGTCATGCGCGTCCGCCCGATGCACGCCTCTGATCAAGTCGAAACGCCTCGCCGGCATTCATTTTTTCAGAAGGATCATTCCATGACCGCAGCCATGCGCCATGTCATCGGTGCTGCCCAGCGCAGCGCCTCGTATTACACCGCCAGCCTCAATGACGCTACCCAGTACCCGACCCTGCAAGGCCAGGTCAGCGTTGACGTGGTGATTATCGGCGGCGGCTTCACCGGCGTTGCCAGTGCCGTCGAGCTGGCTGAACGCGGGCTCAAGGTTGCGATTGTCGAAGCCAACCGGATCGGCTGGGGCGCCAGCGGGCGCAATGGTGGGCAAGTCACCGGCAGCCTGTCGGGCGATGAGGCCATGCGCGAGCAAATGCGCAACCGCCTGGGCACGCAGGTGGACGACTTCATCTGGCACCTGCGCTGGCGTGGTCACGAGATCATCGAGCAACGCGTGAACACGTACGCCATTGACTGCGACCTCAAGCACGGCCACTTGCACGCGGCGATGAAGCCCTCGCACCTGAGCGAACTGCGTGCTTTCCACGACCAGGCACAACGGCGCGGCATGGGCGATCAGGTCAGTCTGCTCGATCAGGCCGCTATGCGTGAGCATCTGGACAGCCCGTTGTACCTCGGTGCGCTGAAAAACACGCGCAACCTGCACGTGCATCCACTGAACCTATGCCTGGGCGAAGCCCGCGCGGCGCACAGCCTGGGCGCGTTGATTTATGAGAATTCCGCAGTGCTGGAAATCGTGCATGGCGACCGGCCTGCCGTGATCACCGCCCTTGGCCGCATCGACGCGCGCCAGGTGCTGCTGGCCGGCGACGTGTACCACAGGCTCGAACCCAAACAGCTCAAGGGCAAAATCTTCCCGGCCATGGGCGGCATTGTCACGACCGCGCCACTGGGCGCGCTGGCGCAGCAGATCAACCCACAGGACCTGGCGGTGTACGACTGCCGGTTCGTGCTCGATTACTACCGCCTGACGGGCGATGGGCGCTTGCTGTTCGGTGGCGGCGCAAACTATTCCGGGCGCGACTCACGCGACATTGCCGCAGAGCTGCGCCCATGCATCGAGCGTACGTTTCCCGCACTGAGAGGGGTAGACATCGAGTTCCAGTGGAATTGTGCGATGGGCATTGTGATCAATCGCATCCCGCAGTTGGGCAAGCTCTCAGAGCATGTCTGGTACTGCCAGGGCTACTCGGGGCATGGCATCGCCACCAGCCACATCATGGGCGAGATCATGGCCGAAGCGCTGACCGGCACGCTGGAAAAGTACGACACCTTTGCCGGCTGCAAACACATCAAGGTGCCGCTGGGCGATGTGTTCGGCAGCCCGATGCTGGCGGTGGGCATGTGGTACTACCAGATGCTCGAGAAGCTGCGCTGACCCACTCAGGGTTGAGCGGGTTGCTTGCGGTACATGCCGGTGAAGAACGTGTCATTGTCTGGCGCCGAGTTATGCTCGATCACCGCGAAATTTTTCACCAGTTGAATGTGGTACGGGCCGTTTGAAGGGGGTGCCAACGGCTCACGCACGATGATCAGGTTCTCGGTTTCCATTGGCCCCGTGTAGCCGCGCGGCATGCTGGAGCTTTCACCGAACTCGGTGGGCGGGACTTCTTCCTGGGTGTAGGCGCTCAGCCGTACCCGCTCGCCGTTGCGCATTTTCCAGCGGGTAGAACGGGTCCAGCAACAATCGCGGTCCACTTGGGAGAGCAAAATGCCCTTTGAGGGACTGAGCGAGAACATACCGCTGCTGGTCTACCAGGCCAGCTTGGTCAAGGGCGCGTTGATTACCCAGCGCTGGGTTCGCGGGTCTTGCAGGTAAACATCGAACATCGGTTTGTAGCGCTGGGTGGGGTCGTTGCCATTGCGAATCGCCAGGCCCTGGCGACCGTCCGGGTCGAAGTCGGCGAAATACAGCAGGCTGAACGGCCCAAGCAGCCCATTGTCGGTCTTGCCATGTTGGTCCACCGGCACATTGGCGGCCGGCGAGTGCAACTAGTGGGGGGGCCGTTTCAGGCGCCCTTACTGGGCGACACCCACCACGTCATTGCACACCGGCTACCGGCTTCAAAGCCGTGGGCGTACTCGTCGGCCAGGATATCTGCCAGGCGCTTGTCCCCTTCCGGCTGGAAACCCAGGCGGCTGTAAAACGGCGCGTTCCACGGCACATGCTTGAACGTCGTCAGTGTCACCGCACGCAGTGGATAGGAACGCGCACAGTCCATCGCCGTTTCCACCAGTTTGCGCCCCCATCCCTGGCCTTGTATGGATTGCGCGACGGACACTTCATGAATATGCAAAGCATCGCCCTGGCGTTCTGCGCTGAGGAAACCCTGTGGCTGCGCGTCAGCATCGACGACCACCCAACAGGTCGATAGTCCGATCAGCTGGCGATGGCGTTCAACGCTCATCGTGGGGGTGTCCGCCAGCCAGCTCAAGCCATCGATATGACGGAATACGTGAGCGGCGCTCAGCTCAACGCTGGGCAATAGCGGCGCGTCATCGGCAAGCGCCGGGCGAATGTGTACAGGCATGAGTTCTCAGGTCCGAGGCTGGCAGGTGAATCAGGGCTGTTTGCGGTACATGCCCGTGAAGTAGTCCGGGCTGTCCGGCGCCGAGTTATGTTCGATCACCGCGAAGTTTTTCACCAGTTGGATGTGGTACGGGCCAACGCGCTGCGACGCCAGCGGCTCGCGCACGATGATCAGGTTCTCGGTTTCCATCGGCACCGTATAGTGCGCCGTCGCGATCGCTTTGGCGCTCGCGGTGTCTTTCAGGGTGAGGGTGATTTCTGCCAGTTCCCTGCCCTGGGCATCGCGCTCGGGCAGGATTTTCAGGTCGAGGTCGCCGTCGCGGTCCAGAAAGTCACTGCGCATCTGGTAGTGGCCGCTGCGCTGGTCACGCGCAACTTCATCGAGTTTGGTGTAGTCCGGTTCCTGGTACTCATCGTGCAATTGGATCGCCAATTCGCGGTCGTCGCCCCTGGCGCCGCTGACCCAGGTGCCGCCATAGTCTGTGGAGATCCGCCAGATGCCGGTTTGATGGCCGTCGTCGGTGTATTCATGCAGGTTGAGAAAAGGCTCACCGTCATAGTCTGCTCTCGAACCAATCAATTTGATCGGCGCACCGCTGCCACTCTTGGTGTATCGCAACTCACCAATCACCACCGCGCCCTGGTCCTGGTACCAGATTTCGACCGGGATCTTGCCGTTGAGCGTGCCGACCAACCGGCGTGCATCTTCGTTGACGGGGCCTTCCAGCCTCGGGGTTTCCAGCCATTGGCCGGCCTTCCATTCGCCGGTGGTACGCAGCATATAGCCGCGGGGCATGCTGGAGTTCTGGCCAAATTCGGTGGGCGGGACCTCTTCCTGTGTATACGAACTCAGCTGCACCAACTGACCGTCGCGCATTTGCCACTGCGCCGAGCGCGTCCAGCAGCAACCACGATCTGTTTGCGAATGGATAACGCCGTCCTGCGCGTTGACCGAAAACATCCCGCCGGAGGTTGCGTTAGCCAACTCGGTCAGCGGCTCATTCAGCACCCACTGGGTTTTCTGCGGGTCTTGCAGGTACACATCGTAGTTGTACTGGAAACCTTCATCGGCGCCGTTGCCATTGCGGATCGCCAGGTCCTGGCGGCCATCAGCGTTGATGTCGGCGAAGTACAGCAAGCCGTACTGCCCAACCAAATGATCCGGGTCGGTTTTGCCGTTGCGCAGCGGTACGTTACCGGCCGGGGTCTGCAACTGCTGGAGGACTTCGAGGGTGTTTTTGTCGCGCACGGTGATCAGTGCCGGTGCCGGTTGATCCAGCGCTTCGGGCACTTCGGGGAATAGCACTTCGACCAGGTAGTTACCGCTGGGGTCGTTGACCGAGAACGAGCGTGGTTCGGCCATGACCGGCACCGCGAGGGTCATGGAAAGGATCACACCGCAACGTAGCGCGCGCATTCAGAGCATCCTTGCTGAAATGGGGGCCCGCAGTGTAAAGGCAAACAGCGACGGGTTCGAACAAATCCCTGTTGGCGTGCCTGCAATCGCTGATATGTTCGCTCCAGATCAGCAAAAGGATGTGCCATGGAACCGTTAGCGACAAACGCAGCATTGGTAATCATCGACATGCAACAGGGCATGAACCATCCCAAGCTTGGGCGCCGCAACAATGCAAAGGCTGAGTTGCACATGCAGCAGCTTCTGGGCGCCTGGCGGCAGTCGCAACGCCCGGTCGTGCATGTCCGGCATATGTCGCGCACGCCTGGCTCGGTATTTTGGCCAGGCCAGCCGGGCTGTGAATTCCAGGAAGCGCTGGCGCCGCTCACGCATGAGCAGGTGCTGGAGAAAAACGTGCCGGATGCGTTCGCGGTCACCGGCCTGGAGCGCTGGCTGCAAATACGCGCGATCAGGCAGTTGGTGATCGTCGGCGTGATCACCAACAACTCCGTCGAGTCTACGGCGCGGTCCGCCGGCAACCTGGGTTTTGACGTGATCGTGGCGGCAGACGCTTGCTATACGTTTGATCAGACCGACTTGTCGGGGCGGCTCTGGCCTGCCGAGGATGTGCATGCGCTGTCGCTAAGTAACCTGGCGATGGACTACGCCCGGGTCATGGACACACTCGATATCCTTGCCGCGGCTTAAGCGGCAAAAATGCCCGCGTTGACCAGCATTTCAATCAGTCCCTGGGGCCATACCGTGTCCTCGGTCGATCGCAACGCCTGAGCGGACCACCAGCGATGGTCCGCCATCACCTGCGTCTCTTGCGGCGTCCACTCTGCCCTGGAAAGCGCCTCGCTCGCGACGTGAACGATAAAGTAGTGCTCAATCGCCAATACCGTTTCACCGCTGGGCAGCATCAATTCGAAGCTGCTTTGTGCCACTGGCGCTTCAACAGTGCTGAGCACAATGCCTGTCTCTTCGCGCAGTTCGCGCAGAGCTGCCGCGTGGAAGGTTTCGCCCTCCTCGACGCCGCCGCCGGGCGTGGCCCAGTAATCCCTACCGGCCAGGGCGCCGTCTTTATGCACAAACCTGAACAGCAGCACTTCATCCGCCGGGTTTATAACCAACAATCGTGACGCCTTACGCTCGCGCATTCGCTTTATTCCTTGCTTGAAATCGGGTGCTGATGGGCTTGCAGATAGGCCCGTAACAGCAGTGTGGTCTGCTGCTCTAGTCCTGCTTCGAACGCAGGCGATGCGTTGCCTTCGAGCAGGGTCCGTACCGGGCCGACGATAGCGCTCAGGGAAATCCCGGCGGTCAGGATCGGGTCTTCAAAATGCGCATCCGGCGCCGTCTCCAGCATGGCGGCGATCACCGCCACCATGCGCGTGTTGATGCGCGCGACCAATTCGGCACCGCCCCGCTCGCCCGCAATGGCATACAACGCCTTGGAAACGCCCTGGTCGCGCAACTTGGCGGTGACCAACGCGCTGACCAGGCCGCACGCCATTTCCGCCACCGGCCTGCCTTGGTGCCGGTCGCACGCCAACTCAACCGCTTCGGCCACCCACTCGAGGTGTTTTTGCAGTACGGCGGCAAGCAGCGCGTCGCGGTTGGGGTAGTACTGGTAGAGACTGCCCACCGACATGCCGGCGCGCTCAGCCACTCGGGTGGTGGTGCAGCGGATCAAGCCCTGCTGGGTCAAAACCTGAAGCGTTGCGGTGTGCAGTGCCTCGACGGTGGCGACTGAGCGCGCCTGAACCGCTGATTTTCTTGGCTTTAAGGTGGCTTTGACGGTGCTCATGGAATGCGAATTCCAAAATCTGAAGGATCCTTCATATTAGAGCCTTACTCAGATGAAGCAAGGGTGATGGCTATGACGGACTTGGCAAACAGCGGCACTTTCAGATTGGGCGACCGCCAGGTAAACCGCATCGGTTACGGCGCGATGCAATTGGCAGGCCCCGGCGTATTCGGCCCGCCCAAGGATCGAGCGGCCGCGCTGGCCGTACTGCGCGAGGCCGTCGAAGCCGGCGTGAACCACATCGACACCAGCGACTTCTACGGGCCGCATATCACCAATCAGCTGATTCGCGAGGCGCTGCACCCTTACCGCGATGACCTCACCCTCGTCACCAAGATCGGTGCCCGCCGTGACAGCGAAGGTGGCTGGCATGCCGCGCCTTCGAGGGAAGCGCTAATACAGGCCGTGCATGACAACCTGCGCAACCTGGGCCTGGATGTACTGGACGTGGTCAATTTCCGCGCGTCCCACAACCTGATGGGCCCCGGCGAAGGCTCGAACGAAGCGTCATTGACTGCGCTGGCAGAACTGCAACAGAAAGGCCTGGTGCGCCATATCGGCATCAGCAACGTGACGCCGACGCAGGTGGCCGAGGCGCGCAACATCGTCAAGTTCGTGTGCGTGCAGAACCTGTACAACATCGCGCATCAGCACGATAACGCCCTGATCGACGAGTTGGCACAGCAAGGCATTGCCTACGTGCCGTTCTTCCCGCTGGGCGGTTTCACACCGGTGCAGTCATCGACACTGACGCGTGTTGCACAGCGCCTAGGTGTGACGCCCAAGCAGCTGGCGCTGGCGTGGCTGCTGCATCGCTCACCGAACATTTTGCTGATTCCCGGCACCTCGTCGGTGGCGCACTTGCATGAAAACCTGGCGGTGGGCGAACTGGCATTGACCGATGAGACTGTCGCTGAGCTGAATGCCATCGCGCACTGAACCACCCGCTATGTGGACACCCCGTCATCGAGCCGGCGTGCCCTTTCGCCAAGTCTTTCGACCAGCCTGACCAAATAACCGTCCGGGTCCTGCACGAGAAACTCACGCTGCCCGACCTCGACCTCACCGGCCCTGTACCAGACATCCTTGCAGCGTTTGAACACGGGATACGCCACAGCATCGAGCCGCTCAATGACCGGACCAACCGCCGCCACATAAATCTGCAGATTCATACCGCGCCCCAGCGGCAGGTCCAATGCCGCCGTTTGCCACTGATTGGCGCGCGGGTCGATTTGCTCGAGCATCACCTGCGCGCCGTTGAGGTCAAGGTAGGCAAAGCCTTCTTCCAAACGCTGGTAAGCCACCGTGAAGCCAACCCATGACACCCAGAATTCGAGGCTGGCATTCAGGTCAGTGACCATCAATTCCGGGACCAGCTTATTTCTTTGCATCATCATCCTGCGTCCAGTGTGGAGGTCAGCAATTGCGCGAGCTTCTTGCGCAGGTCACCGTGC
Source organism: Pseudomonas sp. R9.37 (assembly GCF_963878885.1). Lineage (NCBI taxonomy): Bacteria > Pseudomonadati > Pseudomonadota > Gammaproteobacteria > Pseudomonadales > Pseudomonadaceae > Pseudomonas > Pseudomonas sp. R9.37. The sequence continues at coordinate 51,762 of NZ_CAWNZA010000050.1, read as the reverse complement.
TGCTCTTCAGCGTAAGGCGGTGCCGTTTTCCAGTCGTAGAACCATGCGGGCATCGTGCGCTTGTCGTCCGGCTCCGTGGCGTAGCGAGGGAAAATATGGCTGTGCAACTGCGGTTCCGAGTTTCCCAGAATCTCGTAATTGATGCGCAACGCACCGGTGGCGGCCAACAGGGCATCGCCGATGCGCGCCATGTCGAGCAGGTAGGCAGCGCGGGCGTTGGCGTCCAGGTCATTGAGGCTGGCGACCACGGGATCGGGCAGCAGCAGGCAGTAACCGGGCAAAAACTGTACGTCGCCCATGACCGCCCAACCCGAGGCCATGCGGCAGATAACCTTGTCGTTGGCACCCTTGCGGGCCAGTTCTACGCGGTGTGAAATCAGCGGCATGCATTGTCCTTAATGACGCAGGCAAGAAAAGTGACAGGCTATGTGAACCGGGCGCATCCATGCAAACATAGGCCGGGCTGACGCTGCCAGCCCAGCAATCGAACGGGTGCACGCCGTGCCGACTGACGAGTGACTCCGATAAACATTGCAGCGCAGCCAACGTGGAATAGCCCGATGCGAATGACCTGTCTGCATACCGCTTCCAGCAATATCAAGGTCTTCGATGCCGCCGCAGACAAGCTGGGGATCGCGCCCAATGTTCTGCATCATGAAGTGCGCGCAGACCTGCTCGCCGCCGCCGAACAGGCCGGTGGCCTGACCGTGGACATTGCCAACGCAACCGCCTCGGCACTGCGCCTGCTCGCGCTTGAGGCCGACGCCGTGGTGCTCACCTGCTCGACCTTGGGCCCGGTGGTCGACGGGCTTTCACCAGGCACAGCCATTTTACGTACTGACCAGGCACTGGCCTTCGCGGCGGTTCAGGCAGGCGGCAACATCGCCGTCCTGTGCGCCGTGGAAACGACACTGGAACCCACCGCTCGCCTGTTCCGGCAGGCCGCGCAACTCACCCGCGCGTCAGTGGATGTGCAATGGGTGCCAGGCGCGTGGGCGCTGTTTAAGGCAGGCGATCTGGACGGCTACCTGGCCGTCATCGCGGACGCGGCCAATCGCGCCTATACGAACGGCGCGTCCACCGTTGCACTGGCCCAAGCCTCCATGAGTGGCGCCGCCGCGCGGGTCACCGCAGGGCCGCCGCCCCTCACCAGCCCGACGGCAGGCCTGAGTGCCGCCCTGCAAATCCTCCTCAAGGGTCGATGACGGGCGGCAGTTAGCAGGCCTTTTACGGCAGCACCGGCGATAGCCCGACCTGCAACAAGTAAGCCTCCAGCGATTGGAGGCTGCCCGATGAAACAATCGCACCGACATAGCCATCTGGACGCACCAGCACCCACTCGCCAAGCGCCAGTTCGTAAGCGTCTTGAAACTGCCCTTGCTCATCGATTACCTCACCGTGTGCACCGATGAGGTGGATATGCAGCCCGGCCCGAGGCGACACCAAGCCGGGTGCAACGCCGTATCCCAACAGCGTCCAATGCGCGCCCTTGAACAGATCAAACAGGCGCAGTGATTGCCCGCCGGCGCCACGCAGTCGCGCATCCGGCGCACGGTTGCCGACGCGTTCGGCGTGCCCCAGCGCGAGTGACGATTGCGGGTAACCGAGGTCGAGTTGATGCACGTCCCTGCCCCGGCGCATGTCGCCGCGTTGCATGCCCTGGAGCAACTGGGTCGACAAGCCCAGCACCGAAGCGGCTATCGGGCGTCGCTCTTGTTCGTAAGTGTCGAGCAGCGTTTCAGGTGCACCGTTGGCCACCGCCGCCAGTTTCCAGCCCAGGTTGTAGGCATCCTGCACGCTGGTGTTGAGCCCTTGACCGCCGGTGGGTGGATGAATATGCGCAGCGTCGCCGACCAAAAATACCTGGCCGACGCGGTAGTGATCGGCCAAGCGGGCATTCATGCTGTAGGCCGACGCCCAGGACACGGCGTGCACCTGGATGTCATCGCGCCCGGTGCGTTTTGCGATGAATGCCGTCAGGCCCTGGGCGCTGAGGTCGACCTGAGCCTCGAGCGCAATTGGCGCCTGAATCTGGAACAGCTCGGTGCCGGCCAGAGGGCACACGGCGACCTGCCGTAGCAGGTCGCCTTCACCGAAGCGGTGCCAGCAGTCCCGCGTAAGCCCCGACAACTGCACATCGGCGACCAGCGCACGCACGCCCAGCGTCTTACCCGCAAACCCGATTTCAAGGGCGTGACGCACAAAACTGCGGCCGCCGTCGGCGCCCACCAACCAGCGCGCGCGCACTGATTGCGTGCCTGCCGCGCTGGCCAGTTGTACGCTGACGCCCTCGTCATCCTGTTCGAATGCCACCAGCTCGCAACCAAACTCCGGCCGGTGACCGAGCTCGAGCAAGCGTTCGCGCATCACGCGCTCGGTCAGAAATTGCGGCACCATCAACGGTTGTTGATACGGCTCGGCCGCCGTCGAGGCGTTGCGCTCGATGGAATCGGCCTCGGTGTAGCTGCCATCGTCGCGGTAGCGCCGCTCAGTCGGATAGACTCCACCCACGGCGAACAGGCGATCCAGAATCCCGAGGTCTTCGAAAATTTCCTGTGACCGCGGCTGGATGCCCTTGCCACGCGAGCCGTGAAAAGGCTCGGCGTTTTTCTCGACCAGGCGGAACGTGATACCCCGTCGCGCCAAGTCGATCGCCAGGGTCAGACCGGCCGCGCCGGCACCGCAAATCACTACATCGACAGCGCATCGCTCGTTCATACGGATCACCTATATGTGCAATACGCACATATTAAGACGGAGAGACACAGTGTCAACAAAAAGCGTGCAAAACGCACATATGAGCGCACAACTGCGTGACTTGCACGGCTCGCTCGTGGAGATCGTTGGGGTGATGAACCGCCCGCAGCGTGACGAAGCCATGGTGCGCGAGGCCGGGATTTCCCTGGACCGCGCGTTGTTTCCGCTGCTGGTGCTGGTTGAACGGCTGGGCCCGATTGGCGTTGTCGAACTGGCCGACCGCGTGGGCCGCGACTACACCACCGTGAGCCGCCAGGTGGCGAAACTGGAAAGCCTTGGCCTGATCCTGCGCCAGGAAAGTGCCGTGGACCGGCGTGTACGCGAGTCAGTCATCACCGAAAAGGGCAAGGCGATGACCGACCGCGTGGATGACGCCCGCGAGCGCATGGGTGTGTCGATCTTCTCGACCTGGGAGGAAGGCGATTTCGAAAACCTGGTACGCCTGATGCGCAAATTCGCCGAGGACATCAAGGACGATTCGATACGGGCAACCAAAGGTCTACGCTGATAACCCTCGGGCAAGGTTCACCAGGGTAAGGTCACGCCGTGCCGATCCGTGAACGTCAGGCCGGGCACACCGGCGTGCCCTTCCACGGTGTCCACCACCAGCGGGATGCTTTCGCCGATCTCGAGCAGCGCGCCGGGGCCGCCCATTTGCGTGCGCACCCAGCCGGGCGCTACCAGCAGATAGGCCAAGGAGTCGCCCTGATGGCGGCTATAAAAGGTCTTCATCAACATGTTCAAGGCGGCCTTGCTGGCGCTGTACAACTCCCATTGACCGCGGTTGCCTGCAACGCTGCCGAGTTCCGATGACATCACTGCCACGACGCCGTTGCGCTCGACATTGCCATGGAACAGCTCGACCGCGCGCATCGGGCTCAACGCATTGGTGAGCAGCATGTCGACAAAGTCCTGTTCGTCGACCTGCAGCGTGTTCAACTCATTGGCTTTGCAGATGCCCGCATTGATAAACAGCGTGTTCAGGCGATAGGCCGCCAACCGGCCCTGCAGCGCACGCACCGACGCCAGGTCGGCGATATCGACGTGCTCAAGGGTCAATTGCTTGGGGTAACAAATCTTCAGGTTCTCCAACGGTGCGCAATCGCTGCGGTACGTAGCAATGACGTGGTAACCGCGGGCGCAGTATTCTTCGGCGAGGGCCAGGCCGAGCCCACGTGAAGCGCCGAGGATCAAACAGGTTTTGTGGCTCATGACAACGTTCCTTCACACTTGGCTGACAGGCCGGCAGTGAAGCATCGCGCTTGGCGCGCCTTCAATATCCCGACCGTCATGGGGCAAGTGCTGCCACGTCATCAATCGAATGGGCGTGTTCTGCCGCTCGCACCCACAGAACAAAAACTATTTTTGTTGTACACAAAATACCGCTAAAGATTTACCACCTCCGAGCCGAAACAAGCAGTGATAGCAAATCGCCGCCTCTCAAGCCGAGACGATGATTTGGCCGCCCTCCCTGCCGATGGTCGTCTCGATGAAAATAAAAAATAAGCTGGTACTCGCGTTCGTCTCCGTGGCCTTTATCCCGGTCAGCCTGGTCGCGCTGATCTGCGTGATGAACACACGAACCCAGGCGGTGGAGCAATTCATCGACGGCAGCACCCGCGAAATACGCCAGATCGATGGCAACATCCGACAATTCTTTGATGGCACACTGCAGAACGTCGATCAAATGTCCGAAGATCCTGTATACACTTCGGTGAACACGCTCAAGAATTATCAGCCTGCCAATGCCGCCAGCCAGCCGCTGCCGGCCCAGGCTCAGCAGGTCATTGACCAATTCGCACGCTTTGGCGCCACCCACCCTTCGGCGGCGATTCTGTCCATCGGCCTGGAGGACGGCACCTACGCCAAATGGCCCGATGACCCGCAACTGTCCCAGTACGATCCGCGTACCCGCCCCTGGTACAAGGCCGCGATGGCCAGCCCCAACAAAACCGTGCGCACCCCTGCTTACTATTACGACAAGGATGACGTGGCCCTGGTGGGCACCGCGCGCGCGCTGCTGGACACCACCGGCAAGGCCAAGGGTGTGTTCGTGGTAAGTGTGTCGCTGAAGAACCTCACCGAGTTGCTCAAGAGCATCAAGCTGGGTGAAAGCGGCTACGTGATGCTGATCGAAGACGGCGTGGTGCTGGTCGACCCGCGCGATGCCGCGCACAACTTCAAGCCGCTCAAAGCGCTCGGCGCGCCTTATGCGCGCCTGGCCGAAACGGCCCAGGGTTCCACCGAGGTGGTCATCGATGGCGTGCGCTACATGGCCAACGTCTGGACCTCGCCCGGCCTCGGCTGGCGCTATGTCGGGCTGATCGAATACAACGAGGTGATGGCGGCTGCCACGCGCATGACTTACCTCACCGCAGCCATTGTGGCGGTGCTGGTGTTGATCTTCGGGCTGATTGCAGCCGCGTTTTCCAAGGTGATCGTCAAGCCGATCGGCCAGGTCAGCACCGGTTTGCAGTCCATTGCCCAAGGCGAAGGCGATCTACGCCATGAATTGCAGGTGCAGGGCAAGGATGAAACCGCCGAACTGGCTGGCTGGTTCAACAAGTTTCTCGCTGCTATCCGTCAGCTGATCCAGCATATCGGTGCGGCCTCGACCAACTTGCAGGACGCCTCACGGGTCAACAGCCAAGTGGCGCACAACATGAACGAAGCCGCTGGGCGCCAACGTGAGGCGGTGGAACTGGTATCCACCGCGTTCAACGAGATGGTCGCCACCGCCAACGAGGTCGCGCGCTCCTGCAGCGGCGCGGCAGAGTCGGCCGAGAACGGTCATCGCCGCGTGGCCGAGGGCAAGCAGCAGATCGAAGTCACCACCGATAACGTCAACCGCCTGGGCCGCCGCCTCACCGAGTCGTCCCAGGCGATGGTCGAGTTGGAAGCCGGCAGCCGCAGCATCAACCAGATCCTCGGCACCATTCGCGCCATCGCCGAACAGACCAACCTGCTGGCGCTCAACGCGGCGATTGAAGCCGCCCGCGCTGGTGATCAAGGCCGTGGGTTTGCCGTGGTGGCCGATGAAGTGCGTGCGTTGGCCAAGCGCACCTCGGACTCCACTGGCGAGATCGAGCAACTGCTCGGCACCCTGGGCAGCAAGACCGTGGAAGTCACGCAAAAGATGAGCAGTTGCCTGGACCTGTCACGCGCCAGCGTGTCGTCGATTGAAAACGCGCGAGACAGTTTTGAAGGCATTCAGCTGTCGGTGAATGAAATCCGCGACCAGAACCTGCAGATTTCCGCCGCCGCCGAGGAGCAACACAGCGTCGCCGAAGAGATCAACCGGCACATCCAGCAGATCTATGACGAGGCGCGACTGGTCGAAAGCCTGGCCCATTCAGCCCAGGACGATTCGGGGCGATTGGCAGGTTTGTCGGATGAGCTGAACGCCTTGGTGGGACGCTTCAAGTCCTAAAGCGTGCGACTTTGGAAGTCTGCAATCTGCTGCCACATCGCCGCCGGATTGGAATACATCGGGAAGTGCCCGCACTGGGCAATCGGCGCCAGGCGCACGCCATTGGCCTGGATGTGCGGCAAGTAGGAGAGCGTGGCGTTCTGCTCGCCGTACATGAACATCGTCGGGCACGGCAGCCCGAGGAACTTACTCATCAGTTCGGCGTGGTCAGACAGCTCGACCATCGACGCGAAGATCCCGCGCACTGCGCCGGCTCGTACTTTATGGCGCAGGCTCGCCGAATACAGCGCGCTGGCATACGCCGGTGCCTGGCGCGTGCGGTCGATGAAAGCGCTGAAAAACGCATCGGGATCATCGGCCGGGAAATCGACGATTTGCCGGCTGAGGAAACAATCCTCGGGGGCGATATTGCCTTCGATATCGGTGAAGCTCAGTACCCGCTCCGGAAAACGATGCGCAAGCAGCAATGCGGTCAAACCGCCCATCGAGTGGCCCACCAGATGGAAGCGCTCGACATCGAAATGCTCCAGCACCTGCAAAGCCGTCTCCAGCAGGAAGGGAATGCAAATCTTCGACAGATCGGCGCACTCGCTTTCACCGCAACCGGGCGCGTCAAAAGCGACAACGGCATGCCCGTCGAACGCTGGGTGCAGGACGATATCGGCGTAGTCTTCCTTGGTCGAACCAAACCCATGCAAAAACACAATGGGCGCGCGCGTGCCACTGCGATACAGCGCAGCGATGCTCAACGCAACGCCGTCTACCGTCAGCGGCACAGCGGTGTGGACAAACGACATGGTGGGCACTCCTTGAACAGACAGGCGGCGCATTTCAAGGCTTTCCCGGCCTTATGTAAATGACGGATAACAGAACAGACTCATACGCCAATCGTATGAGCCTGCAAGTGCGCGATCACCTGCGTGACCAATGGGTTGGGCCGTTCGCTATTCCACGCCACCGCCGTCGTCACCACGTTGAGCTTTTGTGTCAACGCGCGCAGCACTACATTGTCCGGTGCAAGCTTCTTCAGTGACGCCGGCACCAGGGCGATGCCCTGGCCACAGCTGACGAATGCGATTTGCGACGCCACGGAACGCACCTCATGCAGCACGCGCGGCGAAAACCCGCTGGCGCGACACGTGGCGATTAGGTTGTCGAAATACACCGGGCTGACCCTGCGCGAGAACATCACCAGTGGCTCGCTGGCCAGGCTCGACAGACTGATGCGAGTGCGCGCTGCCAGCGGGTGGTGGCTGGGCAAGGCCACCATCAGGCGATCCTCGAGCAATGGCAGCGACTGGATCGCGGGGCCCAGGTCGCCATCGAGCCGCGCAAAGGCCAGGTCGATATCCCCCGCCTCCAGAGCGGGCACGGCCTCGACACTGTCAATCTCGCGCACCGACACGGTGAGGTGCGGGTAGTGCTGTTTGAGTTGGTTGATCAACCCCGGCAACACATCAAACATCGCCGTGGAAATCGCGCCGATGGTGAGCAGGCCCGACTGCCCCGCCACCGCCTCCTCGACCGCCAGCTCCAGGCGTTCCAACTGCTCGGCGAACTTGCGCACCGCCGGCAGGATCGCCGCGCCCACCGGCGTGAGTTTGGCGCCGCGCCGCGAGCGTTCGAACAAGGTGACCTTCAGTGCCTGTTCCAACACCTGGATCTGCTCGCTCAACGGCGGTTGCGACATGCCCAAGCGCTTGGCGGCACGGCCGAAATTCTGTTCTTCGGCTACGGCGAGGAACAGCCAGAGGTGGCGAATCAGGCGAAAGTTGATCATAGGCTCGGCGTATGCAAAGTGAGGTTGAGCGCCAATATACCTATCTAAACCTGCTCTGAAACCATCCAGCTGACAAAGGCCTGCAGGCGCGCGGAAAACGCCGCGCATTCGGCACTCGGGTTGCGCGCTTCAAACAGGAAGTAGGCGATCTGGACACGCATCGACGGGTAATGCTGCACGAATAACGCCACGTGCTCTTCAAGGGTTTGCGGCCAGCCCGACGCATCTGCCGCGCGCAGAATGTGCGTCGACCGAATCAACTTGCGCGCCGCTTCGCGTTGCAGGCGAAGTCGCTCGGGTGGCGAGCTGGCGTGTTCAATGCGTGTGAGGTAACCGCCCAACACCGGCTCGAAGTCAGCATTGAGCGCCATGGCGATGTCACGTGAGGGCCGAAACGGCTCAAAGCGCAGCGACAGATCATCGCCCCACACGCAACGACAATGGTGCTTGAGCCAGAAGCCCCAGCGGTTGCGGTTCTCGGGCGCCAGCACCTCGGCGCGGTGGCCGATGTCGAAGTCGATCTTGCTCACCACCTCGTGCCGTTGCTCCAGGGCCTGGCGAAGCTGTTCCAGCGCCTCAAGCACGTGCGCATCCGGCGGATCAGTCAGCACCAGCGTCACATCAAGGTCGGACTCGCCTGGGCTGGCATCGCCCCTCGCGACACTGCCGTAGAGGTAAAGGCTGTGCAAGCCCAGCCCTGCGCCTGCCAGCGACTCGCGCACATCGGCCAGCAGCGGTTGAAATTGAGCTTGAATGGGCGCATCGGCCATGATCAGCACACAACCATTGGCATCGACACCTTGAGGCGCGCTCATGGGCGATGCACCTCAATCACCAGGCCTTCCGACTCACTGGGCACACAGAAATGGCGCGTGATCAGGTCGAACTCGGCATCCGTGGCGGCAAAATCATGCTCACCCTGAGCATTGCGCGCATGCAAGCGAGCGCGGCAGGTGGCGTCATCCAGTTCCAGGTAATGCAGGCGGTGCGGCGCTTGAGCCGCGTGTGCCAGGCCCAGCAACCATTCACGGTTGGCCAGTGTGTTCGCCGGAAAATCGAGCACCACATTGATGCCTGATTGCAGCAGATTGATCACCAACGGCCCCACCACCGCGCGAACACGCTGGGCGCAGCGCAGGTAATCGGCAATCGACACAATCTCACCCGGATAGAGCTGCGCCAGCCACTGGTCTTCGCTGAGCACAAAGGCCGCGTGTTCGGCGGCCAGGGTTTGAGCCAGGGTGGATTTGCCGGAGGCAATCTTGCCGCACAACAGATGCAGGGTTGGCATGGAACGGTTCCTTATGTCGGGCCACCCAGCATGCCATTTTTTCACGCCGGACGACGCTGCCAATACTCATAAAATGCCAGCGCCGCGACGTTCTTGTCTTTGGCTTCCAGCATGATGTCGAAGCGCTCGAGAAACTGCAGCGCGTAGTCATTGGTCCAGCGGTTCCACATTTGCGCGCTGTGGGCGTACAGATCGCGCTTGGCGACCACCTTCAGCAGCGCGCCCATTTCCAGCTTGTGCTCGGCGTCAAACCCCAGCGCTTGCAGGCTTTCCTGGGGCTGGGAGTAATGCATCGTCGGGCGTACGCCGCGCCAGCTCTCGATGACGCGGGCAACCCGCGGTGAATCGGGGTCGATGTATTCGTCTTCGTTGATCCAGCAGTGATGAATGTCCAGCACCACCGGTGCCAGGTCGGCGACTTGCAGACAGTGGTCCAGGCCGTAGGTTTTTTCGTCGTTTTCAAAGGTGATGCAGTTACGCGCCACCTCGGACAAGCGTGACCACACCGCGCGGGTGCCTTCAACGCCTAAGCGGCCGGCGATATGGACGTTGCACTTGAGGTCCTGAAAGCGGCGGCCGTAGCCCATCATGCGGATCATGTCGGCGTGGTATTCGAACTCGGCCACGCTGTTTTCCACCACACCGGGGTTTTCCGAGCCCAGCACGCAATATTGCCCAGGGTGGAAGGACAACCGGATATCCGAGGCGCGAGCCAGGTCGCCGATGGCGGCGAACCCTTCGCTCAACTGACGCACAAGGGCCGGGTCTTTGTAGACATCCGCCACTTTCGGGTGGCTGTAGAACGGCAGCAGGTCACTGCTCAAGCGCAGCATGCGCAGCGTCGCAGGCAGCTTGGCGACATACGCCAGCAGGCGCAATTGCGCCGCGAGGTTGTGGGTCACCACCTCGACCAATTTGCTGCGGGCGACCCGAGGTTCGACGCTCTCCATCCAGCGCAGGGTGGTGGTACGCGGGTTGTAGGGGCCTTCGATTAACTTGAGCGCACTGGCCGACGGCAGGCGTTCAGGGTGCTTGTACTGGCAGGCAAAGCCGATGCGAGGATGGGTCATGGAAAGGCCAGGTCATAAGTGAGCGTGAGGACAACACAATCTTAGGCGCATGCCGCCGCCAGGGGTTCATTCAACCCGCGTCGTGGGTGAATCAAGTTGAATCCCGGTTTCACCTGGCGGTCATCTATAAGGAACGATAACGCAATGGAGGTGACGATGAACCTTGCAATGACACTCTGCAGCCTGTTTGCCGGCTGGATGGCGATTGTGTTCTCCATGACGTGGGGCCTGTTGCGCGTCCTGCGCTGGCACCATGCTTAACACCCCCGACGGGCGCTACTTTGTGGTCAAGGGTCAGCTGTGGCGCTGCACCAACCCCGCGCTGGATGAAGCCACGCGCCAGCACTGGGTCAACGCTTTGATGGACGCGCGCCGCGCCGTCAAGTCGGCCAAGGCCAGCGGCGACGCCAGCCAATTGCGCGCGGCTCGCCAGCAGGTGCAGCAGGCCAAGGTCGCACTCGGTGAGCGTGGCCCGGTGTGGTGGCGCGATGGCAGCCCGGACTACAACCGTTACCAGGTGGCCAATACGCCGTATGCGGCGTGGTTTGAAAAACATCTCGACACGAAGCCCCACTGAACTTTCTTACAAATGCCAGGCTCCTTTCCTATGCGAAGTCACCGTGCCCTGATCCCAGGGTGCTGAACGATAAGGAGCCGCCACCGACATGACTACCCTCCCCGCCTATCCCACCGTCAGACCTGGCCCGCTGCACTCGATCTTGCTGGCCGGCGCCGTGCCATTGTTTTTGGGTGCGTTGCTCAGTGACATTGCCTACGGCCAGACCTACCAGATCCAATGGGCCAACTTTGCGTCCTGGCTGATCGCCGGCGCGCTGGTGTTCAGTGGCTTTGCGCTGTTGTTTGCGCTGGTCAACCTGCTGCGTGCCGAACGCAAGGCCGGGCGCCCGGCGGCTTATTTCCTGTTGCTGTTGGCGACGTGGGTGCTGGGGCTGGTCAACGCCTTTCAGCATGCCAAGGACGCCTACGCGATGATGCCTGGCGGGCTGATCCTGTCGGTGATTGTCACGGTGCTGGCCATTGCCGCAACGTGGATCGGCCTGACTAACCTGCGCTCGGGAGTTGCCCAATGAAACCATTCCACACCCTGAGCGTATTGAGCGCCGCCCTGTTGCTGACCGCCTGTGGTGGCGAAGGCGACAAGACCCAGGCCCGCGGCCCCGACCCGAAATTGCCCGAGCAACAAAGCAGCCTGCTGCCGAGCATGAAGATTGCCGAGCCAGCCCCCTGGGGCGAGCAGAAACCCAAGGTGCCCGAGGGCTACAGCGTTACCGCCATCGCCACCGACTTGGCTATCCCGCGCCAGACCCTGGTGCTGCCCAACGGCGACATCCTCGTCGCCGAAGGCCGTGGCGGCAGCGCGGCCAAGCTCAAGCCCAAGGACGTGATCGCCAGCGTGATCAAGGCCGAGGGCAACACCAAGGTCAAGGGCGGCAACCGCCTGACGCTGCTGCGCGACGCCGACGGTGACGGCACCTATGAGTTGAAAACGGTATTTGCCGACAACCTCAACGCGCCTTATGGCCTGGCCTACGCCGACGGCAAACTCTACGTCGCCAACCAGGACGCACTGGTGCGCTTTGACTACACCGACGGTCAGACCAAAGCCAGTGGCCCGCCGACCACAATCACCGACCTGCCGGCGCAGATCAACCACCACTGGACCAAGTCCCTGGCGGTGAGTGAGGACGGGCGCCAGCTGTACGTAGGCATCGGTTCCAACAGCAACATCACTGAGCGCGGCATGGAAGTGGAAATCGACCGGGCGATGGTCTGGCAGATCGATGCCGCCACCGGCGCGCACAAACCCTACGCCACTGGCATTCGCAACCCAACCGCGCTCACGATTCAGCCCGGCTCCGGGCAATTGTGGGCAGTGGCCAACGAGCGTGATGAACTCGGCCCGGACCTGGTGCCCGACTACCTGACGTCGGTGCATGAAGGTGCCTTTTATGGCTGGCCCTACAGCTACTGGGGCCAGAACGTCGACCCGCGCGCGCAACCGCAGAACCCGGCGAAAGTCGCCGCCGCCATCAAGCCCGATTACAGCCTAGGCTCCCACGTTGCAGCGTTGGGTGTGGACTTTTCCATCCCAGCGATGGGTGAGCAATTCGCCGACGGTGCGTTTGTCGGCGAGCACGGCAGCTGGAACCGCGATAACCCGGTGGGCTACAAAGTGATCTTCGTGCCCTTCAGCAATGGCAAACCGGCGGGTGAACCGATTGATTTTGCCACCGGTTTTCGTGGCGATGACGGCAAGACACGTGGGCGCCCAGTGGGGGTGACGGTGGACCCCAAAGGTGCGCTGATCATCGCCGATGACCTGGCCAATACCATTTGGCGCGTAACGCGTAATCGCTAGCCCGTGCATGACAGGGGCGATTCGCCCCTGTCAGCCCTCACCGTGCAATTGCATTTCAAGCCAGGCCAGCAGCGCCGCAACCTCGCTGCGCGGGTCTGCACCTTGCTGCCTGTAGACCGAAATCGCCTCGGGTAGCTGCACACTCTCGGCGCAGGGTCTTACCAGCGCCCCACTTTCAATCAAACGGCTGGCGGTGCGACGCCAGCCCATGGCGATACCGTGCCCTTCCACGGCGGCCTGCAACATCAACGGGTAGCTATCGAAGGTGGCGCTGCGCGTATCCGCGGCCAATCCCTGACCAAATGCCTGCAACCACTCGTCCCACTCCATCAAATGCGGTGGCGCGGCGCTGTGGTGCAAAAACGTATGGGCGTGCAATTCGGTGAGTGGCAAGGGGTGTTCAGCGTTCAGGTACGCAGGACTGCAGACCGGAAATACCTCGTCAGAGGCGGTGAGCATCAACGGGTGGGCGCCACTGGGGCGTCGGGTACTTTGCAGGGCCACGTCGAAGTGGTCATTGAACTCCGTGAGGGGCCGGGTCGAGGTCACCACCTGGATTTCGATGTGTGGGTATTGCTGGTGAAACGTCGACAGGCGCGGCATCAGCCAATAAAACGCCTCGCAGAGCTGGCAGAGCAGCACCACACGACGCTGCGCCGTGGACGCACGCAAACCCGCGGCGCCGTCACTGATGCTGTGCAGCGCCTGGCTGACCACCTGCCCCAATTCACGCCCTTCCTGGGTCAGGAAAACCGCACGACTACGTCGATAGAACAGCTTCACCCCGAGGTTGTCTTCCAGCCCACGAATTTGCCGGCTGACCGCCGCCTGGGTGATGTGCAGCTCGTCCGCCGCCCTGGAAAAACTCTCCAGGCGGGCTGCCGCTTCAAACGGTAGCAGGCTGGCGAGCGGCGGCAGGTTTTTACCAAGCGTATTCATAATCTGAGGTTATGCATCCGGGGCCGAGAACTCGTTTGTAGCACAGCCCGGCGGGTGTGCACCATTCATCCATGACTTCACGGATACCTGGGATGAACGCAATACGAACTTCTGTTTTTGTCGGCGTGCTGCTCGCGTGTGTCGCCACATTGGGCTGGGCGCTGAACTTCATCGCCCCTTACGTCACCGGTGACTACAGCCTCTATGACCTGATGGCGGTGCGGTTCCTGGAAGTCGGCGTGCTGGGCGTCGGCGGAGTGATCCTGTGCCGCGCCCAACTGAAATGGCTCAGCCCAAGGCAACGCTGGCTGGCCGCAGCGCTTGGCGCGGCAGGTTGCCTGGCTTACGGCGTGTGTATTAGCGCAGGCGTGATGTTCGGCGGCCCGGTATTGACGCCCGCCTGTGTCGGCATGGTGCCGGTGTTACTGGCCCTGGTTGGCAATGCCCGGAACAAGGCCGTGGCGTGGGGTCGGCTGGCGGCGCCTTTAGCGTGCCTGACGCTGGGGCTTTTGCTGTCGAACATCAGCAGCCTGCACCAACCGGCGTTGAGTGCCGTTTCGTGGCTGGCCGGCGTGTTTTTTTCGTTGAGCGCCGTTGCCTTGTGGCTGGGGTTCAGCGTGATCAATCAAAAACACCTGACAACCCTTCCAGCAACCGCCACCGGCCTGTGGACCGCGTTGATGCTGGTGGGCGCCGGCGGCACTGCCCTTTGCCTGCTGCCGTTGCTCTGTGCATTCAACCTGCTGCGCCTGCCAACCCTGGGATTTGGCTTCGCCCAGGCCGGTGCGCTGTATGCCTGGAGCCTGATCATCGCGCTGATGTCCACGGTGGTCGGCGCCTGGGCCTGGAATGCCGCCACCCGAAGGCTGCCGATGGTGCTCAGTGGCCAATTGATTGCCCTCGAATCACTCTTCGCGACCCTGCTCGGCCTGTGGTTTCACGGTCGCGGCCCTTCGTTGATGGAAGCCACCGGCCTCGCGGCGGTGCTGATCGGCGTGGTCATGGCGGTGCGCATTATCCTGACAGGCACGAAGCCCGCCGCAACGCGCGACACTGACGGAAGCGCCGAGGATGACCCACAGCATCGGCTCACTTGCACCCACCGAGACCTTTGAGCGTCACGGCCTGGCTATCTGATGAAAGCAGTGAAGATCGATCGTCGGCGGTGCCGTGCGCTGCCGTCAGGTGTTTAAAGCTGTTGACTTAATTGCCTCAGGCAACAATATAATTGCTCAAGGCAACCAATCGAGCACTGCGATGACCACGTCCCTTGTCGAACGCGCCGCGATCATTCGCGGTTTCAACCGTTTTTACACTCATCAGATCGGCGTGCTGCAGGAACACTTGCTGCAAAGCGATTTCTCGCTGACCGAAATCCGCGTGATGTACGAACTCTCCTCCCGTGGCGACCTGACCAGCGCCGACCTGTGCCAGATGCTCGGCCTTGATGCGGGCTACCTGAGCCGGCTGATCAGCGGGTTCGAAAAGAAAGGGCTGATCCAGAAAGTCCGCTCCGTCACCGATGCGCGTGCGGTGCAACTGCACCTCAGCGACCTCGGTCGATCAGTGCTGGCGCCGTTGGAAAACCAGACCCAACAGGAAGTCATCGCCTTGCTCCAGGCCTTGCCCGAGCAGCAACAGCAGCAACTCACGGCGTCGATGCAGCGTATTCAAACACTGTTGCAAGGCGGCGCGCCAAGTTACCTGCTGCGCGACCCGCAGCCAGGCGATATGGGCCTGGTGGTGCAACAGCAATCGGCGCTGTATGCGCGTGAGTACCACTGGAATTGGGAGTTTGAGGCGTTGGTAGCGGAGATTGTCGCCAAGTATTTGCGCGAATTCGACCCGAGCGCCGAGCGTTGCTGGATCGCAGAGAAGGACGGTGAAGTGGTGGGTTCAATCTTCGTGGTGCGCCATGACGAAACCACCGCCAAGCTGCGCATGCTCTACGTGGACGCCAGTGCACGGGGCATGGGCATCGGTCAGCGGCTGGTGGAGGAATGCCTGCGTTTTGCGCGCAATGCCGGTTACAAAAGCATGCTGTTGTGGACGGTCGACGCGCTGACCGATGCGCGCAAGCTGTATCAGAAAGCCGGCTTCCGCCTGGTAGACGAAGAAGCGACGGTGAGCTTTGGCAAATCGTTGATCAGTGAAACCTGGGCCCGCGAGCTGTAAGGCGTTCCCGCGCCGTCGCCAGCGCGGGCGTTTGCGCGCTTAGAGGTCAGTGATTTCTTTATGGCGCGGCACCAGCGCCTTCATCACGCTCCACGCCACCAGGTAGGCCAGGGCACAGATCGCAAACATGATCATGTAGCCGGTGTGGATGTCGTTGATGGACTTGTAGTAGTCGAACACCCAGCCACCGATCTTGGTCATCACCACACCGCCCAAGCCCCCGGCCATGCCGCCGATGCCAACCACCGAGGCCACGGTTTTTTGCGGGAACATATCGGACACCGTAGTGAAGATGTTGCACGACCACGCTTGGTGCGCCGAGGCGCCCACACCGATCAGCAGCACCGGCACCCAGAAGCTCAGGTAGCCAAAGGGCTGCGCCAGCAACACCACCAGCGGGAACAGCGCGATCACCAGCATGGCTTTCATGCGCCCGTCGTAGGGTGCATCGCCACGGGCCATGAAGTAGCTGGGGAACCAGCCGCCGCCGATACTGCCGACCATGGTCATGCTGTACAGCACCGCCAGGGGCATCACGATGTCCGCGCCTTTCATGCCGTATTGCGCCGACAGGTAAGTGGGCAGCCAGAACAGGAAGAACCACCACACGCCGTCAGTCATGAACTTGCCGAAGGCAAAAGCCCAGGTCTGGCGGTAGGTCAGCAGTTTGAACCACGAGACTTTTTTCGCGGCAGCACCCGCAGGCTCTGGCGTGAACGGCTGCACTGTCTGGTCGCTACGAATGTAGGCCAGCTCTTCGGCCGACAGGCGTTTTTGCTGCTCCGGTTTTTCGTACACCGCAGCCCACACCGCCACCCAGATGAAGCCCAGCATGCCGATGACCATAAAGGCCGCTTCCCAGCCCCATATGCCGGCAATCAAGGGCACGCAAATCGGCGCCAGGATCGCCCCCACGTTAGCCCCGGAGTTGAAGATACCGGTGGCCAGCGAGCGTTCTTTTTTCGGGAAGTATTCGGCGGTGGCCTTGATCGCGATGGGGAAGTTGCCCGCCTCGCCAATCGCCAGCACGGCGCGTGACAGCATGAAACCGGCAATCGACACCGGGATCACCGCCAGGCCGATAGCGCCGCTGACCGCAGCGATGCCCTGACCCATCGGCACCGAAAACGCATGCATGATGGCGCCAGTGGACCAAATGCCAATCGCCACTACGTAGGCGGCCTTGGTGCCGATCTTGTCGACGAAGCGTCCGGCAAACAGCATGGAAATCGCGTAGACAAACTGGAACACCGCCGCGATGTTGGCGTAGTCCGTGTTGCTCCAGCCAAACTGCGTCGACAGCTGCGGCGCGAGAAGGCTGAGGACCTGGCGGTCGAGGTAGTTGACGGTCGTGGCAAAGAACAACATCGCGCAGATGGTCCAGCGATAGTTGCCGACGGCCGTGCCGACGCGATGGGCGTTGATGGGCTCATTCAAATTCATGGCATCACTTTTTATTTTTGTTAGGTAGGACATACGTAACGTCATATGTCGTCGTACAACTGTGACTTTTATATCGGGCCGCCTACCCGGTGTCAATCTCGAAGATTGCCTTTTAACGAGGGATTACGCAGACCTGAAAGTACTTAACTACGTGCAGTTGTAGGATGACAAATCCTGAATACCCGGCTGGGTGCTTTGCCGGGCACATCATCAAGCAGGCCGAAGGGCTGCATACCGAGCTTTTCCAGCACACGGATCGACGCGGCATGATCCGGCCGCACCAACCCGAATACCTGAGGCAAACCCAGCGTTTGAAACGCCATCGTCAGCGCATCGCGGCCAAGCTCGGTGGCATAGCCTTGCCCCCAGGCATCGACCGCAAAGCGATAGCCCAGGTTGATGCGCCGCTCGGTCAGGTAATTGAGCGGCGCCACGCCGCCAAAGCCGATGAGGTGATCGGGCGCCTCGCGGCGGGCAATGGCCCACCAGCCATAGCCCTGGCTGGCCCATTGTTCGAGCCAGTGGCTGAGCAAGCGTTGCGCGTCGTCGAGGCTGGCCATTGGGCCACTCGGGTTAAACAGGTTTGTCTGCGGGTCGCCGAAGATCGCGAACAATCGGTGCACATCGCTGGGCTCGGGCTTGCGATAGATCAGGCGGGAGGCGGTGGCAGGCATTCTGATATTTCCCTGGTCAGGTCGTGAAGTTCAATTCATCTGCAAAAAAAGGTAAATAGCGGTGAATTATTTCATGTCCGCTTGTATCTGAACTGACAGAGCGGTGCCATCGCAACGATGGCACCTCCCCTGTTCTGTTTTAGAGTGGCCCGCATGAAATTACGTAAGAAAAGCGTCAAACCCATCGGATTGAAAGACATCACCATCGTCGACGATACCAAGGTGCGCAAGGCGATTACCGCCGCCGCCCTGGGTAACGCCATGGAGTGGTTCGACTTTGGTGTCTACGGTTTCGTCGCCTATGTGCTGGGCAAGGTGTTCTTCCCGGACGCCTCGCCGAGCGTGCAAATGATTGCCGCCTTGGCCACCTTCTCGGTGCCCTTCCTGATTCGCCCGCTGGGTGGCCTGTTCTTCGGTGCGCTGGGTGACAAATACGGACGGCAGAAAGTCCTCGCCGCAACCATCGTCATCATGTCCTTGAGCACCTTTGCCATCGGCCTGATTCCCGGGTATGCCTCGATTGGCATCTGGGCACCGATCCTGCTGTTGCTGTGCAAAATGGCCCAAGGGTTCTCGGTAGGCGGTGAGTACACCGGCGCCTCGATCTTCGTCGCCGAGTACGCCCCGGACCGTAAACGCGGGTTCCTCGGCAGCTGGCTGGATTTTGGCTCGATTGCCGGTTTCGTACTCGGCGCCGGTGTGGTGGTGCTGATTTCGACGATCCTCGGTGAAGCCGATTTCGAAGCGTGGGGCTGGCGCCTGCCGTTCTTCCTCGCCCTGCCTTTGGGCATTATCGGCTTGTACCTGCGTCACGCGCTGGAAGAAACCCCGGCCTTCCAACAGCACATGGACAAGCTTGAACAAGGCGACCGCCAAGGCCTGACCCACGGCCCCAAGGTGTCGTTCAAAGAGGTGGCTACCCAGCACTGGCGCAGCCTGCTGACCTGCATCGGTATCGTTGCGGCCACCAACGTGACGTACTACATGTTGCTCACCTATATGCCGAGCTACCTGTCGCATAACCTGCATTACAAAGAAAACAGCGGCGTGCTGATCATCATCGCGATCATGGTCGGCATGCTGTTCGTGCAGCCGTTCATCGGTTTTGTCAGCGACAAAATTGGCCGTAAACCCTTCATCATCGCCGGCAGCGTCGGGCTGCTGTTCCTGTCTATCCCGGCGTTTATGTTGATAACCAGCGGCAAAATCGGCCTGATTTTCGCCGGTCTGCTGATTCTGGCCGTGGTGCTGAACTTCTTTATCGGCGTGATGGCCTCCACGCTGCCGGCTATGTTCCCGACCCACATTCGCTATAGTGCGCTGGCCAGCGCGTTCAACGTCTCGGTACTGATCGCCGGCCTCACCCCCACCGCGGTGGCCTGGCTGGTGGAAAGCACCAACGACCTGTACATGCCCGCCTACTACCTGATGGTGTTTGCGGTGGTCGGCCTGATTACCGGCCTGACCATGAAGGAAACCGCGAACAAGCCGTTGCGCGGCGCGGCGCCAGCAGCGTCCGATATGGCAGAAGCCAAGGAAATACTGCAAGAGCACCATGACAATATCGAGCAGAAGATCGAAGACATCGACGCCGAAATTGCCGCTCTGGAAGCCAAGCGCCAGAATCTGGTGCAGCAGCATCCGCGAATCAACTGATACCTGACCGTGCATGGCGGCCCCCGCCGCCACGCCTTTGGAGTGCCCAAACATGGTTCCAAGCGTCACCGCAGCCCACTCGTTACTCAGCGCGGACGAACGCGCCGCCATCGCCGAAATCGAAGCCACCACCAGCATTCTGCAACTGGTAACCCGCCTGACCGGCATGCGCTTTGCCGGCATTGCCAAATTCACCGACCTTGAATGGGTGGTGTGCTCGGTCCATGACCCGCTGCACATGGGGATTCATGTCGACGACGTACTCGACCTGGAAACCACCCTGTGCAGTGAGTTCTGCGTCGACCCGCAGGCACTGTTCATTCCGCAGATCAGCCAGAATGGCCGCTTTGCCACCCGCCCGGTGGTCAAGCAGTACGCCATCGAAAGTTACGCCGGCGCGCCGATCTTTCTGCCCGATGGCCGCCTGTTCGGCGCGCTGTGTGCACTGGACTCGCGGGCGATGCTGTTTGACGACCCCAACCTGCCGGAAACCCTTAGCCTGTTTGCGCGGCTGATTGGCTGTATTTTCTTCGCTAACCTGACAACGCCTGATCAGTAACCGCCGCCCTGCCCCGCAGTGCAGCAATATCGCGCTTTGGCGGCACGCCAAACAATCGGCTGTACTCACGAACTGTAAAGGGCTTTCATAGCCACAGCGCTAGTAGGCTGGTGGATTTGGCTTTCCAATCGGCAATCGATTCGGGTGCCACCCTGGGTATCGCCAGCCTGTTGGCTTATCTGACCTCGCGGCGTGCTAAAGCGACCTACGTGAGCCGCCGCGCTACCTGAAAAACTGACTCGGGGTTTTGCCAAACTGTTTCTTGAACATGCTGGTAAACGCGCTCGGGCTCTCATAGCCCAGCTCGATGGCCACATCGATGATCTTCTCCCCCACCGCGATGCGTTCCAGCGCCAGCAGCAACCGCGCCTGCTGGCGCCATTGGCCGAAGGTCAGGCCGGTTTCCTTGCGGAACAGGCGCTGGATGGTTTTCTGGTCCAGGTCCAGGCGATCACTCCAATCGGCGACTGTCGAGGCATCACCCGGCTCCTGCTGCAGCGCCTGGCAGATACGGTTGATGCGCAGGTCGGCCGGCTGGGGCAGTGACAACGGCAAGGCCGGCAGGATCGCGAGTTCGTCGAGGATCAAGTGCATGATTCTCGCCTCGCGCGAGTCCTCGGCATACGGCGGCTTCAAACTCACCGAGGCTTTGATCAGCTCACTCAGCAACGGCGACACACTGACGGTCTTGGGCTCGCTCGGCAGATTGGGGAAACGGTCCGGGCGCACAAACACGCTGCGCATCTTCAACGTGCCCACGCAACGCAGCGAATGCACCTGCCCGCTGGGCATCCAGAACCCGCGATTGGGCGGCACCGTCCATTGGTTCAACGCCGAATACACCACCATCACGCCTTCGACGGCGTACAACAGTTGATGCTTTTCGTGACTGTGGTCGGGGATCACCCAGTTTTCGGGGTAATCGGTCGCGGAACTGATGACAGCCCAGTCGCCCTCGTCGATCTCCCGCAGAAATACATCCAGTGGTTTGATGATTTCGCCCTTTTTGCGATGGTTGGCGCCCGAATTACGCGAGACAGGCATTTTCAGCGAATCTAGCATAAACGCCGCAACATTTAGAAACGGGCAGCGCGCTAAAGTACGCACTGCCCCTGTTCGCTGCCTTGTATGGAATGCCTGCATGTCGAGCCTGACCGCGCCACCCGCCACTGCAACCGCTACGCCGCAAATAAGCCCCTTGGTCATGCGTGTCCTGGGCGCCTGCGCCCTGGCGCACATGATCAACGACCTGATCCAGGCCGTGCTGCCGTCGATCTACCCGATGCTCAAGGCCAACTACGGGCTGAGCTTCACCCAGGTCGGCCTGATCACCCTCACCTTCCAGTTGACCGCGTCCTTGCTGCAACCCTGGATCGGCTACCACACCGACCGCTATCCCAAGCCCTGGCTGCTGCCGGCGGGCATGGTGTGCACGCTGATCGGCATCCTGCTGCTGGCGTTTGTCGGCACCTTCCCGTTGATCCTGTTGGCGGCGGCGCTGGTCGGGGTCGGGTCGTCGACCTTCCACCCGGAAACCTCACGTGTGGCACGCCTGGCCTCGGGCGGGCGCTATGGCCTGGCACAATCGACCTTCCAGGTCGGCGGCAACACCGGCAGCGCGTTCGGCCCGTTGCTGGCGGCGGCGATCATCATTCCCTACGGCCAAACCCATATCGCCTGGTTCGGGCTCTTCGCCGTGTTCGCGATCATGGTGCTGTATGGCTTGAGCCGCTGGTACAGCCACCACCTCAACCTGTTCAAACTCAAGCAAGGCGGCAAGGCCACCCACGGTTTGTCCAAAGGCCGCGTGACATTTGCCCTGGTGGTACTGGCGTTGCTGGTGTTCTCCAAGTACTTCTACATGACCAGCCTGACCAGCTACTTCACCTTTTACCTGATCGAGAAATTCCACCTGTCGGTGGCCAGCTCACAGATGTACCTGTTCCTGTTCCTCGGCGCGGTGGCTGTCGGCACCTTTGCCGGTGGACCGATTGGCGACAAGATCGGCCGCAAGAAAGTCATCTGGTTCTCGATTCTCGGCGCCGCGCCCTTCACCCTGGCCCTGCCCTACGTCGACCTGTTCTGGACCGCCGTGCTCAGCGTGGTAATCGGCTTCATCATCGCCTCGGCCTTCTCGGCCATCGTGGTCTTCGCCCAGGAACTGGTGCCGGGCAATGTCGGGATGATCGCCGGGATCTTCTTCGGCCTGATGTTTGGCTTCAGCGGGATAGGTGCCGCGCTGCTCGGCTTGCTCGCCGACAACCACGGCATCGAGTACGTCTACAAAATCTGTTCGTTCCTGCCACTGGCGGGCATCCTGACGATCTTGCTGCCCTCGACCAAAGGCGTCTGACCGGCCGATCATCGGCTGGCCGTGTGCTATCACGCGGAATGCTCTGAAAAACCTGCGTGTGCGCTTACAATCCCGATTTTCAAGCGCACACCCAGGCAGACCCGGCACGACATGACGCTCGACCCTCCTACGATTCTGATATTGACCATCGCGCTGGCTGCCGCTGCTGCCCTGTATCTGGCGGTGGAATGGCGCAGTGTGCGCGAGCCTTCGCTGCTGTTCTGGGCGGCAGGTTTCGCGATCATCAGCGTCGGCTCCACCCTGGCCCTGCTGCGCAGCAACGGCCTGTTGATGATCGGTATCTGGTTTGCCAACGGCTTGCTGGTGGCCGCGCACTGGCTGTTTTTGCTCGGCGTGGCACGTTTTACCCAGGTGCGCTTGTCGCGTGCGTGGCTGCTGATGCTGGTCGCCTGGCTCGGCGTGCTGCTGTTGCCCAGCGACCTGGCGTGGTCCAAGGCCATGCTGATGGTCAACTCATTGCTGGTCGCGTTGCCGACCTTGCGCGCCAGTTTTCTGCTGCGCCCCCACGGCAAATCCCTGAGCATCGGCGCGGTGCAACTGCGCTATGTATTGCTGCTTCACGGCGCCTTTTATATGGCCAAGGCGCTATCGGTAATCATCCCCGGCACGCTGATCGATCTTGCCGCGTTCAAGGGCGAAATCATCCAGGTTTCCTTGGTGGAGGGCGCAATGGCGATCATGTTGATCGCGTTGTCGATGACCGGCTCCGAGCGCTACCGGCGCGAACAGCAGATCGCCCGGCTGGCGGCCCGTGACCCGCTGACGGCACTGTACAACCGCCGCGCCCTGGATGTGCGTGCGCCGCAGCTGTTGGCCCAGGTATCGCCGCAACAGCCGGGCGCTTTGCTGTTGATCGACATCGACAACTTCAAACTGGTCAACGATCTCTACGGGCATATCGCCGGCGACCGTTTGTTGATTGCCCTGAGCGAGATGATCCGCACGGTGGTGCCCGAAGGCGCGCTGGCGGCCCGCTTGGGCGGAGATGAGTTTGTGATCCTGTTGACCAAGGCCTCGACCGCCCAGATCGTCGAACTGGGCAGCCGCTTGCGTGAGCAGTTCCAGCAGTTGGCCGCACACACCTTCACCACCCCGGCACCGGTAACCCTGAGCATCGGCGCCAACCTGTTCGACCAGCCACCGCCGAGCCTGACGGCGCTGATCGAAGAAGGCGACACTACACTCTACGAAAGCAAACGCGGCGGGCGTGACAGCATTCGGCTGGTGGACCGAACGGGAACCGGTTCGTACGGTTAATGGCTTGTTGTGGCGGACGGGATTGTTGTGGCCAGCAGGCTTGTTGTGGCGAGCGGGCTTGCCCCGCGTTGGGCTGCGCAGCGGCCCCATAACGGACGCCGCATTGTTTCAGGGACACCGCGTCGGCAGTTTTTTGGGGCTGCTGCGCAACCCAACGCGGGGCAAGCCCGCTCGCCACTGGCAGCCCGCTTACCACTGCCAGCCCGCTCACCACCGCTAGCCCGCTCGCCACTGCAAACCCGCTCACCACCGCTAGCCCGGTTGCCAGTGCGGGCTTGCTTATTGCCCAAGGTTTGCGCCTCTCAGGCGGGCGCGCGAGTGCTCGGCGCTTGGCGTGAGAACCCATTCACGACGATGTAAAGCAACGGTCCCACCGACACAAACACCGCCGTCAGCAAAAAATACGGCACCAGCGACGCCATCGACCGCCCTCGCCCGCGCGCATCCCGATACATCCACACGCACGCAAGTACCGCCATCAGGTACAGGTCAATCACTACCTGCGCGGTGTCCGGCCGCGACATCAATTCCCGCCCAAATTCCAACAGCGACTGCTCGGCCGTGAGCATCGTAGCCAAGGTGTACAACGAAAATCCGAGCAAACCGGCCAGGGCTAAATAAGGTCTGCGCATGGTGCCTTCCTTGAAATGATCGAGGCTCAACATAGTGATAAGGTTGCGCCTCTCGCAATGACCTCGGAGGTCATGATCAGGCCATGGACACCCCTTCTACTGCCGGCCAGCACCTGCGCCAATTGCGTCGACACGCCAAGCTCAGCCAGTTGGACCTGGCCTTGATCACGGGTGTTTCCCAGCGCCATCTCAGTTGCATCGAAACCGGCCGGGCCAAGCCAGGCCCGGGCACTTTGCATTCTTTGCTGACGGCGCTGGAGGCCCCGCTGGAGCACTGCAACCAGGTGTTCCTCGCCGCCGGATACGCGCCGCGTTACACCGCCACTCCACTCGCCGCCCCGGCCATGGCCGCCGTCCGTGGCGCCGTCAGCCATGTGCTGCACGCCAATAACCCCGCCCCGGCGATTATGCTGGACAGCGAGTGGCAAGTGCTCGCCGCCAACGCCAGCACCGGCCTGTTGTTTGAGCTGGTCGGGATTGAGCCGAATGCCGCCCAGGGGCTGAACCTGCTGACCACGCTGTTGCAAACCGGCGGCCTGGGCGATCACCTGATCAACGCCGAAGAAATCCGCTCCGTCGCCTGGCAACGCGCAACCCGCGAAGCGCTGGGTAATCCTGCACTGGCCGGGTTACTGGCCCGTTTGCCGGTGCCGAGCAGCACGCAGTTGCCCAATGAAATGCCGCCGCTGGTGTTCACCCGCATCCGCTCACATCGCGGTGAGCTGAATTTCCTGTCGACCTTCACCACCTTCGGCATGCCCCAGGACATCACCCTCACGTCACTGCGCATCGAACATCTGATTCCGGCTGACGCGCCCACGTGGCAAGTGATGCGCGCCGCTTACGCGGAGTATGCGGCGCTGGTTTTGTGAAATATCTGTACGTAGACTGCCGCCATACCTCCCACTTGAAGGCGGCGAAAAAAACGTGATGCAAGTTACCGAAGTCTCCATTGCCCAATTGCGCGCGGCGCTTGAAAGCGGCCAGACCACTGCCGTTGAACTGGTCCAGGCTTACCTGGCGCGGATCGAGGCCTATGACGGCCCGCAGACCGCGACCAAATTGAACGCCGTGGTGGTGCGCAACCCGCAAGCACTTGAAGAAGCCAAGGCCGCCGATGCGCGCCGGGCCAAGGGCGAAACCTTGGGGCCATTGGACGGCATTCCCTATACCGCCAAGGACAGCTACCTGGTCAAAGGCCTGACGGCGGCCTCTGGCAGCCCGGCCTTCGCCTCGCTGGTGGCGCAGCGCGACGCCTTCACCATCGAGCGCCTGCGCGCCGGCGGCGCTATCTGCCTGGGCAAGACCAACATGCCGCCGATGGCCAATGGCGGGATGCAGCGCGGCGTTTATGGCCGTGCAGAAAGCCCGTACAACGCTGACTACCTGACGGCACCGTTTGCCTCCGGCTCGTCCAACGGCGCGGGCACCGCAACGGCTGCCAGCTTCGCCGCCTTCGGTTTGGCCGAGGAAACCTGGTCGAGCGGGCGCGGCCCGGCGTCCAACAACGGCCTGTGTGCCTACACGCCATCGCGCGGGATCATTTCCGTACGCGGCAATTGGCCGCTGACGCCAACCATGGACGTGGTAGTGCCGTACGCACGAACCATGGCCGACCTGCTCGAAGTACTCGACGTCGTGGTCGCCGAAGACACCGACACGCGCGGCGACCTCTGGCGCCTGCAACCGTGGGTGCCGATTCCGAGCGTGGCGTCGGTGCGCCCGGCCTCTTACGCTGAGCTGGCTGTGGGCAGCGAATCCCTGGCCGGCAAGCGTTTCGGCGTGCCGCGCATGTACATCAATGCCGACCCCGAGGCCGGCACCAGCGAGAAACCCGGAATCGGCGGGCCAACCGGGCAAAAGATCCACACCCGTGCCAGCGTGATCGACCTGTGGCACGCCGCGCGCCAGGCGTTGGAAGCGGCCGGCGCCGAAGTGATAGAAGTCGACTTCCCACTGGTCTCCAACTGTGAAGGCGACCGTCCTGGCGCGCCGACGGTGTTTACCCGTGGCTTGGTGTCCAAGGAATTTTTGCACGACGAATTGTGGGAGCTGTCGGCCTGGGCGTTCGATGATTTCCTGCGCGCCAACGACGACCCGGCGCTGAACCGCCTGGCGGATGTCGACGGGCCGAAAATCTTCCCGCACGACCCCGGCACCCTGCCCAACCGTGAAGACGACCTGGCCGCCGGCATGGACGAATACGTGCGCATGGCCGAGCGCGGCATCACACCGTGGAACGAAATCAGCACCGTGCCGGATGGCCTGCGCGGGCTGGAACAGACCCGACGCATCGACCTGGAAGACTGGATGGACGCACGGGGGCTGGACGCGGTGTTGTTCCCGACCGTGGCCGATGTCGGCCCGGCCGATGCCGACGTGAACGAAGCCTCGGCGGATATCGCCTGGAGCAACGGCGTCTGGGTGGCTAACGGCAACCTCGCGATCCGCCACCTGGGCGTGCCGACCGTCACCGTACCGATGGGCGTAATGGCGGACATCGGCATGCCCGTAGGGTTGACCTTCGCCGGGCGTGCCTACGACGATTCGGCGCTGCTGCGTTTTGCTTCCGCGTATGAAGCCACCGGCAGCAAACGCCTGATCCCGCCGCGTACACCACCACTGGCAGCAGGCTAAACACGGTTCAATTGTGGGAGCGGGCTTGCCTGCGATAGCGATCGATCAGTCAGCCTATTTTGCACTGACAGACCGCCTTCGCGGGCAAGCCCGCTCCCACAGTGTTGACTGCATTTCAGGCCGGGCCGGTCAGCAGCTGGCTAAACACACTCCAAATGTGGGAGCTGGCTTGCCTGCGATAACGGTGGATCAGCCAACCTGTTTTTAACGACAGACCGCCCTCGCGAGCAAGCCCGCTCCCACAGTGTTGACTGCATTTCAGGCCGGGCCGGTCAGCAGCTGGCTAAACACGCTCCAAATGTGGGAGCTGGCTTGCCTGCGATAGCGGTGGATCAGCCAGCCTATTTTTCACTGACAGACCGCCTTCGCGGGCAAGCCCGCTCCCACAGTGTTGACTGCATTTCAGGCCACGCCGATCAGCAGCTAACTAAACACGCTCCAAATGTGGGAGCTGGCTTGCCTGCGATAGCGGTGGATCAGTCAGCCTGTTTTTCACTGATAGACCGCCTTCGCGGGCAAGCCCGCTCCCACAGTGTTGACTGCATTTCAGGCCACGCCGATCAGCAGCTGGCTAAACACGCTCCAAATGTGGGAGCTGGCTTGCCTGCGATAACGGTGGATCAGCCAGCCTGTTTTTCACTGACAGACCGCCTTCGCGAGCAAGCCCGCTCCCACAGTGTTGACTGCATTTCAGGCCGGGCCGGTCAGCATCTGGCTAAATACACTTCAAATGTGGGAGCTGGCTTGCCTGCGATAGCGGTCGATCAGTCAGCCTGTTTTTCACTGACAGACCGCCTTCGCGGGCAAGCCCGCTCCCACAGTGTTGACTGCATTTCAGGCCAGGCCGGTCAGCAGCTGGCTAAACACACTTCAAATGTGGGAGCTGGCTTGCCTGCGATAGCGGTGGATCAGTCAGCCTGTTTTTCACTCATAGACCGCCTTCGCGAGCAAGCCCGCTCCCACAGTGTTGACTGCATTTCAGGCCACGCCGATCAGCAGCTGGCTAAACACGCTCCAAATGTGGGAGCTGGCTTGCCTGCGATAGCGGTGGATCAGCCAACCTGTTTTTCACTGATAGACCGCCTTCGCGGGCAAGCCCGCTCCCACAGTGTTGACTGCATTTCAGGCCGGGCCGGTCAGCAGCTGGCTAAATACACTTCAAATGTGGGAGCTGGCTTGCCTGCGATAACGGTGGATCAGCCAACCTGTTTTTTAACGACAGACCGCCTTCGCGAGCAAGCCCGCTCCCACAGTGTTGACTGCATTTCAGGCCGGGCCGATCAGCAGCTGGCTAAACACGCTCCCACAAGTTTTACTGCATTTCACATCAAGTCAGGTAGGGCACGGCAATCAACAGGATGGCCGTGCCATGGGCCACGGTTGCCGGCAACACGCCATAGCGCATGCGCACCAGCGCGCAGGCCAGGCCTTCGATCAGGGTGAACAGCAATACCGGCCAGCCCAACTGGGTGACACTCAAGGCCAGAAACGCGTGGCAGGCCGCAAAGGCTACGCCGCTGATCAATGCCGCGCGCAATGGCGTCACCTGCTGTTCGAGGTAGCCCTGCAAAAACCCGCGAAACAGCACCTCCTCCAACGCATTCGCGCCATAGGCCAGCACCACCATCCCCGGCAGCCAGACCCAGTAGCCGTGAATCTCGAACGCCTCGATGCCCTGGTAAACCCGCAGCGGCACACCGAGCAAACAGCCCACCACAAGCCCCACGGCCAAACCCAGCGCAGGATTGCCGATGGTCCAGCGCATCAGCCGCCATAACTCCGGCGCCGTGCGTGCAAGCACCATAATCAGCAGCACTGACATTCCACCCAGCGCCGCCAACACGAAGGCATTCGCGCTGAACGCGATCTGCACTTCGCTGCTGAGCGACCACATCCCGAGCGGCGTCATCGCGTCACGCATCAACACAAATGCCGTCAGCAGGATCAGGATGCGCATCGCCAGCATCGCCCTGGGCGTCAGCGCAAACCATAGCCCAAACAGCACCAGCCCCGGCGCCAGGTGAACGCCGTAGTTGGTCAGTACGCCCATGCCTTGGGTGATCATGCCGGCCTCAACCGTGGGCGACAGCAATCATGTCGATCTCGACCGCTGCCGATTTCGGCAACTGCATCACCCCCACCGACGTGCGGGTGTGCGTGCCGGCGCTGCCGAGAATTTCATGCAGCAGGTCCGACGCACCGTTGGCCACCTCGCTTTGCTGATCAAAGTCTTCGGCGCTGCGCACGTACACGGTGATACGTGCGATGCCCTTGACTTGATCCAGCGAGCCCAATGCCTGCTTGAGCAAGCCCAGGCAACGCAGCGCGCTGATGCCGGCGGCGATTTGCGCCTGGGCCAGGGTCAGGCTTTCGCCGACTTTGCCGGGCAGCACGATCGTGTCGCCGACCCGGGGGATCTGGCCGCTGATGTACAGGTGGTGACCATCGCGCACCAAGGGTGTGTAGTTGCCACCGATTTTGAACTCGTCCAGTTGATAGCCGAGGCGCTGCTGGGCTGCCTGGTATTTTTCGTCTGCTGTCATGCTCGTCAAACCTCGTTGCGACGTTGCCACTCATCCACCACATCGCCCAGGGTCTTGGGGATGTCGCTGCGAATCCAGGCCATGAAGGGCCGGTCGAACTTGAACCCCGGGCCGCAGTGTTCAAGCATGAAACGGCGAACGTTCTGGGTAGTTTTGTAGTGTGGGGTGACGGGGGTGGCGCGGGTAATAACGTCGCTGTGCCAGTTAAAATCCATTTTTCCCTCGGGGGTTCTTGTTGTGCCGGCAGTAGCATAGCGATGTGCTACTTGAGCAGGAAGCGTCACCGTAAAACTCCCACCCCCACACGACGTGTTGAGATGTCGTACAAGACTCTAAAGCGCTTATAACGCGTCACCGCCTAACCTTTTCAAGATATTTCAAAATTTCACTTTCCTTCCCCATCAGAAATATTGCATGGTTGTACGACGACTTAAATAATCGTGCCCGACCCCAACAACAATAAGGAAACACCCATGCAAAACGTCAAAGTGCTGATCGGTTTTCTGTGCCTGTTCACCGGCTACGTCGCAGCTGCGCCTGCCCCCGCCGAAAAGGATGTGGCCCAAGCGGTCGACCAACTGACCCAAGCCATGTTGCACCTGGACCTCAAGCAGCTTCATGCGTTGACCTCCGACAAACTCACCTACGGCCACTCCAGCGGCAAGGTGCAGAACAAAGCGCAATTCATTGCTGATCTGGAAACCCACACCAGCGCGTTCAAGACCCTCGAAATGCAGAACCAGACCATTACCCTCGACGGCGACACGGCCCTGGTGCGTAACCACTTTCACGCACTGGCGGTGAACAGTGGCGTAGACACGCCGACCGACATCGACAACTTCCAGGTCTGGCAGAAGCAAAAAGGCAAGTGGCTGCTGATCGGGCGCCAGGCTTACAAATACTGATGAACGGTGGTGAGCTGGCGCGCGTCAGCTCACCATTGCACCACCTCGCGGACCGTCACCAGCGCCTCGCGCAGCGCCGACATGCTCACCGAGCCCAACGCCAAACGCAGCGCGTGGGGCACGGTTGCCGAGACCGCAAACGGCTCGGCGGTGGACACCGAAATGCCTTCGCGCTGCAGGGCCATGGCGATCTGATCGGCCCTGGCCTCTTCACCCAGCGGCAACCACAGAAAATACGATGACGGGTGGCTGATGTAATGCACGCCCTTGAGCACGTGCGCCGCCAAAGCCTGTCGCGCTTTGGCATCCTGGCGCTTTTGCGCTTCCAACTGATCGACCGTGCCGTCCTCGATCCAGGCCACGGCCATCGCACTCATGACGCCGGGTACGTTCCAGGTGGTGGCCATGATGGTGCGTTCCAGTTTCTTTACCCAGGCCGGGGGCGCGGCAATAAAGCCGACCCGCAACCCGGTCGCGACGCTCTTGGAAAACCCGCCGACGTACACCGTGCGCTCAGGCGCCAGGGTTGCCAATGGGGGCGGCGCCTCCTGCGCCAGAAACGCGTAGGCCGCGTCCTCGATGATCATCAGATTGTGTTGTCGGGCAATGCCGACTAATCCCTCGCGCTGTTCCAGGCTCATCACCCAACCCAACGGGTTATGCAAGGTCGGAATGCTGTACACCGCGCGCACCGGCCGTTTGCTGCACAGGCGTCGCAGGGCGTCCAGGTCCGGGCCACTGGCGGTGACCGGGATCGCGACGATTTCCAGGTGCAGGGTTTCGGCCAGCACCTTAAAGCCTGAATACGTCAGGGCATCGACGGCAATCACATCCCCCGGCTTGAGCAATGCCATCATCGTCACCGCCAAGCCGTGCTGGGCACCGCTGACCACCAGCACTTGCTCGGCCTCCACCACCAGCCCTCGGCTCAACAGGTGCCGCGCCACCGCTGCCCGCTCGTGCAGGCGGCCGGCATGGGGCTGGTAGCGCAGAAGCGCCTCCAGGTCGCCCGACAGCGCCAGTTGGCGCAACGCCGTACGCAGCAAATCGGCCTGGCCCGGCAGCGACGGGTAGTTGAAATTGAGGTCGAGCATGCCCGTCGCTACCGTCATCTGCCCACTGCCCTGCCCCGGCGGCAACGAGATTTCGCGCACGAAAGTGCCGCGCCCGGTTTCGCCACTGACCAGGCCCATCGCCTCAAGCTCGCTGTACACACGGCTGGCCGTGACCAGCGCCAGGCCATGGTCGGCGGCTAATTGGCGGTGGGTGGGCAGACGCGTGCCGGGTGGCAGCGTACCGCTGCGGATATCCCCGGCAAACGCATCGACCAGTGACTTGTAGCGAGCACGTGGCATAAGCGATGTATCCATGACAATTTTTTGATTGTCCTAATCTTCGACCCTAGGATGGCCGAACGCAACTTATCCTTTTCAGGCACGCCCTCATGGAACGCACCTTTGGCCTCAACAGGCTCGACAGCAGCACTCAAGGTTGGATAAACGGTTTTATCGGCGTGCTCATTTTCAGCGGCTCACTGCCGGCCACGCGCCTGGCGGTGATGGAGTTCAACCCGGTATTCCTGACCATGCTCCGCGCCACCCTCGCCGCCGCGCTGGGGCTGTGCCTGCTGAGACTGTTCAAGGAGAAACGCCCATCGCGCGCGCAATGGTTGCCGCTGGCAATCGTCGCGCTCGGCGTGGTGATTGGCTTTCCGCTGCTCACGGCACTGGCGTTGCAATACGTCACCTCGGCGCACTCCATCGTCTTCATCGGCCTGCTGCCACTGGCCACGGCGGTGTTCGGCGTGCTGCGTGGCGGCGAGCGGCCGCGCCCGGTGTTCTGGCTGTTTTCGATACTCGGCAGCCTGTTGGTGATGGGCTACGCCGTCGCCCAAGGCTTGAGCGCCGCGCCCGTGGGTGACGTGCTGATGCTGTTGGCGGTGCTGGCATGCGGTTTGGGCTATGCCGAGGGCGCCAAATTGTCACGCACCCTGGGCGGGTGGCAGGTGATCTGCTGGGCACTGGTGGTGTCGCTGCCGGTGGTGGCGCCGCTGAGTCTGATCCTCGCCCCCGCGACCTTCAGCGGCATCAGCCTGCCGGCCTGGCTGAGCCTGGGCTATGTGGCGTTGTTCAGCATGCTCATCGGCTTTGTGTTCTGGTACCGCGGCCTGGCTCAGGGTGGCATCGCCGCCGTCGGCCAGCTGCAGTTGCTGCAACCCTTCTTCGGCCTGGCGCTGGCGGCGGGCCTGCTGCATGAGCAGGTCAGCCTGGGCATGGTGCTGGTAACGGTTGCAGTGATCGGCTGCGTGGCCGGCGCGAAACGGTTTGCACGTTAACGCTGCGGCGCGACCATCTTGAACTTGATGGTGATGTCGTTGGACACCACGCTGTTGCCCGCCCACTCACCTTCGCCAATCTTGAAGTCGTCGCGCTTGAGCACGAACTCACCGTCGAACACGCCGATGCCGCTTTGCTCCTTGAGCAGCACAGTGATGTTCACCGGCCGCGTGATGCCCTTGATCGTCAGGTTGCCGGCGATCGTGTAGCGGTTGTCGCCCAGTGCTGTGGCGCCGTTGGATTCATACACGCCGACCGGATAGGCCGTGGTGTCGAACCACGCGGGCTGTTGCAGTTGGGTATTGGCGTCCGGGCTGCCGGCGTCGATGCTGGCGAGCTGGATCTTGAGCAACGCATGCGCCGCCTCGGGCTTTTGCGTATCGAACGTCAGGGTGCCTTCAAAGTCGCTGAAGGTGCCATACACTCGCTGCCCGAACTGCTGGAAGGTAAAGCTGATCTGGCTGGCGGTGCGGTTGACGTCTTTGTATTCCACAGCCTGCGCGCTGGAAAACCAACCGAAGACGAGGGCCAGCAAGAACACCTTGGACATTCGACGCTTCATGAAACGCTCCGCGAGAGAAAAGGACACACGTGCTGAGCTAACACGCCATGGCATGGATTTATTCCCATCGGGCGCGCGTCCTGCTAAACAGAGTAGTCGCGAAAAACAATAAGGACTTTTCATGCCCACCCCTTCTCTGCAGGACACCACCGCCCCCGAAGGCATCTGCTACGGCTGCGGCGGCAGCAACCCGCATGGTCTGCACATCAAAAGCCGTTGGGACGCCGATGGCATCCATGTCATCGCCGAGCATCAGCCCGAGGCCAAATACAGCGGCTGGCCCGACCTGGTCTACGGCGGCCTGATCGCCATGCTGGTGGACTGCCATTCCAACTGGACGGCCATGGCTTATCACTACCGCGCTGAGCAACGTGAACCCGGCAGCTCGCCGCGCATCGATTGCGTCACCGGCAACCTCGGCATCAAATTCATCAAGCCCACGCCCATGGGCGTAAAGCTGAGCCTGCGCGCGCGGGTTGAGGGCGAGGTGGGGCGCAAGAGCCGCGTGGTCTGCGAGGTGTACGCCGGTGAGGTGCTCACCGCCATCGGTGACTCGGTGTTCGTGCGCGTCGATACCGGCCAACTGGCGGCTGCCGCCCATGGTCGCGCGGGCTGATCCTGGTCTACATTGATTGCCACCGCTAATCGAGGAATGCACCGATGACTCGTCTCACCGCGAAAGACTTTGCCCCCGAACTGCTGGAACTCTACGACGGCTACGCCCACGGCAAGCTCAACCGCCGCGAATTTCTCGACCGCGCCGCACTGTTCACTTTTGGCGGCCTCACCGCCTCTGCGCTGTTGGCGGCCCTGAGCCCCAACTACGCGCTGGCCGAACAGGTCAAGTTTACCGACCCGGAGATCATCGCCGACTACATCACCTACCCCTCGCCCAAAGGCAACGGCACGGTGCGCGGCTACCTGGTACGCCCGGCCAAGGCCAGCGGCAAGGTCCCGGCGGTGGTGGTGGTTCACGAAAACCGTGGCCTGAACCCCTACATCGAAGACGTCGCCCGCCGCCTGGCCAAAGCCGGCTTCATCGCCCTGGCGCCGGACGGCCTGACCTCGATGGGCGGCTACCCCGGCAACGATGAAAAAGGCGTGGAACTGCAACAGAAAGTCGACCCCGAAAAACTCATGAACGACTTCTTCGCCGCCATCGAATGGCTGATGCACCACGACAACAGCACCGGCAAAGTCGGGATTACCGGCTTTTGCTATGGCGGCGGCGTGACCAATGCGGCGGCGGTAGCCTATCCGGAGTTGGGCGCCGCGGTGTCGTTCTACGGCAAACAGCCGGAGGCCAAAGATGTGCCGCGCATCAAGGCGCCGATCATGCTGCACTACGGCGAGCTGGATACGCGCATCAACGAAGGTTGGCCAGCGTATGAAAAGGCGTTGAAGGCGGCGGGCACGACGTACGAGGCGTACATCTACAAGGGCGCCAACCACGGGTTTCACAATGACTCAACGCCCCGGTATGACGAGGCGGCGGCGAATCTGGCGTGGGAAAGAACCCTAGGCTGGTTCCACAAATACCTGGCCTAGCCCCGATCTGAAATGTGGAAGCCAGCTCGCCACAAAAAGTCAGCGCTCAGCTTGGAAATAACCAGGATTCTCCTGTCACGACACAGAACCCATGTGGGAGCGGGCTTGCCCGCGAAGGCGGTGGGTCAGCGCCCAATCAGCCGGCTGGCACACAGCCTTCGCGAGCAAGCCCGCTCCCACATCAAGTAGTCGCTGTTTTCCAGATCAGTGCTCGAGGGCATACCGCCGGCAATGGTTGAGATAACCCTGCTCATGACTCCCCACCAACTGCACCACACTGGTCCATAACCACGACGGCGCATCCAGCTGTTTGGAGCGGTTTTCCTGCAGCACCGCCATCCACTGCTTGCGCGTGTCACGGTCCATCTGCCGGGCATGGGCGATGCCGACCACGCGGGCCAAGTAACCGGCGGCGTGCATGGCGTCGGTTTCGCTGAGTTCATCCAGTTCCAGCTTCATGTCCTGGGGCAGCAATTCACGGATAAAAAAACCATGGTCGAGAAAACGCGTCGCCAGCATGCGTTCTCCAAGGCCCGGTGACAGCTGACGCGCGCCCTCCACCACCCGCCGCCCATTGTCGCGGGGCATCTTCGCGCGCGGTGTACGCGGTGCAGCCGCGCCAACCGCCTCCTTGATATCGATCAGGCAATATTCCTGATCATCCTTGTCGCCCACGCCCAGCAGTGCTGCATAGCGCAGCAAGCCCAGGGAACTGCAGCCCTTGACCCAATAGGCTGAGTCCAGCAGTTCGACCTTGGCGTCTTTGGGCCGGCCTTTGAGCGAGGTGACCAACTGGTGGATTTCATCCGAGGCGCAGAGGGTTTGCAGGGCGCCCTTTTCAGCCCGCGACAAAGCCCAGAAGTGCTTGCCCAGTGGAATCGTCGGCCGCACGTTTTCAATGCGTTCACGCGCCAGGTTTTTCCAGGTGCGCTCCACCGCGCTGCGCATGCCGGCCTTGACCTGGGAGGGACGTGGCGGTGCTTCGTCGGGCTTGTCTTTGAAGGCTTGTTCGTAGCCGCCGATCATCTCTTCGAGCATGCGCGCGGTGGTCACCCCCGGCAGGTCCGAGCCGCGGGCGGCGGTGGCCAACGACAAGGCCAGGCGCACCAGGTCGTGCGCCGGGTTGCCGATCACGGTCTGGTCAAGGTCGCGGATGTGCATGTCGATACGGCCCTTGATATCGCCGGTCGGGCCCAGGTTGCCTGCGTGGCAGTCGCCGCAAATCCAAATCGCCGGGCCATGCGGCAAGCGACGGCCGGGCTGGCTGTGCAGCCATTCATAAAACTGCACCGTGCTGCCGCGCACATAGGCGTGGGCAGAGCGCGCCATTTTCAAATTGCGCAGTTGCGTGAGGTGGGGCATGCGGTCGGCGGGGCGCGGGGTCTTCATGGATGAACTCAGTGCGGGAGATACAGTAGAGCTTCGCCGCCAAGAGATGTTTCATTTTGTTTCAGGATAGTGGCATTAAGACAGTTTTCCCGGCTGTGCACACACGTCCTGCAGCCACACCTTGAACGCCAGCATCGCCGAGGTTTCGGCCCGCGACTGCAAACGCGTCAGCCAATAACTGCCGGTGGTGATGCCGATGCCGAACGGCTGGCGGATCACATCGCTTTCAAGTTGCCGCGAAAACATCATCGCCGGCGCCAGCGCAACGCCGATGCCTTGCAGCGCCGCCTCCATCATTGCCAGTGAAGAGTCGAACACAATGCTGCGCGGTATCAGGGTATCGGCGGGCAAACCGGCGGCCTGGAGCCACAGGCTCCATTCATCGGCGCGGTAGGAGCGCAGCAAGGTGTGTTTCAACAAATCGACGGGCGCGCGCAACTGCTCGGCAATGCTGGGCGTACACAGCACGGTCAACGGCGCCGCCAGCAGTTCGCAGGCGTCGGTGCCGTGCCATGCGCCGGCACCAAAGCGGACCGCGTAATCCAGGCCTTCGGCGGCCACGTCGACGCGGTTATTGTGGGTGGACAGGCGCAGGTCGATAAACGGGTAGCGCGCGTGGAAGTCCGGCAAGCGCGGCAGCAACCAGCCCACGGTAAAGGTGCCGACGGCCCCCACCGTGAGCACTTCGCGGTAATGCCCGCCTTCGAACTGGCTGAGGGTCTGGGCAATACGATCAAACGACTCACGCACCACCGGCAGCAACGTTTCGCCTTCACGGGTCAGCATCAAGCCGCGTGGCAGGCGCTTGAACAAGACTACATTGAGTTGGGCCTCCAGGCTTTTGACCTGGTGACTGACCGCCGCCTGGGTCACGCACAGCTCAATGGCCGCGCGAGTAAAACTCAAATGGCGGGCCGACGCCTCGAAGGCGCGCAAGGCATTGAGCGGCAGATGGGAACGCAGCATGCTTGACCCCAGATTTTCTAATGGCTGGTGCGAGATATCATCGGTTGTTCGCGGTGGGCAAACTGCCTACATTTGCGGCGCCTGCGCAGGCTATCTATTCAATCGATCATTCTCATGGAAGCCACATCATGCCCCAACTGTCTCTGTTTGGAGTGCGTAATTTAACCGCGCTGGCCATATTGGCGGCGGCCGGCAACTGCTTGGCCGCCACCGACCTGCAGGCCGTGGTAGATGCCAACGTAAAACCGTTGATGCAACAACAGGCCATTCCGGG
The DNA here is from genome assembly GCF_963878885.1 of Pseudomonas sp. R9.37. Lineage (NCBI taxonomy): Bacteria > Pseudomonadati > Pseudomonadota > Gammaproteobacteria > Pseudomonadales > Pseudomonadaceae > Pseudomonas > Pseudomonas sp. R9.37. The sequence goes on along the minus strand of NZ_CAWNZA010000050.1, from coordinate 14,185 downwards.
CCTGGCAGTCGCCGTGGTCCAGGACGGCAAGGTGCAATACTTTAACTACGGCACTGCATCAAAGGAAGCCAAGCAGCCGGTCAGCGAACACACCCTGTTTGAAGTCGGCTCGGTGAGTAAAACCTTCACCGCCACCCTCGGCGGCTACGCCCAGGCGACCGGCAAGCTCAAGCTCTCGGACACCGCCAGCCAGCACCTGCCGGCATTGGCCGGCAGCGCCTTCGACAAGATCAGCCTGCTGCAACTGGCAACCTACACCCCCGGCGGCCTGCCCCTGCAATTTCCCGACGCTGCCGACAGCGCCGAGGCCATGCTCGGCTACTTTCAGCACTGGAAGCCCACTTACGCACCGGGCTCACAACGCCTGTATTCCAACCCAAGCATCGGGCTGTTCGGCTATCTGGCGGCGCAAAGCCTGGGCCAGCCGTTCAACGTGGCCATGGAAAAAACCCTGCTGCCCAAGCTGGGCTTGACCAACACCCACGTCAGCGTGCCCGCCGACAAATCCGGCTTGTACGCCCAAGGCTACGACAGCAACCAGAAGCCGGTACGCGTCAGCCCCGGCGCGCTCGACAGCGAAGCCTACGGCATCAAGACCAGCGCCCAGGACCTGGCTCACTACGTGATGGTGAACATGCACCCGCAAACCCTGGAAAAACCCCTGCAACAGGCGATTGCCACCACCCACGCGGGCTATTACACCGTGAACGGCATGACCCAGGGCCTGGGCTGGGAGCGCTACCCTTACCCGGTCACGCTGCAAGCCTTGCTGGAGGGCAACTCCACGCCTATGGCGATGGAGCCGCACAAGGTCAACTGGCTGACGCCCGCACAGCCGCAACCGGCCAACGTGCTGTACAACAAAACCGGCTCGACCGGCGGTTTCGGGGCGTACGTGGTGTACGTGCCGAGCAAGGACATGGGCGTGGTGATGCTGGCGAACAAGAATTACCCCAACGCTGAACGAGTCAAAGTGGCACACGCGATCTTGAGCGCGATAGATCACTAAGGCCTCGCCCACATTTTTGACCGTGCTACATCCCCAGCCAGTGCGGCAGCGCCAGCGAGATAAACGGCAAGTAAGTCACCATGATCAGGAACACCAGCAGAATCATCAGCCACGGCAATGCCGCGCGGATAGTCTGCCCCAAGGTCAGGCCAGTCACCGCCGAGGTCACGAACAGGTTCAACCCCACGGGCGGGTGCACCAGGCCGATTTCCATATTCACCACCATCACGATCCCCAGGTGAATCGGGTCGATACCCAACTTCATGGCAATCGGGAAGAAGATCGGCGCCAGGATCAGCACAATGGCCGACGGCTCCATAAAGCTGCCCGCCACCAGCAACACGATATTGACCATGATCAGAAAGCCGATCGGCGTGAGGCCTTCAGAGATCACCCAGGCCGTGATTTCCTGTGGGATCTGTTCAGTGGTCAGCACGTGGGCGAACAGCATGGCGTTGGCGATGATAAACATCAGCATGATCGCCAGGCGCCCGGACTCCAGCAGCACCTTGGGGCAGTCACGCAGCTTCATGTCCTTGTAGATGAACAAGGCCACGAACGCCGAGTACACCGCCGCCACCGCTGCGGCTTCGGTCGGGGTGAACATGCCGCTGTAGATGCCGCCGAGGATGATCACCAGCAACAGCAGGCCCCAAAACGCGCGGCGCGCACAGGTCAGCCATTCGCGAAAGGTCGCGCGCGGCTGCGCCGGCAGCTTCTTGATGCGCGCAACAATGTAGATCGCGACCATCAGCATCAAGCCCAGCAGCAACCCCGGAATGACACCGGCCATAAACAGCTTGCCCACCGAGGTTTCGGTGGCCGCCGAGTACACCACCATCACTATCGAGGGCGGAATCAGAATGCCCAGGGTGCCGGCATTGCAGATAATCCCCGCGCCGAATTCCTTCGGGTAACCAGAGCGCACCATGCCCGCCACGGCAATCGAACCCACCGCTGCTACCGTCGCCGGCGATGAGCCCGACAGCGCGGCAAACAGCATGCACGCCAACACCGCCGCAATCGCCAGGCCGCCACGGATGTGGCCGACACAGGCGTTGGCAAAGTCGATCAGGCGCTGCGCCACGCCGCCGGTGGTCATGAACGCACCGGACAGCAGGAAGAACGGAATCGCCAGAAAGGTGTAGGCGTCGGAGGTTTCAAACAGCTTGATCGCCAGCGAACTCACCGAGTCCTGGCTGAACATCAGGATCGACACCGCGCCGGACAGCCCGAGGGAAATCGCAATCGGCACGCCGAGGAACATGAACACGAACAACAGCAAAAACAGACAGAGCACGGCCATCAGTGACGCTCCTCATGGCTGCCGGCCAACTTGCTGGCCTCGCCGGCCTCGTCGGCAAGGCCCAACCCGACCTGACGGTGGGTGAAAATGCGGTAGAAAATTTCCAGGTAGCGGATGAACACCAGGGCAAAACCAATCGGCACGATGATCACGATATCGCCGACGTCCACGCCGTATTGGTCGAGGTCTTCGGCGCCAATATGGGCGCTCATCACCGCGCTCACCCACTTGTAGCTGGCGATCATGAACAGCCCGGCGTAGGCCAGGCAGCACAGGCACGCGAGCATGCCGAGCAAGCGTTGCACCGGGCGCCTGGTCAGCTTGACCAGCGCGTCCACGCCAAGGTGGCCGGCAGTGCGCACACCGTAGGAGATGCCGAAGAAAATCAACCAGCCGAACATGGCCTTGGTCAGCGCCACGCTCCAGGTCATGTCCTGGGCCCAGGTCATGGTGTGATCGCCCAGGGCATTGAAGAAATTGCTGCTCCACGCCCACTTGTCCGCCAGGGAAAAGAACAGCGTGTAGATGTTGTTGAGCATGACGTAGACAAATGTCACCAGGGTCATGGCGGCCAGCAGGAAGGCGATAAAACCTTCCTCCAGGTGCTCCCAGACGCGCCTTAGCGTTTGCATGGCAAAACCTCGCGAAGCGGGAATGATGTCGGGGTGAAAACCGGATCAACAGGTGTGAGCGAACCACTGTGGGAACCGGGCTTGCCCGCGATGGGATCAACCCGGTTCCACAGATACACCGAGTCGCCTGCATCGCAGGCAAGCCAGCGCCCACATAAAGCCGTTTCCACAGTAGGTTTGAGGGCTCGCCCAACTACTGGTTGGACGCGTCCGCCGCCTTGATCAGCTCAGCGCCAATCTCGCCCTCAAACTTCTGCCACACCGGGCGCATGGCTTCGCGCCAGAGCTGGCGTTGCTCGGGGGTCAGTTCGATGATTTCGCTGGTCTTGGCGTCGATGATCTTCTGCTTGGCCGACTGGTTCAGCGCCTCGGCCTGCTTGTTCACCTCCACAGTGACCTCCAGCATGATCTGGTCGAGGGTGGCGCGGATGTCCGGCGGCAGGCCGTTCCAGAACGTGGCGTTGGTGATCACCATGTAGTCGATCAGGCCGTGGTTGGACTCGGTGAAGTACTTCTGCACCTCGTTGACCTTCTGGCTTTCATAGTTCGACCAGGTGTTCTCGGTGCCGTTGACGGTGCCGGTCTGCAGGCCTTGGTAGACCTCGGCAAAGCTCATCTTGCGCGGGTTGGCGCGGATCGCCTTGAACTGCTCCTCAAGCACGCTGGAAGCCTGCACGCGGAACTTCAGGCCACGGGCGTCCTTGGGTTCGTGCAGGGCTTTGTTTGAGGACAGTTGCTTGAGGCCGTTGTGCCAATACGCCAGGCCGAGGATGTTCTTGTCCTGCATCGAGGTCAGCAGATCCTTGCCCTGGGCGGCCTGGAAGCGGTCGACGGCGGCCAGGTCGTTGAACAAAAACGGCAGGTCGTAAATCTGCACTTGCTTGGTGTACTGCTCGAACTTGGCCAGGGACGGCGCCAGCATCTGCACGTCGCCCAGCAACAGCGCTTCCATCTCCTTGCCATCGCCGAACAGCGACGAGTTGGGGTACACCTCAACCTTGACGCGGCCCGGCAGGCGCTCTTCGGCGAGCTTCTTGAACAGCAGCGCGCCCTGGCCTTTGGGGGTGTTTTCGGCGACCACGTGAGCGAACTTGATCACAATCGGGTCCGCCGCCTGGGCCAGGCCCGCGGCAAACAAAGTGGCGGCGCACAGCAGCGCCCGAGAAAGCTTGAGCATGGACAATCACCTTCTTATTGTTGTGTTGTAGGGCAAGGTGCCTGATGTCACGTGTGTAGTGAATTTCGAATTTTAGATACCTGCGTTCGGCGTGGGCGAACGCCGATCCTGTAGACGCTGGTATTCCAATGTGGGAGCGGGCTTGCTCGCGAATACGGTGGATCAGTCAATAAATTCAGTGCCTGACCCACCGCTTTCGCGAGCAAGCCCGCTCCCACAGTTTTGATTCGTTTTGGTCAGTTAGAGTTGGGCGGCGAGCAACCTCTGCGCACGCAGCAGCACCGGCGCATCCACCATCTGCCCATCAATCTGATAGGCCCCTGCCCCATGCGCGCCGGCATCCACCACGCGTTTGGCCCACGCCAGGTCTTCAGCACTCGGCGCCAGGGCCGCGTGGATCACCGCCACCTGCTTGGGGTGAATACACAACGCGCCGGCAAAGCCCATCTCGTAGGCGTGCCGGATCGAACGCCGTAAACCTTCCGGGTCATCGATAGCCGGGTGCACGCCATCCAGCGGCGCAACCAGCCCTGCCGCACGCGAATGCACGATCAACGCCAGGCGTGCCTGGTCGAGGGCGAACTGCGCGGCCGGGGAATGGCTGCTCAGGTTCAAGTCCAGCGCCAGGTCCAGGCCCCCAAACGACAGGCGCTCCACCTGCGGCGCACGAGCGATTTCAGCCACCGCCAACAACCCCCGCGCACTTTCGATAATCGGCCAGATCAGTTTGCCGGTGGCCGCCACCACGGCGACCTGCGCCGCGCTCTCGACCTTGGGCAACAGCACGCCTGCCACATTTGCATGGGCTTTGCAGAACGCCACGTCCGCAACATGCTCGGCATGCTCCGGCGCGTTGATACGCACCCACACCTGGGCCTGAAGATGGCCTTGCAGAAACGCCCCGAGGTTATCCCGCGCCTGGCGTTTGAGCGGCTCTTCGACCGCGTCTTCAAAATCGACAATCACCGCATCGGCGCCACTGGCCAACGCTTTGGCAAACCGCTCCGGGCGACTGCCGGGCACAAACAAGGCCGAACGAACCAAAGGCTTTGGCATCACTTGAATTCCTTATTAGATAACGCCGCGCGCACGCAAAGTATCGATGGCTTCACCCGAGTAGCCGAGCTGTTCGAGGATGCCCTGGCTGTGCTGCCCCAGCGCCGGTACGGCATCCATTCGCGGGCTAAACGCGGCATTGCGCGCCGGTGGCAGCAGCGACGGCAATGGCCCGGCCGGGCTCTGGACTTCGCGCCAGCTGCCTCGCGCCTTGAGCTGCGGGTGGTCCCACACGCCCTGCATGTCGTTGACGCGCGCACTGGCAATCTGCGCGTCTTCCAAGCGCTGGATCACCGCCTCGGCGTCCAGCTGCGCGAAGCTGTCGACGATGATCTGGCGCAGCACCTCACGGTTGGCCGAACGCTTGAAGTTGGCCGAGAAACGCGCATCGGTGGCCAATTCAGGCGTGAGCAGCACCTTGTCGCAGAACGCCGCCCATTCGCGCTCGTTCTGCAAACCGAGCATCACCGTGCCGCCGTCGCCGGTGGGAAACGGCCCATACGGGTAAATCGTCGAATGCGCCGCGCCGGCGCGCGGGGGTTGCGGCGCGCCGTCGAACGCGTAGTACATCGGGTAGCCCATCCACTCCACCAGGCTTTCGAGCATGCTCACGTCGATGCGGCTGCCCTTGCCCGTTTTGCCGCGCAACAGCAGCGCCGAGAGGATGCCGCTGTAGGCGTACATACCCGCAGAGATATCGGCGATGGAACATCCGGCCTTGGCCATCTGGTCGTCACCGGGGCCGCCGGTCACCGACAGGAAGCCGCCCTCGCTCTGGATCAGCAAGTCATAGGCCTTCTTCTTCTCGTAAGGCCCGCCCTCGCCATAGCCGGAAATATCGCAGACGATCAGCCGCGGGAAACGCGCGTGCAGCGCCTCGAACGACAAGCCCATGCGCGCCGCCGCGCCGGGTGCGAGGTTCTGCACCAGTACGTCGGCGTCGGCCAGCAGGGTGTCGAGGATGGCGCCCGCCTCGTCCTGCTTGAGGTCCAGGGTCAGGCTTTCCTTGGAGCGGTTGGTCCACACAAAATGCGAGGCCAGGCCGCGCACGCGCTCGTCGTAGCCGCGGGCAAAATCACCGGCGCCAGGGCGTTCGATCTTGATGACGCGGGCGCCCAAATCGGCCAGTTGCCGCGTGCAGAATGGCGCGGCAATCGCGTGTTCCAGGCTGACGACAGTGATGCCGTCCAGCGGTCGTTGATGAGTCATCACAATTCCTCAAAGCCAGTGGGCCATGGACGCGGCGTTACGCAGGTTCCAGGCTTTATCGATCAATGCATCCGCCTGGGCCGGAGTGCGGGCGTCGCTGAAGCGGGTCAGGCGCTGGAATTTGTCCGCCAGCGCCTCACGGTTCAAGGTGTTGCCCGGGTCGCCCTTGGGCTCATCGATGGCGCCGTGCAGCGTGCGCCCGTCGGTGGTGGTGACGCTGACACGGCCCAGCCAGCGTTGCGGGTAGGCGCCGTCCACTTCAGGGTCCAGCGTCATGCTGACCTTGTCGCGAAAGCTCGCAACGGCGGGATCGGTCAGCGCCAGGTGGTGAAACTCGGTGAGCCCGGCCTTGCCATGCACGGCGATCAGGCCGAGCACCGTGCCCATGGAGAACTTGGCCTGGTGCACGGTCGCGGGCACTGCCACGCGGCCCAGTACATCAATGGCGCCCTGATGCACATGGGTTTCCACGCGCGCAATCTGATCGGCGCCCAGCCCTTCGCGCTGCATCAAATCCAACAGCGCATCGGCGGCAGGATGGGTGTGGCGGCACGAGGCGTGAAACTTGAACGAGGTTTCCAGCAGCGCCCAGCGCGTGCCCAGGCCGGCCGACAATCGGCTCGGCTGCGCATCACTGGACATGCCCGCGGCCAACCCTTGGTCGCCTTCAAGAATATTGCGCGCGCCGGTCAGGCCGTCCGCGGTCAGGTACGCGGCGAGCAAACCATCGGCGGCAGCCTTGGCGGTGTGCAGTTGCTTGGAGTCGGCAGCGTCGCGCAGGAATTCCCACAGCCCAGCGGCCTGTGTGCCGGCGCTGCCGAGCAGATTGATGAATTGTTCTTCGTTGAAATCCAGCAGCTTGCCCACCGCAACGGCCGCCGCCAGGGTGCCGACAGTCGCCGTGGTGTGGAAGATGCGGTAGTGAGAACGCCCCATGAATTCGCCGATGCGAATCCCGGCCTCATAACCGGCCACCGATGCCAGCAGCAACTCGCGACCGGATTTGCCGAGGTCTTGCGCGGCGGCCAAGGCTGCTGGAAACACCACCGTGGCCGGGTGCAGCACCGAGCTGTTGTGCAGGTCATCCTGCTCCACCAGATGGGACGAAGCGCCGTTTACCAGCGCGGCAAAATACGCGCTGCTGCTGGCGCCACTGACGATAATCTGCGCCGGGCCGCTGCTCGGACCCATCTTGTGCGCATAGCGCTCGAACAAAGGAATCGGGTGCGCGCCCTTGCTCGCCAATGCGCAGGCGAGCCAATCCAGGTACAGGTCTTCGGTGCGCGCCAGCACGTTTTCGGGCAACTGTTCGTCGTTCAACTCGGCGAGGAACCGACACAGGGCTTGGGTATGGCTCATGGTCGGGCCCTCAGAAACTGCGTGGCAGTTCGAGCAAATGCTCGGCCACGTAAGACAGGATCAAGTTGGTGGAAATCGGTGCCACCTGGTACAGGCGGGTTTCGCGAAATTTGCGTTCCACGTCGTACTCGCAGGCAAACCCGAAACCGCCGTGGGTTTGCAGGCAGGCGTTGGCCGCTTCCCACGACGCCTTGGCTGCCAGGTACTTGGCCATGTTGGCGCTGGCCCCGGCATTCTGGCCGTTGTCGTACTCCTCGCACGCGCGCCAGCGCATCAGGTCTGCCGCTTCGATCTCGATGTGCGCTTCGGCAATCGGGAACTGCACGCCCTGGTTCTGCCCGATAGGTCGGCCAAATACCACGCGGTCGCGGGCATAAGCGCTGGCCTTTTCGATAAACCAGCGGCCGTCGCCGATGCATTCGGCGGCAATCAGCGTGCGCTCGGCATTCAGGCCGTCAAGGATGTATTTGAAGCCCTTGCCCTCCTCGCCGATCAGGCTGTCGAGCGGCAGCTCCAGGTTGTCGAAGAACAGCTCGTTGGTTTCGTGGTTGACCATGTTGGCGATGGGCTGCACGGTCAGGCCGTTGCCGATGGCTTCGCGCAGGTCCACCAGGAAGATCGACATGCCCTCGGACTTTTTCTTCACCTCGGCCAGTGGCGTGGTGCGCGCCAGCAGGATCATCAGGTCGGAATGCTGCACCCGCGAGATCCAGACTTTCTGGCCGTTGATCACGTATTTGCCGCCGCGCTGAATCGCGGTGGTTTTGATCTTGGTGGTGTCGGTGCCGGTGGTGGGCTCGGTGACACCCATCGATTGCAGACGCAGTTCGCCGCTGGCGAGCTTGGGCAGGTAGAAGCTTTTCTGTGCGTCGCTGCCATGGCGCAGCAAGGTGAACATGTTGTACATCTGGCCGTGAACCGTGCCGGAATTGCCGCCGCAGCGGTTCACTTCTTCAAGAATCACCGAGGCTTCGGCCAGGCCCAGGCCGGAGCCGCCGTATTCTTCCGGGATCATCGCCGACAGCCAGCCGGCGTCGGTCAGGGCTTTGACGAAGGCTTCGGGGAAGCCTTTTTGTTCATCGACCTTGCGCCAGTAAGCGGCATCGAATTCGGCGCACAGGGCGCGCACGCCTTCGCGGATGGCATTGAGTTCTTCGTTGTCATTGGGGTTCATTAACGGCTCTCCGCCTGTTGTTCTGGTTTTATTCGAAATGCAGTTCGGCTGTTTGCGCCACGCCCTCGGCATTGCCGGCCCACAACTGCGCCACGCCGGGTGCCGTCACGCGCCCGCTCAGTGCAAACGGCTGCGGCGCGATCAAAGGGCGCACGCCGCGATAGGCAAACCGGCGCAGGGTGGCTTCGGGATGGGCACGGCAAAACGCGCGCAGGCTCAAGGTGGCGATCAACGGCCCGTGCACCACCAGGCCCGAATAGCCTTCGGTGCCGGTGACGTAGGGGTAGTCGTAATGGATGCGGTGGCCGTTGAAGGTCACGGCGCTGTAACGAAACAGCAGGGTTGGCGTGGGGTCGACCGTCTCCTGCCATTGACCCTGGGCCAGTGCCTCGCCGCTGCCCTGCTTGGGAGGCGTGGGTTCGCGGTAGACAATGTCCTGTTCTTCGCGAATCGCCAGGCGGCCGCCCTGGGAATAGTCATGGCGCACGGTGACAAACAGCAGCGAGCCGGTGCGGCCGGTCTTTTCTTCGACGTGGGTGATGGTCGATTCGCGGGTGGCCGCCTCACCGGCGCGCAAGGCCTGCAGAAACTCGATGCGCCCACCGGCCCACATGCGATTGCGGTTATCCGCCGGCGGCAGGAAGCCGCCACGCGCCGGGTGGCCGTCGGTGCCCAGCGCCGATTCCGGCAGTGGGTCTTGAAAGAAGCACCATTGCCACAACGGTGGGACGGCCTCGCCCTCCTGAGGCACCGCTTCGCCGAAGGTTGCGGCAATACGCTTGAGCAGGTTGTGGCTCAGGTGGTCGTGGGCGGTTTCACTTCGGCCGATCCAATCGGTGGCGCTCATGGGGTAAAAATCCTCGGGCAGTGGCTGTCTGCCCCGGATCATGCAAGCGCGTGCCCGTTCTGAGAATTTGCATTTCAATAAACCAGCGTTCGGTTATGCTGAACGCCGACTAACCGATGCACACCCTATATCCCTGTGGGAGCTGGCTTGCCTGCGATGGCGGTGTGTCAGCTAGCACATGCATTGCCTGCTCCACCGCTATCGCAGGCAAGCCAGCTCCCACAGTTGATCTTCCCCGTTGCCGAATAGGTGTTCTGCATGCACTTCGATCTCGCCGACCTGCGCCTGTTTATCCATATCGCCGAATCCCCCAGCCTGACCCAAGGCGCCAAGCGCGCGTTTCTCTCGCCGGCCGCCGCCAGTGCGCGGATCAAGGCGCTGGAAGGCCAACTCGACACGCGCCTGCTGTACCGCGACAGTCGGGGCGTGGAAATCACCCCGGCGGGCGAACGTTTGCTGCACCATGCGCGGCTGATCATGCGCCAGGTGGATTACCTGAAAAGCGAGTTCACCCAATACGGCGTGGATTCGGCCGGGCACATCCGCATCTTCGCCAACACCACGGCGGTCACCGAGTTTTTGCCGGAGGTGCTGGCGGGCTTTTTGTCCCAGCGCCCTGGCGTGACCGTCGACCTGCAGGAGCGCCTGTCGCGCGATATCGTGCGCGGCGTGCTCGATGGCACCAGCGACATGGGCATCATCGCCGGGCCGGTTGAAGCGGCAGGCTTGCAGGTGCTGCACTTCAGCACCGACGAACTGGTGCTGATGGTGCCCGTCGGCCACCCCTTGGCCGACCAGCCTTCAGTGACGCTGGACCAAACCCTCGCCTACCAACATATCGGCCTGCACGAAGGCAGCACGCTGTTGAGCTTTTTGCGTGAACACGTGGAGCGTCTCGGCAAACATTTGTCGTTGCGTATCCAAGTGTCGAGCTTTGAGGCGATCTGCCGGATGGTCGAGGCCGGCGTGGGCATCGGCATCATTCCCGAGTCGGCCGCCGTGCGGCACAGCCGGACCATGCAGTTGGTGGCGGTGAAACTCGATGAGCCGTGGGCGATTCGCGAGCGCAGCATTCTGGTGCGCGAATTGGAAGCGCTGCCGGGCACCATTCGGGCGCTGATTGCTACCTTGATGCCACAAAGCGCCTAAGCTCAACAGTCACTTTGCCAGAGGAGATTGCCATGCAACTCGAAGGATCCTGCCATTGCGGCGCTGTAACATTCAGCCTGAGCAGCCAGCACCCGTACCCCTATCAGCGTTGCTACTGCTCGATCTGCCGCAAAACCCAAGGCGGCGGCGGTTATGCGATCAACCTTGCCGGCGATACGCAAAGTTTGAAGGTGCAGGGACGCAAGCACATCTCGATCTACCACGCCCGGCTCAAGCCCGAGGGCGCCAGCCGTGCGCACGCGAGCACTGCCGAACGGCATTTTTGCTCGCAGTGCGGCAGTGCCTTGTGGCTGTTCAGCCCGGAGTGGCCGGAGCTGATCCACCCGTTTGCCTCGGCCATCGACACGCCGTTGCCGGTGCCGCCGGAGCACACGCACCTGATGCTCGGCTCCAAGGCGCCGTGGGTGGAAGTCAGCGTGCGCAAAGGCGACCTGCAGTTCGACGAATACCCCGAAGAATCCATCGCCCAATGGCATGAGCGCCTCGGGTTGACCCGTTAACAGTCTTTGACAGTTTCCCGACAAAGCTCCCAAAGATTGTTGGCCCGCGCAGCCCTAGCATTCGAGCATCCAACTCACCATTCGGGTGCTCTTCATGTTTCGCACATTGCGCGGTATTCCGCTGTTGGGTTGCCTGCTGGGTACGCTCGGTTGCCACGGGCAATCGCCTGCCCCGCCGCCGATTCCCAAGGGCGATTACGGCGCGATCATCCGTTACCTGCAAGCGCGTATTCCGCGTGAGATGGGCCGGGAAAATGTGCCGGGCCTGTCCATTGCGCTGGTCAATGGCCAGGAGCTGATCTGGGCGCGCGGCTTCGGCATGGCCGACAAAGCCCAGGGCGTGCCGGTGACAGCCAATACGGCGTTTCGCGCTGGCGGCATCTCCAAACTGCTCACGGCCACGGCGGCCTTGCAGTTGGTCGAGCAACAGCGTCTGTCGCTGGATGCGCCGATCCAGCAGACCCTGCGCGAGTTCCATGTCCGCTCACGCTTTCACGACGACCCGGCGGCAGCGGACCGCGCGATCACCTTGCGCCGCTTGCTCAGTCACCAGTCCGGCTTGCCCAGCGAACACTTGCGCGACCTGCGCAGCACCTTCGCCATGGGCCAGATGCCGATGCGTGTATCCGGTGTGTGGCTGAGCAGCCCACCGGGTGCGCAGGTGGCCTACTCCAACCTGGGTTATTCGTTGGTCGGCGCCGCCATTGAACGCAGCAGCGGCAACGCTTTTGAAGCGCAGTTGCAAGGCAGCCTGCTCAAGCCATTGGAGATGAACCAGTCGAGTTTTGTCGGTACCGGTGCGCAGATGAGTTACCGCGCGCTGGGCTACGAAGACGGCGTCGCCAGTGCCGATGCGCAAGTGCGCGACCTCGCTGCCGGCGGTTTGTGGGCAAGCCCGAAAGACCTCAGCCGCTACGTGCAGATGCTGTTTGCGCATGGGCTCTACAAAGGCAACCGGGTCATCGGCAGCGCGTCGATCGATGAGATGTTCACCCAACAAAACACCGGCAATGCGCTGGACTTCGATTGCCAGGTGGGCCTTGGCTGGTTCCTGGCACCCTGTGGCGATGAACCGGTTGCCCCGGGGATACGCACGTATCAGCACAGCGGGGGTGGCGACGATTTTGCCGCGCAACTGAGCGTGCTGCCTGATCAGCAAATGGCCGTGGTCGTCATGGCCAATGACAGTAACGCCGAAGACCTGGTGGCCAGCCTTGCCACCGACACCCTGCGCTTGATGCTGCAGGCACAGACCGGCCAAGCGGTCTGCGCCGACGACTGCCAGGCACCCAGTCACGGGCTCAAATTGCGTCACGTGCCGGCTGCCATCGACCGCAAGCGCCTGGCCGGCTTTTATGCCACGGCCTGGGGCGTGTTCCGGATCAAGGATGAGCCTCATCAGTTGTCGGGCGAGTTGGCCGGTTTGAGCTTCGAGTTGTTACGCGACGATCAGGGCTGGCTGCGCGCACAGAAAAAAATCTTTGGTTTCTGGCTCAAGGACCTCGGCGACCTGGGCCGCGTGCAGCTTGATGTGGTGAAGGTGCAGGGGCGCCAGATGCTCACTGCGCGCACTCACGGCCAACGCATCGCCATCGGCGAGCGCATCGACCCGACGCCGCTGCCCCTGGCCTGGGCCGACACCATCGGCACGTATCAAGTGCTCAACACCCACGAGCCCGATGCGCCATTGAGCGGCATCAGCGTGCGCCTGGAAGAAGGATTTCTGGTGATACGCGGCCAGTTGCGCGAGGAGCCGCTGACCGACTACATCCTGCTCCCCGTCGACAACGCCCACGCGGTGCTGGCCGGCAACGGCTATGGCCTGGGCGACACCGTGAGCCGCCAGGTCAATGGCCTCAGCGCGTCGGGCTACGCCTTCAAACGCACGAATTCTCCCCACAACCGCTTGAATTTCTGACACGGACGAACCCTCTGATGCGCTCAAAACATTTCTGCCTGTCGTTCACCTCGCTGTGCCTGCTCGCCGCTGCCGACACCGCGTTTGCCGAAGACTGGCAATACAGCCTCAAGGCCGGCGTGGCCAACGCGCCGCGCTACAGCGGCAGCGACGAACGCATGACCGCGCCGCTGCTGGGCGGCGCCATCGTCAGCCCGTGGGGTATTTTTCTCGACACTGACAAGGGGCTTGGCTGGGGTTACGAAGGCCACGCCCTGAGCGTGAGCGCGTATGTGGGCGCCAGCGGCGCGCGCAGGGACAAAAACCAGAGCTTGCATGCCGGCTCCAAGCGCCTCAAAGGCATGGGCGAGATCAAGGCGCGTCCGCAACTGGGGGTGAGCGCCAGCTATAACCTGGGTGGCGTGATTGTTGGCGCGACCCTGGAACATGCGCTCAAGGAAGACGACCACGCGGACACCGGCAGGGCTTACACCCACCTGGAGCTGAGCCTGGGCACCAACCTGTATGAAGGTCGTTACGGTTCGGTCGAGGCCAGCTTGAGCAGTCACTTTGGTGATCGAGCGTACTTGCAGACCTGGTACGGCGTGACTACCGGGCAGGCGGCGCAGAGCCGGTTCAAGGCCTACAAGGCGGGCGCGGGCAATATCAGTAATGGCATGAACCTGGTGTGGAGCGTGCCGATCAGCGAGCACACGCAGTTCTCGACTTTGCTGGATGTGCAGTATTTGGCGGATGAAGCGGGCAAGAGCCCGATTGTGGAGCGGCGGTTGCAGGCGTCGGTGGTGGGGATGGTCGAGTACGCGTTTTGATGGGGTAATGGATGGGTGG
>NZ_CAWNZA010000049.1:0-286388 GCF_963878885.1 Pseudomonas sp. R9.37 | reverse complement strand
GAGCCCCTCCCTTGATCGACATGCGCACTTCAACATTTTGCCTGGCCACCGCCCTCGCACTGGGCGGCTGTGGCGCCTTCCCCGACCGCCCCGACCCGGACGACGAGCTGCTGCACGAAGCCATGCAGGGCACCGGTTCGCAACGGCCGCCGACTGAGGCGCCTGCACCGCAAAGCCCGCCGCTTGCAACCAGGTCAGCGCCACAGCGCCAGGTGATCCGTGGCAACCAGCAGTTCGTGCGCCCGCCCAGCGCAACGCCGAGCGCGAAGGAGCAGGGCGGCGACATCGTGTTCAATTTCGCCGACCAGCCCATCGAGGCAGTGATCAACAGCGTGATGGGCGACCTGCTGCACGAAAACTACAGCATCGCCCAGGGCGTGAAGGGCAACGTCAGCTTCTCCACCTCCAAACCGGTGGATAAGCAGCAGGCGTTGTCGATTCTGGAAACCCTGCTGTCCTGGACCGACAACGCGATGATCCGCCAGGGCCAGCGCTATGTGATCCTGCCCGCCGACCAGGCCGTGGCCGGTAAGCTGGTGCCGCAAATGCACGTGGCGGCGCCGTCCAGCGGCCTCTCTGCGCGGTTGTTCCCACTGCGGTATATCTCCGCCACCGAGATGCAGAAGCTGCTCAAGCCGTTTGCGCGCGAGAACGCGTTTTTGCTGGTGGACCCGGCGCGCAATATCCTCAGCCTGGCCGGCACCCCGGAGGAGCTGGCCAACTATCAGGAGACCATCGACACCTTTGATGTGGACTGGCTCAGGGGCATGTCGGTGGGCGTGTTCGGCCTGCAACGCGCGTCAGTCGCCGAATTGATGCCCGAGCTGCAAGCCATGTTCGGCCCGGACAGTGGCATGCCGTTGGCGGGCATGCTGCGGTTTTTGCCGATTGAGCGCACCAATTCGGTGGTGGCGATTTCTTCACAGCCGCAGTACCTCAGCGAGGTGGGTGACTGGATCCGCACCATCGATGAGGGCGGCGGTAACGAGCCGCAGATGTATGTCTACGATGTGCGCAATATGAAGGCGTCGGACCTGGCCAAGTACCTGCGCCAGATCTATGGCAATGACGCGATCAAGGACGACGCGCCGGCGAAGGTTGCGCCGGGCTTGCGCACGGCGACGTTGTCGTCGCTCAACAGCAATGCCGGCGGGTTGCAAGATGCGCCGCCGCCCGCCGACGAGCCTGAGCAAGCACCGGACGTTGCTGCGCCTGCGCCGGATAAAAGTCTTGAAGCCGGTACTCGGATTACGGCGCAGAAGAGCAGTAATCAGCTGTTGGTGCGCACGCGTCCGGCGCAGTGGAAGGAGATCGAAGCGGCGATCAAACGCCTCGACAATCCGCCGCTTCAGGTGCAGATCGAGACGCGCATTCTTGAGGTCAAGTTGACCGGGGGGCTGGACCTTGGGGTGCAGTGGTATCTGGGACGCCTGGCGGGGAATTCGGGAAGCAAGACGGTGGCGAATGCCTCGGGTAGCCAGGGGGCGCTAGGGGGCGGCGGCGCAGGGCTGGGGGCGTCGGATTCGTTGTTTTACTCGTTTGTCAGCGCCAATTTGCAGGTGGCGTTGCATGCATTGGAGACCAATGGGCGCACTCAGGTGCTGTCGGCGCCGTCGTTGGTGGTGATGAATAACCAGCCGGCGCAGATTCAGGTGGGGGATAACATTCCTATCAGTCAGACCACGGTGAATACCGGCAACGCCGATTCCACTTTGAGCAGCGTCGAATACGTGCAGACCGGGGTGATTCTGGATGTGGTGCCGCGCATTAATCCGGGCGGGTTGGTGTACATGGATATTCAGCAGCAGGTCAGTGATGCCCAGACTCAGAGTGGTACCAGTGATACGCCGGTGAATCCGCGGATATCGACGCGGTCGGTGTCGACGCAGGTGGCGGTGCAAAGTGGGCAGACGGTGTTGCTGGGCGGGTTGATCAAGCAGGACAACGCGCAGAGTGTCAGTGCTGTGCCGTATTTGGGCAAGATTCCTGGGTTGCGGTGGTTGTTTGGTAACACCAGCAAATCCAAGGATCGCACGGAGTTGATTGTGTTGATTACGCCTCGGGTGATTACCAGCAGCAGCCAGGCGCGGCAGGTGACGGATGATTATCGCCAGCAGATGCAGTTGCTGCGGCCGGCGAGATGAAGTGAGGGGGGCGGTAGAGAATGTGGGAGCAGGGTCGCCTGCGATGGCGGTCTTTGGGCTTGCGCTTTTTTAGGTCGATTGGGTGCATATCCGTTGCTGTGGTAACGGCTGCTATTGGTTCCGCTCTTACAGCGGGTCACTTTTGGAGGGACCCAAAAGTAACCAAAAGGTCCTCGCCCCACCACTCGGCACCTCGCCTGGGCTCGGTGTGCCCTCACGCAGGCTTTGGAGCGTGGGCCGCCGCGATGGGCCATCCATGGCCCAACACGGCTAAACCGGCGTCCTGCCGGTTTACCCACGCTCCAAAACCTGCGTTCGGCCAGCGTGGTTTAACGGGGCGCCTGAGATCGAAGTCAAAAGCAGATCAAGATCAAGATCAAAAGCAGATCAAGATCAAGATCAAAAGCAGATCAAGATCAAAAGCAGAGCACGGCGGCCTGGTAGCCGACCTGAGTGGTAGAAGCAAAAGCATAGCAACCCATCTTTGTCTGATGCACAGAGATCCAAGTGTGGGAGCTGGCTTGCCTGCGATGGCATCAACCGGGTATGGCTGATACACCGGGTTGTCTGCATCGCAGGCCAGCCAGGTCCCACATTTGATCGAGTGCAGCCTCCAGGGTCAGGTCGGCTGTCAGGTTGCCGTGCTGTAGATTTTGATCTTGGGCGCTCCGTTAAACCACGCTGGCAACCTGCGCCTGATCTCAAGAAGACATTACCAATACGAATAAAATTATTAATAAATAATGAAAGTAGAGAATATTAGCTTATACCCAAATAGCATTATATTTTTGAAATCCATTCCGTTATGTTTGATCGCAACAGCCTACCCCTGACCTCGGATGGTACCCAGCGTGATTCAGATTCTGCGCGCCATAACCGGGTAAAGACCCTGCGGCAGAATCGTTGGAACGGAGTTCAACGTATGTTGCCCATTCAAACCCCTCGCTCGCCCCACACCTAGTTTCCAATCGCCGAAACACCCTCGAAAAATCCGAGCACCGCGCACGACCGCGCGAGCGCCCGACTTCGCGATCTGGAAAGTCTGGAGTGGCCATGAAGCACGTTTTACACCCCACCGCTGCACTGGCGCTGGCCTTACTGACACACACGGCCCAGGCCCAGGACGACAGCACCCTGTCCACCGTGGTGGTCACCGGCAACCGTGGCGCCGAGCAGCGCACCGTCACCAGCAGCCCGGTGCCAATCGATGTCGTCAGCGCCAAGCAACTGCAAGGCACCGGCAAGCCCGGTTTGATGGAAGCCCTGAGCGCGGTGATCCCGTCGCTGACCCTGCCGGAAAAAACCGGTTGGGACGCCAGCGGCATTGCCCGCGCTCCGAACCTGCGCGGCCTGAGTGCCGCCGAAGTGCTGGTGCTGGTCAACGGCAAACGCCGTCACACCAGCGCCACCTTGAACATCAACGGCATCAACACCGGCGCCGCACCGGCCGACCTCGACCTGATCCCGATCAGCGCCATCGACCACGTTGAAGTGCTGCGTGACGGCGCTGCCGCCCAATACGGCTCGGACGCCATCGCCGGGGTGATCAACGTGATCCTCAAGGCCGACACCAGCGGCACCGCTGTGACCAACATCGGCCAGGGCTACGACGGCAAAAAACAGACCGTGCAGCAAAGCCTCAACAAGGGTTTCGAAATCGGCGACGGCGGCATCGTGCAGTTGGCCCTGGATGCACGCAGCCAGAATGACGACAACAAGGCCAGCGCCAACGGCTACACCTACGAGCAAGCCTACGGCCTGGCGGGCACGTCCACTTATGGCGGCTACGGCACGCCCAAGACCAACCTGCTGACCCTGGGCTACAACGCCGAGCTGCCGATTGATGACAGTTTGAGCCTGTATTCCTTCACCACTTACTCGCGACGCAAGGCCGAGCAAGGCCAGAACTTCCGCTTGCCGACCATCACCAACACCATCACCACCGGGCCAAATGGTTACCCGGCCGGCTACACGCCGACCTGGTACATCGACGAGGATGATTTCCAGGCCGCGTTCGGCGGCAAGGGCACGGTCGGCGCGTGGGACTGGGATTTGTCCACCACCTACGGGCGCAACGAAGCGGAGCAGGGCACCACCCACAACCAGAACCCGTCGCTGGGCGAGTACACGCCCAACAGCTTCACCTCCGGCACCTGGATTTCCACCGAGCTGACCACCAACCTCGACTTCAAGCGCGGCTTCGACATTGGCCTGCAAAAGCCGCTGGACCTGTCTTATGGCTTCGAGCATCGGCGCGACACCTATGAGGTGCAGGCCGGTGACTACGCCTCGTATGCCAATGGTGGCTACTGCGTGGCGCCGGGCAATTGCGCGTCGTCCGGGGCGCAGGTCACCAACGGCATTTCACCGGCTGAAGAAAGCAGTGCCTCGCGCAACAGCCTCGCCAGCTATGTGGATGTTGGGTTCAACCCGCTGCCGGACTGGTACGTGGGCACCGCGTTTCGCTATGAGCATTACAACGAAGGCGTCGGCGCGACCCGCAGCGGCAAGCTGACCACGCGCTACGATTTCACCCCGCAGTTCGCCGTGCGCGCTACGGTCAGCAATGGCTTTCGCGCGCCGTCCCTGGCCAACAGCCTGTTCAGCGCGCGCTCCACGACCTATGGCGTGGTCGACGGCGTGTATCAATCGATCAACTACGGCGTGTTGCCCGTGGGGTCGGCGGCGGCCAAGGCCTTGGGCGCCGAGGGCTTGAAACCCGAGCGCTCGACCAACTTCAGCCTCGGTTTCACCCTCACGCCCACCGACCGCTTGAAACTCACCGCCGACGCCTACGTGATCAACCTGCGTGACCGCATCACCCTGACCGGCACCCTGCTGGGCCCGGAAGTCACCCAGGTCTTGCAGAACAACGGCATCAACTCCACCTCCGGCGGCCAGTACTTCATCAACGGCGCCGACACCCGCACCAAAGGCGTGGACCTGGTCAGCAACTACAACCAGGACATCGGCCCGTACGGCTCGCTGAAGTGGACGGCGGCGTTCAACTGGAACCAGACCAAGATCCTCAACTACAAGGCGTCCACCGACATCCTTGGCACCTCCTATGACCTGATGGACCGCCAGGCCCGCGGCCTGATCACCGATGTGCAGCCCAAGACCAAGCTGATCCTGGGCGGTGACTGGAGCATCGACCGCTTCAACCTCAACCTGGCCCTGACCCGTTACGGCTCGTACAAAGAGGTCAACGTCTCCGCCGACCGCAGCCTCGACCGGGTCTACAGCGCCAAGTGGATCACCGACCTCGACCTTGGCTACAACCTCACCAAAGACCTGAACGTCGCCGTCGGCGCCAAGAACCTGTTCGACCAATACCCCAAAAAACAAGGCGTGCCGAGCAGCACCATGCTCGCCAGCTACGGCACGTATTCGCCCTACGGTTTTACCGGCGGGTACTACTACACCCGGCTGACTTACGCCTTCTAAGGCCGCAACTCGCGAGGAATAGACCATGCCCATTGTCGCCAAAACCTATGACCTGATCGATGAGGTCACCGACTACCCGGTTCGCCAGGCGCGTGTCGCAACGCCGATCAAAGCCTTGCACGTAGTGCCGGCCCGACACCCGTGGCGTTGGGCCGGGTCGATTTTCGCCGCGCTGGTGCTGCTCGCCATCGTGCATTCGCTGGCCACCAACCCGCGTTGGGAGTGGGGCGTATTCGGCCAGTGGTTCTTCTCGCCGTCGGTGCTGCGCGGCCTGGGCCAGACGCTGTTGCTGACATTGCTCAGCACCGTGTTCAGCATCATCCTCGGCACTGCGTTGGCCCTGGCGCGGCTGTCGGGCTCGCCGCTGCTGGCGGCGTTGGCCTGGGGCTATATCTGGTTTTTCCGCTCGATGCCGGCGCTGTTGGTGCTGATCATCCTCTACAACTTTGCCTACCTGTATGACCACATCGTGCTCGGCGTGCCGTTCACCGGCGTGGTGTTTGCCGAATGGTCGACGGTGGATGTGCTCAGTCAATTCACCGTGGCGGTGTTGGGCCTGAGCCTGATGCAAGCGGCCTACGCGGCAGAGATCATTCGCGGCGGCCTGATCGGCGTAGATGCCGGCCAGCATGAAGCGGCGGCGGCCTTGGGCTTGCCGGCCTCGCGCCGTATCTTCCGCATCATTCTGCCCCAGGCCTTGCGCTCGATTCTGCCCTCGGGTTTCAACGAAATCATCGGCCTGGTCAAGGGCACCTCAATCGTCTACGTGCTGGCCTTGCCGGAGCTGTTCTACACCGTGCAGGTCATCTACAACCGCACCCAGGCGGTGATCCCGCTGCTGATCGTGGCCACCGTGTGGTACCTGATCATCACCACCGTGCTGACCAGCGCCCAGTACTACGTCGAGCGCCACTTCGCGCGTGGCACCGCACGCGTGTTGCCGCCGACACCGCTGCAACGCATCCGCCGCTGGCTCAAGGAGAAAACCCATGAGTGACGCACGCGCGGGGCGCATCCAGATCCAGGGCGTGGGCAAGCGCTTTGGCAACCAGCAGGTGCTCAAAGACATCGACCTGACCATCGACCCGGGCAAGGTCACGGTGATTCTCGGGCCGTCCGGCTCGGGCAAATCCACCTTGCTGCGCACCATCAACCACCTGGAGAAGATCGACAGCGGGCACATCACCATCGACGGTGAATACGTCGGTTACCGCCGCAAGGGTGACCTGCTCTACGAATTGAAAGAGCGCGAGATTCTTAAACGCCGTATCGACGTGGGCTTCGTGTTCCAGAACTTCAACCTGTTCCCGCACCTCACCGCCTGGGAAAACATCGCCGAAGCGCCGCTGGCGCACAAGCGCTGGAGCAGGGCCGAGGCGCAGGCCAAGGCGTCCGAGCTGCTGGCCAAGGTCGGCCTGGCAGACAAGGTCGATGCCTACCCACGCCAGCTCTCCGGCGGCCAGCAACAGCGCGTGGCCATCGCCCGTGCCCTGGCGCTGGACCCCAAGGTGCTGCTGTTTGACGAACCCACTTCAGCCCTCGACCCGGAACTGGTGGGCGAGGTGCTCGATGTGATCAAGGGCCTGACCCAACTGGGCGTGACCCTGGTGATCGTCACCCACGAGATCGGTTTCGCCCGCGAGGTGGCCGACCACGTGGTGTTTCTGTGCGACGGCCAATTGATCGAAGAGGGCCCGCCCGAACAGATTTTCCGCCAACCCCGACATCCCCGCACCGTGGCCTTTCTCGGCAAGGTGCTTTAGTTCAAGGAGTGACTGCCATGTTCATCCATACCGCTCGCGTGGCCTTGCTGGCGCTAGCCGTCAGCACCGCGCAAACCGCTTTCGCCGTGCAACAGGTCGACCTCAGCCCCGACCGCGTGCGCATTCATGTGCCGCGCAACGAAGCGGCCATCGCGCAGATTCCGCCGGGCTTCAAGTTTGCCCAGCCGGGCAAGTTCACCGTGGCCGTGTCCGGCGTGGCCGGACCACCGCTGGCGCTGCTGGCCAATGACGACAAGACCACCATCGGCAGCGAGGCCGACACCGCACAGCTGGTCGCCGACAGTCTTGGCCTGCAACTCAACGTGGTGCAGACCAGCTGGGAAGATTGGCCGCTGGGTGTCAGCTCGGGCAAATACGACGCGGTGATCAGCAACGTCACCGTGACCGAAGCACGCAAGAAGCGTTTTGACTTCGCCACGTATCGCCAGGATGTGCTGGGGTTTTACGTCAAGAGCACCAGCAAGATCACCGAGATCAAACAAGCCTCCGACATTGCCGGGCTGAAGATCATCGTCGGCTCCGGCACCAACCAGGAAAAAGTCCTGCTGGCGTGGAACGAGGCGAATGAAAAGGCTGGCATCAAGCCTGCGCTGTTGCAGTACTTCGACGACCAGGCCGCCGCGCAGCTGGCGGTGCAATCGGGGCGCAGCGATGCGCTGTTCGGGCCCAACTCGGTGTACGCCTATTCGGCGGCCATCACCGGCGGCATCAAGCTGGTCGGCACGGTGAATGGTGGCTGGCCGTTGAAGGCGGATATCGCCGTGACCACGCGCAAGGACAACGGCCTGGTCCAGCCGATTCACACGGCACTTGAAGGCGCGATTGCCGGTGGCCAATACGAACAGGTGCTGCAGCGTTGGGGCCTGGACATCGAGCGCGTCGACACGTCGCTGATCAACCCACCGGGCCTGCCGGACTAGGAGCATCGATCATGGGACTGACACGACGTGAAGCGCTGTCGAGCATCGCCGCAGTCGGCGGCGAGCCGGCCGTCAAGGATGCACTCGCGGCATTGGGCCTGGGGCCGTCGTCGCACCGGCGCCCACAGCCGCTGAAACTCAAGCCCGGCCTGGGGCAGGGCACCCGCGTGCTGGTGCTGGGCGCCGGCATTGCCGGGCTGGTCACTGCGTTGGAACTGACCCGCGCCGGGTTCAGTGTGCAAGTGCTGGAGGCGCGCGATCGCGTCGGCGGGCGCACCTGGACCCTGCGCCATGGCGACCGCGTGGACTACAAGGACGGCCGCACGCAAACCGTGGCATTCGATCAGGGCCTGTATTTCAACGCCGGCCCGGCCAGGATTCCCAGCCAGCACCGTACGATTCTCGACTATTGCAGCGAGCTGGGCGTACGGCTCGAAGTGCTGGTCAACAGCAGCCATGGCGCCCAGGTGCGCCCGGACCTGCAACAGCCGGCATTCACCGTTGGCCAGGCGATCAACGATACGCGCGGGCACTTGTCCGGCTTGCTGGCCAAGGCCGTGCAGCGCGATGCGCTCGATGATGTGTTGAGCAGCGAAGAGCGCACGCGCTTGCTGGCGTTTTTGCAGGTGTACGGCGACCTGTCGCAAGCGCTGGCCTATGAAGGCAGCCTGCGCGCCGGTCACCTGGAATCGCCTGCGCACCCCGGCGCATTGCCCGCCACGCGAAGCCCGCTGGCACTGGATCGGCTGCTGCATCCCGAGCTGTGGGGCGCGTTATTGCACACGGAATTCCCTGAGTTTTCGGCGACCATGTTCCAACCGGTGGGCGGCATGGACCGCATCACCGATGCCTTTTACCAGCGCGTCAGCGAACACGTGCAATTGGGCGCGCAGGTCAGGCAGATCCGCCAGCTGGAACACGGCGTGGCAGTGACTTATCACGACCAGCACAGTGGCCGCGAACAGGTGGTGCGCGCCGACTATCTGGTCTCGACGTTGCCGCTGCCGCTGCTGGCCAAACTCGATACTGATTTCAGCGACCCGATCAAGGCCGCGTTGCTCAGCACGCGCAGCGACCAGGCCACCAAAGTGGCGTGGCAATCGCCGCGCTTCTGGGAAACCGACTACCGCACCTACGGCGGCCTGTCCTGGATCGAACACCCGGCGCGCCTGCTCTGGTACCCGAGCAACGACCTCAACACCCGCGAAGGGTTGCTGGTGGCCGGTTACGTGACCGGGGAGGGCGCCGACGTGTTTGGCGCGCAGCCGTTCGATCAGCAGTACGCCACCTCCAGTGAGGCCGTGGAGCTGTTGCATCCGGGTTACTCAAAACACCTGCGCAACCCGCTGGCCGTGTCCTGGGAACAAATCCCCTACAGCGAAGGCCCGTGGCTGCAACGCGAACACTTCCCCGCCGACGCCAGCGCCTTGCTCGAACAGGCCCATGGCCGCGTGTATTTCGCCGGGGACGGTCTGGTGCAAAGCGGCGTGGGTATCTGGCAGGAATCGGCGGCCAACTCGGCGCGCCATGTGGTTGCGCAACTGGCGGACCGCGTGACGCAACAAACACAGCGTGCGGCATTGGCCGCGTCTTAAGGAGCCTCCTCATGAGCGACAGCATCCAACGTACCAGCGTCGGTGATTTTCCGATCTCGCAAACCGTGACTGTGCCGGCGTCTGCCGGCCTGATTTTCGTCAGCGGCACCTTGCCGGATCTTGCCGACGCCCAGGCCCCGGCGGGCACGTCAGCCGCGTACGGCAGCACCGAAGTGCAGACGGTGTCGGTGTTCAACAAACTGCGCAAGATCCTTCAACAACAAGACCTGGACCTGGGCGATATCGTGCAGTTGCGGGTTTTTCTGGTCGGTGCTGAAGAAACCGGTGGCAAGCTCGACTTTGCCGGGTTGCAGCGTGGTTATACGCAGTTCTTTGGCACGACCGAACAGCCGAACAAGCCGGCTCGCACTGCGTTGCAAGTGGTGGCGTTGCCCTTGCCGGGAGCGCTGGTGGAAGTTGAAGCCATTGCCGCCCGTACGGCCTGATTTTTGGGGTCTGCGCGGGTGTCGTGGCGAGCGCGCTGGCCACGCGTTGGGCTGCGTAGCGGCCCACTACAGGCACCGAGTTCATCCAGAAAGAACTGGGGCGTGAGGTGTTGGGGCCGCTTCGCAGCCCAACGCGGGGCAAGCCCGCTCGCCACAACAAGCCTGTTCGTCACAACAAGCGCGCTCGCCACAGTGATTCATGTTTATCCACGGAGGAGCATCAAAATGTCCACATCCCCCCGGCAACTCAAGTTCGGCGCCATTCTCACGGGCGTCGGCACGGCGCAAAACGAATGGCTGCACCCGCAAATCCCCGGCGATGCCAGTGTCGACATCGACTGGTATCGCGCCCAGGCGCAGCAGGCCGAAGCGGCGAAGTTCGACCTGGTGTTCATCGTCGACAGCCCCTACATCACCGCGGATTCGGCGCCGCACTTTCTCAACCGCCTGGAGCCGTTGACCCTGCTTTCGGCGGTGGCCGGTGCCACCTCGAAAATCGGCTTGGTCGCCACACTGACCACGTCCTACACCGAACCTTTCAACGTGGCGCGGCAGTTCGCCTCCCTGGACTTGATCAGTGGCGGCCGCGCCGGCTGGAACGTGGTGACCACCGGCCTGGAGGGCGCTGCCGGTAACTTTGGCCGTGAGCAGCATATCGACCACACCGAGCGCTATCGCCGTGCGGCTGAGCACTTGGAAGTGGTGCAAGGGCTGTGGGATTCCTACGAGGACGACGCCTTCGTGCGCGACAAAATCAGCAAGGTGTTCCTCGACCCCCAACGTCAGCATCGCCTGGACCACCACGGTGAGTTTTTCTCAGTCACCGGGCCGCTGAATATTGCCCGTTCGGCCCAAGGCCAACCGGTGATCTTCCAGGCCGGGATCTCCGAGTCCGGGCGCAGCCTGGCGGCGAACTACGCCGAAGGAGTTTTCGCCGGCGTGGGCAATTTTGAAGACGCCCAGGCCTACTACCGCGACATCAAACAACGCACTGCCGCCGCCGGGCGCAACCCCGACCACGTGACCATCCTGCCCGGCATCTCGCCGATCATTGCCGACACCGACGAACAGGCCCAGGCCATCGACCGTGAGCGCAACGGCGAGCTGGACTTGCACAAGGCGCTGGTGCAACTGGGTCGGCCGTTCAACTACCACGACTTCACCCAGTACGCACTGGATGAGCCGTTCCCTGACCTGGGTGACCTGGGCAGCAATGGCTATCGCGGGCATGCCGAGAACATCAAGCAAGTCGCCCGCGATCAAGGGCTGACCTTGCGCCAGGCGGCGCTGCGCTTCGCCAAGCCGTTCTCCAGTTTTGTCGGTTCACCCAAAACCGTGGCGGACGAGATCGAACGCTGGTTTGTCGAAGAGGCGGTGGACGGTTTTAATATCCACGTGGGCGCGCCGGAGGACTTTGCGCGCTTCACCGATCAAGTGTTGCCGTTGTTGCGTGATCGCGGGTTGTTTCGCACTGAGTACCGCCACAGCACCTTGCGCGGGCACTTGGGCTTGCCGGTGCCGGTAAATCGGCACACCGCGGCGCGCGCCAAGCCTGCGCCTGAGGTGTTGCAGGCAGTCGGATAGGGGATTACCACCATTTCCAGCGACCCTGTTTTTTCAGGGTCGCGATGATGGCTTCGCGTTTATGGCGGAGTTCTACCATCTTGTGACGGAGTTCGCGGCAGCGGTGGCTGTTGAGGATCAGTAGGCCGATCAAGGGGCAGAGGAGGGCTGTGGAGTAGAGGTAAATATTGGGGGCGTAGATGATTGAGGCCAGTGAGACCATAAAACAGATGCTGTATACGCCGACATGAATCCAGATCCAATGAATGTGACCGTACAACACTCGAGCTTTGGCGATACCAAACACTACAGTGATTGCCAGCCAGGAAAAAAACCAATTTCGCAACGTTGTATCGTCCGGTGCACCGGAAAGATAGGTGACCAATACCAGCAAACCGGTCAGTGCAATTGAGAATCCGCCGGCAAGCATCCATCCAGCAATGACGGGTGTGTAGCGTTTGCGCAGTAAACGAGGGTCTTCTAAGTAGAAAACTGAACAATAGAAGTTTTCTGCGCTCATGTTTTTCCAGTCAAGAGCGGGTTGATTGCTGTAACCCATTTTTTCCAGGGCTTTTTGAGCTCGCTGCTTTTTCACGGTCTGACTTCCTCGTAGATACCAATAGCGAGGGTCTTGACGTTCCCTGACATTGCGCTGCTGGTTATCCCCAGTATTCCCGCGCATGCATCCCTTATGTGAGTGGCTGTGGCACGTTGCATGTGTGTCGCACTGATGCGCTTGGAAGCGGTGCCAGCAGCTTGTTTCAATTTGAGTAGTTTCGTCGTCAATCGCGGGTCGTTGATTCTGAGCAATTCATCGTTGAGTTTTACCCGCTCTTGTCGCGTAAGCCCTTTGAGTATTTGTCTGAGGGGTTTACCCGTTACCCTGGTAGTCACATTAATGGCTTTGACTGTCGTCAGGGCTGATATTCCAATTCCAAGTAAAGCGACGCCATCCAGCACAGAGGTAGCGGCCTCATACCAAACCTCGTTGTCGAGACGATCAAGAATTTGCGGAGCAATCAACTCAGCGCCGGTTCTACCAACGCCGATAAAACATTGGGCAAGACTGGCTGCCAAGGCAGCCTGGCCAATAAACGTAATAGCCGTACTCGCTCCCGCTGAAAACGGTATTAACGCAATTCCACTCGAAACTACCATCCAGCTCAACAACGCACCCGTACAAGTGACTGCCGTATTCAGCGCCTCCGCCACCAACCTCGACTCCCGAGGTTCATGCTCCAACATCCGCTTGAACTCCGCAGGCCCGACATAGCGAGGCGCCTCGCGCAACACCAGCTTCTTCGGCACCACGCTGCATACCGCCTGAAACTCACGCAGTGTCACCACGTTGTACGCCTCATCGATGTACACCACGCCCGCGCCAATCAGCCCCGGGTCGGTATCAATGGCAAAAAACAGCCGACGCAAATCAATACTGCTTTCAATCCGCTGACGCGTGGTGCGGTGAGCCGAGGGGAAACCGTCTTTCAACAGGGACGCAGTCATCCTGAACGCCTGGTTTTTGTGGGAGTCGAGAGCGTAAAGACCAGCAGGCACCTATGAATGTCGGAAGGTTCGCCAATTCAAGTGGGGTGCGTCTCTATCCCGCTTTGGCGTCTTGCGTGCAGCGTGGTGGCTAAGAAAAAGTGCGCCCACGTCACTACCAACGCACACCAAGGCAGGGAGCAAACATGGCCGTCGATATGTTTTTGAAGCTGGGCGACATCAAGGGTGAGTCAAGGGATCAAGCCCATCGCGACGAGATCGATATCACCCACTGGGCGTGGGGAATGTCGCAGTCAGGTTCGATGCACAGCGGTACGGGCGGCGGTGCGGGCAAGGTCACTATTGCCAACTTGAACCTGACAAAGCCGCTGGATAAATCCAGCCCTAACCTGATGATGGCCTGCGCCAGCGGCAAGCATTATCCGGAGGCGAAACTGGTGGTGCGCAAGGCGGGAGGCGCGAGCCCGGTGGCGTATCTGGTGATCACCCTGAAGGAGGTCATGGTGGTGTCCTACAGCACGAGTGCTGAAAACGGCGCCGATGTACTGCACGACAGTTTCGCCTTGAATTTCGCCACCGTCGACGTCAGTTACCAACCGCAGAAAGCCGATGGCGGCAAGGACGGTGGGCCGGTGAAGTTTGGCTGGAACATCCGGCAGAACGTGAAGGCCTGAGGCCCAGCCAGCCCTTTATTCCTACAACTGCAACGCCTGCTGCTTAAGTTGGCGTTTACGTTCAAACGGCAACTTCTCATCATCGCCATACGGCGCGCTGTACCAGTTGCCATAGCTCGGGTTCGGCAGCAAAAACCAGCGCTGCCCCAGCCAATTCACATACGGTGCGACGGCCTTGCGCTGGTCCGCGAGGGTGTTGTGTTCGGCCTGCACGAAGTCCCCCAGCGAATCGCCCGCCATCAATAAAACGCGGGCGTGGCTGGCGACCCACTGGCGGCGGCAATTTTTGCCATAACCGGCGCTTTCGCAATGGCCGGTCGGCGTGCTGGCGGCCAGCACTTGCTCGTCGCTGTCCACCGGGAAGCCGCGCAGGCGCAGGTTGGCGACCGTGGCCGCGACCTGGCTGTGTTCGCGGTTGGTGAGGTAGTAAACCTTGATGCCTTTTTGCTCGGCCGCTTGCAGGAACGCCACTGCACCCGGCAATGCCTGGGCTTTGGCCTGGTCTACCCAGGTGTTCCAGCGGTCGTAGGAGTAGACCTGATTATTGATGATGTCGCGGGCGTTGAGTGGCACGTTGTCGAGCAGGGTTTCGTCGATATCGACGACCACGGCCGGGGGCAGACCAGTCAGGTTGCGCGGCGGGAACGGCAGGGCGTCCCAGGTAGGGTCGGCAAGGGCCACGTCGAGCTGACGGGTGGCGTTGGCGAACAGCTGGCGGTAGATCAACTCGTGCTCGATGGAGGTCTGGGTCCAGAGCACGGCGTCGAGTTGGTCGTTGGCCGGTGGGGTTTGCTGGCAGCCCGCCAGGGCGGTGGTCAGCAGGCAAACGCCGGCGAAAATCAGGTTACGCATGGGCAAGTCTCGAAGAGGAGGGCGCATCGGCAGCACCTTAGCCTAAACACTGACCTTAAGCTGTACCTCACCCAAATGTGGGAGCGCGCTTGCCCGCGAAGGCGGAGTGTCAGTTGATGTATCTGGTGACTGACGCACTGCGTTCGCGCGCAAGCCCGCTCCCACATTTGGATCTTCGTGAATCAGACAGCAAGGATGTGGATTGCCCCTTTAAGGCCCACACACCAACGCCTGGCGCTCATAGTTCAGCGCCT
This sequence comes from Pseudomonas sp. R9.37, assembly GCF_963878885.1. Taxonomy (NCBI): domain Bacteria; kingdom Pseudomonadati; phylum Pseudomonadota; class Gammaproteobacteria; order Pseudomonadales; family Pseudomonadaceae; genus Pseudomonas; species Pseudomonas sp. R9.37. Next base: position 271,203 of record NZ_CAWNZA010000049.1, on the reverse strand, counting down.
TGTTCTGCGGCGCCAACGCATAGCTTGCGCTGCATTGCTGATCGCCCCACTTGATGACCAGCGTGCCTTGATCCTTTTCCACCAACGCCAGCGCATTGCCATTCGGGTCCGCAATCGCCAGTTGCTTGCCGGCCGAGTCTTCCAGCGAAGCGCCGAACGACAGAGGCTTGTGCTGCGCATCAAACAACTCGAACAACACCCGGCGCCCGGTGGTGCCGCTGTAGTGCGCCACCACGATCGCGCCACGGCGCGGCACCACTTGCTGGGTGGCGTTGGTGATTTCCACATTGCCGCCCAGGTCGCGGGTGTCCAGGCTCACCCAGTTCACGCGGTAAGGCTGGGCATTCGGGATCACTGCGTAGCCGTTGTAGCCGGTCTCGACGCCGCTGTAGCTGCTGATTTTCGCCCCGGAGATGCCGGGCACTTCGGCTAAGGCGAAGGTCTCGCTGACGGTCTGGCCCAAGTTGATGCCACCGGCGTGCGCCACCACGGAGCCGGCGAGGTTGAGGTTTTGCGAGTTGTAACCCTGGCCCTGGCTGTAGCCGAGGCTGACGTCCGCCACCGACGTCCGGCTGTTGATGTTCACCGAACCGGAATCCCCGCTGGTGTCGCTGTGGCCGGCCTGCACCGAATAGAACGTGTCGCTGGTATCGGCGACGTAGCCATTGATGCCCGCCTGCGTGGTGGTGTCGCCGTGCTGCCGGCTGGTGGTGACAAACGCACGCGGCGCGCGGGCCTGGCTGCCCAGAGGGAACGAAATCGACAGGTTCAACTGCGTGTCGCTGCTCGGCTGGCCCCAGGTGACGATCTGCTTGGTGCGCGTTACGCCGAGGTTGTAGCTCAGCTCGCCCCAGTTGCTGGTGTAGCCGGCCGAAAAGCTCTGCGAGCCGCCGCGGTTCCAGTAGCGCTGGTCACTGGCATTCACGTACACGCTGCCAAATTCGTTGTTGCGCCCGATGCTCTGGTTGATGGTCAGGTCGGTGCGGGTTTTTGAGTGGCCGGTGCGCACACGCACATCCTGGCTGCTGTCTTCGACATGGTCGCTGAGGGTGCGATAGCCCTCGGTGGAGTAGCGGTAGGCGGCCAGGGTGAAGTTGGTGTCGGTGCCGGTGAAGGTTTTTGCATACAGCGCCCGCACGCTGCTGCCCTGGGTGGTTTTCCCCAGGGCCTTGCTGGAGGAGTGCGTCGTGTCCAGCGAGAAGGCGCCGAACGAGGTGTTCCTGCCGGCGCCAATGGACAGTGCGTTGTAGTCCTCGCTGGCCTGCAACCCGACAATCCCGCTGAGGTTGCTGGTCAGGCCGTACGCCAGGGTGCCGCTGAGAAAACGCGGGCTCGCCAGGCCATCGGCGTTGCTCTTGAAGGTACCCGCCGAGAGGCTGTACTTGACCTGGCCTTCCCGCACCATGATCGGCAAGCTGGAAAACGCCTGCATCGTCACGCGGCGCGTCCCGTCGGCTTCGATCACGGTGATTTGCAGGTCGCCGTTGGAGCCGCTGGGGTAGATGTCGCTGATCTCGAACGGCCCCGGCGCAACGTTGGCGGTGTAGAGGATGTAGTCGTTCTGGCGGATTTCCACCGTCGCATTGGTCTGCGCCACGCCACGGATCACCGGTGCATAACCGCGCTCGCTGTCGGCACGCATGCCGTCATCGGATGCCAGCTTGAGGCCGCGATAACGCACGCTGTCGAACAGGTCGGTGTCGGAGAAGATCTCACCGGCGCTGAACTGGCCCTTGATCGCGGTCACGTCGTGCTGCAGGTAAGTACGGTTGCTGGTGTAGGTGTTCGAGCGCCCGGTGCCGCCGCTCAGGTTCGATTCATTGCGCAGGCGCCACGCGCCCAGGTTGATGCCGTTGCGCAGGCCGAGGTTATTCGAGACGCGCGTTTTGTAGTCGCCGGCGGTGCGGCTGCTGTTGAGCTGGTAGTTGATAAACGCTGCGGGCACGCCGTCATCCCATAATTGCGGGTCGACGTAACCGCGCATGCCGCGCTGCATGGCCACCTGCGGAATGCTCGCCATCAGGCGCAGGCGGCTGCTGTCGTAACGCACGCTGGCCTCCTCGATCATCTCGGCCAGGGCGTAGCATTCCTGCGGGTGCTGCGGGTCGATTTTGCCCTCGGCCTGGAGGCGATGCATGTCGATGCCCAGCTGCTTGAGCAGATCGAGGGTCAGGCAGGCTTCGACTCGGTCGTTTTTCGGGTTGCGCTTGAAGTCGATGTCGCGCCGGCCCACCAGCACTTCGTTGCTGTACAGGTCGACGCGGTAATTGCCCGGCAGCACGCTGTTGGCCGAGAGCAATTGCTGCAGGTCGACCGTCGACTGCGAGCCTTGCAGGAACGTGGTGTTGAAGGTTTGCGCAGTGTCCTCGGCCATCGCCCAGGCCGGCAGGCTGGCGGCAATCGCGAACGACAGCGTCTTCAACTTCAGTGCGCCACGCGCGGGCCTGTTACTGGAAAGAAAAGACATGCGAAGACCTGTGACATCCCTGATTGGCGAACAGGCGGGCACGCGAACACGCACGCAACGTGAGCCTGTGGGTTAGAGAAAGTGCTTAGGGGTTGAGGCGTGATTCGGTCGCGTGTGCAGCGATGCCCGAAAGTGGCGCGGTGTAATGATTCTGTGCGCCGTAGTCATTGATGCTGGAAAACGACAGTTGCACCGGGCCGGGCGCTGGCGCCGTCTTGAGCGCGAACTGTCTTTGCTCGCCGGGCGCGATCATGGTCGAGTCGCTCGCCAGTTGTGCCTGCACTTTAACGTCGGCCATGGACACGTGGTACAGCGTCGGGTTTTTTACCTGCAACAGCGTTTGCGCGCCGTGGTTGACCAATGCCCACTCCAGCTGCGCAGGCGCCTGCAACGCACTGCCGGTCAGGCCGGCAGGGCGGAAAAAAATCTTGATGCGTTGGCGAATCGCCAACTGCAAGGTGTTCTCGGTCTCGCTGGCCTTGGGAATTTCCTGCACGTTCAACCACACCACCGACTCGCGGTCCGTGGGCATGCCCGTGCCTTCATACAGGATGCGCAGCAGTTGCTGTTCCTTGGCGAACACCCGGGCCAGTGGCGGGGTGACGGCAAACGGAGCACGGCTGCCGCTGGAATCATTCATGTCGACCCAGGACTGAATCAACACATCCTGGTTACCGTTGCGCACGGTGATATTGGCTTCTTTATGGTCGCCATCGAACACGATACGGGTGGCATTCAATGAAATGCTGGCGGCGGCCTGGGTAGCCATAAGCATGCCCAGCAGCCCCAGGCATGCGGCAATAGAACGAGGCAGCATGAGGGTTATCCGGTGTAATCAAAAAAGAGAATGGCGAGGCCGTGTGGCCTCGCGCGTTCGGTGCACGGGGCGCCGGGGTTACTCGTATTGCAGGATGAACGGCAGGGTGGCATCACCGCGACCGGCGGTGGATGCGCCAGCGGCACCGGTGGTGACGTAGGCAGCTGCAAAGCTCAGGGTGGCGTCGCCGCCGGCAGTGCCGGTGCCGTGCATGGTGCTTTCGATGCGCGCAGTGGCCTGCGAGCTGAGGTCGATCAAGCTGCCATTGCTGTCGAGCAGGGCGATACCGACGTTTTTAGCCGAAGCGGAACCGGCGTTCAGCGCCAGTACGTTCTTGCCGGTCACCAGGCCCGAACCGCCGTTGTTGGCGTCAAAGATCATCGCGACTTTGGTGCCCTGGTTGCAGTTGACGTTCAGGTTGAAGTCTTTGGCAGTCACGCGGCCGGCGGTTGGGTTTTCCGCGGTGCCCATGTCTTTGATCGAAACGTTGCCCATGTCCACCGAAATAGTGCGATCGGAGTTGGCGCCGTCTACCGAGCAGGCGTCGTTGTTGATCACGCCGGTGAAGGTAATTTTACCGCTGCCGCCCAGGGTAGGCGTCGGTGCCGGATCATCGGCAAATGCACTGCCGGAGGCGGCGATAATGGCCGAGGCGATAACAGCCAGGGAAAACTTCTTCATGATGATGTCCGTAAGTGTTAGTTGGAAAATGCGGTTGTTGAACTGCGAGGAAAGAATAAGAGGGCAGGCGCTGCGAGCGAATAAGACGATTCTTATAAGCCGCGCAATAGACGGGTTAGTTGCACCGCAAGGCAGTTGTTGAGCCCGCAAACAGGGGGCCAAGCCATCGCCTGGGAATGGCTTGCACGGTGTGCTTAGTTGAAGATATTGCGCGCCAGGCAATAGGCGAGAAGGTCCTGGTCGCTGCTCACTTCAAGTTTGCGCATGGCCGATATTTTTTGTGCACTGATGGTCTTTGAACTACGGTTCTGGCTGCGCGCAATATCACTCACGCTCATGCCGGAAATAAACAACCGCAAGATCTCGAACTCTTTGGGCGACAAGCTGGTAAAGCGCTCGTCGATGGCCGTGAGGGTCTCGATCACCGAGGTCTTGGGCGGCTCCAGGCTGCGGTAGGCGCTCTGTTGCGCAATCGCCTTGAGCGCCAGTTGAATCTCGGTGTGCAACTGGCTTTTCTGGATGATGCCGACCACGCCCAGCTCCTGCAGACGCGTGAGGATCAGGTGGTTGGAAATCATGGTCAGGATCAAAATCTGCACCTGCGGAAAATGCCGCTTCAGGTATTCCACCAACTTCAGGCCATCGCCGTAGGGCGAGTCGCCGGGCATGTTGTAATCGGTGATCACGATATCGGCGCCCTGGCGCTGCAACAGTTCGATCAGGCCCGCCGAACACACCGCTTCACCCACGACTTGAAAGCGCGTGTCGCGCTCCACCAGTTCGCGTACCCCGAGCAGCACGATCGGGTGATCGTCCGCGATAACCACGTTGAATTTTTTCATAAAGGGCCGTCCGTAGTGCCAGTTCAAGTGAGGGAAGTGTGCCCGGGCTGGAGAGTGTCCAGGACGGCCGACAGTCGTTGCATCACCGCCTTCACCTTGAGCTCAAGCGTCGTGTCGAGGCTGCCGCGGTTCAGTGCGTTTTCCAGTTCGATGCAGGCCTGGGCCAGGGGAAGCGCCTGCACGGCGCCTAGCGCGCCTGAGGCCGAATGCAGCAGTTGGGCGAGCGCGCGCGCATCACGCTGCGCCAGTGCCGCGCCGAGTCGCTGCAAATCTTGCTGCACGCTGCTGATGAACAGCGGGCGCATCTTGTCCGACAGCTGCACGTGGTCGTCGAACGGCTCGGGCGGCGGTTCGACCGGCGCCTTGACCTTGCATAGCTTGACCAACTGCGCGCGCAGGGTTTGCAGGCTCAGGGGTTTGACGATCCAGGCGTTCATGCCGACCGCCAGACAGCGCACGCCTTCCTCGCGCATGGCGTTGGCGGTCACGCCGATGATCGGCAATTGCGGGTCATGCGCCCTGAGCGTGCGGGCCAGCTCATAACCATTCATCAAGGGCATGTTCACGTCGGTCAACACCAGGTCGAAGGCTTGCGGTTGCCACAACTGCAGCGCCTGCTCGCCATTGGCAGCCAAGGTCACCGAGCAGCCGAGCGCCTCCAGTTGTTCCTTGATGATCGCCTGATTGATCGGGTTGTCCTCGGCCACCAGGATGCGCAACCCAAGCTGCCCGGCACTTTGTGGCAGGGCCGCCGGCGGTTGCTCATGCTTGCCGTGCTGGGCCAGCGACACGGTGGTGGCGATAGCCCGTACGTCGTGCATGTCCACGACCCAGCCCTGTGCCGTGTGCAGCGGCGGGCTGTGCGCGCCGGGCAGGCACAGCACGCGTTGCCCGGCCCAGTGGCGGGCCGGCTCGCTGGGCAGCAGATCGACCAGCACCGCCTGGCGGCTGTCCTGTTCCGGCGTGGGCGCCGCCAGGGCCGCGGCAATGCCCAGGCGATTGAGCCAGTCACACAGCGACTGCGCCAGCTCGCGTACCGGCGCCTGCACATACACAGGCGTCGCGCTGGGTTCGATCAGCGGCGGGTTGGTCAACGCACCGCTGCACAGCGGCAGGCGTATTTTCAGGGTGAAGCTGCTGCCCAGGCCGGGCTCGCTGACCACTTTGATCTCGCCGTCCATCATTTGCGCCAGCCAGCGGCAAATCGGCAGCCCCAGCCCGGCGCCGCCTTCGCTGGCGGTGTCGGGTGCCTGGTAAAACACATCGAACAGCTTGGCCTGCTGCGCCTCGGGGATGCCCACGCCAGAGTCGGTGACCTGCCATTCCAGGTTGACGTACTCGGCGTCGTGCGCCGTGACCCGGGCGCGGATCACCACGCGCCCGATGTCGGTGAATTTGAGCGCGTTGCTCACCAGGTTGTTGAGAATCTGGCGAATGCGCATCGGGTCGCCCAGTACGCTGTCGGGCAGCTGCGGGTCGATGCAACTGTAAAGCTGCAAGCCCTTGCGCTGGGCGAAGGCGGCGTACGTGTGCAGGGTGTCTTCGAGCATGTCCAGCGGGCAGAACTCCACGGCTTCAATTGCCATTTGCCCGGACTCGATTTTCGACACGTCGAGCACGTCGCTGATCAGCTGGAACAGCGTCGCGGATGAGCGCTGTATGGTCTGCAGGTAGGTTTTCTGGTGCGGGTCCAGGTCGGTCAGGCCGAGCAGTTCCAGAGTGCCGAGCACGCCATACAACGGCGTGCGAATTTCATGGCTCATGGTCGCCAGGAACAGCGTCTTGGCCTCGTTGGCGGCATCGGCGGCGTGACGGGCGTCCTCCAACGCCTGGGCATCTTCGATATGCCGGGTGATGTCGTTGAATGCATACAGGCGTACGTCTTCGGCCTGGTAACGGGTGGAGACGAAGCCGATCTGCAGGTGGCGGCCTTCGATCTCCAGGTGCGTCTCGCCGCTCTCGGCGCTGTCATGCACACCGGCCAGCGCGGATACCAGCCGCGCGGTGCCTGGCCATTGCTGGGCACGCTGGTTTTCGATCAACACCTTAGCGTCACTGCGCCGCACCACGCACAGGCCGGTGGGCGCGGTGTCGATGATCACGCGGCTGAACGCCACGCTTTCGGCGATGCGTTCGTGCGCCAGGCGTGCGGGGTTGATCACCTGGCGTCGGTACCAGCGGCTACCGCCCCAGCACAGCGTAATCAGGGTGCCCAGCAACAGGGCCAGGCTGCTCAGCGGCCACAAGGCCGAATGGAAAAAGTGTGAGTAGTTCAGCCCATAGATTGCGCTCCAGGGCTGGTCGCCGCGTTGGGTGATCTTGAATTCGAAGCCGTCGGCCCTGAAGTGCACGCCATCGCTGAGCGGCACACCGACGTCTGGCCCGACCAGTCGGCTGCCGTCGGGGCCAATCAGGGTGAAACGGTCAAAGGCCGAGTGGTCCAGGGCGCGCTGCACATCGTCGACCTGCGCCACGTCGAGCAAGGTACCGACCACCGCCTGGCCCTGGCCGTCGAGGGGCAGGCCGATATAAGCCAGCAGGTGCGCAGGCGCAGGACCGGCCTGCCAGTACACGCGGTTCTGTTCCAGCGGCTGCGGCGTCTGGTCGAGGGTCTGTTGCACCGCGTTGACCAGCGCCACCAGGTTGCCAGTTTCCTCGGTACTTTCTCGACGCTGGTAGCCCACCGACGGAACGGTGATGGTGTAAGGCGTCTGGCGATTGAGCAGAAAGGTTTGTGGCGCTTCATAGGGCGAGGACGACCAGAAGGCGCTGTAATAGCTGGTGAGATGCGCGCCCAGGGCAAAAATCTGCGGGCGCGCGGCAGCGCTGATCTGCTGCTCGTCAAACTTGACGCTGAACGGCACCGAAAACGAATATTTCTGGCCTTCGTACAGCGTGCGGTGGTTGTCGACCATGCGGCTTTTGAGGCTGACCTGAACGTTGGTGGCACGCAACAGTTCGGCCTGGATGCCAGGGTGCGTCAGACTCTTGAGGTACGACTCCTGCTCCGCCAGGTTCTCCATCAGGCGCGCAAAATGAAAGCGCGTGGCGCCGTAACGGGTTTCGACCCCGCGCTGCAGTGACCAGTAATTGGTCAGCACCAACAGCAACGCGATCCCGAGCAGCACCATCAGGCCTTTGTTCAGGCGCGACGAGCTGCGGGTGAAGGCTTCGAGGACCGCGTTGTTGTGCTTCATCAGAGGTTTCCGCAGACGCAGGATAAATCGGCACAGGATGGAGCTTACTCCTTACTATCGAACAGATAATCCGCGGCCGCCAGCTAGTGAGATGTCGCGGGGCCATCATTGTTCAGAAGTTGTTGAAATTGTTCGGAAGAGACCGCGTGAGAAATCAGGAAACCCTGCACCTGATTGCAGTCGACCTTGCGCAGCAGCGCCAGTTGCTGCGGGGTTTCCACCCCTTCGGCCACCACGGTGAGACCCAGTTTGCGGCCCAGCGCGATGATGCTTGCCAGGGCCTGGGCCATGCCTTCGTTGTCGTGGCAGCCCTGCACCAGTGCCTGATCGATCTTCAATTCGGTAAACGGTGTGGAGACCAGGTTCAGGTACGAGCTGTAGCCCTTGCCGAAATCGTCCTGGGACAGGCCGAAGCCCTTGATGCGCAGGCGGCAGGCGCCGGCGTAGAAGTTGCTGATGTCCTGGGGCACCGAGCATTCCATCAGCTCGAAGCAGATCATTCCGGGAATGCCGTCGTGGTGCAGCACGAATTCCAGCAAGCGGTCGGCCAGGTCATGGCTATTGAGCAGGTGCGTGGGCAAGTTGATCGACACCGGTATTTCGTAGCCACGCTGGCGCCAGCGTTCCTGGGCGTGGATCGCCTGTTTGAGCACCACCCACAACAATCGCTCCTCCAGCTCGAATGCCTTGATCGCCGGCAGGAACGCGGCGGGCAGCATCACGCCTTGCTCGGGATGCATCCAGCGCACCAGGGCTTCGGCGGCGACGATGCGGCCGTTGGCGAGGGATTTTTTCGGTTGGAACCAGGCCTGCAGTTGGCCGCTGCTCATGGCGTGCACCAGGGTGTGGCGGTCGATGTCCAGGTGTTCGGGCAATTCGGGGGAGGGCTTGCGCACGGTGTTCCTGAGTTGGTCGACGAGGCTGCGCAGGGCGTCGGCGGCGACCGGTTTGGAGATCAGCCCGATCACTTCCACATCGAGGTTTTTCGCCACCAGGCTGGCCGCCATCAGCATGCGCCGCGACGCCGCGCTCATGATCGCCAGCGCCGGCTTGCAGCGCAGGCTGGCCAGGCACTGGATAAACTGCACGCCGTCCATGCCGGGCATCAGCAGGTCGGTCAGTACCAGGTCGAAATCGCGCTGGCGCAGACGCTCCAGCGCTTCTTTACCGTCCTCGGCGGTTTCGAGCATGAAATCCCCCAACTCACTGAGCAGGTGCTGCAGGTAGATGTGCTGCAGGGGATGGTCCTCAACAATCAAAATACTAAGGGGCTTCATGGGTGATCCGTGCATAAGGCGCCAGGGAGTTGAATAGAGCCCGCAACGCAAAGGGTTTGACCAGGCAATGGTTCATGCCGGCGGCCAGGCACAGGTCGGCCTCGCCGCGCATGGCGTTGGCGGTGGCCCCGATAATCGGCAACGGGCAGCCCTGACGACGCAGTTCGCGCGCCAGTTCGTAGCCGTTGATGTGGGGCATGTTCACATCCGTCAGCACCACGTCGAAGTTGCCGGCGGTGTACAGCTGCAACGCTTCCTGACCATCGGCCGCCAGCTCCACGGTGCAGCCGAGCTCTTCGAGTTGGTCACGCAAAATCAGCTGGTTGATGATGTTGTCCTCGGCCACCAGCAGGTGCAGGTTGAGTTTGTTCAAGTCACGCTGACGCGTCTGCTCACCGGCGCGGGCCACCCACAGCCCCTGGGCCTGGCTCACGGCCTGATGAACAGCGCCCAAGTGGTTGAGGTTGACGTGCCAGGCGCCGGCCTCGGCCTCCAGCGCGGTGCAGGCATGGCTGCTGACGTGAATCACCGGGCCCGGCCACTCGGGCGCCAGCAATGGATCGACGCTGCCGGGATGCACTTGCAGCAGCAGATGGCTTTCCGGCAGCGTCGGCAGCCCGGTCTGAGCGCGTGCACCCCAGCGGCGCAGCCAGCCGCTGATCGAGTGCGCCAGTTCCGGGATGGGCGACACCACGTAGATCGTCTCGGCCAGCAACGGTGTCATCGGTGGCGTCGGCGCTTCTTCCAGCGGCAGGATCAGGCTGAAGCTGCTGCCCAGGCCCAGTTCGCTGACCATGCGGATATTGCCGTTCATCAATTCGGTGAGGCGCTGGCAGATCGGCAGGCCCAGGCCGGTGCCGGCAACCACGTTAGTGTTGCCTTCGCTCTGGTAGAAGGGCTCGAAAATCAACGCCTGGTCTTCCTGGGCGATGCCTTTGCCGGTGTCCGAGACTTGCCACAACACACTGGAGCGCTCGCCATCACGGCCAAGCACTTTGACGCGCAGCACCACGCGCCCGTAGTCGGTGAACTTCACGGCGTTGTTGAGCAGGTTGTTGAGGATCTGGCGGATGCGTGTCACGTCGCCGATCAGCCGTTCCGGCAACTTCGGGTCGAAGCAGGCATACAGCTGCAAACCTTTGCCCTGGGCGGCCGCGGCGTAGCCCTGGATGATTTCGTGGACCAGGTCCAGCGGCGAAAACTCGCTCATTTCCAAAGCCAGCTGCCCGGCCTCGATCTTCGACACGTCGAGCACGTCGCAGATCAGTTGCAGCAAGGTCGAAGACGAACCTTCGATGGCGTGCAGATAGTCTTTCTGCTGGGCGTCCAGTTGTGTGCGCGCCAGCAATTCCAGGGTGCCGAGCACGCCGTACAGCGGCGTGCGGATTTCATGGCTCATGGTCGCCAGGAACAAGGTCTTGGCGGCGTTGGCGGCGTCCGCCGACTGCCGCGCTTCTTCCAGCGCCGCTTCCACTTGTTTGCGTGCGCTGATATCGCTGAAGGCGCAAAACAACACGTCCTCGCCCCTGTAACGGGTCGGCGCGCTGCTCAGGTACAGGTGACGGCCGTCGATGGTTTCAAAGTAATCGCTGCGTTCGGACGGTTCACCGGCGTAGGCCTGCGCGATCCAACCGGCGCGCAACGCCTCGCGCTCCGGGCCGTGGCCCAGCCATTGCTGGGCGAGGGTGTTTTCCAGCACCACCTGGCCGTCGGTGCGGCGCAGTACGCACAGGGCGACAGGCGCGGTCTGGATTACGTCGCGGCCAAACGCCTCGCTTTCGATCAGTGCCTGGATGCGGTGAATCGAGGGAATGATGAAGCGCTGGTCGACGCGGCGCATCACCAGCCAGATCAGCGTCAGACTGAACAGGCAGAACAGCAGCGAACCCAGTAGCTGTTTCCACAAGCCGGTGACCACGGCGCGCAAGTCGATGGAATACATCAACTGCCAGTCCGAGGATTTCAGGTGCTTGCGAATCACCAGGTGATCGGGCAGCAAGCCGTTGCCGACAAAGCCGAAGAAGCTGTCTTCCTTGGGCTTGAGGTGTTGCTGGCGCATCTGCGTGTCGTCGCTGTTGGTAAATACCAGCATGCCCTGGGAGTTGAGCATCATGAACTCGCCGGCGCTCTGGTCGCTGAGAGCCTGGGACACTTCTCGGCTTTCCATTTCCAGTCCCAGCCAGCCGGAAGTGGGGTCTTGGCGATCCAGACGGATGAATATGTAAAGGTGCGAATGGTGTTCGGTGCGGTCGCTCAGCCACAACTCGTTGAGGGTGGACGGGTCGCTGTGCTGCAAGGCCTTGAGGCGGGTGAGCATGCACTTGGAAATCGGCAGGACTTGCGCGGTCGCGTCATATACCCGTGTCACCTGCGGGGTAGGGCCGGCGTTTACATACAGCAGGTTGAGTTGCTTGGCCTTGAGGTAGTCGCGCAGGCGTGCCGTCAGCCAGATGCTCCACTGGTTGCCCGGCGTGTCGCCCAGCTGCACATGCTCTTCTTCGGGAGAGGAGGGGTAAATCCTTGACTGCTTGCGCACCGCCGAGAGGCTGAGACTTTCAAGCAGCGCCTCGCGGTTGGTGAAAAACGTATGGGCTTCGGCGATGGCGCTGCTCATGTATCCACGGCGCTGGGAAATATCGTTATTGAAGGTGGACAGCAGAAAGGTGTACACGCCGCTGAGGATGCCGATGAGCAGCACGGTCGCGAAAATACGAAGCAGCCTTCTGGCTGCTTCGGGTCGGGAGAGGACGGGGTTGATCTGGAGCAGATAACTTTTCAATCGCATCGGCGGACTTTAAGCGTCGGCCGTGCCGCGTGGCATAAGACGATCCTTAAAAAAATCAGCTATTTGTAATACATATCCACCACCACTGCGGCGTCGAATGCGCCGGGAATCGGCAGGGTGCGCCATTTCAAATCGGCGCGGAATTCGTCGTGGCTCTGGCCCAGGCCCATCAGTTCCTGCAGCGTGAACCAATTGTCGAACGGCAATTGCTGTTGGCTTTCGGCGCGGGACAGGGCGATGCCCACCGATTTATTGTTGTCCGGTACCAGTAACCCGTTAATCACACTGCCGCCACCCGGCGTGGTGGCGAAGCGAGCGCTGACGGTATAAGGCGTGTCGCAACCTTTGCGCAGGTTCAAGCTGAAGTTTGCGGTGCTGGCGACTTCGCCGATGGCAAATTTGCGCGAGGGCATCGGGAAGCTGACCACGCTGGGGCTGATGGTCAGCTCGGGGGTACAGGGCACAAAGCGGATGCCGTTCATGCCGGTGACCACGTAGTTGAAGTTGCTGTTGGGCCTTGAGTTCAGCCCGCGTACGCCGTCCAGCTGGAACACCCGATACTCGGTCAGGGTACTGGCCTGGCCACTGGGAGGCGTAGGGTCGTATTTCTCGATGAACACGCTGAAGTTGAGGGTGAAGCGCGCCTTGTCCCAGCCCTTGCAGTTGGCCAGGTTGCAGCCGCGGTCGGAAAAGAACCCGGTGCCGACCTTGCCGGTACTTTGGGTGATCGGCTGGTTGTTATAGCGAATACCCACGCGGATGCCCGTGCCAATGCTGACGTTGGCCGGGTTGACGTAGAAGTAGATTTCCTCGCGGCCGTAGTAGTAGTCATCTTTGCAAATCACATCGGTGGAGCGTGGGCCGGACTCCCAGATAATGCTGCCGTTTGGCGCGTCGGCCGCCACCGCCAGGGCGGTGCCCAAGGCTTCCTTGGTAATGATCGAGTCGCTGCCATCCTCACGGCAGGCCAGCGCATGGCCGGTGGCGGGCAGGACTGCGCAAGCCCACAGCAGCATGGGTAGAAATCGTTTGGTGAGTGACATTGGTGCAAATACCCCGCGAACCATCAGTTGAGCGCCGCGCTGTGGCGGGCCTGCAAACCGATATCGGTGATTTCGGTGAAGTGGAGGGTGGTGCCTTTGGGCAACGGGCCGGGCGCGGTCAGGGTTTTGTGCTCAAAAGGCTTGAGCAGCAGGTAATCACTGAGCACCTGGCCGTCGGTTTGCAGGTTCACCAGCGACAGGTGAAAGGCGCTGGGGTTGCTGACCGTGACGGTGCGCCCATCGTTGCTGCGCCATTGCAGTTGCTGCACCGCGTCGGCCGAGCCGCCTTTGAGCGCGGGTGGCCGATAGAACAGCTTGAGCCGCTGGCGTATCGCAAATTGCACGCTGTTGGGGTCTTCCGGCTTGAGCGGGATCTCCATGATATTCAGCCAGAACAGCGATTCACGGTCGCTGGGCAACCCTTCACCGGCATACAGGATGCGCAACTGATGATGCTCGCCGGCGCCCAGCTGCACCAACGGCTCGGTGGCGGCAAACGGCACGCTGTGGCTGCTGGCTTCGTCCTGGCCGCTGATCCAGGTTTGCACCACCACTTCCCGTGCAGCCTGGTTGACCACACTGATGTTGGCTTCGCGGTCATGGCCGAAATAGATCAGGCGCGTGCCTTCGACCTTCAGCGCGGCGCTGGCGGGCGGCGGTGCAAGGGCCAGCAATCCGCAGGCTAAAATCATCATTCTGAGTAAAAACATGAGCACAGACGAATCCATGGGAGCGTGTGGGAACGCGGCCCATGGTAGGGGCAGGGCACAGTGGGGGCTTTCAGGCGATTCTTAAAAGTGCGGGGCTGTACCCGGTTACCGTTTCAGAATCGCCTTAAAGTCAGGTTTCACCCCCGACGGGTAACGTGGTCAGCGTTGAATGATCGACGCGGATGCCCACCTGCCAGGTTTACCCTATGTCCAATAAAGCGTTACGCCTTCTGATTGCCGATGCAGACCTTCTGCAACGGATCAAGATCGAGAAAATGCTCAACCAGCTGGGCTATCACCGTATCGTCCCCTTGAGCTCGTTCGACGAGCTGCAGGCACTGACACGTTCAGGCGTTGTGGCGTTCGACCTGTTGATCATCAACACGGCGCTGGTGCACTCGCGGCAGGTCAACCTGTTGAAGTATTGCCATGACAACCCGCTGATTCGCCACACGCTGATCTATGACGGGCAATGTGCGCAGAGCTCGGTGGTGTCGGTGTCGGTCAGCCAGACCCTGCATTTGTCGCTGTCGCAATCGCCGGATTTCAACTCGCTGCGTCGCTGCATGGAAGTGGTCGATCCCGACCATAGCCTGCCCACGGTCGAACGCCCGGTGCTGCGCGCCGTTGACAGCCGGACCAGCGTGCCGTCAGCGGCGCCACGCGCGATCTATCAGGGCGATCCGGCGGTGGTGGCCTGCGCGGTCGGGCTCTCGCCCAAGCGTTGATCAACCGGCACGCTCAAGCGTATCGGCACCGATTTGGCCGCCGGCACCTTGCTGCGTTCGGCGTGGTGCCAGAGCGGCACCAGTGGGTTGCATTCAGGGTAATACGCCGCGGCGCAGCCTTCGGGGATGTCATACGCAACGATTTCCAGCGGACCGACCTGGCGCTTGACCTCAGGCTCTATGGCGGTGGTCAACATCACCCCCTGACCGTTCTCGAAACCCAGCCGCGCGATATCGTTGCGGTGCATGAAGATCACCTCGCGCGTGCCACTGATGCCGCGAAAGCGATCCTCGTAGCCGTAGATCGTGGTATTGAACTGGTCGTTGCTGCGCAGCGTCATCAGTTGCAGCACATCACGCGCCAGCACCTGGGTGTTGACGTCATCGTCTTCATTGAGCGTGGCGGGCAGCACGAACTGTGCCTTGCCGCTGTCGGTCAGCCATTCGCGGTGCGCAACGGCGATGGGGCGGTGAAATCCTCCCGGTTCGGCCATGCGGGTTTCCATGTCGTGGAAGATCTGCGGGTAGATGCGGCTGATGGCGCTGCGCACTTTTGAGTAGTCCGCGCTCCAGCCCTGCCAATCAATCGAGCCGCCCGCTGGCAACGTGGCCTGGGCCAGGCCGGCGACGATGCTGGCCTCGGCGCGCACGTGGGCGCTGACCGGTTCGGCGCTGCCATGCCAGCCGTGGATGCAGCCGGTGCTGTCCTCGGTGGCCCAGGTTTGCTCGACCCCCTGCTGCCGGTCGATTTCGATACGCCCCAGGCACGGCAGCAGCCATTGGTGTTGCGCGGGCAACAAGTGCGTGCGATTGAGTTTGGTCGCGATCTGCACGTTGAGTTGCAAGGTTTGCCAGGCCGGCTCCATGCGCGACGTGTCGGGAATCGCACGCAGGAAGTTGCCGCCCAAGCCGATAAAGCCGCGCACGCGCCCGGCCAGAATGCCTTCGCAGGCGTCCACCGTGCACAGGCCCATTTGCTCCGGCACCTTGAAGCCGAACTGCTGCTCGATCAGTTCGACCGGGACTTTTTTCGGGTCTTCGGTAATGCCCACCGTGCGCTGGCCCTGCACATTGGAGTGGCCGCGCACCGGGCAGATACCTGCACCCGGCTTGCCGAAATTGCCGCGCATCAACAACAGGTTCACCAGCATTTGCACGTTTTGCACCCCGTGCCGATGCTGAGTCAGGCCCATGCCGTAGATCATCATGACCCGGTTACTGCGCGCGTACACCTGCGCGGCCGCCTCCAGGGCGCTGCGGCTCAGGCCGGAGCGGCGCTCGATGGTCGGCCACTGCGCGGCGCGAACCATCGCCGCAAACGCGTCGAAGCCTTCGGTGTGTTCGGCGATAAAGGCGTAGTCGAGTACCGGCGCACGCCCGTCGCGCTGTGCCTGGTCGTCCAGCTCCAGCAGCACTTTAGCCAGGCCGAGCACGGCGGCCGTGTCGCCACCGATCGCCACCTGGTGATACTGGGTACTGATCACGGTGGATTCGGGGGTGAGCATTTCCACCGGTGATTGCGGATTGACGAAGCGTTCCAACCCACGTTCGCGCAAGGGGTTGAAGGTGATGATCGGCACGTCGCGTTTGCGCGCATCCTGCAACTGGTGAAGCATGCGCGGGGCATTACTGCCGACATTCTGGCCGAAGAAAAACAGGCAGTCGGTGTGCTCGAAATCTTCCAGCGTCACGCTCCCGACGGGGATGCCGATACTCTCCTGCAAGCCGACCGAGGTGCTTTCGTGGCACATGTTCGAACTGTCGGGCAGGTTGTTGGTGCCATAGGCCCGGGCGAACAGCTGGTACATGAACGAAGTTTCCAGCGAGGCGCGGCCCGAGGCGTAAAACACCACGCTGTCGGGTTGCAGCGTTTGCAATTGCGCGCCGATCTCGCGGTAAGCCTCCTCCCATGACGTTTCGCGGTAGCGGTCGGTGGCCGCGTCGTAGCGCATCGGATGGGTCAGTCGCCCGTGTTGCTCCAGTGCGTAGTCCGACCATTGGCGCAGTTCACTGAGCGAGTGTTCGGCGAAGAACGCAGGTGAGGTCTTGAGCGAGGTCAGTTCCCAGGCCGTGGCCTTGGCGCCGTTTTCACAGAATTCCAGAGCATGCGGCTTGCCGGGTTTGGCCCAGGCGCAACTGACGCAGGCGAAGCCATCGGGCTTGTTCTGTTTGAGCAGCGCTTTGGTGGCCTTGGCAAAGGCCTGTTCGCGCCAGAGAATTTTCATCACCGACTGCGCCGAGCCCCAGCCGCCGCTCGCGTGGGTGTAGGGGTGAAAGTGGGCTTTTGGATAGATGAGCATGGGCTGCACCTGAGGGCTTTATCGGTGAGGGATAACGTTACGACGAGTACGCTTGGCAAAAGGTTCGAGCGGGCTTCCGGGCGGCAGGCTAACCGCTCGTCCGACGCCGTGCGGATTTGTTGAACATCCGTTTCTCTGCCTCGGCCCTATCAATCAAGACGGCCGCATTTATTCAGTCGTCGCTGCCTATTAGAAAAAAGCCTGCCGTGAATACCTTGCCGAGCGGAGAGACGCCTGATGAACGACCTACCTGCAGTCAACCCATCGATTCAACCTTTGGCTTTTGAGCCGTCATTCGAACAGATTCCCGATGATGAAGCGCAGACCAGCAAGGAGCTGGCTGAAGCGCTGCACGGCATCATGGAAACTACCTTTCGCGACAATGGCCACGCCACTCGCAGCGTCCACGCCAAGGCCCATGGCTTGCTGCGCGGGCACATCAGCGTGCTGGAAAACCTGCCCGCCACACTGGCCCAGGGCGCCTTCGCCAAACCGGTGCGCTTGCCGGTGTACCTGCGCTTTTCGACCAACCCAGGCGATATTCTCGATGACAAGGTGTCCACGCCCCGCGGGTTGGCAATCAAGATCGTCGGCGTGGACGGCCCGCGATTGCCGGGCAGTGAGGGCGAGGTCACCCAGGATTTCGTCATGCAAAACGCCAAGGCCTTCACGGCCGCGACGCCCAAGGCTTTTTTGAAGACGCTGAAATTGTTGGCCAAGACCACTGACAAGGCGCCGGGCATGAAAAAAGCCTTCTCGGCGCTGTTGCGAGGCGTGGAAGCCACACTCGAATCCATGGGCGGCGAAAGCGGCACGCTGAAGAGCCTCGGCGGCCATCCGCAGACCCATATCCTCGGCGAGAGCTTTTCCAGCGTGGTGCCGATGCTCTATGGCCCTTACTACGCCAAAATCGCTGTGGTGCCGGTGTCGTCCAACCTGACGGCATTGACCGACTTGCACGTGGACTTTGGCGATAACCCCGACGGCCTGCGCGCAGCCGTTGAGGCTTACTTTGCCCAGAGCGGCGGCACTTGGGAGGTGCGCGTGCAATTGGCCACTGACCTGGAAAAAATGCCCATCGAGGATGCTTCCGTGCAATGGCCCGAGGACCTCAGCCCGTACGTGACCGTGGCGCGCATTGACCTTGAGCCCCAAGCGGCCTGGAGCCCTGAAAACGTCCAGAAAATCGACGACGGCATGGCCTTCAGCCCGTGGCACGGGCTGGCGGCGCATCGCCCGTTGGGCGGAGTAATGCGCGTGCGTAAACCGGCTTACGAGATGTCGTCGGGGTTCAGGGCCGAGCACAACGGGTGCCCGATCCACGAACCGCGGCCGTCAATCACGCCATAAAGGCTGGTGGTCGTCATCCAGCGTCCAGTGGGGTTGGCGGGGTTCCAGGCACACCCCGCCAACCCAACGCACCTGGTTGGCGTGGTCCAGCCAATAAGCGTCGGCGTTCAGCACCGCGTGCCCCAGGGGGGTCAGCGCGAGTAAGCGACGTGGCCATTCGGGCTCGGTTGCAGTCTCGACCAGTAACGGCTCGTCACCATCGATCAACGGCCGCAACAACGCATGAAACGTCATGTCGCCCAGAAACGGCAGCGGCTCGCGCTTGCCCATCAGTTCTGCGAACACTCGACCAAACGGCACGGGCCCGGCTTCGGCGATGTACTGCAGGGACAAGCGTTCGGTGAGTGACAAACCATCGCGCCTGCCTGGCAATTCCTGCAATTGACGCGTCAGCGCGGGCGCGAGCAAGGGCAGGGCGCGGTGGTTGCCCTGCGCCAGTTGCGCCCAGTTGACCGGCGAGGGGTTGCAGTAAGCTGACCAGGCCTGCTTGGCCAGTTGCACGGCCTCATCGTCGATCAACCGGCGCTGTGGCCATAACCACGCGAGGACATCGGGTGCCAGTTGGCCAATGCCGATAAACCGCTCGACGCCGGGAATGCGGTCCACTTCGATCAGCTCAAGCTTGCGCGGTGCCTGCTCAAGCCCGGCCAGCGCGCGGATCAGGAACAGTTGGTCGTAGGCATCCGCCTCGCACCACAGCACGCTGTGATCGGCGTCGGCCAAGGCTCCAAGCTGGTGGTATTCATCGTTGATGCGCCGCGCGACTTCGGTGGGGTCCAGGGCGAAGGCCTGGCTGATAAACGCGCTGCGCATCGCGCGGAATGCGTCGCCGGGAAGGTCACGCACCGGCCCCATGCACAGCGGATCGGTGAGCATCTGGAACCGGCCTTTGAACCCAGCCACCTGCAGGCTATGGGCAATGTCGCTGCCGCAACGCCAGTGGCTGGTACGGGCTTCATCGCTGGCCTCAAACGCGGGATGGCGGGCGGCGAAGTCGAGGGCGTCGACGTGCGCCTTGAGCTTGGGCCAACTGCTGAACCCCAGTTGCCGGGCGACGTGCCATTGGGCCTGGGACAACGTGGCGGTGGGGTCCTGGCTTTTCAGGCGCGGCAACAGTTCCTTGGCGCGCTTGCGCTGCTGCTCAAGGTTAAGACGGCCATCGGTGTTGGAGGATAAAGGGCGTTGCGACATACGATCTCCTTGCACAGACCTTTTCCGCTTTAAGGTTGGGAGTCGTAAAAATGAAATGCAGCTTGAGTGTCTTGGGCGCAGCCCTTTCCGCGGAAGGTGGCGTAGAGAGCGCCAGGCGGGAAATATAGGCAGCATTGGCGCTCAGTGCAACCCTGCCAGTGTGGGAACGGGCCTGGCCGCGATGGCGCGGTGTCAGTCAGCCAATGCGCTGACGGAACCATCGCCTCCGCGGGCAGGCCCGCTCCCACCTTTTTGTCGTGTTGCTCTTACTTGTCCTTGCGCGCATCCATGGTCTTTTGATGCTCGGCCAGGAACGGCTGCTCCGCCGGATCAAAACGGTCAATCCCGGCAGTGAAGCGATGCCAGTACGGGTACAACGGCTGGCGCCGTGTCACCGCCTCGATGCGTGAAGACTGTTCTTCGGTGAGTTTGAGTTCGGTCGCCGCAAGGTTGTCGCGCAAGTGTGCTTCGGTGCGGGCGCCGACGATCAGCGAGGTAATGCCCGGGCGATCCTTGAGCCACGCCAGGCAAGTGCGCGCCACCGACACACCGTGTTCGTCGCCCACGGCGGCGAGGGTTTCGATGATGTCCAGCGCGCGTTCCTGGTCATGCACATAGGGTTCCGGCCAGCCACTGCCTTGGCGGGTAGTGGCCGGTGGTGTGTGCCCGCGCCGCGTCGAACCGGTCAGCAGGCCTTCGCCCATCGGGCCCCACACCAGCGTGCCGACGGACTGGTCGAGTGCCAGCGGCAGCAGTTCATATTCGGCTTCGCGCGATTCCGGCGTGTAGTAAATCTGCTGGGTGATGGGCTTGAGCATGCCGTGCAGCTCGGCCTTGCCCAGGGTTTTCATCATTTGCCAGGCTGTGAAGTTGCTGGTGCCGAAGTAGCGGATCTTCCCCGAACCGACCAACAGTCGCAGCGCTTCGAGGGTTTCCTCGATGGGCGTCATGCCGTCCCAATTGTGCAATTGGTACAGGTCGATGTGGTCGGTGCCCAGGCGCTTCAAGCTGGCTTCGCAGGCGCGAATCAAGTGGTAGCGCGAGGACCCGGAGTTGTTCGGGTTCTTGTCCACCGGGCTGCGGCCCTTGGTGGCCAGCAGGATGTCGTGACGCTTGGCGCCCAAGGCCTTGCCCACCACTTCTTCGGCCAGGCCGTGGGAGTAGAGGTCGGCGGTGTCGACCATATTCACGCCGGCGTCGAACGCGATGTCGAACATGCGCTTGGCCTGAGGTACGTCCACCGCGCCGCACTTTTCAAACTCGGCGCGACCGCCGAAGGGCACGGTGCCCAGGATGATTTCGGATACCAGCAGGCCTGAATGGCCCAGTTGTCGGTATTGCATGTCGCCTCCTGTTTTACGTTGCACGTGAAGGTGTGAACGACATGAATGGCGATAGTTTGAATTTTTTCATGAAATCTTCGTGCACCTGCCGCACCATTGCGCCCAACAGGATTTAAGAGGAACACCGCGTCCATGAGCGCACTGATAGAAACCCGCGCCCTCACGCGCGTGGACGAGCGTCGCCAAGTGACCTTGCTTGAACCGACGGACTTCACCCTCAACAGCGCCGATCGCGTGTCGATCACCGGTTCTTCCGGCTCCGGCAAAAGCGTGTTCCTGCGCGCGCTGGCGCTGCTGGATGCGCCCACCTCGGGGCAGATTCTGTGGAACGACCAGCCGGTTGCCAATGCCGACATTCCCCATTACCGCAGCCACATCAGCTACCTGTCGCAACGCCCTGCGCTGCTTGAGGGCACGGTGCAGGACAACCTGCGTTTTCCGTTCAGCCTCAAGACGTTGCGCAAGCGCCGCTTTGACCAGCAGGCGGTCACCACGCTGCTGGGGCATGCCGGGAAAACTGCGGACTTTCTGCACAAAAATGCCGGTGACCTGTCGGGCGGTGAAGCCCAGGTGGTCGCGCTGATCCGCACGCTGCAACTCAACCCCGAAGTGCTGTTGCTCGACGAACCCACAGCGGCCCTCGATCCCACGTGCTCCCGTGATGTGGAAGCGCTGATCGACGCCTGGTTTGCCGGCGACAACTCGCGTGCTTTCATCTGGGTGTCCCACGACCTCGACCAGGCCCAACGCATGAGCGCCATCCACCTGCAGATGAGCGCCGGCGTGCTGAGCGCAGTGGCCCAACCATGAATTATCAAAACCTCACAGCGCTGGACATGGGCATCGCCGCCTCGCTGATCCTGATCAACGGCGCGCTGTCGTTGCTCTTGCGCCTGGGCCTGGGTCGCCAGTTGCTGTGGGCGGCGGTGCGCACGGTGGTGCAATTGTTGGCCATTGGTTATCTGCTGGGCTGGGTGTTCGAGTTTGCCTACTGGTACGTGGTGCTGCCGCTGATGTGCGCGATGACTTTGATCGCCGGCCTGTCGGCGGCCGGACGTGGGCGCAGGACCTATCGCGGGCAACGGGCCGACAGCATCCTGTCGGTGTGGGGCAGCTCCTGGCTGGTCACGGCGGTGGGGTTGTTTGCGGTGATCCGCATCCACCCGTGGTACGAGCCGCAGTATGCGATTCCGATTCTGGGGATGATCCTTGGCAATACCCTGACCGGCGTGTCACTGGGCATCGAGCGCATGACCCAGGAATTGACCTCGGGGCGCAACACCATCGAGATGATCCTGGCGTTGGGCGGTTCGCGCTGGGAAGCCGCGCAGGAAGCCATCCGCCAGGCAGTACGCGCCGGGATGATCCCGACGCTGAACCAGATGACCGTGGTTGGCATCGTCAGCCTGCCCGGCATGATGACCGGCCAGGTGCTTGCGGGAGAGAGCCCGGTGGACGCGGTGCGGTATCAGATCGTGATCATGTTTCTGATCGCCGCCTCGTCGGCGTTGGGCACGGTAGGTGCGGTACTGCTCACCTACCGGCGGTTGTTTTCCAAGAGCCATCGTTTTTTGCGCTTCAGGCTTGAAGAGCGCGCCTGAGCCTTACGTGTTGTTGCAACCCTTGGCGATGGAGGGTTCCACTCGGTGGTGAGCGTAGACAGACACTCGGCACTGGTCCAGTCGGCCCAGCGACCTGCGCAGCCTTCAGCACTGATGTCGATCAAATGTGGGAGCGGGCTTGCTCGCGAATGCGGTGGGGCAGCCAGCTCATGTGTAACTGAGCCACCGCTTTCGCAGGCAAGCCCGCTCCCACAGGGATCAACTTTGCTGGGGAGATTGCATTCCAGGCCAGGCGTCAATCCAGATCCGGCACACCAAAATCCAACACCACTTTCATCGCCTGGGTCTTGTCCGCCGCCAGTTCAAATGCCTGCACCGCATCACCGAACGGCACGGTGTGAGAGATCACCGGGCGTACATCGACGATCTGGCGATTGAGCAAATCCACCGCCTGGGCAAACTCCGCGTGGAACCGGAAGGTGCCGCGCAAGTCGATCTCACGACTGACCAGCAAATTCAGCGGCAGCGATACATCACCGCCCAGGCCCACCGTCACCAACACCCCGCGCGGGGCGATGCAATCCAGGCCGCTGCGCAGGGCCTGGGCGCTGCCGGAGACTTCGAACATCACTTCGAAGTAGCCCTTTTCGGCGGTGTAGCGCTTGAGCGCATCGGCGCCGTCGGCGATGTTGTGGGTGCGTGTGGCGCCCATCTTTTCGGCGCAGGCGAGGGCGCTGGCGGACACGTCCACGGCCACGATTTCACCGGCACCGGCAGCACGCAGGCTGCCGATCAGCAAGTTGCCAATCGGGCCGCAGCCGGTCACCAGCACGCGTTTACCGAACACCGCGCCAGCACGCTGAATCGCATGCAAGCCTACTGACAACGGCTCGGCCAGTGCGCCCTCGGCGAGGCTGACGTGGTCGGCCAGGCGATGCGCCTGATGGGCCTCGATCACCAGGCTCTGGCGAAACGCACCCTGGATGTGGGGAAAGGGCATTGCGCTGCCGTAGAAGCGCATGTTCAGGCAGTGATTGGGCAAGCCCTGATGGCAATAGCGGCAGCCGCCGCAGGGGCGCGATGGCGACACCGCAATGCGCTCGCCAACCTTGAATACCCCGGCGTCGCTGCCTACCGCGTCGATCACCGCCGACACTTCGTGGCCGAGCACCATCGGCTCGCGCAGCCGCACGGTGCCGAAGCCGCCGTGCTGGTAGTAGTGCAAATCCGAACCGCAGATACCGCCCCGCGCGATGCGCACGCGCAGCTGGTCGGGGGCGAGGGTTTGCGGTTCATCCTGGGGATCGACCCGCAGGTCCTTTGAAGCGTGACAGACGATAGCGTGCATAAAATTCTCCAGGATTACAGCGACGCGGTGATGCCACCGTCGACGTAGAGGATATGGCCGTTGACGAAGCTGGCGGCGTCGCTGGCGAGGAATACCGCGGCACCGGCCAGCTCGGCCACGTCGCCCCAACGGCGGCTCGGCGTGCGCTGCACCAGCCAGTCGCTGAAGTCGGGGTTGGCCACCAGGTTGGCGTTCAGTTCGGTCTTGAAGTAGCCGGGCCCGATGCCGTTGACGGTCAGCCCGTGCGGGCCCCAGTCGATGGCCATGCCCTTGGTGAGCATTTTCAACGCGCCCTTGCTCGCCGCGTACGGCGCGATGCCAGGGCGGCCCAGCTCGCTTTGTACCGAGCAGATATTGATGATGCGCCCACGCTTGCGCGGGATCATCGCTCGGGCCACGGCCTGGCCGACCAGGAAGGCGCTGTCGAGGTTGGTGCTGATCAGCTCGCGCCAGTGTTGCTCGCTGTAGTCTTCCAGCGGGCCACGGCGTTGCATGCCGGCGTTGTTGACGAGGATTTCCAGTGGCCCCAGGCGCGCCTCGATGTCGGCCACGGCGGCCTGGATCGCCGCGCTGTCGGTCACGTCGAATGCCTGGGTGTGCACCTCCAGGCCCTCGAGCGTCAGCAGTGCGGCCGCATCGCGCAAGGTGGCGCGGTTGCGCCCGTTGAGCACCACCCGCGCACCGGCCTGGGCCAGACCACGGGCAATCGCCAGGCCGATACCGGCACTGGAACCGGTGACCAGCGCGAGCCGGCCATCGAGGCGGAAGTTGTCTAAAACGCTTTGCATGGGCTACCTCTCCTAACGCTTCACACCACCAACGACAGCAGCATGATGAACCCCAGGGCGGCGAAGGAGAGCACGGTCTCCATCAGCGTCCAGGTCTTGAAAGTTTCGACGACGGTCATGTTGAAATACTGCTTCACCAACCAGAACCCGGCATCGTTGACATGTGACAGCACCAGCGAACCGGCACCGGTGGCGAGCACCAGCAGCTCACGGTTCACGCCGGGCATCAGCCCGATCACTGGCGCGACAATCCCCGCCCCGGTGATCGTCGCCACGGTGGCGGAACCGGTGGCCACGCGAATCACCGCCGCCACCAGCCACGCCAGCAGGATCGGCGAGATCTCGGCGCGCACCGCCATGTGCCCGATCACGTCGCCGACGCCGCTGGCCACCAGCATCTGCTTGAAGCCGCCGCCCGCGCCGACGATCAGCACAATCGCGGCAGTCGGGGCCAAGCTTGAATCCAATAGCTTGCTCAGCTGTTCACGCGAGAAACCGCGGGCCGCCCCAAAGGTATAGAACGCCAGCAGCAGCGCCGCGAGCAACGCGGTGATCGGGTGGCCGATAAAGTCCATCCACACGCGGAACACGCTGTCGGCAGCGAAGGCCACGTCGGCGAAAGTCTTGAGCAACATGAGCACCACCGGCAACAGGATGGTGGTGACCGTGATGCCAAAGCCCGGCAGGTTTTCCCCCGTGGACTCTTTCGCCAGTTGCTCCATCAGTTCCGGCGATGCGTGGCCGGGGACGTAGCGTGAAATCAGGTTGCCGAACAGCGGGCCTGCGATCACCGCCGTGGGCAGGCCGACAATCAGCCCGTAGAAAATCGTTTTGCCGATGTCCGCGCCAAAAATCCCGATGGCCAGCAGCGGCCCCGGGTGCGGCGGCACCAGCCCGTGCACCACCGACAACCCGGCGAGCAGCGGCATGCCGACCTTGATCAGCGACAGCCCGGTGCGGCGTGCCACGATGAACACCAGAGGGATCAGCAGCACAAACCCGATCTCGAAAAACAGCGGAATGCCCACCAGGAACGCCGAGAACATCATTGCCCAGTGCACGCGCTGTTTGCCAAATGCGCGAATCAACGTGCGCGCGATCTGATCGGCGCCGCCGGAGTCGGCCATCAGTTTGCCGAGCATGGTGCCCAGGCCAAGAATGATGCCGACAAACCCGAGTACGCCGCCAAAACCGTCCTGGAAAGACTTCATCACCTTGTCCACCGGCATGCCGGAGGTCAGGCCAAGAAAGCCTGCGGCGACGGTGAGCGCGACAAACGGATGGACCTTCAAATGGGTGATCAACAATATCAATCCGATAATCGTGACCAGCGCATCCACCAGCAGATAAGTGTCGTTAGCCATGCCGAGCATGGTGCCTCCTTGTTCTCATTGTTATAGGCCAAGCCCTGTCATATCGTGTATGACGGTGTGTTACTTCACCGCAGGCGCGGGTCAGCGTCCAATTTTCATTTGTGATCGGTTGATCATGGTTTTTGATAACCGGGAGATTTTGTGGAGTTAAAGCACTTGCGCGCCTTCGTGGTGCTTGCCCAGCAACTGCACTTCGGCCGGGCGGCGGCGCAGTTATCGATTGTGCAGCCGGCGCTGAGCATGCAGATCAAGTTGCTGGAAAGCGGCCTGGGTGTGCGCCTGCTGGATCGCAATCGCCACGCGGTGACGCTGACCGAAGCAGGGCGCGCATTTTTGCCCGAAGCCCAGGCCACCTTGCACCAGGCCGCGCGCGCCGCAGACGCCGCGCGGGCGTCTCATCGTGGCGAAATCGGCCGAGTGCGTCTGGGGTTTGTGTCGTCGGTATTGCCGCAATTGTTGCCGCAGCTGATCCGCGCCGTGCACCTGCGCTACCCGCGTATCGAGCTGGAACTCAAGGACATGCCCGGCCCCGATCAAGCCGCCGCCTTGAAAAACGGCCTGTTGGATTTCGGCCTGATGCGCCTGCCGGCCGCCCATCCCGGCGTGCAGACTCGCGCGGTATTGCATGAAAGTTTTTGCGTGGCATTGCCGGTCGATCATCCTTTGGCGGCCCAGACCACCCTCCAGCCCCAGGACTTGCTCAACGTGCCGGTGTACATCCTCGCGCGTCGTTATGCGCCGGGGTTCTACGACGAGTTCATCAATGCCTTGGGCATCACGCTGGACATCGCCTCGGAACTGGGTGAGTTCACCACCATGCTCGCGCTGGTGTCTGCCGGGTTGGGCGTCGGGGTGTTGCCGCAACAGGCGGCGCGCGCGCTGCCGGCCAATTGCGTGTCGCGTCACCTTGAGCTGGGGGCGTATGAGGCCAGTACCGGACTGGCCTGGACCGAGCTGGACAGCGCGGTGAAGATCACCCTGTTCAGCCTGATCATGGAATTATTCGCGCAGTGATTGTTTCGTCCGGTGAAATGCTCGATTGTAAATCCTGATGATTCTCTCGATCAGTGCAGCGGCGGAAGATGCGGGCGTCGATCCCCCATCCTTGGAGCCTTTCATGTCTCAGTCTGCGATCAAACTGTATGGTTTCCCACTGTCTGGCCACTCTCACCGCGTGGAGCTGATGTTGTCGCTGTTGCGGCTGCCCCGCGAATTTATTCTGGTTGACCTCAAGCACGGCGCGCAGAAAGCCCCGGACTTTATGGCCCGCCTCAACCCCTTCGGCCAGGTGCCGGTGATCGATGACAACGGCACGGTGTTGGCCGATTCCAATGCGATCCTGGTCTACCTCGCGAACACCTACGGCGACGGCCAATGGCTGCCGAGTGATCCTGTCGGCCAGGCGCGCGTGCAGCGCTGGCTGTCGGCCGCTGCCGGTCAACTTCACGCCGGGCCGGCGGCCGCGCGACTGGCCGTGGTGTTTGGCGCCGAGGTCGATACCGTCACCGCCATCAGTCGCTCGCACGCGCTGCTGACGCTGGTGGAGCAGCAACTGGGCCAAAGCCGCTTCCTGGCCAGCGAACAGCCGAGTATTGCCGATATTGCCTTTTACACCTACGTCGCCCACGCGCCGGAAGGCAATGTGTCGCTGGCCGACTACCCTCAGGTGCGGGCCTGGCTTGCCAGCATCGAGGCCTTGCCGGGCTTTGTCGGCATGCCGCGCACGGCAGTGGGGCTGCAAGCGCAATAAATGATCTGTGGCTAGAAGAGTGAGCGCCGATGGACCGATTTCATGAAATGCAGGTATTTCTCGCGGTCGCCGAGGAGGCGGGCTTCGCCGCTGCCGCACGCCGCCTGAAAACCTCGCCGCCCAGCGTGACCCGGGCCATTGCCGCCATGGAGCAACGCATCGGCACGCAACTGCTGTCGCGCACCACGCGCAGCCTGCACCTGACCGAAGCCGGCCAGCGTTACCTGGAAGATTGCCGACGCATCCTCGCCGAACTGAACGAGGCCGAGGCAGCGGCGGCAGGCAGTTATTCCATCCCGAGCGGTCAACTGACGCTGACCGCGCCCGTGCTGTTTGGCGAGTTGTATGTGGCGCCGGTGCTGGGCGATTACCTGGACCGCTTTCCGCGGGTGAGCATCAACGCCTTGCTGGTCGATCGCGTGGTGAACATGGTCGATGAAGGCGTGGAGGTGGCCGTGCGCATCGGCCATCTGCAAGAGCCGGGGCAGCAGGCGATCAAGGTGGGTGAAGTGCGCCGCGTAGTGTGTGCTGCGCCAGGGTATCTCGACCAGCACGCAAGGCCGGCGCGGCCAGAGCAACTGCGTGAAGCGAAGATCGTCACGTCGTCCTCCAGCCAGTTGGTGAGCGAGTGGCGGTTTGTCGACGGCGGCCAGCCGCTGACCGTGCCTATCGAGCCGCGTCTGGTGGTCACGGCCAATAACGCGGCGATCCACCTGGCGCGGTTGGGCTGGGGCATGACGCGGGTGCTGTCCTATCAAGTCGCAGCGGCGGTGGCGGCGGGCGAGCTGGAGATTGTGCTGGAGAATTTCGAGCCGGCGCCACTGCCGATCCAGGTGGTGTTCCAGAAGAGCGGCCGGGTACCGGCCAAAATCCATACCTTTGTCGACTTTCTCACCCATCGCCTCGGACAGGACGCGGCCCTGAACCCGGCGTTGAAGCGGCGCAGTTGATGGAACGTTATCGCGACATGCAGCTGTTTACGGCGCTCGCCGGGCAACCGAGCCTGGCCTCGGCGGCCCGTCACGCACACGTCTCCAGCCCGACCCTGATGCGTGCGATTGCGCGTGTGGAGGCGCGCCTGCACGCGCAGTTGCTGCAACGCAGTACGCGAGGTGTGAGCCTGACCGACGCGGGCAGCGTCTACCTGGCCGACTGCCTACGCCTGCTGGCCGCGGTGGACGCCGCCGAAGCCTCGGCCCAGGGTTTGCACGCGCAGCCTCAGGGTAACCTGCAAGTCTTTCTGCCGTTTCTGTTCAGCCGCTACGTCATGGCGCCGGTGTTGGCTGGCTATATGGAGCGCTACCCCGACGTGCGTC
Organism: Pseudomonas sp. R9.37; assembly: GCF_963878885.1. NCBI lineage: Bacteria > Pseudomonadati > Pseudomonadota > Gammaproteobacteria > Pseudomonadales > Pseudomonadaceae > Pseudomonas > Pseudomonas sp. R9.37. Next base: position 242,335 of record NZ_CAWNZA010000049.1, on the reverse strand, counting down.
TCGTCGCCCGCTATCACGACCATTACCCCAACCTGCATGAAGAGGGGTTGGACGTGGCAATCCTGGTCGGTGAACTGCCCAGTTCGTCACTGATCGCCCGGAGGGTGGGGCAAGTACGCCCGATTCTCTGCGCCAGCCCCGACTACCTGGCCGCTCACGGCGAGCCGGCGCATCCCGACGACCTCAAGCAGCATCGCCTGATCGCCAGTGCCGATCAGGTTGACTGGGGCTTCAAAGGCGGCTCATTAAAGGCGCGCGCACGCTTGAGTTGCACCACGGTGCAGGGCGCGATCAATGCCGCTGTGCACGGTGCGGGGCTGATTCGCTGCCTCAGCTACCCGGTGCATGAACAGTTGGCGAGCGGCCAGTTGCGTCGCCTGCTACCGGCCTTTGAACTGCCGGCGCTGGCGGTGCACGTGGTGTACCGCGAAGGCCGCAACGCGCCGATGCGCGTGCGCAGTTTTGTCGATCACTGCGTGGCAGCGCTGCGGGATCATCCGGCGTTTCAGTTGGCGTAATGCTGGATTGCCAAGCGTGGGCATTCTCTTGATGGGTGACAGGGCGCAGCATTCACTCATCGAACCTGAGGTGTGTGCCATGAACCAGATCGAACCCTCCCCCTGGCATGCCGGCGAACGGCAGATGCAGCAAAGCGCCGGCGTTGCCGAGCGCATGGCAGTCGTGGGGCCCAAGGTGATCCGCGACCATTTGCCGGAGCAGCATCGGGATTTTTATCCGCTGTTGCCCTACTTGATGCTCGCGGTAGTGGATGCGCAGGGCATCCCTTGGGCGACGCTGCTCGAAGGTGCGCCGGGGTTTGCCCATTCACCCGACCCGCACAGGTTGCAGATCGACAGCGTGCCGTCCAAAGGCGATCCGGCGCTGGCTGCGCTACACCACGGTGCGTCCGTGGGCCTGCTGGGCATCGACCTCACTACCCGCCGCCGCAACCGCATGAATGGGCGCGTGGGCAGCCTTGGTCACGCTGGCTTTTCGGTTGATGTGGTGCACACGTTCGGCAACTGCCCCAAGTACATTCAACGGCGCCCGGTCGAGGGGATCGCGCGCAAACCCGGCACCTTGGTCGAGCCCTTGAACTGCCTGGATGACGCCGCGCAAGACTTGATCCGCAACGCTGACACCTTCTTTGTCGCAAGCTACGTGGACGAGGAGGGCGCACGCTCGGTAGACGTCTCCCATCGCGGCGGCAACACTGGCTTCGTGCGCGTCGACGGCAATGTGCTGACCATTCCCGACTTCGCCGGCAATCTGTTCTTCAACACCCTGGGCAACCTGTCGGCCAACCCGGTGGCGGGGCTGTTGTTTATCGACTTCGAATCGGGCGATGTGCTGCAGATTGCCGGGCGCACCGCGCTGATCCTCAGCGGCCCAGAGGTGGCCATGTTCGACGGTGCCCAGCGGCTATGGACGCTGACCGTGGAGCATGCGGTACGGCGCCCGGCAGCGCTGGCGTTGCGTTGGCAGTTTGCCGAGTTCTCGCCGTTCAGCCTGGCGATGGGCCGTTGGCTGTGACTTGCAGCGCGGCCGGAGCGGTTGCCGCAAGCCGGCCAGGCGCATCCCTTGGCATTCGTGCCCGCCGGTTAATATTCAATTGCGCCACTGCCGGTGTTTACCCGCGCCCCATCACGCAATACTCCGTCGGGATTTTGCCCCGAGGTTTCAACCATGAATGTACCGAGCCGCCTTGCGCTCCTGATCTGCGCTGCCACTGCTCTCACCGCCTGTGGTGAATCGTCCAAGTTGCCGTTCCAGGCCAGCGTTGGCCCCACCCCGCAATTACCGGAACCCAGCACGTCGCTGATCCCCACACTCAAGGTCTCAAAGGCCGTGGGTTGGCCCGGCAACGCCCAGCCCACGGCGCCTGAAGGTTTCACCGTAACGGCGCTGGCCGACAATCTCGACCACCCGCGCTGGGTCTACACCTTGCCCAATGGCGATGTGCTGGTCGCCGAAAGCAATCACCCCCCGATGCCCGAAGGCGCCACTGACGGCGGCACGGGCTTGATCGCCTGGGCACGCCGTACCGCGATGGGGTTTGTGATGGGCCGGGTTGGCGCCGATACACCCAGCGCCAACCGCATCACCCTGCTGCGCGACGCCGATCACGATGGTCACGCCGAAGTACGCACTGAGTTCCTTGCCGGCCTGACATCACCCTTCGGCATGGCGCTGGTGGGCGATGAGCTGTACATCGGCAACGCCGACGCGGTGGTCAAGGTGCCGTATACCTCGGGCCAGACCCATATAGACGCCACGCCGGTAAAGGTCACCGAGCTGCCGGCCGGGATCAACCATCACTGGACCAAAAACCTGCTGGCCAACCCGGACGGCACGCGGCTCTATGTGACCGTGGGTTCCAACAGCAATGTCGGTGAAAACGGCCTCGACGCCGAAGAAGGCCGCGCCGCCATCTGGGAACTGGACCTCGCCAGCGGTAAGAAGCGCCTGTTCGCCAGTGGCTTGCGCAACCCCAATGGCCTGGCCTGGAAGCCCGGCTCCACACAACTGTGGACAGTGGTCAACGAGCGTGACGAAATCGGCAGCGACCTGGTGCCCGATTACCTGACCTCGGTGCAGGACGGCGCGTTCTACGGCTGGCCGTGGAGCTACTACGGCGCCCACGTCGATGTGCGCATGCAACCGCCGCGTCCGGACAAAGTGGCCCAGGCCATTGCCCCCGACTACGCCCTTGGCACGCACGTCGCGCCGTTGGGCCTGACCTTCTCGGACGCGCGGGGCATGCCGACGGCGTTCGCCGATGGCGTGTTTGTCGGTGAGCACGGTTCGTGGAACCGCAACCCGCAGGCCGGTTACAAGGTGGTGTTCATTGCCTTCAAGGAGGGCAAACCCGCTGGCACGCCGGTCGACTTCCTGACCGGTTTTCTGAATGCCGCGGGCCAGGCCCAAGGCCGGCCGGTGGGTGTGACCCTCGACGCGCAAGGCGCGTTACTGGTGGCAGACGATGTGGGCAACAAGGTGTGGCGGGTGGCACAGCGCAACCCTTGAACGCTGCACAAGGGATGTGGCTAGCCCACATCCAAACCCGCTTTATTTTGCCGTCGCCAGCACTGGCGTATCCCCCCACGCGCCCCCCAGCGCGGTATACAGGTTCACCTCCGCCACCAACTGTGCCAGCCGGTCGACAATCAGCGCTTGTTGCGAACTGAACAACGAGCGCTGTGCATCGAGAAACGTCAGGTTGCTATCCACGCCGCTGCGATAGCGGTGTTGGGCCAGGTCGTAATAGGCCTGGTTGGCCGCGACGAAATCGCGTTGTGCATCCAGCTGGTCATTAAAGGTCTGGCGGGCGGCGAGGCCGTCGGCGACTTCCTGAAAAGCCGTCTGGATCGACTTTTCATACTGGGCCACGGTGATGTCCTTTTGCAGTTTGGCGTAGTCGAGACTCGCGCGCAGGCTGCCGGCGTTGAAAATCGGCAGGTTGATCTGCGGCTGGAAGGTCCAGGTGCCCGAGCCGCCCTTGAACAACCCCGACAGCTGCGTGCTGGTGCTGCCGGCGTTGGCCGTGAGGGTCACGGATGGAAAGAACGCCGCGCGCGCCGCGCCGATATTGGCGTTGGCGGCCTGTAACTGATATTCGGCCTGGAGAATATCCGGGCGCCGTTGCAGCACGTCGGACGGCAGACCTGCGGGCACGCGCGCCACCAGCTCATCGGCGAGCGGTCGCGCGGGCAAACGCTCATCCACCGGCGCGCCCACCAGCAGGGCGAGGTTGTTCAGGTCCTGGGCGACCTGGCGTTCATAACGGGCCACGCTCGCACGCGTGCTTTCCACTGCGGTGCGCGCTTGCACCACGTCCAGCGCCGAGGCCTTGCCCGCGCTTTTGCTGCGGCTGGTGAGCTGCCAGCTGTGGTCGTCGGCTTCCAGGGTTTGCTGGGCCAGGGCCAGCAGTTCCTGGTCGGCGCGCCAGGTCAGGTACGCATTGGCGACGTTGGCCACCAGGCTCAACTGCGCGCTGCGTCGCGCCTCTTCGGTGCCCAGGTACGTGAGCATCGCCTGTTCGCTGAGGCTGCGCACACGGCCGAACAAATCCAGTTCATAAGCGCTGAGCCCCAACGTGGCGGAATAATTGGAAGTAATCGCAGACTTGCCGGTGCCGGTCACATCGCCTGGCAACTTTTGGCGTTTGCCGGCGCCTGTGGCGGACAGGGCCGGGAACAGGTCCGCACGCTGGATGCGGTACTGCGCCTGGAACGCCTGCACATTCAGCGCCGCAACGCGCAGGTCGCGGTTGTTGAGCAGCGCATTGGCGATCAACTGCTGCAAGGCAGGGTCGTGGAACACATGCTGCCAGTCCTGTGTTATCGCCACGGTGCCCGATTGCGCCAGGCGGTAAACCCCGCTTTGCGGGTACTGCGCAGGCACAGGCGGCGCTGGCCGCTGGTACTCGGGGATCAGCGAGCAACCGCCGAGCAGCCAGGCCATGCCTACCGTTGTGAGCATCGCTTTGTTCATCAGGCGCCAACCATCCATTTGGCCAGGCCATGTCGGCCACTGACGCCCAACTTGGCAGCGGCGCGTTTGAGGTAGGTTTCGATCGAGCTGTTTTTCACGCTGAGTTTTTCCGCCATTTGCGGCACGGTGCCGCCGGTCAACAGGCCCAGGCACACTTCCTGCTCACGCGCCGAGAGGGTGATATCGCTTAACGACAAACGCTTGTAGAACTCGCGCTGCAGCTGCGATTGCTCCAGCGGGTTGTGCGCCGGCTCGATCTCGGTGTGCGGTGCCTGGCGCAGGATCTGCGCGTGCCGTTCCATCAACGGCAGCAGGGTGTCCGACAGGCACTTGAGAAACGATAACTGCGCCAGCGAAAACCCTGGCTGGGTTGGCGGGCGATAGAACGAAATCACGCAGCGTCGATTGCCCTGGCGCGACACCAGGTTGCACTGGTGTGAGCTGCCGCGCGGGTGCGCACTGTTGGCCTTGGCCTTCATCTGAATCAGCAGCGGGTCCTGCATGCGCAGCATTTGCCGCAGCAGCGGGTGATCCTTGATGGGGTGCAGGGTCTGCGGCGCAGACAGGTCATTTTTAACGCCGGCGCTGCCCAGGAGCTTGATCTCGCGCACGCTGTCGCGCAGCTCGTCGAGCGTCCATTCACTGAGGTCCACCAGATGAATCGGCACCCACTTGTCCACGAGGTGCAACATGTTGGCGGCGAAGTGCTGGTGGCCACTGCTTGAAATCAACTCACCCATTTCGGCGTAGAAATGCGGGCTCTGTGTGTCGCCAATACTGCGGGTCAGACTCATAGCCATCTCATCCTTGATGTCGAAAACCGTCGACGGGGCGCCCTGGGTTTGTGAGGCGCGGTCCGTGCTCCTTGAACGTAATTCGGCGTTCGAGATTTTATTTAGCCATAGGGATTTGTCCTACGTATGCAGCGGAAACGAGGGACACAACCTGCCATAAAAACCACGTCATTAATTCGACGTTTCTGACGGCTTATTCCGCCCACGAAAAAACGCCTATCGTTTTTAGATTTAATTAAATTATTGATTTATATGGAAAATATAATTTTTTAAACGAGTCCTTTAAGCATTGATAGCGGCCACAAATAGCCGATTTCCTACAAACGTTTAATCGATTCAGCAATGAACCCTCAGCCAAGGCCGTTTTGCGCCTTTCTGATGTCCGGGTTTCGGGTGACAGACAGCCCCGAACCCCCATGCTCAAATCCGGCAATTTCGGCGAAATGGGCCCTCGCGCGGCCAGTGCCTGACCTCCCATGAGAAGGATCTTATGACGCATCTCACCCGCCAGCCGGCCAGCTTCCCCCTCACCGCTGCCCAACAGGACATCTGGCTCGACCAACTGCGTGTGGGCGACTCACCGTTGTACAACATCGGCGGCTATGTCGATTTTGCCGGGCCGGTGGTCCCCGATTTGATCCAGCGCGCGGTCGAGCGGCTGGTGGCCAAACACGATGCGTTGCGCACCCAGCTGCATAGCGACGACCAGGGTCTGCCTCGGCAAACCTTCGTCCCTGCCATGGCGGTGGAAGTGGGGCAGTACGATTTCTCTGCGCTGCCCGACCCGCAGGTCGCGACCCAGGCATTGATGCAGGCGCAAATGGCCCGCCCGTACGCCATGAGCGGTGAACCGCTGTTTCGGTTTTTCCTGGTCAAACTCGACGATGACCACTACCGCCTCGGTACCCAGGCTCACCACCTGATCCTCGACGGCTGGGGCTTTGGCCAGATGCTGCAATCCCTGGCTCGGCTGTACAGCGACCTGGAGCAAGGTCGGCAACCCGAGCCACTGGCGCCGTCCTATATCGACTTCATCGACACCGACCAGCGCTACTTGCAATCGGCGCGTTACGCCCGTGACCGCGCCTATTGGCTGGACAAATACCAGGTGCTGCCCGCGCCGCTGTTGACGCCTCGGCACAACGCGCAGGCGCCGAGCAATACGCTGGTGCAAGCGTTCCCGGTGGCGCTGCTCAACCGCATGGAACAAGTGGCCAACCGGTATCAGGCCTCGGCCTTTCATGTGTTGCTGGCGGCGATGTACGTGTATTTCACCCGCACCAGTCAACGCGATGAATGGGTGGTGGGGTTGCCGATCCTCAACCGCTCCAACGCGCGTTTTCGTTCTACCGTGGGTTTGTTCACCCAGGTGAGTGCGGTGCGTTTTCAGTTCAGCCAGCACTTGCCCTTCAGCGCCTTGGTGCGTGGCATACGTGACCAGCTCAAGCAGGATTTCCGTCATCAACGCTTCCCGTTGAGCGAGATGAACCGTGAGCTGGGCCTGCGGCGTACAGATCGCGGTCAGTTGTTCGACCTGTCGGTGTCCTTCGAGCAGGACGACCACGACCTGCGTTACGGTCAGGTCCAGGCCCGCGCGATCAAGGTTTCCAACCATCATGAGCCGCTGCCGATCGCCATCCACCTGCGCAGCAACCGTTACCAGGACACCGCGTGCCTGCATTGCGTGTACAACGAGGCGTATTTCCAGCACGACGACGTGAAAGCGATGGCGCAGCGCTTTACCTGGCTGCTGGAGCAGGGCCTGGAAGACACCGCGCTGAGCGTGGGTGAGTTGTCCCTGGTCACGCCCGCCGAACAGGCCCAATTGCTGCGTTGGAATGCCACCGCACAACCCGCCACCGAGCCGCAAACCCTGCACGCGCGCATAGAAGCGCAAGCCGCACGCACGCCGCAGGCCATCGCGGCGGTGCACCAGGGCCGGCAACTGACCTACGCCCAGCTCGATCAACAGGCCAATGCGCTGGCCTGGCAGTTGCTCGAACACGGCGTGCAGCTGGACGATCGCGTGGCGATTGTGGCCCGGCGTGGCCTGGACACCTTGGTGGGGTTGTTGGCGATCCTCAAATCCGGCGCCTGTTATGTCCCCGTGGACCCGGCCCATCCTGCCGAACGCCTGAACTACCTGTTGCACGACAGTGCGCCCGTGGCGGTGCTGACCCAGCAGGATTTGCTGCATCGCCTGCCTTTGCTGGACGTGCCGGTCATCCGCCTGGAGCACCCGGCCGGGCACCTGGGCGAGAGTCCGCGGGTCGCCGTCACGCCGTCGAACCTTGCCTATGTGATCTACACCTCCGGCTCCACCGGGCAGCCCAAGGGCGTGATGGTCGAGCACCATACGGTGGCGAACCTGGTGGACTGGCATTGTCGGGCGTTCGACCTGCGCGCCGGCAGCCACACGGCCAGCGTGGCCGGCTTCGGGTTTGATGCGATGGCCTGGGAAGTGTGGCCGGCGCTGTGTGTGGGCGCGACGCTGCACCTGCCGCCGGCACAGGATGACGCGCAGGACGTCGATGCATTGCTCAGTTGGTGGCGCGCGCAGCCGTTGCAGGTGTGCTTTTTGCCGACGCCGGTGGCCGAGTACGCCTTCAGTCAGCGCCTGGAACACCCTACATTGCGTACACTGCTGATCGGCGGCGACCGTCTGCGCTCGTTCAGCCGAACGCAGACCTTCGACGTGATCAACAACTACGGCCCCACCGAAGCCACGGTGGTCGCCACCTCCGGGCTTGTCGAGGTGGGCGGGCCGCTGCATATCGGCGCACCGGTCGCCAACGCCTGCGTTTACTTGCTTGATGAGCAGCAACGGCCGGTGCCCATCGGTGTGGCGGGGGAGCTGTACGTCGGCGGCAAGGGCGTGGCACGCGGTTATCTCAACCGTCCGGAACTGACTGGCGAACGCTTTCTCGATGACCCCTTCAGCGACGGCCGGATGTACCGCACCGGCGACCTGGCCCGTTGGCTGCCCGACGGTAATCTCGAGTACCTGGGCCGCAATGACGATCAGGTGAAAATCCGCGGCGTGCGTATCGAGCTGGGGGAAATCGAATCTGCGCTGGCCACGCACCCGGCCGTCATGGAAGCCGCCGTGCTGTTTCGTGAGGGGCAATTGCTGGCGTGGTATGTCGAACGCGCCAGCGTCACTGTCGAATCGCTGCGTGCCCATCTGCAAGCCTCGCTGCCTGACTACATGCTGCCGGCGGCCTACGTGAAGCTGGCGGCTTTCCCGCTCACCGCCAACGGCAAGCTCGACCGCAAGGCCTTGCCGGCGCCCACACAAGCGGCTTTCGTGACGCGGTTGTTTGAGGCGCCACGCGAAGGCGTGGAAACCACCCTGGCGCAGATCTGGACGCAATTGCTGCACGTGCAGCAGGTAGGGCGCCATGATCATTTCTTCGAGTTGGGCGGGCACTCGCTGCTGGCGGTGCAACTGGTGCAACGCATGCGTGATGCCGGGTTGCGCGCCGACGTGCAGGTGTTGTTCGGCCAGCCCACCCTGGCAGCGTTGGCGGCGGCCAGTGCAGGCAGCGACAAACAGGTGCCGGCTAACCGCATCCCATCGGGTTGCACGCACATCACGCCAGACATGCTCGCACTGGCCGACCTGGATCAGCCCGGCATTGATCGCATCGTCGCCGGCATTCCCGGAGGGGCGGCCAATGTGCAGGAAATCTACCCGCTGGCGCCGTTGCAGGAGGGCTTGCTTTACCACCACCTCACCGACGAGCGCGACCCCTACCAGCAACATGCGCTGTTCAGTTTCGCCAGTCGCGCGCAGCTCGACGCGTTTGCCCAGGCGTTGCAACAGGTGATCAACCGTCACGATATCCTGCGTACCAGCCTGGTTTGGGATGCCCTGGACCAGCCCATGCAAGTGGTGTGGCGCGACGCACAATTGCGGGTTCAACCCCTGCGCGAACAACATCAGCCGCTGGACTTGCGCCAGGCGCCGCTGATGGCCCTGGATTACGCCGAAGAACCGCACAACCGGCGCTGGGTTGCCAAACTGCGTTTCCATCACCTGGTCAACGACGCCACCTCAACCACCGTGCTGGTGGACGAAATTCGCGCGCACCTGCTTGGGCAGCAGGCGCAACTGCCGGTGCCGGTGCCGTATCGCAATGTGGTCGCACAGACCCGGGCGCCGGAACGACAGGCCGCCCACGAGGCGTTCTTCCGCGAGCGCCTGGCGGATGTCGACGAGCCGACCCTGGGGTTCGGCTTGCAGGAGCGGCAGGCGGATCGCGCAGAAATCGAGGAGTCCGAACAGCCCCTCGGCGACGTGCTCAACCAACGCCTGCGGGCCCAGGCGCGTGCCCTTGGCGTCAGCGCTGCCAGCCTGTTTCATCTGGCCTGGGCGCACGTGCTCAGCCGTGTTGCGGGCCGCGATGACGTGGTGTTCGGCACCGTGCTGCTCGGCCGTTTGCAAGCCGGCGAAGGCGCTGATCGCGCGCTGGGCATGTTCATCAATACCTTGCCGTTGCGCGTGCGCCTGGCCGGGCAAACCGTGCTCGATGCGCTCAACGACACCCACACCCAGCTCAGTGCCTTGTTGGCCCATGAACAGGCCTCGCTCGCATTGGCCCAGCGTTGCAGCAGTGCGTCGCCGCTGTTCAACAGCCTGCTCAACTACCGTCACACCGACGCCGACCCACGCCTGAACCTGGTGCCGGGCATTGCGTTGCTCAGCAGTGAAGATATCGTCAGTTACCCGTTGATGCTCACCGTTGACGACGTTGCCAGCGGCTTTCGGCTCAAGGCCAAGGCGCCGCGCAAGGTTGGCGCCGAGCGACTGTTGGCGTACCTGGACACGACCCTGCATGGCCTGGCCCATGCCCTTGAACACGCACCGGCCACGCCATTGCGCACGGTGCCGGTGCTGCCTGCCAGCGAGCTTAATCGGCTGTTGGTGGACCTCAACGCCACTGAAACCGACTACCCCGAAACCCTTACCGTGCAGGCGCTGTTTGAAGCCCACGCGCGGCACATTCCCCATGCCATTGCGGTACAGGCCGGCGAACGGCAACTGACTTACCGCGAGCTTAATGAGCGCGCGAATCAGCTGGCCTTTCACCTGCGTGAACGCGGGGTTGAGCCGGATTCGCGGGTGGCGCTGTGTGTCGAACGCGGGCTGGACCTGGTGGTGGGTTTGCTGGCGATTCTCAAGGCGGGCGGCGCCTATGTGCCGCTCGACCCTGGCTATCCGCGCGAGCGCCTGGCCTACATGCTCAACGACAGCCAACCGGTGGCCCTGTTGGTGCACGCCGCCACCCGCGACGTGCCGGGCGCCGTGTCTGTCCCGGTGATCGACTTTGACCAGAACGCCTGGAGCCAGGCGCCCATCGGCAATCCGTCGGTGCCCGGCTTGAGCGTCGCCAACCTGGCCTACGTGATGTACACCTCGGGCTCCACCGGCACGCCAAAAGGCGTGATGATCGAGCATCGCGGCCTGGGCAACCTGATGCACTGGGGCTCCCGGCTGTGCCCGAATGCCGAAGGCGGCGCGTTGTTGCAACGTGCGCCGTTCAGTTTCGACGGCTCGGTGTGGGAGTTGTTCTGGCCGCTGGCCAACGGCATGCGCCTGGTCCTTGCGCGGCCCGACGGCCACCGTGAACCGGCTTATCTGGCGCAAGTGATCCGCGAGCAGCAGATCACGGTCATCAAGTTCGTGCCGGCAATGTTGCAGCAGTTTCTCGAGCTGGAAGAGTCGGCGTTGTGCACCTGCCTCACCGACGTGCTCTGCGGCGGCGGCGAACTCACCGAAGCCCTGGCCCGTGGCGTGCAGGCGCGCTTGCCCAAGGTGCGTTTGCATAACGTCTACGGGCCCACCGAAGCCACGGTGGACAGCAGCGCGTGGACGTTGGAACCCGGCGATCCGGTGCCGGCCTTACAGTTGCCGATTGGCCGTGCGATCAACAACACGCGTCTGTATGTGCTGGACGAACACGATGCGCCGGTGCCGATGGGCGTCAGCGGCCAGTTGCATATCGGCGGCGTTGGCGTAGCGCGGGGTTATCTGGGGCTGGAGCAGATGACGGCCGAGCGCTTTATCGACAGCCCGTTCGTGGCGGGTGACCGGCTGTACCGCACGGGCGATCTGGTGCGTTACTTGCCGGACGGTAATCTGGAATTTCTGGGGCGCAATGACTTTCAGGTCAAGCTGCGCGGGGTGCGCCTGGAGCTGGGGGAGATCGAGTCACGCCTGGCGGCGCATCCGGCGTTGCGCGAAGTGGCGGTGCTGATTCGCGATGAGCGGCTGGTGGCCTACTTCACCCTGCGCGCTCAGGCGCCGAGCCTGGAGGCCTTGCGTGCGTATGTGCTGGAGCAATTGCCGGAGTACATGGTGCCGGCGGCTTTTGTGCAGCTTGAGGTATTGCCGCTTAATCCTGCCGGTAAGCTTGATCGCAAGGCGCTGCCTGAGCCGGGGTTGGAGGCGGTGGTCAGCCGTGCGTATGAAGCGCCGGTTGGTGAGGTGGAAACCTTGATGGCGGGGATTTGGGCGCAGGTCTTGAAGTTGGAGCGGGTAGGGCGGCATGACCATTTCTTCGAGCTGGGCGGGCATTCGTTGCTGGCGGTGAGTTTGGTGGCGCGTATGCGCAAGGCGGGGTTGGATGTGGATGCGCGGATGTTGTTCAGTCAGCCGACCTTGGCGCAGCTTGCAGCCTGCACTGCGACACGGGTGGAGGGTGTGGATGTTGTGCAGACGGCTATTCCGCAGCTTGGTCGGCGTCGGCGGATTTGAGTGGGGGGGCTTTTGGGGGAGTGCATATCCGTTGCTGCGGTAACGGCGGCTGGCGGTTCCGCTCTTACAGCGGGTCACTTTTGGCAAACGCCCCAAAAGTAACCAAAAGGTCTTTGCCCCACCACTCGGCACCTCGCTTAGGCTCGGTGTGCCCTCACTCCGGCTTGAATCCGTGGGCCGCCGCGACGGGCCATCCATGGCCCAACGCGGCTAACCCGGCGTCCTGCCGGGTTACCCACGGATTCAAGCCTGCGTTCGGCCAGCGTGGTTGACGGGGCCTGTCAGATCAAAGTCAAAAGCAAGATCAAGAGCAGAGCACGGCGGCCTGGTAGCCGACCTGAGTGGTTGAAGCAAAAGCGGATCAAGAGCACAGCAACACACTTCTATCTAATGCACAGAGATCCAAATGTGGGAGCGGGCTTGCCCGCGAATGCGGTGGGTCAGTCAACTCATGTGTCACTGACCCACCGCCTTCGCGAGCAAGCCCGCTCCCACAAGTTGACCGAGCTCAGCCTCCACCACTGCACTGCTTTGCTTTTCTGTGGGAGCTGGCTTGCCTGCGATGCAGACACCTCGGTGTATCAGGCATAACCAGTAGATGCCATCGCAGGCAAGCCAGCTCCCACAATTTGACCGAATCCCGCCTCCACCATCGCACTGCTTTGCTTTTTTGTGGGAGCTGGCTTGCCTGCGATGCAGACACCTCGGTGTATCAGGCATAACCATTAGATGCCATCGCGGGCAAGCCAGCTCCCACCTTTGACCGAGTGCAAACGACACCCATCTATCTGATTCACAGAAATCCAAATGTGGGAGCGGGCTTGCTCGCGAATGCGGTGTTTCAGTCAGCTCATGTGTCACTGACCCACCGCCTTCGCGAGCAAGCCCGCTCCCACAAGTTGACCGAGTTTAGCCGCCAGCACCGCAGTGCTTTGCTTTTCTGTGGGAGCTGGCTTGCCTGCGATGCAGACAACTCGGTCCATCAGGCACACCCAGTCGATGCCTTCGCAGGCAAGCCAGCTCCCACATTGAATTGGGTTCAGCCTTCAAGATCAGGCCGGCTGTCAGGCCGCCGTGCTCTGCTTTTGATCTTGATCTGCTTTTGACTTTGATCTTAGGCGCCCCGTTAAACCACGCTGGCCGAACGCAGGCTTGAATCCGTGGGTAACCCGGCAGGACGCCGGGTTAGCCGTGTTGGGCCATGGATGGCCCGTCACGGCGGCCCACGGATTCAAGCCGGAGTGAGGGCACACCGAGCCTAAGCGAGGTGCCGAGTGGTGGGGCAAGAGCCCTTTGGTTACTTTGGGGCTTTTCCAAAGTGACCCGCCGTAAGGGCGGAACCAAAAGCAGCCATCACCAAATAACGGATATGCCCCCAATCACGCCAGCTCAGCCAACTCATAAACTCACTGACCCACCACCAGGCGCAACAAGCCCGACACCACCACTACCCCCCCGAGCCGAACCAATATTGCGTAACAGTGGCACCACCTGCGCCCCCACATGAATCGCCTCTTCCAAATGAGGAAAACCAGACAAGATAAAACTGTCCACCCCCAGTTGGTGATACTCCTCGATCCGCTCCGCCACCCGCGCATAGCTCCCCACCAACGCCGTGCCCGCACCCCCGCGTACCAAACCCACGCCCGCCCACAGGTTGGCCGACACCTCCAGCTCCCGCGCACCGCGGCCACGGCCTTGCATCAACTGCGTCTGGCGGCTCTGGCCGACAGACTCATAGGCGGCCATCTGCCGTTGCGCCTGGTCGATCGCGTCCTTGGGGATCTCCTCCAGCAACCGCTCAACATGCGCCCACGCCTGCTCATCGGTGGGTGCGGCGAACACATGCAGGCGCAGCCCGAAGCGCAGCGTGCGGCCCTGAGCGGCGGCCAGATCACGCATGCGCTGGATGCGCTCGGCGATCATCACCGGCGGTTCGCACCACATCAAATAGGTTTGCCCATGGGCCGCGCCGACGCGTTCAGCGGCTTCGGAGGCGCCGCCGAAATAGATGGGCGGCACCACAGCGCCGGGCGCGATCGGCGTGTGGGTGCCGCTGCGGTAATAACGTCCGGGATGCGCCGAAGGCTGGCCGGCCCAGACAGCCTGGAATTGCTGCAGGAATTCAGCGGTGCGCGCATAGCGTTCGTCGTGTTCGAGAAAGTCGCCCAGCGAGCGCTGCTCGAAACGGCTGGAGCCGGTCACCACATGCAAGGCCAGGCGATTCTCGCTGAGCAATTGCAACGTGGCGGCGCGGTGGGCGGTGTAGGCCGGCAATTCGGTGCCGGGCCGCAAGGTGAGCAGGAAGTTCAGGCGGCGCACTTCCTGGGCCAGCACGGCGGTGATCAGCCACGGGTCTTCGAAGCCGCTGGCGGTGGGCACCATGATGCCGTCGAAACCGGCCTGTTCGGTGGCGCGTACGATCTGGCGCAGGTAGTCCAGCGTCGGTGCGCGTTCGCCTTGCTGGAACAACCCGACCTTGGGCAGGCCGCTGCTGGTGAGGTGGCGGCCGTCGCCGTTGGTGGGCAGGAACCAGTCCAGCTGGATCGGTGGGCGTACATCATTGCTCATCGTGCAAGCGCTCCTTGCGCAAAAGGGGGACCACCTGTTCGCCAAAACGCAGTACTTCGCTGACCGCCGGGCCGCCTTCCAGGATCAGGTGGCTCAGGCCCAGCCCGTGCAGTTCCTGCAGGCGCGTGGCGACCTGTTGCGGGGTGCCGACCAGGATCAGCGGTTGCCCGGGCTGCAGTTGCAGCAAATTCGGGTGCACTTCCCATTGGCGTAACGGGTGGCGGGCACGGGGCAGGGTGGCCAGCGGTTCATCCGGCAGGTCCGGCACGGGCAGCAAGGTGGCAGCGGTTTCCCAGGCCAGGTCTTCGCTGTCGCCGAGAATCAGGCCAAAGGTGCAGGCAAACTCAAGGTCCGGTTGGCTCTGCCGCCAACCCTGTATTTGCTGGGCCAGCCAATGCGGATGCCCAGGCGCCAACAGGCAGGTCTGGGCATGCGCGGCCACCAGCGTATGGCTCTGGCTGTCGTCCAGCACCAGCGCAGGCGCGGGCAACTCGCGGCGGGCGACGCCGGCGTTTTCCAGCTGGAAATACCGGCCTTGATAGTCCAGACCGCCGTTATTGGCTGCGAGCAGTTGCTGGAGGATGTCCAGGTATTCGCCGATGCGCTCGCTGCGCTGGTCGCGGTTGAGCCATTCGCCGAACGCGCTGCGCTCAGCGTTTGGCAGGTGCAGTTGCACGCGGTGGCCACTGATCGATTGCAAACTCTGCAGGGTGGTCGCCAGCGCTGCCGGCAGCATTACCTCTGGCGGCACGCTCACCGACAACTGCACCCGCCGCGTGTGCGCGCACAACGCTGCCGCCACACCCAGGCTGTCGGCGCACAAGGCGCCCCCGGGTATCCACAGGCCATCGAGCCCGGCGTATTCAACCGCCTGGGCCAACTGAATCCATTGCCCCGGCCGCGCCGCCCAATCGGGCGTACACAGGGGCATCAGCCAGCTGAATTGAAGGGGCATCGGTGCGCTCCATTCTTCATCGTTTTTGCCAACCCAGCGCCGGGGCGATGTCCTTGGCGATGATTTCCAGGCGCTTGAGGATCTGCGCCTGGGTCGAGCTTTCGGCCTGGACCACGGCGATCACGTAATCAGCATAAGGCAGCAGCGACGGGTCGTGCTGCAAGCTTTCGATCACTTCATCGGGATGGCCGTGGTGCACGTTCATCAGGCGCAGGTGTTCCTGCAGGTGCAGCGCCTCGTTGATCAGGCCTTCGCGTTGCAGGCGCGGGATGTGCCGCTCGATGTCCACCGCCAGTTCAGCCTGGGCGCTGGCGCGGCTGTCGGCCGGGAAGATCGCGCGGACCACGCCAATGCGCGGCGCGCGCTCAGCGTGCGACCAGGCGTGCAGGTAGGCATCGGCCAGCGGTTTTTGCACCGTGAGTGGGTCATGTGTGGCGGTGCCCAGCAGCAGGCCGTTGCCTTGCTGGGCGGTGTAGAGGGCGCCGTCGAGGCTGGCGTGGGAGTGCCACAGTCGCGCACTCAAGCCGGGCGCGGGCGGTTGCAAGGTCAGTTCGCCGCTCAGTGGTTGGCCTTGCAACAGATGCTGCAGGCGCTGCTGACGCTCGGCGAAATCCGCCTGGCGCCGACTCGGGTGGCGGTCGAAGGCGCTGAAGTTGTCGAGGTTGGCGCCGCCGCTGCCCAGGCCCAACTGCACGCGACCGCCGCTCAAGGCGTCGAGCACGCTGGCGTCTTCGGCCAGGCGGATCGGGTCTTCGAACGGCAACACAATCACCCCGGTGCCCAGTTCGATCTGTCGCGTGCGCTCGGCCACCGCCGCCAGCAACACCAAGGGTGAAGGCAAGCGGCCGAAGCCATTGCTCAGGTGGTGCTGGGCAATCCAGCCGCCGTTAAAGCCCAGCGCTTCGGCGACTTCAAACTGCTCGATCAGGTCGCGGTAGACCTGTTGTGGATCCTCACCAAAGGCGTGGCTGAGAAAGCCCAGTTTAAAGCTCATGACAGGTTTCCTGTGGCCAGGGTCGGTTGCCAGCCAAGGGCCGGGGCGATGTGTTCGCGGATGATTTCCAGGGCGCGCAGGGCATCGCGCAACGGCGTGCTGACGGTCTGCACTTGCAGGATCAACTGGTCGTGGGCGCTCAACGTCGGGCCTCGCTGCAGCTGTTCGATAATCTGCGCCACCGGGCCGTGCAGCACGCCGAGGCGCTTGAGGGTGGTGTCGAAGTCGGCGTCAATCTCGCCCTTGAACACACCGATGCTTTGCTGGCGTTGCACATAGGCGAGGATGTCGCGGCGCGTGGCCTCATCGGGCGCAGGGAATAATGCCTGCACCCGTGCGATGCGCGCCGGTGTGCCGTTGTCGCCGGTCCAGGCGTTGCGGTAGCGCCTCACCAGTGCTGCACCGGCGTGCGCCGGCAGGTGCGGATTGGGCGCCATGATCAGCCCGTGACCGCGCTCGGCGACCAATTCGACCCGCGACGTGGCTTCCCACAGCCGGTGGCTCAAGCCGTGGGCGCGCGGCAGCAGGCGTGAACCGCTGTCGGTCAACGGCGCGTTGCCCAACGCATTAAGCAGCTGTTGCAGGTGCTGTTCGTAGTCGCGATGGCGGGCTTCATGCGCGCGGCCAAAAGCGACAAACGTCTCAGGATCAAAGCCGGCACCAAGGCCCAATTCCAGGCGGCCGTGGCTGAGTAAATCAAGCACCGCTGCATCTTCCGCCAACCGCAACGGCGCCTCCTGGGGCAACACGATAATGCCGCTGCCGAGGCTGATGCGCCGCGTGCGCTGGGCGATGGCGGCGAGCAATACCAGCGGCGAGGGCAGGCGCCCGTTTTCGCTGGCGAAGTGGTGCTGCGCCACCCAGCCGCTGTCGAAGCCCAACTCTTCGGCAACCCTGAACAGTTCCAGCGTGTCGCGGTACACCTTGGGATCAGCGCTGGGGCTATAGACCCGACTCAGAAATCCCAGGGAAAAGCCTGCGCTCATGGTTTCATCTCCTGGGCCAATTGCTTTTGCAGCACGGGGCCAGCGCTGATCGACTCCGCAAGGCCGCTGAACGGGCTGATGGTCAGGTAGCCCTTGTTCAGCCACACCGCCTCATCGTTTTGCTGTGCAGCGCTGGCGGCGGGGCTGTACTGGAAGCCGATGCCCGGCTTGCCTGGCAGGTTGAATTGCTTGAGGTCGTCGGTGTACAGCGCTTCAAAACCCACGTAGCTGCCGATGCGAGTGAGCTTCACGCCTTTGATCTGCGAGTCTTTGGGCAGGTTGATGTTCAGGCCCAGCCCTTTGGGCAGCAGCGCGCCGTCCGGCTGGCGATGTTGATCGAGGGCGTGCACCAGCTTCACGATCAACTGCGCGGCGCGTTGCGGATCGGCTTCTTTCAAGTCGGTACTCACCGCCAGCGCCGGCACCCCGGCCTGCAGCGCCACACTTGCGGCATTGAACGTGCCCGAGGCCATGTTGATCGCCCCCAGGTTGTTGCCGGGGTTGGGGCCGACGATGACCAGGTCAGGGTGTGGCAGGATTTTATTCAGGCCCAGCAGCACCGCCATCACGGGCGTGCCACTGATCTGGATCTGCACCGCTTTACCAGCGCACTCGGCGCTCTGGCACAGGCCTTTTTCATGGGTGCTGATGAAGTAGCTGTCCGGGTAGGCCGGGTCGCTGTCGTGGCCGACGCTGACTTCGCGACCAAAAAAGAACGCGCCGCCACGCGCACTCTGGTCGCTTTGCGGCGCGGCAACCTTCACGGTGTGCCCCGCAGCCTTGAGTGCGGTGTACAGCGCGCGAATGTTCGGGTGCTGATAACCGTCGTCATTGCTCAGCAAAATGTTCAGGGCAAACGCCTTGGAGGCGATCAGGCTGCCGACTGCCAGCATCCATGCGCTGTGCTTCATGCGGGGGCTCCTTGGGTAAAGCGGTTGGCCGGGCGCGGCAGGCCGAGGTTTTCGCGCAAGGTGCTGCCTTCGTATTCCTGACGGAACAGCCCGCGCGCCTGCAGCAGCGGGATCACGCGTTCGACAAACAGCTCGATGGAACCGGGAAAATACGGGAAGAACACATTGAAGCCGTCGCAGGCGCGCGCCTGGAACCACGCCTGGAAATGGTCCGCTACATCCGTGGCGGTGCCGATCACCGGGTTGCCGCCGGCCAGGCGCAGGTACAGCTGGCGAATGCTCAGGTTCTCGCTGCGCGCCAGTTCCAGCACCTTGTCGCGACGGCTGCCGCGTTGGCCTACCGGTGTGTCCGGCAGCGGGCCGTCGAGGTCATGGCCGGACAGGTCGATGTCATCGCCCAGGGTGTCGGCGAGCAGGCGCAGGCCCAGTACCGGGTCGATCAGTGCCTGGAACTCCTCGAACAAGGCTTGGGCCTGTTCGCGGGTGTCGGCGATAAACGGCGTGACGCCGGGCAGGATTTTCACGTGATCAGGGTCGCGGCCAAAGGCGGCGGCACGTTGCTTGATGTCCTGATAGAACGCCTGGGCACCTTCAATGTTGTGCGCGTGGGCAAAGATCAGCTCAGCCACGCGCGCCGCCAACTGCTTGCCGGGCTCCGACGCGCCGGCTTGTACCAGCACCGGATGGCCCTGCGGCGAGCGCGCCACGTTGAGCGGGCCACGCACGGCAAAATGCGCGCCGCGATGGTTGAGGGTGTGCAGCTTGGCCGGGTCGAAATACTCGCCGCTGGCTTTGTCGCGGGTGAAGGCGTCGTCGTCCCAGCTGTCCCACAGGCCCTTGACCACGTCGTGGAATTCTTCGGCGCGCTGGTAGCGGTCACCGTGGTCCACGTGGTTTTCGCGGCCGAAATTCCAGGCTTCATCGCGAACCACTGAGGTCACCAGGTTCCAGGCGGCGCGGCCTTTGGACAGGTGGTCCAGCGAGGCGAATTTGCGCGCGATATGGTACGGCTCGTTGTAGGTGGTGGTGGCCGTGGCGATCAGCCCGATAGTGTGGGTGACGGCAGCCAGGGCCGACATCAAGGTCAATGGCTCAAAGTGCTCGGCGCGCGCAGTGCGGCTCAGCGCATCGTGATGATGGCCCCACAGCGCGACCACGTCGGCTATGAACAGGGCATCGAATTTGCCGCGCTCGGCGGTCTGGGCGATGTGTTTGAAGTGCTCGAAATCCAGGCTGGCATCGGCCTGGGCCAGCGGGTGGCGCCAGGCGGCGACGTGGTGGCCGCTGTTGGCCAGAAACGCGCCCAGTTTGAGTTGATCGGTGCGAGGGGTCATGCACAGGCTCCCATTCAGGTCAGGCACGGAGCCGGCGAACCGGCCCCGTGCGCTGGGTTAGAAGTTGTAGGTCACGCCGGTGTACCAATAGCCGCCGGTAGTGCCGTAAGGCGAGAAGTTGCCATAGGGGAAACCGCCCGAGCTGCTGGCCAGGTCAGTGCGCTCCGGGTACTTGTTGAACAGGTTGTTGGCACCGGCATTCAAGGTCACGGCCTTGGTCAGGTGGTAGTCGATGTTCACGTCGGTGATCCACGCCGGCGAGAAGGTACGGTCGTAGATCTCGGCGGTGCCGTACTGCGTGTACTCGCCGTAGCGGGTCAGGTTGAGCGCGACTTCCAGCTTGTCGTAGGTCCAGGTGGTGCCCAGCAGCAGCTTGGATTGCGGCAGGCCGTACTTGAGGTTGCCCTGGCGCTGACGGTCGTAGCCACCGTCCGGGCCGAGGGCTTGCGCGGCGACAGCGGAGGCGTGGATGTCGTCGATCTGCGTGGTGTTCCAGTTGAACCCGGCGGAGTATTTGAGGTTGCCGTAGGCGCCGATGTCCTGGCGATAGTCGCCCACCAGATCGACGCCGCGGGTGGTGGTGTCCAGGGCGTTGGTGAAGTAGGTGACCGCCTGGTTCGGGTTCAGCCCGGCGGCGGCGAGAATGGCACTGATCTGCGGGGTGCCGCCCAGGTAGCCGGTCTGGGCGATGCGGTCCTTGATCTTGATCTGGTACGCGTCGAGGGTGATGTTGGTGGCATCGGTGGGCTGCAGGGTCAGACCGAGGCTGAAGTTGGTCGACTTCTCGGGCTTGAGGTTGCTGGCGCCCAGCGCCTTGGCCACGTCGGAGTTCACCGCCACGTTGCGGTAGTCGAACAGTTGGCCGTTGACGCTGGTTTGCGAGGTGGCGCTGTAGATCTGCTGGGCCAGCGACGGCGCGCGGAACCCGGTGCTGAAGGTGCCGCGCACGGCCAGGATCGGCGTCAGCTGGTAACGGGTCGAGAACTTGCCGTTGGTGGTGGTGCCGGAGCCGTCGTTGTAATGCTCATAGCGACCGGCCAGGTCCACGTGCCATTTATCGGTGAAATCCTGTCCGACCTCGCCGTAGCCCGCCAGGCTGATGCGGCTTTTTTCGGCGGCATCGGCCGGTGTGGTACCGGCGCCGGAAATCGTTCCTGGTGGAATGATTGACCCGTCGGCGCCAGTGCCGAACGGCCCGCTGGCGTAAGAGGCGACGTCGCCCTTGCCGATTTTGTAGTCCTCGTAGCGCTGCTCCAGGCCCCAGGAGATTTGCGTCGGCTTGTACAGGCCAAGGTCAAAGGCGCGGGTCAGGTCGAGGTTGTTGGTCCATTGGCTGAAGGTCTTCACGCCGGTGTCCACCGAGGTCGGCGACGTCGGGCCGTAGCTCAGGTTGTAGGTGTCGGTCAGCGTGGCGCGCGCATGGTCCTGGCCGTAGGTGCTGGACAAGTCGTAGTCCCAACCGGCCGCCTGGCCTTTACCGCCGAACGCGACCTGGAAGTCGTCTTCGATAAAGCGCAGGTTGTCTTCGATGCCTTCCGGGTACGGGGTCTGAATGCCGTTGAACGACGGTGGCTGGTGGAATGCCAGGGGCTTTTCCGAATTGCGATGGGTGAAGGTCGAGAACGAGTACAGGGTCAGCGCGTCGGCCACCGGCAGCTCGGCGTTGTAACCCAGGCTGAAGTTTTTCGCCTCGGGCAGGCCGGTGCCGTAGTAGGTATGGCGTTGGCTGGTGTTGCCGGCAGAGTCGGTGTACGGCGCGTCGTCGGAACGGTCCGAGATGTTCTGCTTTTTCACGTCCAGGGCCAGGTTGATAAAACCATCGTTGGGCAGCGCCAGGCCGACGTTACCGGTTTGACGCACGGTTTCGCCGTCGCCGTTTTCGTAGTTTTGGCCATAGCTGGTGGACAGGCTGCCACCGTGGTCAGTCTGCTTGAGCACGATGTTGACCACGCCGCCGATGGCGTCCGAGCCATATTGCGCCGAGGCGCCGTCGCGCAGGACTTCGACGTGATCCACCAGGGCGGTGGGGATCATGTCCAGGTCCACTGGCTGCGAGCCGGAGTTGAGGTAAGTGCCATTGTTCAGCAGCGCGCTGTTGTGGCGGCGCTTGCCGTTGACCAGCACCAGCACCTGGTCGCCGTTGAGGCCACGCAGGCTGATCGGGCGCACCACCGAGGTGGAACCGAAGCCCGAGGAAGCCGGTTGGTTGAGGGACGGCAGCACCTTGCTCAGCGCACGGGTCAGGTCGCCCTGGCCGGTGGCCAACAGTTGCTTGGACGAAATCACATCCACCGGCGCCGGGCTTTCGGCCAGGGTGCGCGCCTGGCCACGGTTGCCGATCACGACGACCGTGTCCAAAGGGTTGTCACTGGCCGGCGCGTCGGCGGCCAGGGCCAGGCTGCTGTAGCTCGCGGCCTCGCACAAGGCGAGAAATAACAAAGTGTGGGCGAAGGCCTGGCGGCCTGCGGCGCGTGATGCATTCATGATGGGAAACACTCCAGTAGTTTTAAGGCGTTGGCCTTGATCGAGGTCGGCTTGTTGGGTTCAAGCTCTGGTGAAGGCAGGAGAGCAAAGGCTGTGCCATCTGTAAAAACCGTCTTAAAACAACTAGTTAGAGTGATTTTGGCGCCTGTGTTGGTGTTTTTCTAACAGGCCAAAGGGCAGGGTGTTGGTTTTTGTGCAGGACACGCTCGCGCGGACCGCAATGCACGCCGCAACGCCGGGGTATTGCGGCTTGGCACACCCCTTGCTCTCCCCACGCCATACCTGAACCCAAGGAAGTTTTTTCTGTATGCCTAGACCCGGCCCGCGCAATGCCCTCACTGATATCCCAGGCCTCACGGTCGGCCACGCCACGGACCTGCACGTCGACACCGGCGTGACGGTGATCCGCCCCGATGGCTTCTGGACGGCCAGCATCGACATCCGCGGCGGCGGCCCCGGCGGGCGTGAAACAGCGGCCCTGGAGCCGGAAAACATGGTCGGCCAACTGCACGCGCTGGTGTTTGCCGGCGGCTCGGTGTTCGGCCTCGGCGCGGCCGATGCGGTGGCGGCCAAACTGTCTCAGGACGAGGTTGGCCTGCATTTGAAACCCGGCGCGCCGGCGATTCCCATCGTGCCGGCGGCCGTGTTGCATGACCTGGCCAATGGCGGCGACAAGGCTTGGGGCCTGGAGCCGCCTTATCGGCGCCTGGGGTTTGAAGCGTTGGCGAATGCGGCTGAGGACTTCGAGCTGGGCTCGGTGGGTGCTGGGCGTGGCGCCATGGCGGGCGTGTTGAAAGGCGGGTTGGGCAGCGCCTCTCTGGACCTGGGCGATGGCTTGATCGTCGCGGCGCTGGTGGTCGCCAACCCGATTGGCTCGGTGTATATGCCCGATGGCGAAACCTTCTGGGCCTGGCCTTGGGAGGTGGAGGGCGAATTTGGCGGGCATCGGCCGCAAACCGAGATGGACTGCAGCGACCCGATGCCGGAGCTGTCGCGCCTGGACTCCATGGGCCGCTTGCAGGCCGGAGCCAATACCACACTGGTGGTGGTCGCCAGCACCGCGCGGCTGACCGTCGCCGAGTGCAAGCGTGTTGCAATTATGGCCCAGGACGGGATTGCCCGAGCCGTGCGGCCGGCGCATCTGCCGTTTGATGGGGACACGGTGTTTGCCTTGGCGTCGGCGGCGGTGGCGTTGACCGACGGCCCACGGCGGCAGGTGGAGATTGGTTGTATTGGGGCAGCCGCCGCGGATTGCGTGGCGCGGGCGATTGCCAGGGGGGTATTTGCCGCTCGAAGCTGATTAACCAGTGAGCGCGCTCAAAGGTGCAAGCTGGCACGCCAGCTCGCACCTTTTTGAAGGTTGTTGGTCAGCTAAAACGCAGCACTCGCGCCTGCGCTTTTGCTGCCTGCTCGGGTAGCCCCAACGCCTCATACACGCGCACCAAACTTCGGTTTGTCGGCACATCCCAGCCGTCATACCGGCGCCGTAATTCCAAGGTTTGCTGGGCAGTAAACCAATCACCTGTGCGCAACCGCGCATCCAGTTCGATCTGCGCAAACAAATCGCGCTGGGCATGACTGCCGCCAATCTCGTTCAGGCGCGGCAGGGCGATTGCCAGTTGCGCCAGGGCCTCGTGTACATGGCCTCGCGCATGCGCCAGTAACCCGCGCGCCAGCGGCAATGTCACTTCGCCCCACACCGGTCGCGCCTCACCACTATGCTCGCGCAGCGCCGTCAGCAACCCATCCGCCTCGGGCTTGCCGGCCCGCGCCAACCCATACAGATATTGCACACTGAGAAACGGCTGCACCGTATCGCCCACCCGTGGTTGCAGGTACGGCGCCAATGCTTGCCAGCGCTCACCCACATCGATGCCCGCCAGCTCCATACGCGCCAGCAAGGACACGGCGCCGACCTGATCCTGCGAGTATTGCGGCAGGATGCCCCACACGTGGCGGTCGTAAATCTCCAGGACCTGCTGGTCATCCCCGCGCGCGAGGTAAAACAGCGCCAGGTGCCACCAATTGTGCGTGTACATGAAGGAGTTCAGGCCGTCCCAGTGGTGCTTCACGCCTTGCAGAAAAGCCGTGCCTTCCTCGATACGGCCTTCGGTGAGCATCACATGGGCCAGGGCATGATGGGCCCAAGGCTCGCTCGGTTGCAGACGCAAGGCTTCGCGCGCGCTGGTTTGAGCCTCTTCGAGCAGATGGCATTGCTCATAGGCAAAAGCCAGCAGGCCGTGGCTGTGGGCGATGTCTGCGGCGCCGGCGGTGGCTTTGAGGCCGATGCGCAGCAGCGCCGGCCAGTTGCCGCGATTGAATTCCACATACTGGTTGAGCTTGGCGGCGAACAAGTCGCGCGGGTAGCGTTCAAGCAGGTGGTCGCTCAGGTGCAGGACTTGGTCGAGGTCGTCATTGATCCAGGCGTCCAGCACGGCAAGGTACAGCTGCGCGCGCGGGTGGTCGGTGTTCACGGCGGCGGCGCGTTGGCGGTAGTGGTCGGCCAGTGCCGGGCCTGCGGGGGACTCGATAAACATCAGCAACAAGCCGGCAAACGCATTGGCCAGCGCGGAGTCCGCGTTGGCGTCGGCGGTGGCCAGAATGCGCTCGGCGCGCGGCTGGTAACCGAGAAAGCCGCCGATGAAATCGTCCAGGCCCTGGCGGGTGGCGGCGTCGGTGGTGTCGATGGGGTTGCCCAGGTAATCCAGTGACATGAGGTTCGGCTCGTTGATACAGATAACGGTGACAGGGGCAAACCTTGTGCCAGCTGACACCCTGGAATCCCTGTGGCAGCTGGCTTGCCTGCGCTAGCGCTGGTTCGGCCAACTCATCCGCCCTCCGGCCCACCGCAATCGCAGGCAAGCCAGCTCCCACAAGTGAACGGCGGTGCTGTTGCTTTTTGCACACTCGCGCAGGCCGCTGTGGTTTTTTCATCAGCTCGCCCGATTGCAAATCCAGCAATCTCAAGCCCGAAGCCCCATGGCACAGCGCTTGCAAAACCTCTGGCATCTCTTTCAACCCGAGGAGCCTCCATGCGCTCATTCTCTTTGCGCCGCGTCCTGTCGTCCGTGGGCCTGTGCACCGTTTTGCTGGCCGGCCAGGCGCTGGCGCAACCCCAGGACGGCGGCGTGCTGAACCTGGTGGCCCAGCCGGAGCCGCCGTCGCTGATGCATGGCGTGGTCAGCCATGTGTCCACCCAATACGTGAGCGGCAAGATCCTTCAGGGCCTGCTGACGTTCGACACTGACCTGAACCCCAAACCGGTATTGGCCAAAGCCTGGACCCTTTCGCCGGATGGCCTGACCTACACTTTCGACCTGCAGGACGGCGTGCACTGGCATGACGGCCCGGCGTTCACCGCCGATGACGTGGTGTTCAGCTTCCAGACCTTCTACCCCGAAGTCGACAAGCGCCTCGGCGGGATCATCACCGAATACGTTGACAGCATCACTGCCACGGGCCCGTTGCAGGTGGTGTTCCACTTGAAGAAACCCTTCGCCCCGTTGCTCTCGGCCCTGGGCAGTGGCCTGCGCCCGGTGGTGCCCAAACACCTGTACGAGGGCACTGATTTTCGCAATAACCCTTACAACCTCAAACCGGTCGGCACCGGGCCGTTTGTGTTTGTCGAGTGGAAACGCGGTGCCTACATCAAGCTGGCCAAGAACCCCACCTACTGGAAAAAAGGCCTGCCGCACCTCGACGGCATCATCTTTCACGTGATCCCCGACGGCTCCTCGCGCGCCGCCGCATTCGAGCGCAACGACGTGCAAGTGCTGCGCAGTGGCGATGCCGATTACTCCGACCTCAAGCGCCTGAGTGCCTTGCCCGGTGTGCAGTCATCGCACAAGGGCTGGGAGCTGTATGCGGGCCTGGCGTTTTTGCAGATCAACACACGCAAGCCGCCGCTGAACAACCCCAAGGTGCGCCAGGCGATCCTGTATGCGCTGAACCGGCAGTTCATCGTCGATAACATCTTCTTTGGCTCGGGAAAGGTTGCCCAGGGCGAGTTCGTCTCGACCACGCCGTACCACGACCCACAACTGCCGCAGTACGCCTATGACGTGAACAAAGCCAAGGCCTTGATTGCCGAGTCCGGCGTGGACGTGGGCGCAGTGCGTATTCGTCTGCTCAATGGCGAGAAGGGCGGTGCGTGGGAGCGCCTGGCCGAGTACACCAAGCAGTCCTTGCAACCGCTGGGTTTCAAGGTGCAAGTGGTGACGTCCGACGCCGCGACGTGGTTCCAGCGCGTCAGTGACTGGGATTTTGACCTGACCTACAACTTTATCTTCCAGATCGGCGACCCGTACCTGACCAGTGCCTACCTGTTCCGCTCCGACTACATCCTCAAGACTTCGCCGTTCGCCAACGTCAGCGGCTACAACAGCCCGGAAGCGGATGCGCTGTGGAACAAACTCGCCGACACACCGGAAGGCCCTGAGCGCAAGCAGCTCTACAGCCAGTTGGAAAACGTGCTGAACACCGACCTGCCGATTGCGCCGATCTTTGAAATGCGCAACCAGACGCTGTTTCACAACCAGGTGAAAAAC
Source organism: Pseudomonas sp. R9.37 (assembly GCF_963878885.1). NCBI lineage: Bacteria > Pseudomonadati > Pseudomonadota > Gammaproteobacteria > Pseudomonadales > Pseudomonadaceae > Pseudomonas > Pseudomonas sp. R9.37. Next base: position 215,505 of record NZ_CAWNZA010000049.1, on the reverse strand, counting down.
CTGCTGCAAACCGCCACCAGCCTTAACGAAGATTACGAAAGCGTCTACCTCGAGGCGCCGGCGCCATGAACGGCGTGCTGTATCTGGGCGGGCGCCTGGCCAGGGCGCTGCTGATGGTGGTGGCGGTACTGGTGTTGAGCTTTGTGCTGATCCACCTGGCGCCGGGTGACCCGGCGCTGCTGCTGGCGGGCGAAGCGGGTGTGGACGATGTGCAGTTTATCGAGCAACTGCGCCAGACCATGGGCCTGGACAAACCGCTGGTTGAGCAACTGCTGATTTACCTGGGCCATATTGCCCAACTGGACCTCGGCTATTCCTACCGTAACCAGAGCTCGGTGTGGTCACTGATCGCCGAGCGGTTGCCCGCCACGTTGGCGCTGATGGGCTCGGCGTTTGTGGTGTCGTCCGTGTTGGGCGTGAGCCTGGGTGTGTTGGCGGCGCGGGCCAGACAGAAGCGCCATTGGCTCGATGGCGTGATCTCCCACGGCGCCTTGCTGCTGTATGCGATGCCGCCGTTCTGGCTGGCGATGCTGTTGATTCTGCTGTTTTCCGTGAGCCTGGACTGGCTCCCGGCCTTTGGCATGGAGAGCGTGGGCCAGGACTTCTCGCTGCTTGATCGCTTGCGGCATCTGCTGTTGCCGTGCGTGTCGCTGAGCGTGCTGTTTCTCGCCCTGTATATCCACCTGACCCGCGCCGCCGTGCTCGACGCCCTTGGCCAGGAATACGTGCGCACCGCCCACGCCAAAGGGCTGCACCCCCGGCGCATTCTGTATGTGCATGTGCTGCGCAATGCGTTGCTGCCGGTGGTGACCTTCGCCGGGCTGCAACTCGGCCAACTGGCCAGCGGCGCGTTGCTGGTGGAAGTGGTGTATTCCTGGCCCGGTATCGGGCGCTTGATGTACGACGCCCTGGCGCAGCGCGACTACGGCGTATTGATGGGTGGCTTTTTAGTGATTTCGATCCTGGTGGTGGGCTTCAACGTGTTGACCGATGTGATCTGCCGTTTCCTCGACCCGCGCATCGGCGCCGGAGGGCAGGGCTGATGGCGCTGCTCAAACGCTTTATCCGCCAGCCTTCGGCGTTGCTGGGCGCGGTATTTTTGCTGGTACTCGCGGGGTTGGCGACTGCCGCGCCGTGGCTCACCCACAGTTCGCCATGGGAGATGAACACCCAGCCGATGCTCGCCCCGTTCCATGATTCGGCGCATTGGCTGGGCAGCGATTTGCTCGGCCGCGACCTGGGCAGCGGTTTGCTCTACGGCGCCCGCGTGTCCCTGGCCGTGGGCGCATTGGCGAGCCTGGCAACCTTGCTGGTCGGCTTGATCGTCGGCGCGCTGGCCGGTTATTTCGGCGGTTGGCTCGACGGCGTGCTGATGCGCGTCGCCGAGTTCTTTCAGATTATCCCGCAGCTGGTGCTGGCGGTGATTTTGGTGGCGGTGCTGGAGCCGTCCCTGGGCACCATTGTGCTGGCCATCGCCCTGGTTGCCTGGCCGGCGGTGGCGCGCCTGGTGCGCAGTGAATTCCTTACCCTGCGCCAGCGTGAGTTTGTGCAAGCCGCGCGGGTGCTGGGGCAATCGCCACTGGGGATCATCACCCAACAGATCCTGCCGAACGCCCTGGCGCCGTTGCTGGTGGTGATGACCTTTGTGATGGCCACGGCGATCCTCACTGAAGCGGCGCTGGCGTTCCTCGGGTTGAGCGACCCGGAAGCGATGAGCTGGGGCTACATGATCAACGCCTCGCGTGGCGTGTTGCGCGAGGCCTGGTGGATGAGCTTTTTGCCGGGCCTGGCGATTGTGCTGTGCGTGCTGGCGGTGAACCGGGTGGGCGAAGGCTTGCGCGTGGCTTTTGAACCGGGGAGGTCGCTATGACGTTATTGCGTGTCGAGAACCTGCGTATCGCCTTGCCGCCCGGTGCGGACCGCAGCCATGCGCTGTATGACCTGGCGCTGCAATTGCGCAGCGGCGAATGCCTGTGTGTGGTGGGCGAGTCCGGTTCGGGCAAGTCGATGCTGGCCAAGGCGTTGCTGCGTCAACTGCCGACGCCGTTGACGGTGGAAAGTGGGCGCCTGGCGTTTCGCGATCAAGACCTGGCCGCCCTCAGCGACACTGCCATGCGCCAACTGCGCGGGCGCGATATCAGCATGGTCTTTCAGGAGCCGATGAGCGCCCTAAACCCGCTGCTGCGCGTGGGTGAGCAGATCGACGAAACCCTGCGCGCCCATGGGGTGAACGCGGTGCGCGAGCGCCGTCGGCGCGTGGTCGACCTGCTCGGTTATGTCGGCCTGCCCGACCCTGAACGCCTGCGCCTGGCTTATCCGTTCGAGCTGTCCGGCGGGCAGCGCCAACGGGTGGTGATCGCCATGGCCCTGGCGTTCGATCCGGCGCTGTTGATTGCCGATGAACCGACTTCGGCCCTGGATGTGACCACTCAGGCGCAGATCCTCGACCTGTTGCGCAAAATCCAACAGGACAAGGGCATGGCGCTGTTGTTTATCACCCATGATTTTGCCGTGGTCGAGGCAATTGCCGACCGCGTGCTGGTGTTGCAAAAGGGCCATCTGGTGGAGCAGGGCAGCGCCCGCCAGGTGTTGCGCGAACCGCAGGCGGCGTATACCCGGCAACTGCTGGCGGCGGTGTCGGCACAACCGCTGGCACCGCGTACGGCGGTGGACGGCGCCGTGGTGCTCAAGGCCGAGCAACTGGGCAAGGTTTTCAGCACCCGTGCAGGGTGGGGCGCGCGCCGTACCACGCAAGCGCTGGACGCGGTTCAATTGCAACTGCGCGAAGGCGAAACCCTGGGGATTGTGGGTGAGTCCGGCTCGGGCAAATCCACCTTGGGCCGCTGCCTCGTGCGCCTGTTGCATGCCGACAGCGGGCACATCCAATGGCTCGGCCAGGAGGTTGTCGGTCTATCGGAGCGGCGCCTGCGCCCGTTGCGCAGCGCGGTGCAGATGATCTTCCAGGACCCGTTCGCCTCGCTCAACCCGCGCCAGACGGTAGGCCGCATCATCATGACCGGGCCGCGGGTGCAGGGCCGCTCCAGGGCTGACGCCGAACAGCGCGCGCGGCAATTGCTTGACTTGGTGGGCCTGCCGGCCTCGGCCTTCGAGCGCTACCCGCACGAAATTTCCGGGGGCCAGCGCCAACGCATCGGCATCGCCCGTGCATTGGCGGTGGAACCGAAAATCCTGATTGCCGATGAGTGTGTTTCGGCTCTGGATGCGTTGATTCAGGTGCAGATTCTGGAGCTGCTGGAGTCGCTGCAACGGCGGCTTAAATTGAGCATCGTGTTTATCACCCACGACCTGCGCGTGGCGGCGCGGCTGTGTGATCGCATTGCCGTGATGCAACACGGGCGGGTGGTCGAGCAGGGCGAGACTGACAGATTGTTTGCCGATGCGCGGCATCCCTATACCCGAGCGCTGTTGCAGTGCGTGCCGAACGCCGCCGTGCTTGAAGCCGACACGCTTTAATGCAGGCGCCGGCAAGGCCGCCGCCACACTGACCGAGTTTTTTGATCGAGGAATGCAGTGTTTATGAGTGCCAACCTTAGCCAGTTGCCAGTGGTGCGCGGTGAAGCCGTGGAGATCCGTCGCGGCCGATCCCTGAGCATCGCCCACCACCGCGGCACGCCCGAATCCGCCACCGTGGTGTTTTTCTGCCATGGCGCCGGCGGCAACAAGGACCAATGGCGCCTGCAATGGCAGGCGCTGAAGGCTGAGGGTTACAGCCTGGTCGCCTGGGACCTGCTCGGCCACGGCGACAGCGCCAAACCGCGAAAAGCCGCTGCCTATGCCTGGTCGGAGCTGGTGGCCGACTACCTGGCGATCCTGCAACGCTACGGCGGTGCTCGCAACGTGATCGTGGCGCATTCCTTCGGCACCGGGCTGAGCTTGAGCACCTTGCTGGCCAAGCCCGCAGTGCCTGTCGATGCGGCGCTGTTACTGGGGACGCAGCTGCATCGACCGGTGACAGGCGGTGGCCTGATGGCTTTACCTGCGTGGCTGTTGGAATGGCTGCGCCCTGTGTTGGCCAAGGGCTTTCGCGAGCGCGCCTGGCACGCCACGGCCGACCCGGCGCTGGTGGCCTATGAAGAGAAACTCACTGAACGCAACCGCCTGTCCATGTTCAAGGCGCTGATGAAGCACGCCCAATGGCCGGACGCCGAGCAGGTTCGCAGCCTGCTGTTGCCGGTCAGCGTGTTGGCCGGCGACACTGACGGCCTCACGCCCGCCAGTGGCGGGCAAGCTCTGGCAGCGCAGTTGCCCAACGCAGTGTTTCAAGTGTTGGAGAATTGCGGTCACCAACTGATGCTGGAAAAACCGCAGGCGGTGCTGGCGGGGTTTCACGCACAGGTGAAGACTCGCAGCGCCTGAGCGGACCTGTCAGCGTGGCACAGGAATAAACGCCACGCTGCCGCCCGAACGTTTCTGGAACAGCCGCTCGCCATTGTCCGGCTGCGTGGTGATCACCTGATGATCCGTGCCCAGGTAGGCCAACGGCGTGGGGTCTTCCTTTGAGTATTGCGCGACGATGATCGTGTGCTGCGGGTCGAACCCCTGGCCGCTGTTTTTTTCCAGCCAGGCCATCAGGGCGGCGCTGTCGCCCTGACGCGGGAAGTCCTGGGTTTCGCTCACGTAGTAAAACGGCTTGCCGCCGTTTTGCAGGTACATCGGGACCTTGTTGTCGACTTCCACCAGCACCATCTGCCACTGATTCCACGGCGCGCTTTTCACCGCCTCGGCGTGCACATCCTCGGCGAATCGGGTGACGCCGCCGTTGCCGGTGGTCCAGGGGTAGACCACGCCCAGCACCAGCAGCAACACGCCGGCGGTGATGCCAAACGCCTTCTGCCAGCGCGGCCAACGGGCCGGTTGCTGCTGCAGGCGTTCACTCAGCCACCAGGCGCCCAGCAGCTGGGCGAAAGGCACCAGCGGCAATACGTAATAACTGCGGCGGCTGCCGCTGGCGGTGAAGAACACAAACAACAGGCCCAGGCCCCACACCAGCCAGCGCACGCTAGGAGGCGTTTGGCGCCAATGGCGCAGCGCCAGCCACACGCCGAGCAGCCAGCACGGCGCCCAGGGCAGGGTGTAGGCGGGCAGGTAGATCAGGTAGGTATAGATCGGTCCCATGTGGTCGAAGGGGTCGAAAAAGCGCACGACGTTTTCCTTGAACACCAGTTCAAGGCCGCTCTCGCCATAGGTGGGTGCCCCGTAAAAGTGGGACAACACGAAGGGGATCGAATAGAACGCCGCCGCGATCAGCATGGCCAGCAGCAGGCGCAGGTTGAGGTGGCGCCGGTAGCGGTGTTCGCCGAGCAGGTGTGGCAACAGCACCAGGCCCGGCAACACGAAGCCGATCAAACCTTTGAACAGCGACGTTGCCGCCAGCAGCAGGAAAAATACCGTGTAGCGTCCCAGCCGCGTGTCGTCCGGACCGCGCCAATACCACCAGACCGCCGACAGCACGCCACACACGGTCAGCACATCGGCTGTGGCCACGCGGGCCCAGAACAGAAAGTAGAAGGTGGTCGCCAGCATCCAGCCGGCAATCAGCCCGGTGCCTTTACGAAACAGGCGCTCGCCGATCAGGTAGACCAGCCAGATACTCAGCCAGGCCGCGATCACGGATGACAGGCGCAGCGACCACGGCCCGAGTCCACCCATCAGGTTGGCGCACGCGGTAATCAGCCAGTAAGAGGGCAGCGGTTTGTCGTAGTACGGTGCGCCCTTGAGGTAGGGGTCGAAGTAGTCACCGCTTTGCAGCATCTGCAGGGCGATGTTGGCCCAACGGGTCTCCGGCCCCCACAAATCGCGACTGCCCAGGCCCAGCAGCAGGAGTAACGCCGAGACGCCCAGCAGCACCAGCGCGCCGCGTTCGGTTTTCCAGAAATTCATCGGCGGCTCTCACGGTGGGCATGACGTCAAGGAAGTTTGGGATAAATGATCAGCAGCATGGCGCCCTTGCGGTAGCGCTGGCCTCCGGGTGGCAGTTGCCCTTCTTCGCGATGTTCACTGGTGCTTCTGACGCGCATCAATACGCCGACCGAGCCTTGTTGGCGGGCTTCGCTCAGCCAGGGCTGAACATTTTCAAAGCTGACTTTGCGGTGCACCGAATCTGCGTATTTGAGGCCATAGCGCAGTTCGCCCTCGGTGTCGTAGAACGCCACGTCAGGGCGGCGCAAGCGCCAGGACAAAGCCGAGGCCGAACCCAGTTCATTGCTGATCAAAGCATGGGTTTGTTGCAGTTCATCCAGATGCTCAAGCACGAACTGGTCGGGCATTTCGGTATCGGTAACCTCTTGCGGCATGCCGGCAGGCAGCAGCGCCACCAGCACGCCGATGGCCAGCGCAGGCATGGCCCACAGCGTCAGCGGGCGGAAGGCTTGCAGCAGATTTGCCAGGATCCAGCCCAACAGCACGATGAAGGTCAGCGACAGGCTGTACATCTCGGCGTGGCTGTTGCTGTACAACGGCTTGTCGATCTGCAGGTAAATCAGGGTCGCCATCGCGCCGAGGCCGATGACGAAATTGAGCAGGCCGTTAATGCGCAGGCTGCGTGTTTGGCCGCGGTTGATCAGGTCGATCAACGCATGCCCCATCAGCAACGCCAGAGGCAGCAGACACGGCATGATGTAGGTCGGCAGCTTGCCGTTGCTCAGGCTGAAAAAAACCAGCGGCAGCAGCAGCCACAAGGCCAGAAAAACAATCGCCGGTCGGCCTTTGTCTTTCCAGGCGTTGACCACGGTCGCGGGCAACAGCGCCGCCCATGGCAGGCACGCCACCACCATGATCGGCAGGAAGAACCACCAGGCCCTGGCGTGTTGGGCATTGTTGGAGGAGAAGCGGCGGATGTGCTCGTGCCAGAAGAAGAAGCGCCAGTAGTCCGGTTCCTGCAGATGGATCGCCCACACCCACGGCAGGCACAGCACCACCGCCACCAGGATCGCCAGCGGGCCATAGCGCAACAATTCACCCAGGCGTCGTTGCCAGAGCATGTACGGCACGGCGATCAGCACCGGCAACAGCCAGGCCAGAAAGCCCTTGGTCATAAACCCCATGGCGCAGGCCACGCCCAGCACTGCCCAGGCGCCGAGCCGGCCACGTGAGGTGCGGCTGTCGAGCGCGAACCACAGAGCAACCAGGCTGAGGTTGACCCACAGGGTGAATTGCGGATCGAGGTTGGAGTAACCCGCTTGCCCCGCCACCAACCCGAAGCTCATGTAGAGCAGGGCACAGGCGAAGCTCTTGCGCGGATCGTTCCACAGGCGGCGGGCGATAAGGTACGCGAGCACAACGCTCAGGCCCGTGGTCAAGGCCGAGGCAATGCGTACCCCGAAGAGGTTTTCGCCAAACACCCACTGGCCGATGGCGATCAGCCAATAGCCGGCGGCAGGCTTTTCGAAGTAGCGCACGCCCATGAAATGAGGCGCCACCCAGTTGCCGCTCAACAGCATTTCCTGGCTGATCTGGGCGTAGCGGGTTTCATCCGGTATCCATAAACCGTGCAGGCCCAAAGGCAGCAGATAGAACACGGCGAAGGCCAGCAACAATACCGGCAGAGGTTTTAAACGGGTCATCAAAACGTCGCTCCTTGACGTTTAACGGTGGAGTACTGAGGCATGTAAGTAATAGAAGAAAGAGTCACAAAGTTCACTAAGCCACTGAAAATATTCATGACGTCCTGAAGTAACAGGCGCAGTTAAACATGCCAGAAGAGGGCTGTCGGTTTGCTGAACATACGGGTGGGTATATGTAAAAAAGTGTCTAGAGTTTTTTCAGGACGGCGGGCCATCCGGGGCTGTTCATGATGCCCAGGGTCTCGAATTTGCCGTTGGCCTTGACCCGAACAAACAGGGCGCTGCCGTACTCGGGAAAGGCCGCGTGGGGGAAACCCAGGGTCTTTTCGAAGTCGGCAATACAGCCGCTGTGGGTAACAAATACCAGGTTGCGCCCGGGCTGCTTGTGGCTGAGCAGTTCTTCGCCAATGGCCGCGCCGCAGATCGCCTGCTGCCCGGAGGTCAGCTCGGCATTGCCGAACATGAAGTGTGAGGTCTGGGCCGTGCGCAATGCGGGGCTGGCAAGCACGTCGCTACCTTCCATGCCGAGTTTGAGGAAGGCCTTGCCCAGTTCTTGCGCGCGTTGGGTGCCGACGACTGTCAGGCCCTCGGCGCCGCCGAAACAGGGGTTTGTCGAGCGGTCGCAGCGCTCTTCATGGCGCACCAGCACGATCAGGTCACCGTCGCGCCAGCTGGGCAGCACTTGCGAGTTCAGCAAGCGATTGCCCACGCTCAGGTCACGCGGTGATGAGGGCCACAGCAGGAAGCCGGCGAGCAGCAGCGCGATGACTGCAAGGCCCGCCCACCACTTTCGCAACCACTTGATATAGCCGCGGCGCGAACGCGGTTTGGTCAGGGTAAGGTCAACCACATCATTCACCATGGGCACTGTACTGCACTGTTTTTATTGAAGTAGGCGCAACGCTTCGACGGATGCCCGAAGTTAAGCAAGAGGCTGTCATAGGGCTGCTGTCTTTTCGCTGAACATCCAGCGGTTAAAAGTGGCCACGGCCGGCAACTAACTAGTTGCTGGCCGTGGGCGTGTGGTGGGCAATTTAGAGGGGCGAGGGTAGGCGGGCGGTGAAATCAATGTGAAAAAATTGCGTGGGCGCGACAATCAGCCGTTATTCTCGTTTGCAGTCTTTCAAGTGAGCGCTTTTATGTTGCAGGTGCACGGTGTCCTTAAAAGCTACGCCACCCCGCAGGGCCCGCTGACGGTGCTGGCGGGCGTCGATTTGCACCTGGGCGAACGCAGCAGCCTTGCGCTGATGGGCGAGTCGGGCAGCGGCAAAAGTACGCTGCTGCATCTGGTGGCCGGGCTCGACCGCGTGGACGGCGGCAGCATCCAGGTGGGCGCACAGCGCCTGGACCAACTGACCGAGGCGCAGCTGGCTCACTGGCGGCGCACCGAAATCGGCCTGGTGTTCCAGCAATTCAACCTGATCGGCAGTTTGCGCGTCGAGGACAACCTGGCGTTCCAGGCGCGGCTGGCAGGGCGCTTCGATCCGCAGTGGCAGGCACAATTGGTGGAGCGCCTGGGGCTGGGTGACTTGCTCAAGCGCTACCCCGAGCAACTGTCCGGCGGCCAGCAGCAACGGGTGGCGGTGGGGCGCGCCCTGGCCTCGCGCCCCGGCTTGCTGCTGGCCGATGAGCCGACCGGCAATCTGGACGAAGCCACCAGCGATGAAGTGTTGCAATTGCTGTTGGACCTGCTGCGTGACAGCGCGACCAGCCTGTTGATGGTCACCCACAGCCCGCGCATCGCAGCGCGCCTGGACCGGCAAGTGGTCTTGCATCGCGGCCGTGTCGTGCCCGCGGACGCGCGTTGAGATGAGCGTTTTTTATTGGACGTTGCGCGCACTGCTCAGCCATTGGCGGCGTCACCCGGTGCAGTTTTTCAGCGTGTTGACCGGCCTGTGGCTGGCCACCGCACTGTTGACCGGGGTGCAGGCGCTGAACAGCCAGGCGCGGGACAGTTATGCACGCGCCAGTCAATTGATCGGCGGTGAGCCGCAAGCCAGCCTCAGCGCGCCGGACGCTGCCAGCTTCCCCCAGGCGCTGTTTGCCGAACTGCGCCGTGCCGGGTGGCCGGTATCGCCGGTGGTGCAGGGCCGCTTGCAGCTCAAGGGGCATGAGGACCTGCGCCTGCAATTGATGGGCATTGACCCGCTGTCGTTGCCCGGCGGCGGGGCAGTGGCGGGGCAGCGGTTGAGCCAGGCGCAGATGATCGCGTTTTTCAACCCGCCGGGGCGGACCTGGATTGCACCGCACACCTTGTCGGCCCTGGGGTTGCATGAAGGCGAGCAACCGCTGACCGCGAGCGGGCAAGCCTTGCCACCGTTGCAGGTTCAGCAGGACATGGCTCCGGGCCTATTGCTGACCGATATCGGCTTTGCCCAACCGCTGCTGGGCATGCCGGGGCAGCTGTCGCGCCTGCTGCTGGACAAGGCCTTTGCCGCCGGTCATCCCACGCCACCGGCTGCGCTGCAACTCAAGCAGGGTGAGGACAACAACCTCGCGCGCCTCACCGAAAGCTTTCACTTGAACCTCGACGCCTTGGGCTTTTTATCCTTTGTGGTGGGGCTGTTTATTGTCCACGCCGCGATCGGCCTGGCGCTGGAACAACGGCGCGGATTATTGCGTACCTTGCGCGCCTGCGGGGTCAGCGCGTGCATGCTGATCCTCAGCCTGGGCGTCGAGCTCGGCGTGTTGTCGTTGCTCGGCGGTGTGCTCGGTGTCGCCAGCGGGTATCTGTTGGCGAGCCTGCTGCTGCCGGATGTCGCCGCAAGTTTACGTGGGCTGTACGGCGCCGAGGTGCCGGGCCAGTTGAGCCTCAGCCCGTGGTGGTGGATGGCCGGGTTGGGCCTGAGTCTCGTGGGCGCGCTGCTGGCCGGCGGCAGCAGCCTGTGGCGGGCGGCGCGCTTGCCGCTGCTGGCACTGGCCAATGCCCAGGCCTGGCATGACGCGCACGCGCGCTGGTTGCGACGCCAGGGTTGGGTGGCGGCTACCGCGCTGGTCATCGCGCTGCTGGCGCTAGGGTTGGGCGACAGCCTGGCGGCCGGTTTTGTGTTGATGGCCGCCTTGCTGCTGGGCGCGGCACTCGGCTTGCCGGTGGTGCTCAACGGCCTGCTGACGGCAGTGCTCGGGCGTAGCCGCTCAGTGCTCGGCCAGTGGTTTCTTGCCGACTGCCGCCAGCAGTTGCCCGCCTTGAGCCTGGCGCTGATGGCTTTGCTGCTGGCCCTGGCGGCGAATATCGGCGCGGGCTCCATGACCTCGGGCTTTCGCCAGACCTTCAATAACTGGTTGGAGCAACGCCTTACGGCGGAGCTGTACCTCAACCCGCAAAACCCGGCTCAGGCCGAGCAACTCGCGACGTGGTTGGCGCAGCAACCCTTGGTGCAGGCGGTGTTACCGACCTGGCAGGTTGCCGTGCAACTGCAGGGCTGGCCGGCGGATGTGTTCGGCGTGGTCGACGACCCGACCTACCGCCAGCACTGGCCGTTGCTGGAGGCGGCAAGCACGCCTTGGGACCAGTTGCTGCAAGGCGACACCGTCATGCTCAGCGAACAATTGGCGAGGCGCTTGAAGGTGCAGTTGGGCGATGCCGTCGCGATCCCCACGCCTGAGGGTCTCTGGTCGCCCAAGGTGGTGGGAATTTACGCCGACTACGGCAACCCCAAAGGCCATCTGCTGGTCAATTCGCACCACCTGCTGGCGCATTGGCCAGCGCTGACACCGGCCCGCTTCAACCTGCGGGTGCAGCCGCAAGATGTGCCACCGCTGGTGCGCGAGGTGCAGCGCACGTTCGCCCTGGATGACAGCCGCATTGTCGATCAGCAGCAACTCAAAGGCTGGTCGAGCCAGGTGTTTGAGCGCACTTTCGCCGCCACCGCCGCCTTGAACAGCCTGACCCTCGGCGTGGCCGGCGTGGCGCTGTTTATCAGCCTGCTGACCCAGAGCCAGAGCCGACTGTGCCAACTCGCGCCCCTGTGGGCGCTGGGCGTGACGCGTCGACAATTGATGTTGCTCAACCTGGGCCAGACCTGGCTGTTGGCGGTGTTGACCCTGGTGCTGGCGTTGCCGCTGGGCCTGCTGCTGGCGTGGTGCCTGGACGCGGTGATCAACGTGCAGGCATTCGGCTGGCGCCTGCCATTGCAGGTGTTTCCGTGGCAGCTTGCTCAGTTGTTGGGGTTGGCGCTGCTGGCCACCTTGTTGGCCTCGGCCTGGCCGTTGTGGCAGTTGTACCGCAGCCGCCCGGCGGATTTGCTGAGGACGTTTGCCAATGAAGATTAAAGCCTGGTTGTGGGCCGCCTTGCTGTTGCTGGCCGCGTGCGACAAAGCCCCCGCGCCGCCGGAAAGCTTCGCCGGCCTGGGCAGCGATGCGGCGGACTTTGCTCAGGTGGTGCCCGGCAAGGTCTTCAGTTTTCCCGAGGACCACGGCCCCCATGACGGTTTTCGCATTGAATGGTGGTACGTCACCGCCAACCTCAAGGACGCCCAGGGCAATGTGTTCGGCGTGCAATGGACGCTGTTTCGCAACGCGTTGAAGGCGGGGCCGGCGCAACCCGGCTGGCACGACTCCACGATCTGGCTCGGCCACGCCGCCGTGACCTCCGCCACTCACCACTACGCTGCCGAACGCTACGCGCGTGGCGGGATCGGCCAGGCCGGCGCCCAAGCGGTGCCGTTCAATGCCTGGATCGACGACTGGAATTTCGCTACCCGCCCCGGCGCCGCAAGCCCTCTGGCGCAGATGCAACTCAAGGCCGGCGGCGCACAATTTGCCTACGACCTGCAACTGACCTCCAGCCGCCCGCTGGTGCTGCAAGGTGACAACGGTTACAGCCGCAAATCCGATCAGGGCCAGGCGTCCTACTACTACAGCCAGCCGTTTTTCACCGCGACCGGCACTGTCAGCATCGACGGCACCCCCTATCAGGTCAGCGGCCCGGCGTGGCTCGACCGTGAATGGAGCAGCCAACCGCTGGCGGCCAGTCAGACCGGCTGGGACTGGTTTTCCCTGCACCTGGATCGCGGCGAGCAGTTGATGCTGTTTCGCGTTCGACAAACAGACGGCGCGGGCTATCTCACCGGCACCTGGATTGATCAACAGGGCCGCACCGAGACGCTGCACAACGCCGATATCCAGCTCACGCCACTGACCACTACCGCGATCGACGGGCGCCAAATTCCGACGCGCTGGTCACTGAAAATTCCCGGCAAGCACCTGGATATCACCCCCCAGGCCGTCAATCCGAAGGCCTGGATGAACCTGAGCATTCCGTACTGGGAAGGGCCGGTGCAGTTTGAGGGTGGGGTGGGGTATCTGGAAATGACCGGGTATTAACGCGCCTCTGGGCAGACACTTTTTCTCTGCCCGGTAGGCAACTTCCCAATGTGGGTGCGCGCACCTGGACGTGTGTCCGGGCCGTATCGGCGTGCCTATAGGCTGAAGCCGTCGGTGGTTTCCAGTTGAAACGGGCGCGTGAAAAAATCGGCAAAAATACTGTACATGCATACAGTCTTGTTCTACATTCCATCCCAGGTGACCGGATGTCACCGATCACCTGAGCTTCAATTTTTTAACTATGGATGGATAAAAAATGAAACCGACAAAAGCCCTTATGCTGGGCGCGGCCATGATGGCCTCCTGCTTTATTTCGGCCTCTGCCCTGGCCGAGCCAACCCTTGCGATACTCACCCCCGGTACGGTCAACCAAGGCGTGATCGATGCGCTGAAACCGGGTGGCACGCTGACGCCCGTGCCGATCCCGGACGATCTGCTGCAAAAGCTGCTGGATGCTAAGAACGGCAAGGTAAAACCCGCTGGCAAGGCGGCCAGATCCGCACCGTTCAACACTGCCATCGGCGAGCTGAAAAAGCCGAGCCAGTCCAACCTGAAAAGTGCTGCCGTCGCCGCCTTTGAGCCGCTGTTTCCGACCCTGGATATCAACACCCTCTACACCATCGACCAGGTGCAAACGGGCCAGGAGTTTCCCTACCACTTCAACCTGCCGCACAACGCCCGTGTATTGGTGCAGTTGATCAACCAGAGCGCCGGCGCCGATATGTCGCTAAGCCTGTTCCGCGATGACGGCCAGGGCAACCCGCAATTGATCGATACGTCCGATAACCCAGGCAACGCCGATGAATACCTGGGCGGCATCCTGCCGGCGGGTGATTACTACTGGTTCATGGTGGCCAAGACCGCAACCAACGCGCAGTTCAGTTTTGGTGTGGCGGTGGACACCAACATCGACGCTTTTGAGCCCAACGACACACCGGAAAGTGCCTTTGCGCTGCCGGACTCGATGAACAAGGTGACCGGCAACCTCGACAACGCCAGTGACGTTGATTACTTCGACTTCAAGGCGGTGCGCGGCCAAAGCGTGAGCATGTACCTGGCGGGTGATGAAAATGGCAGCCGCAACCAGTGGCTCTTCGAGCGTTTCGATGGTGCCAACTGGGTCACCGTGCCGGCCGGCTCCACGTCGACCTACCCGAGCGTCACGCCGGGCACCACCGTCAAGGTGCGCGTACGTGCCAACCCGGGCGTGGCACAAGACCCGACCAAGCAGTACGCCTTGAGCCTTGGCTCGACGCCACGGTTGAACACATCGGATGTGAAGGGCGACAACATCGTGCGGGTGCCGGCTTCGATATTCTGGATGGCGACCCAGGCCGGGCGCACGTTGAACTGGACCACCAACTGGTCCGACTCCACGGGCGCACCTCTGTTGGGGGTTACGCCTGTGCTGCGCGTGGACAAGCGCTTTGTGGGCGCCGAGTACCACTGGACCGACTTCAAGGCCAGCACCAACAGCGCCGGCACCTCCCAGGCCAGCGCCGCGCTCGGCGAATGCTTCGGCGATTACCGCGTGCAATACCCGGACAGCAGCACCGGCGTGAAATACAACTGGGAGACCACCTTCAACTTCGGCGGCTGGCGTATCGAGCTGGACGAGTTCCCCGGCGTGGGGGTGGGCGGTGACAATGTGGCGTACGTGACCTTTGGGCACATCTGCACCCAGGACATCATTCACTGATCTGTTGACGCAAGCATGAAGGGGCAGTCCATCCGGACTGCCTTTTTTATTCGCGGGCCAGGGCCTGCTTCATTGGCAGGCGCGCCATGCTCGTGCTTTTCAACGAGCCCAGGTACAACCAGTCGCCGTATTCACGCGCGGTGGTGATGGGCGAATAATTGCCCGTGCTGCCATCCTGCAAGTTGGCGATGACCTTGCCGTCGGTATCCAGCCCCAGCACAAAGGCTTTGCGCTCGATGGGCCTGGGCACCACCATCAGCGCCCGTACCATCACCTTGCGCAGCAACGGATAGCCGGCGAAGCCATCCAGCAACGGGTTGCGCGGCGAATACAGCGCGACCCAGAAGCGATCGCTGCCGTTGAAGCTGAGGTTGTCCGGCAGGCCCGGCAGATTGTCGATAAACAGGTCGTGGATACCCACGTGCTCACCCTTGAGCCAGTAGCGGCTGATGCGGTAGGCGCCGGTTTCGTTCACCAGCACATAGTTCTCATCCGGCCCCAGCGCCACACCGTTGGCAAACTGCAACTGGTCAAGCAACACCTCGGTGAGGCCGGTGGCAAAGTCATAGCGCAACAGCCGACCATCGCCGCCATGTTCGATCACGGCTTCACCATCCTGGCCATAGCCCCAGCGACTTGACGCGTCACTGAAATAGGCAAAGCGCCCACTGGCGTCAACGGTCACGTCATTGGTAAAGCCAAACGGCAAGCCATTCGCGCTGCTGGTCAGCGGTGTGAGTTGGCGATTGGCATCCAGCGCGAGCAAGCCCTTGACCCCATCGGCAATGATCAAACGCCCATCCGGGTGCAACGCCAGGCCGAGCGGACGCCCGCCGGTATTGGCCAACACTTCCAGGGTGTGGCTGTCGGGCGATGTTCGGATGACGCGTCCGTCCTGCAGGCCACTGATCAAAAAACCTTGCGCATCCAGCAACAAGGCTTCGGGCCCGGCGATGTCCGATGCGCCGATTCGTTGCACCGCCTTGAGCCGCTGATTCTCGGCGTAGGTGCCGTCCTTCATCGAGGGCGCCTTGGGCGGGGCCCAGTTCACCGGTTGTACGTGGGTGGGCATCAGCAGCAGAAAGGCGATCAGCGCAAGCGATACAACGAACAGCCCATGACGAAGACTTTGACGGCGGTGGCTCATGACTGTTCCTGGTTGTCGTGGGCGTTGGGTTCCCACTGCAGAGTGCCGAACAGGTAATCCATCAGCGGCAGAACGATATTGAAATTGCGCCCTTGCATCAGTTCGCGGCGGTGGTGCAGGGCGTGCAATTGGTGCATCTGGCGGATCCACGGCAGGCGTGCCACGCGGTGGTTGGCAGGCAGGTGTTCGCAGGCGTGGAACACCTCGTACAGCAAGTAACCGAGGATCATGCAGGCGGCAAACAGCCCGGCGATGTTGGGGCTCAGGTGGTTGAGCAACCACCAGGCGGGCAGGGTGATGGCCAGGCTGTGCAGCACGATCAGCCACGCCGGAAACAGGATCACGCGCCAGTCCCGAGGGCTGTCGTAGGTCATGTGGCCGGGCGTGAAGAAACTGTGATGGTCGCCGGTGTGACGCGCATAAAACAGCCGGGCGAGGGTGTGCTTGTGATGACCGAGGTGGCGGTGCACGAGGTAGATGCACAGGTTGAAGAACACCAGCGTCAGGGGCACGGTCAGCCACTGGAGCGCGGTGATGTGGTCGGTGGAGGACCCGGCGAGGAGGATGCAGAAAATGCCATAACCGAGGACGAAACCGGCGTGCAGCCATGGGTGGTAATGGCGGCTTATGGCCGCGCGATAACGGGTGCGGAAGGTCTCGGTAGGGTGGGCCATGGCGGTCAGCTCGGTATTTTTTTGTTGGAGGCTGAGCTTAGTTGGTGGTGGGGATTGTGCGAGTTTTTGCGCCGTACACCGATCAAAATGTGGGAGCGCGCTTGCTCACGAAAGCGGTGAGTCAGTCGCGGTATGCAGTGACGGACACACCCTCTTCGCGAGCAAGCCCGCTCCCACATTTGCACCAAGACCGACCAATGGCCTCTTGCACAGCCCTGATTTACTTGCTAGCTTCTCGCAAAATGTTAACGATAACATTTGCTCTAACAATAAAAACAAAACAGAGAATCACGCCATGAAAATGCTCCCAAAAACCCTGTGTTTACTGGCTGTCAGCATCACCCTCGGCAGCGCGGCTCCAGCCTTTGCCGACGCCGCCAAACCGATCCGCATCGGCGCTTCCTTCCAGGAGATCAACAACCCCTATTTCGTCACCATGAAAAACGCCCTTGAAGAAGCCGGCGCGACCATCGGTGCAAAACTGATCATCACCGACGCCCGTCACGACGTGTCCAAGCAAGTCAGCGACGTCGAAGACATGCTGCAAAAGGGCATCGACATTCTGTTGATCAACCCTACCGACTCGGTCGGCGTGCAATCGGCGGTCAAATCCGCCCATGCCGCCGGGGTTGTGGTGGTTGCGGTAGACGCGCAAGCCGACGGCCCACTGGACTCCTTCGTCGGCTCGAAAAACTTCGACGCCGGTTTCCAGGCGTGTGAATACCTGGCCAAGAACATTGGCGACAAAGGCAACATCGCGATCCTCGACGGCATCGCCGTGGTGCCGATCCTCGAGCGTGTGCGCGGCTGCAAAGAGGCGGTGGCCAAGCACCCGGACATCAAGATTGTCAGCATTCAGAACGGCAAGCAGGAACGTGACCAGGCGCTGACCGTCACCGAAAACATGCTGCAAGCCCAGCCCACGCTCAAGGGCATTTTCAGCGTCAATGACAACGGTTCTCTCGGCGCCTTGTCGGCCATCGAAGCCAGTGGCCTGGACGTAAAACTGGTCAGCGTCGACGGCGCGCCGGAAGCGATCAAGGCGATCCAGAAGCCCGGCAGCAAGTTCATCGCCACCTCGGCGCAGTACCCACGCGATCAGATCCGCTTGGCCCTTGGCATCGCGCTGGCCAAGAAGTGGGGTTCGCAAGTGCCTGCCACCCTTCCGGTGGACATCACCTTGATCGATCAGGCCAAGGCCAAGGACTTCAGCTGGTAAATCGCCCGGGCCCCACGTCACACGTGGGGCTTGAGGTCTCCTTCTGAATACGAGGTCGGCGGTATGAGCAGTCTTCTGAAGCTGGAAAATATCTGTAAGCGTTACCCGGGCGTGCAGGCCCTCAAGGGCATCAACCTGCAAGTGGAACGCGGCGAGATTCATGCCTTGCTCGGGGAAAACGGCGCGGGCAAGTCAACCCTGATGAAGATCCTCGGCGGTGTCGAGCATCAGGACGAAGGGCAGATTCTGATCGACGGCCAGGCGCAGCAGTTCGCGACCTACCGCGATGCGATCGCTGCCGGCATTGGCATCGTGTTCCAGGAATTCAGCCTGATTCCCTACCTCACGGCGGTGGAAAATATCTTTCTCGGCCACGAGTTGAGCAACCGTTTCGGCCTGCTGCGCAAGCGCGAGATGGTCGAGGCGTCGCACGCATTGTTCAAGCGCCTGGGCGTGAACATCGACCTGCAGTGCGCGGTCAAGCACCTGAGCGTGGCCGAGCAGCAGTTTGTCGAAATCGCCAAGGCCCTGGCCCTGGACGCGCGCTTGCTGGTGCTCGATGAGCCGACCGCCACGTTGACGCCCAGCGAAGCCGAGCTGCTGTTTCAGATCATGCGCGAACTCAAACGCCAGGGCGTGGCGGTGATTTTTATCTCCCATCACCTGGAGGAAATCTTCCAGGTGTGCGATCGCATCAGCGTATTGCGCGACGGCGGCAATGTCGGCGTGACCGATGTGGCCGACAGTGACATTGATCGGCTCGTCGAGATGATGGTCGGCCGCCGCCTGGAATGCAGTTTTCCGCCTAAGCCGACCGATGCACGCGGCCCGCTGTTACTGGAGGTCAAGGACATTCAGCTGGTGCGCAACGGCCCGCATAACCACTTCCAGTTGCACAAGGGCGAGATCCTCGGCTTTGCCGGGCTGGTGGGTTCAGGCCGTACCGAACTGGCGCTGGGCATGATGGGCGCGCTGCCGTCGGTGAGCAAAGAGGTGTGGTTGCGCGGCGAGAAAGTCACCCTCGATGACCCGGCGCAGGCCCTGGCCCACGGTATCGGCCTGCTGCCCGAAAGCCGCAAGAGCGAAGGATTGATCACGGACTTCAGCATTCGCGAAAACATCTCCCTGAATAACCTGCCCAAGTACCAGAACGCCTCCGGGCTGATCGACAAGGCCAGGGAGTGCGCCAGTGTTGAAGACCTGATGCGCCAGCTGTCGATCAAAGCGCCCAGCGGCGAAAGCCGAGTGTTCAACCTCAGCGGCGGCAACCAGCAAAAGGTCGTGATCGCGCGTTGGATCAACCACCACTGCGACGTGCTGGTGTTCGACGAACCCACACGCGGCATCGACGTCGGCGCCAAGGCGCAGATCTACGCACTGATGCGCAGCCTCACCGAGCAGGGCTACGCAATCATCATGATTTCCTCCGAACTGCCCGAAGTCATCGGCATGTGCGATCGCGTCGCCGTATTTCACAAGGGCGCCATCGTCAAGGTACTCGAAGCGTCCGCCGTCAACCCACAAGAGGTCATGCGCCATGCAACAGGGGGCTCAAGTGAATATGTCCATTAACACCGGCGACACCGGCCGGCTGCGCCTGAACCTGGCGCGGCTGGTGCGTTCGCCGGCGTTTTATCCGTTCGTGGGGCTGGTGGTGGTGACCCTGGTGATGATCCTCGCCAGCGACACGTTCCTGACCGCCAGCAACCTGTCGAACATCGCCCGCCAAGTGTCGATCAACGCGATCATCGCCGTGGGCATGACCTGCGTGATTCTCACCGGCGGGATCGACCTGTCGGTGGGGCCGGTGATGGCACTGTCCGGTACGTTGACCGCCGGCTTGATGGTCGCGGGCTTGCCGCCAGGCCTGGCGATAGGCGCCGGGATGCTGATCGGCGTGGCCTTTGGCATCGGCAACGGGCTGTTCGTCGCCTACCTGCACATGCCGCCGATCATCGTCACCCTGGCAACCATGGGCATCGCCCGTGGGCTGGGCCTGATGTACACCGACGGCTACCCGATCTCCGGGTTGCCGGAGTGGTTCGGCTTCTTTGGGCGCCAGAGCCTGTTCGGCATCGAAGTGCCGATTCTGATCATGCTGATGACCTATGCAGCCGCCTACGTGTTGCTGCAACACACGCGCATCGGCCGCTACATCTACGCCATCGGCGGCAATGAAGAAGCGGTGCGTTTGTCTGGCGTACGGGCGGCGCGCTTCAAGTTGCTGGTGTACGGCATCAGCGGCCTGACCGCCGCGATTGCCGGGCTGGTGCTGACGTCACGCTTGATGAGCGGCCAGCCGAATGCGGGCGTGTCGTTTGAGCTCGATGCGATTGCCGCGGTGGTACTCGGTGGCGCGTCGATTGCCGGCGGGCGCGGGGTCATCGTCGGCACCTTGCTCGGCGCCATGCTCCTGGGCGTGTTGAACAACGGCCTGAACATGCTCGGCGTTTCGCCCTACGTCCAGAGCGTGATCAAAGGCGCAATCATTTTGCTGGCGATCTTTATCAGCCGTCAGCGGCACAAATAAATTCCCACCAGACAGGACCGAACACCATGGACAAGCACACCCACATGCAAGCCGTCGTCTGCCACGGCCCGAAGGACTATCGCCTGGAGCGCATCGGCAAACCCAAGGCGCGCGCCCATGAACTGGTGATCCGCATTGCCGCCTGCGGCATCTGCGCCAGTGACTGCAAATGTCACTCCGGCGCGGCGATGTTCTGGGGCGGCGACAACCCGTGGGTCAAGGCGCCGGTGGTGCCGGGCCACGAGTTTTTCGGCTATGTGGAGGAAGTGGGCGAGGGCGCCGAGGAGCATTTTGAAGTCGCTGTCGGCGACAAAGTGATTGCCGAGCAGATCGTGCCGTGCGCCAAGTGCCGCTTCTGCAAGTCGGGCAAGTACTGGATGTGCGAAGTGCACAATATCTTCGGCTTTCAGCGCGAAGTGGCCGAAGGCGGCATGGCCCAGTACATGCGCATCCCCAAGACCGCGATCGTGCACAAGATTCCAGAGTCGGTGTCGCTGGAAGACTCGGCGCTGGTGGAACCGATGGCCTGCTCGATCCACACCGTCAACCGTGGTGAAATCCAGCTCGATGACGTGGTGGTGATTGCCGGTGCCGGCACGCTTGGGTTGTGCATGGTCCAGGTCGCCGCGTTGAAGACGCCGAAAAAACTGGTGGTGATCGACATGGTCGACGCGCGCCTGGAGCTGGCCAGGCAATTGGGCGCCGACGTGGTGATCAACCCATCGCGCGACAACGCTCGCGAGATCATCAACGGCCTCACCGACAACTATGGCTGCGATGTGTACATCGAAACCACCGGCGTTCCGGCCGGCGTGACCCAGGGCCTGGACCTGATTCGCAAGCTCGGGCGCTTTGTCGAATTCAGCGTGTTTGGCGCCGAGACCAGCGTCGACTGGTCGATCATTGGCGACCGCAAGGAACTGGACGTACGCGGCGCGCACCTGGGCCCGTATTGCTACCCGATTGCCATCGACCTGTTCGAGCGCGGCCTGGTCACCTCCAAAGGCATCGTCACCCATGATTTCCCGCTGGATAACTTTGCCGAAGCGTTCGAGCTGGCCAACTCGACCAAATCGATCAAGGTGCTGTTGAAGCCGGTGGCCTGAATGATGGAATACGTAATAGGTGTCGACATAGGAACCCAGAGCACCAAGGCGCTGCTGGTGGATGGTCAAGGCACGATCATCGCCCAGCACAGCCAGGGGTATCGCGTGGATACCCCGAAAGTGCGCTGGGCCGAGCAATGGCCGCAGGTGTGGCTGGACGCCGTGGAAGCCTGCGTGGCGCAGTGCATGGCCAAGGCCGGCGTGGCGCCTGCGCAGGTCAAGGCGCTGTGCATCAGCAGCCTGTACGGCGGCTCGGGGATTGCCGTGGATGCGCAGATCACACCGCTGCACCCGTGCCTGATCTGGATGGACCGACGCGCCAGTGAGCAGGTGGCATGGGTGCGTGAACAGGTGGATTTGGAGCGTCTGTTCGCGGTCACCGGCAACTCGGTGGACAGCTACTACGGCTTCACCAAGATGCTCTGGCTCAAGCAGCACCAGCCGCAGGTGTGGGCGCAGACGCGTTACCTGCTGCCGCCCAACAGTTACATCAACTGGTGCCTGACCGGCGAGTTGGCGGTGGACCACAGCAGCGCGGGCAACATTGGCGGCGTCTACGATGTGGCGCAGCGCGGCTGGTCTGAAGAGATGCTGGCGGCACTGGGCATTCCCTTGGCGATGATGCCCGAGCGGCTGGTGTATTCCGGTGAAGTCGTGGGCGGTTTGTTGGGCGCGTGGGCTGCACGCCTGGGGTTGCACGCGGGTACGCCGATCCTCGCCGGAGGTGTGGACGCCGCCATGGCGACGTTGGCCGCCGGTGTCACACAACCGGGCAACCACGTGGCGATGATCGGCACCAGCATGTGCTGGGGCTACTTGAACCAGCAAGTGGACGCGCGCCACGGGTTGGTGAGCATGCCGCATGTCTACAACGGCCATCGAGACCTGTACATCTTTGGCGGCGCAATCACCGCCGGGGCGTCGGTCAGTTGGTTTCGCGAACAGTTCTGTCAGGCCGAAGAGCTGCAGGCCAAGGCCACCGGGCAGGACAGTCTGGCGCTGCTGGAGCAGAGCGCGATGAAGGTTCCGGCAGGCAGCGAAGGCTTGCTGTTCCTGCCGTATTTGATGGGCGAGCGCAGCCCTGTGTGGGACGACCGCGCCAGCGGCAGTTTTGTCGGGCTGAACCTGTACCACAGCCGCATCCACCTGTACCGCGCGGTGCTTGAAGGCGTGAGTTTCGCCCTGCGCCACAACATCGAAGCCGGCACGCAGGGCGCGCACTCACTGGACCCGCGCCTGATTGTGGTGGGTGGGGCGAGTCATTCGGATGTGTGGATGCAGATCATTGCGGACGTCACGCGGTACCCGGTCTACACCATTGTGCAGGAGGTGGAAGCGGCGCTGGGCGCAGCGTTGCTGGCGGCGCACACGGTGGGGTTGGTGAGTGATGGGGCGATGGAGAAGGGCTGGGTGCAGCTGGAGTTGCGGGCGCAGCCCAAGCGCGAAAATGTCGCGGTCTATGACCAGGCGTTTGGCGAGTACTTGAAGCTGTATCCAGCGCTCAAACCGATCATGCACAGCTTGCAATCCGACTAATTCAACACGGTCCGAATGTGGGAGCTGGCTTGCCTGCGATAGCGGTGTATCAGTGGCAAATGGGCTAACTGACCTACCGTAATCGCAGGCAAGCCAGCTCCCACAGTGGACCTTTATTGTCTATGGAAGAGTGACCATGACCACCACCTTCAACTTCACCCACCAGCGCATCCTCGTCACTGGCGCCACCAGCGGCATTGGCCATGAAATTGCCCTTCAGCTCATCAACAGCGGCGCCGAAGTCTTCGCCCTCGGCCGCGACGCCGAGGCCTTGGCCAAGTTGGGCTGCAACACCTTATGCGTGGACATCGCCGACAGCGCCGCCCTCGACAATGCCCTGCACGACCTGCCGCCACTGCACGGCCTGGTCAACTGCGCCGGCATTTCCCGTCTTGAACCCGCCGCCGCCATCAGCGCTGCCGCGTTCGACCAGGTGATGAACGTTAATGCCCGCGCCGCCGCCCAGGTCGCGAGCCGGGTCGCTGCAAAAATGATCGAGGCAAAGATTGCCGGCAGCATCGTCAACGTCTCCAGCCAGGCCTCGCTGGTGGCGTTGGATGATCACCTCAGCTACTGCGCCTCCAAGGCTGCACTGGACGCCATCACCCGCGTGCAATGCGCCGAGTGGGGCCGCTTCGGTATTCGCATCAACAGCGTCAACCCCACGGTCACCCTCACGCCGATGGCCGCCATGGCCTGGTCCGACCCGGCCAAGCGCGACCCGGCGCTGGCAGCCATCCCCTTGGGGCGTTTTGCTGAGACGCTGGACGTGGCGCTGCCGGTGCTGTTCCTGCTGAGCAGCGCCGCCAGCATGATCAGCGGCGTGAGCCTGCCGATCGATGGCGGCTACACCAGCCGCTAGCCGTTTTCCAGTACGCCTGCGATCACCACTTTGTCGCGTGGCTTGTACGGGTCTTGCAGGCGGTCGAGCAGCAGGCGTACCGCGCTGCTGCCGGCCAGGGACGCGTCGTGGGCCACACAGGCGATGGGCACGCCGAAGATATCGGCGAAGGGCAGGCGGTCGATGCCGCAGATGGTCAGGCTGTCGTGCGCGATGTTGTGCATGCGCAACGCACGCAATGCGCCGAGGGTGATCAACTGGTTGAAGCCCATGATCGCGTCCGGCGCCGTGTGTTCGGCCAGGTAATCGAGGGTGTGCAGGTACGACGGCATCAACGTGTAGTCGCCGGCCTGCACTTCAACTTCAATATGTGGATGGTCGGCAAGCACTTCGCGCAGGCCCTTGAGGCGTTCCACGGTGATACGTGAATGCGCAGGCCCGGTCAGCACCAGCAGGCGCTTGAGCTCGGGCGTCTGGCGCAGCAGGTAGTGCGCGGCCTGGATGCCGCTGTGGTAGTTGTCGAGCACTACACGGCTGAACGGGCTGTCGTGAAGCGTGCGGTCGAGCAGCACCACCGGGGTTTTGCCATTGCCCAGGCGCTCCAGGTAATCGGGCTGGTAGCTTGGCTCATCGGAGACCGGCGAGAGGATGATCCCCGCCACGCGGTAGCCCAGCAGGGTGTCGACGGCCTTGCTTTCCAGCTCTTCCAGTTCGTCGGTGTCCACCAGCATGATGGTGTAGCCGTGCTGTTTGGCCTCACGGGAAATTGCCTTGATCATTTCGCTGTAGAACGGGTTGTCTACCGAGGCAGTGATCACGCCGATGATCAGGCTTTCACTGCGCTTGAGCCCACGGGCGAAAGCGTTCGGCACATAATCGAGCTCCCGCGCCACTTCGAGGATGCGCGCCAGGGTGGCGGGTTTGACCAGGTCGGGTTTGCTCAGCGCGCGGGACACGGTGATGGTGGTCATGCCGACCCGTTTGGCAATGTCGCTGATGGTGACGGACTTTTTCTTGTTCATCGGTCAGGCTGCAAAAGGAAACACCCGCAGGCTAGCATGCGCGCAGGTCCAGGGTGATTCAAATCAGCGGGTCCCAGCGTTGTGACCAGTCACTTTCGGCCTTGACCACGCCGCGCAGCAATTCCAGGGCCTGTTGCAACACAGCTGAATCGCGCGCGCGTGAATAGACCAGGTAGGTTGGAAAGCTGAACTCCGGTGCTTTCGGCACGCGCTGCATCACGCCGCTGTCCA
Organism: Pseudomonas sp. R9.37; assembly: GCF_963878885.1. Lineage (NCBI taxonomy): Bacteria > Pseudomonadati > Pseudomonadota > Gammaproteobacteria > Pseudomonadales > Pseudomonadaceae > Pseudomonas > Pseudomonas sp. R9.37. The sequence continues at coordinate 190,591 of NZ_CAWNZA010000049.1, read as the reverse complement.
GGTAGCTTTGCACCACACGCGTGCGGAAATACCCGGCGCCGCCGTTTTCCAGGATGTACTGCAACGCCAGCGGGCCGAGGTTGAAACTCAGCGCGGCGCGGGCCTTGTCGGGCAGGGCGGTGTCATGTTGCTGGCGAAAGCCTGGACCCCAGTCGATGTAGACGTAAGGGTCCGGCTTGCTCACCAGTTGCACCAGGATCAGTTTTTCTTCCAGCACCTGTTCTACCTGCAGGCCCGGCCAATACTGAGGCTGAAACACGAGGGCGGCATCGAGTACGCCCAGTTCCAGTTGGCGCAGCAGGTATTCGCCTTCACGGACTTCGGTGCGCAGGGCGTGCCCCGGGATGTGTTCGCGCAGGGCTTGCGCCCAGCCGAGCATCAGCGGATTGCACAGGCTGACTTCGCCGCCGATGTGCAGGACATTGCGGTAACCGTCGGGCAACGGCAGGTCGCGTTTTGCGGCTTCCCAGGTTTGCAGCAGCTGGTTGGCGTATGTCACGAAGGCTTCGCCGTCGGCGGTCAGGCGGGCGCCGGCACGGTTGCGGATGAACAGCGTGCTGCCGAGCTGGCTTTCGAGGTTTTTCACGCGTGCGGTGATGGCGGTCTGGGTGACGTGCAGTTTCTCGGCGGCGGCGGCCAGGCTGCCGCAGCGGGTGATTTCGAGGAAGGTGCGTGCCAGTTCGATGTCCATGAAGCCCCCAGGGATGAATGGGGGGATTGTAGTGGAATACGGTCTGGGCTGGGGTGGGCTTGATTAGGTAGATTGGGGGGCATATCCGTTGCTGCGGTAATGGCGGCTTGGGGTTCCGCTCTTACAGCGGGTCACTTTTGGCAAACGCCCGGAATGCCGGCCCAGCCAAAAGTAACCAAAAGGTCTTTGCCCCACCACTCGGCACCTCGCTTGGGCTCGGTGTGCCCTCACTCCGGCTTGAATCCGTGGGCCGCCGCGATGGGCCATCCATGGCCCAACACGGCTAACCCGGCGTCCTGCCGGGTTACCCACGGATTCAAGCCTGCGTTCGGCCAGCGTGGTTGACGGGGCCTGTTAGATCAAGATCAAAAGCAGAGCACGGCGGCCTGGTAGCCGACCTGAGTGGTAGAAGCAAAAGCAGGGCGACAGCACAGCAACACACTTCTAACTGATGCACTGAGCTCCAAATGTGGGAGCGGGCTTGCTCGCGAAAGCGGTGGTTCAGTCAGCTCATGTATCACTGACACACCGCCTTCGCGAGCAAGCCCGCTCCCACAAGTTGACCGAGTGCAGCCGCCAGCACTGCACCGCACTGCTTTTGCTTTTCTGTGGGAGCTGGCTTGCCTGCGATGCAGGCACCTCGGTCTATCAGGCACACCCAGTTGATGCCATCGCAGGCAAGCCCGCTCCCACAAGTTGACCGAGTGCAGCCGCCAGCACCGCACTGCTTTGCTTTTCTGTGGGAGCTGGCTTGCCTGCGATGCAGACACCTCGGTGTATCAGGCATAACCAGTAGATGCCATCGCAGGCAAGCCAGCTCCCACGTTGGTTGGGTTTTCACAGTGGATCTGTGGGTTTTTTTAGAGTGATCAAACTCCAGCAAACAGTGCGGGCTGATCTCGCCTTCCAGCGCGGTCATGTGGTGTTCGGCATCGCATATGGGTTCATGCATCAAGCTGCGCACCGCGCGTTCGTCGCCGGCACGAAAGGCAATCAGCAACTGCTTGTGGAGTCGTCTTTGCTCAACCGTCCGAGCACCAACACTGCCAGTTCTACTTCGATGACCTTGCGCAGCGGGTACACCTGCTCGCCGTCCAGGGGCTGAAAATGCAGGTAGGTACGCAACGCACGGCTGGCGGGTTCGGTGCCGGCCGGGTTCGGATACACGCCGCCACCGGGACCGGTGTGCGTACTCACCAGGCCTTCCACTTCCAGCGCTTTTAGCGCCCCACGGGCCGAGTCTTTGGAGCACTGGACGCTTTCCATCAACTCGCGCTTGGTAGGCAGGCGGTCGCCGGGTTTCAAGGCATCGGTGACGATGGAGCGCTCGACCGACTCGACAATCACATCGCAGAGCTTCTGGCGTTTGCGTCGCAACGGGCGGCCGAGCATGGGCGTCTATTGAGCCTATTAATGCGGATTAATAGCGCTTAATAACGATTGGTCGAGAGCGTCAACGCAGGGTGTCGTCTTCGACGCGTAGAGGCCGTAATCGCAGTGATTATTCCCAGCGGCCGAGGTCGAGACAGCGCGTGGAGGGCGGCGGCTGTCGGCCGTTGACCAGAAAATCCGCGACCCAGCGGTTGGCGCAACCGGCTGCAACCGCGTCGGGCCGGGATGATTCCTTGAGCAACAATTGCTCGACGCCGGAGGCCACCGGCTCAGCGTGCCCGGCGTTGACCAAGACCATGCGCGCGACGCGTTCGGTAAACAGCGCGGCGTACCGACTGCCAAGTCGGGTGGCCTGGGCATTGCCGAGGAAGTTGAGCCGGGCCTCGCCCAGTTGTTCGCGCACAAACTCCATATCGCGCGCGGCCTGTTCTACACCGGTTTCCTGGCTCAGGTCGCGGGGGCTCAGTTCGATCACGTCATAACGGTTGGTCAGGGTGCGATAGGCCGCCGTGGCGTAGGACTCCCAGCGGCCGACCAGTTTAAGGACGAAGGTTGCGCCCTGGCCCGTTTGCGGTTCGCCGGCCTGAATGAACACCACACCTTCGCGGCTGAGCGGTTGCCGGGCGCCGACACGGGTCAGGGCCAGGCGCACCGTGCCACGCTTGGGCGCGGCGTGGTCACGGGGCACGCTGACGCTGGCGCATTGGGTGCGCTCCAGCACCTCAGGGTCCGGCCGTTCAAAGGCGGGGAAGGGACAATCCAGCAGCCAGTCGATTGCCGTGGGCGCGATCAGAGGCTCGGCAAAAGCCCGGCTTGCCACCAGCCAGAGGCAGACGCACGCCAGGCTTTTTACAACAACGCTGGGTTTCATCAAGAAGGTCCGGGCAGCCGTTTGAAGACGGCTTTTTTACCAAGGACCTCGGGTCGAAGAATGTAGGTTTGTTAAACGGTTTGTGTAGGACAACGGAGTTTCGTTATCAGAAACCGGCGTTCCACCCACCCCCCAATGCCTTGTACAGCGCAATGCTGGCTTGAAGACGCGACAGCCGCAGTTGCACATTCAGGTCTTGTGCCGCGTACAGCGTGCGTTGGGTTTCGAGCACCGTCAGCAAGTCCTCCGCGCCCGCTTGGTAACGGCTTTCGGCGATGCGGAAGGCGATCTGGGCCTGTTGCAGTTCTTGGCTTTGCCAGTCGCGTTGCTGATCCAGGCGCGTGATGCTGCTCAGGGACTTTTCCACGTCGGCAAAGCCGTTGATGATGGCGCCGCGATAGGTTTGCAGCAGCTCATCCTGACGGGCGCGGGCCTTGTCGCGTTCGGCGCTTAAACGACCATTGTTGAAGATCGGCGCCACCAGGCCCGAGGTCAGGTTGTAGAACGGGCTGCGCAGGAGTTCCTCGGCCTTGTAGGCGCCCGATCCCAGCGTGGTGCCCAAGGTCACCGTGGGCAGCATCGCCGCACGGGCCACCGTGACATTGGCACTGGCCGCCGCAAGCTGCGCTTCGGCCTGGGCCAGGTCGGGGCGGCGGCTGAGCAGTCGGCTGGGCACGCCCGGGCCGATGCTCGGCCAGGTCAGCGCCTGGAACGACTCGGCGCCCAGGTTCAGCGCTTGCACGGGCTGGCCGAGAAGGGCAGCGAGGGTGATCAGCGATTCTTCGGCCACTTGCTGAATCAGCGGCAGTTGGCGTTGCTGGCTCGCCACCAGGCTCTTCTGTTGCGCCAGTTCCAGGGCCGTGGCGGAGCCGGCGTCGTAGCGGGTCTGGACCAGGTCGAGCACATTGCGCGCGTTCGCCAGGTTCAGCTCGGCGATCTGTTGGCGCTGGCGCGCGGCGAGGGTTTGCGCATAGCGGTCGGCGACGTTGCTGAGCAGCGTCAGCTCGACGGTGGCCTGGTCGAACTCACTGGCGCGCAGGGTCTGCAGGGCACTGTCGCGGGCGGCAGCACGCCCGCCCCAGAAATCCACTTCATAGCTGGCGGTGAGGTTGGCGCCGAAGCTGTCGACGGTCTTATTACTTTCCGTTGCGTCCAGTGAGGAATTGCCGCTGCCGCGCAGCAGTTTTTCGCGGCTGGCGGTGAGGTTGAAATTCACCTCGGGCAACAACGGCGCGCCGGCAATCACCGCGCTGGCCTGGGCCTGACGCACGCGCGCCATGGCTGCCGCCACGTCATAGCTGTCGCGCCGGGCCTGGTCGATCAGGCGGTTGAGTTGCGGGCTGCCAAATTGCGTCCACCACCGCTGGTTGGTGGCTTGCGTGGCCTGTCGCTCGGCGTATTGCCACGCGGCGGGCGGCGCGATGCCGCTGTCGACCTGGGGCGGGTGGCCGGTGCAGGCGTTGAGCAACAGGCACAGGCTGAGCAAGGGCAGGTGCGGCGGGATGCATCGTTTATTCACTGGTCAACGCCTTAACCGGATCGAGCCGGGCAGCTTTACGGGCCGGCATAAAGCCGAATACGACACCGGTGACCAACGCACAGCCAAACGCGCCAAACACCGCCCACAAGGAAAATTGCACCGCCACCTCGGCCAGCACCAGCACGCCGCCTACCAGCAGCGCCAAAGCGATGCCGAACAGCCCGCCAACCACCGAGAGCATCACTGCCTCGGTGAGGAACTGGCGCAGGATGTCGCGCTGGCGCGCGCCGGTGGCCATGCGGATACCAATTTCGCGAGTCCGTTCGCGCACGGTCATCAGCATGATGTTCATCACGCCGATACCGCCCACCAGCAGGGAAATCGCGGCAATCGAGCCGAGCATCAACGACAGGGTGTTCTGCGTGCGCGCCTCGGCCTGGATCATTGCCGCGTTGTTGGTCAACTGGTAGTCGCGCTTGCCGTTGTGCAGCTTGAGCATCAACTGGTCGATGGCCATTTCGGCCTCATGCACCTTGCGCGCATCGGCGGCGGCAATCGCCACGTATTCGGGGTTGTAGGTGCCGAACAGGCGCACGCTGGCGGAGGTGTAGGGAATGGCGACACGGTCATCGCTGTCTTTGTTGCCGGAACTGGAGCCTTTTTCAGCCAGCACACCGATGACCTGGAAAGGCACGTTTTCGATCAGGATGTATTGGCCGATCGGGGTGGCGACGTTTTTGAACAGTTTCTCGCGGATACGGTGGCCGATCACGGCGACGGTGGCGCCGGCGCGCTCGTCAGCCTCGGTGAAGTAGCTGCCCTCGACCACCGGCCAGTTGAAGATCTCCGGGAAGTTGACGTCGTTGCCGCCCACGTAGGCGAGGTAATCCAGATTGCCGAACCGTACACCGGCGTCGCTGCCATTGACCGGCATGATGCGCTTGACCTGGGGCAGCGCCGCCAGGGCCGCGACATCGTTAAGGGTAACGATGCCCAGCGGCGTGCGCGGGTTGGGCGAGGAGCCACTCAGGTAGATGATGTTGGAGCCGAACGCGCCCATCTGCGCCATGACCTGGCGCTTGCTGCCTTCGCCCACCGCCAGCATCACCACCACCGACGCCACGCCGATGATGATGCCCAGCAGTGTCAGCGCGGTGCGGAAGCGGTTGATCCACATTACTCGCCAGGCCGCTTGCACGGCGTCCACCAGTTCGGCTTTCCAGGCGCCGTTGTGTTCGGCACCGTCGGCCAGGCGCTGGCGCAGGTCCACGGCTTGCAGCGCGCCGCTGTGGGCGGCGGCGGGCACGTGGGTTTCACGGGTTGCCGAGTCACTGATGATCAGGCCATCACGGATCTCGATGATGCGGTTGGCGCGCGCCGCCACTTCACGGTCGTGGGTAATCAGAATGACCACATGGCCCTGGCCCGCCAGTTCATCCAGCAGCGCCATCACCTCGGCGCCGCTGTGGCTGTCGAGGGCGCCGGTGGGTTCGTCGGCGAGAATGATATGCCCGCCGTTCATCAGGGCGCGGGCAATGGACACGCGTTGTTGCTGGCCGCCGGAGAGCTGATGCGGGCGGTTGCCGGTGCGGTCGGCCAGGCCCAGGCGGGTCAGCAGCGCCTTGGCGCGGGCGTGCCGTTCGGCGGCGCTGATGCCGGCATAGATCGCCGGCATCTCGACGTTTTCCTGAGCCGAGCCCGACGGGATCAGGTGGTAGCCCTGGAACACGAAACCAAAGGCTTCACGGCGCAGCCAGGCCAGTTCGTCGCTGTCCAGGTGCGCGACGTTTTCGCCGGCGAACAGATAGTCGCCCTCGGTGGGGCGATCAAGGCAGCCGAGAATGTTCATCAGCGTGGATTTGCCGGAGCCCGACGCGCCGACGATGGCGACGAATTCCCCGGCATGGATCGACAGGTCGATCCCGCGCAACACGTCGACCTGCGGGCTGTCGCCGCCGCCGTAGGATTTTCGGATGTTCTTGAGTTCGATCAGCGGCGTGGTCAAGTCAACCCCCGTTGCCATCGACCGGGCCGATCAGCAGGTGATCGCCTTCGTTCAAGCCCTCAAGCACTTCGACCCGCAGGCGGTCGCTGATACCCAGGCGCACCGGGCGCTCCTCGATATCGCCGTTTTTGGCCACCACCCGCGCGAACGGCTGGTCGGCGCCGTGGCTGCCCAACAAGGCCGCGACGGGGGCCGTGAGTACGTCCTTGACCTGACTGGCGACGAAAAACACCTGGGTGGTCATTTCGGCCATCAGCGCATTGTCGGCGTTGTCCACATCCAGCAGCACGGTGTAGAGCACCACGCGGCCACTCCCGCTTTTGCTGGCGCTGCTGGGGCTGCCACTGCCCTGGCTGGTTTCATTCAGCGGCTTGGGCGGTATCGGCAAGATCTGGCGCACGGTGCTGGTCCAGCGCCGGCTGCCACCGGCGAGGGTGGTGAAATAGGCGCTCATGCCCGGTTTGACGTGGCCTATGTCGGCTTCGGAGACTTCGGCCCACACGGTCATCGGCGATAACTTCGCAATGCGCAGGATCAGCGGCGTCTGTTGCTGGGCGTTGAGGGTCTGGCCGACCCGTGCGTCCACCGCTACCACGGTGCCGCTCATGGGCGCATAGATGCGTGTATAGCCCAATTCCGCCTCGTCGCTGCGCAGGCTGGCCTGGGCCTGGCGGATCTGTGCCTGGAACATCTCGACCCGGGCCTGGGTGGCACTCAGTTCGGCCTTGGCGGTTTGCACGTCTTCTTCGCGAGTGGCGTTGCCGGCGGCCAGGCGCTGTTGACGCTGGTATTTCTGACGCGCGAGTTCGTGCTGGGCCTTCTGTTCCTGCAGCTGGGCCTTGAGGTTTTCGATGGAGTAGCGACTGGCGTCGAGTTTGGCTTTTTGCGTCGAAGGGTCGATTTCCACCAGCAACTGGCCTTCTTTGACCTGATCCCCGGCCTCGACGTGAATCTCGCGGATCTGCCCGGACGCCTGGGCGCCGACGTCGACATACCGGCGCGGTTGCAGCGTACCCAGCGCCGTGACGCTGTTTTCAATATTGCCGCGGGTGACGGTGACCGTGGACAGCGTATCGCGGCCGGGCGGCAGCACCTGCCAGGCGGCCACCGCAAGGATGGGGATCAGGCACGCGACAGCGAGCAGGGCGCGTCGAGCGGGGCGAGGGCGTTTCATGCGTTGGTTCCAGCCAGGAAGTGAGGGCCGCAGTTGCGGAGGGGCTGAGTGTTATACGAGAAAATTGCCCGCAGATTTAGGCGTTTACATACACGGAAACAGCGCTATGGAATAAAAAACTCGCGCATTGATGCAAGACTTCTTTAAAAGTAGATGAGAATTACTATAAATTGCACGCACTCAAACTGCCATCATCCATGGCCTGTCTTCTTAAGTACTCAAGGATTTGATGCCGTCGCCCTGACGGCCGGGAGTCATGTTGGAAAACTACTATCGCGAGCTGGTGTGTTTCCTTAACGCCAAGCTGGGCAACCGTCAGGTGGCCGAGGATGTGGTGCATGACGCTTATGTCCGAGTGCTGGAGCGCTCAAGTGACACGCCGATCGAACAACCGCGCGCGTTTTTGTACCGCACCGCGCTGAACCTGGTAATCGATGGTCATCGGCGTAACGCCTTGCGCCAGTCCGAACCCCTGGACGTGCTGGACAGCGAGGAGCGTTTCGCCACCAGTTCACCGCATGCCTGCCACGATCAGGACCAGCGCCTTGAAATGCTCGAGCGTGCCCTGTCCGAGCTGCCGGCCACCTGCCGCGACAGCTTCCTGCTGCGCAAACTCGACGGCCTGTCCCACCTGCAAATCGCCGAACGCCTGAGTATTTCCCGCAGCCTGGTGGAGAAACACATCGTCAACGCCATGAAGCATTGCCGGGTGCGCATGCGCGAGTGGGACGCGCACTGATCAATGATCAGTTAAATTTTATTTCACTGTCCTCGTTTCCTATCAACACATGACCTGTTGTGCAGGTCGTGAAGGTATTCCCGCCCCACCGCCAAGGGGCTTATCCAGAGGACACTGGAATGACACAGGCAATTGCTTCGCCCGCGGTTCACGACCTGATCGGTATCGGTTTCGGCCCTTCGAACCTGGCGTTGGCCATCGCCCTGCAGGAGCGCGAAAAAGCCCAGGGCAAACTGGACGTGCTGTTTCTCGACAAACAGGCCGATTACCGTTGGCACGGCAATACCCTGGTGACCCAGAGCGAACTGCAGATTTCGTTCCTCAAGGACCTGGTGACCTTGCGCAACCCCACCAGCCCTTACTCCTTCGTCAATTACCTCAAGGCCCACGACCGCCTGGTGGACTTCATCAACCTGGGCACTTTTTACCCGTGCCGCATGGAGTACAACGACTACCTGCGCTGGGTCGCGGGGCAGTTCCAGGCCCAGGCGCGCTACGGCGAGGAAGTGCTGGCGATCGAGCCGATCCTGCAACAGCAACACGTTGAAGCACTGCGCGTGATCTCCCGTGACGCGCTGGGCGAACAGCATGTGCGCACCACCCGTTCGGTGGTGGTCAGCGCCGGCGGCACGCCGCGTGTGCCTGAAGCGTTCAAGGCCCTCAAGGATGATGGCCGCGTGTTCCACCATTCCCAGTACCTGGCGCGCATGGCCCAGCAGCCGTGTGTTGAAGGCAAGGCGATGCGCATTGCAATCATTGGCGGTGGGCAAAGCGCGGCTGAAGCCTTTATCGACTTGAACGACAGTTTCCCGTCGGTGCAGGTCGACATGATCCTGCGCGGTTCGGCGCTCAAGCCCGCCGACGACAGCCCGTTCGTCAACGAAGTGTTTTCACCGGCGTTTACCGATCTGGTGTTCCAGCAGGTCGGCGCCGAGCGCGAACGCCTGGTGGCCGAGTACCAGAACACCAACTATTCGGTGGTTGACCTGGACCTGATCGAGCGCATCTACGGCATTTTCTATCGCCAGAAAGTCTCCGGTGTCGCCCGCCAGGCGTTCCGCACCATGACCGTGGTCGAGAAAGCCAGCGCCAGCCCGCTGGGCATCGAACTGTCCTTGCGCAACAACGCCAGCGGCGAAACCAGCGTCAGCCACTACGACGCGGTGATCCTGGCCACCGGTTACGAGCGCCAGATGCACCGCGAACTGCTCGCGCCGCTGGAAGCCTATATGGGCGACTTCGAAGTGGCGCGCGACTACCGCATCGTCACCGACGAGCGCTGCAAGGCCGGCATCTATATCCAGGGCTTCAGCCAGGCCAGCCATGGCTTGAGCGATACCTTGCTGTCGGTACTGCCGATTCGGGCGGATGAGATCGCAGCGTCGTTGTATGAAAACGATCGCCATCGGGGCAAAGCGCGCTCGGTGCAGGACCTGCTCCTCGCAACTGCGAGCTGATCGAGCACAGTCCTACAGACGGCACTGGCGCCAAGGTTGAGCTACTGGTACTGTACAAAAAACCAGTATCGGTAGCTCTCCATGCAGTTGATCGAAAAACTCAGTATCCTCGCCGACGCCGCCAAGTACGATGCTTCCTGCGCCAGCAGTGGCGCGCCCAAGCGCAGTTCCGAGGGCAAGGCCGGGCTGGGTTCCACCGACGGCATGGGCATCTGCCACAGTTACACCCCGGACGGCCGTTGCGTGTCGTTGCTCAAGGTGTTGCTGACCAATTTCTGTCTTTACGACTGCCAGTACTGCGTCAACCGCCGCTCCAGCGACGTGCCGCGTGCGCGTTTCAGCCCGGAGGAGGTGGTCACCCTGACCCTGGATTTCTACCGGCGCAATTGCGTCAGCGGGCTGTTTCTCAGTTCCGGCATTATTCGCTCGGCCGACTACACCATGGAGCAACTGGTCAGGGTCGCCAAGCTGTTGCGCGAAGAGCATGACTTTCGCGGCTACATCCACCTCAAGACCATTCCCGAAGCCGACCCGGCACTGATCGCCGAGGCCGGGCGTTATGCCGATCGGCTCAGCGTGAACATCGAGTTGCCCACCGATGCCAGCCTGCAAACCCTGGCGCCGGAAAAGCAGATCGTTTCAATCAAGCAAGCCATGCAAACCATCTACACCGGTGAGCAAACCGTCCTCAATGAGCCGCGCGCGCCGCGTTTCGCCCCGGCCGGGCAGAGCACGCAGATGATCGTCGGCGCCGACGACACCGACGACAGCACCATCTTGCACGGCGCCGAGGCGCTGTACGGCAACTTCAAGTTGCGCCGCGTCTATTATTCGGCGTTCAGCCCCATCCCCAACAGCCCGAAAAGCGTGCCCCTGGCGGCGCCGCCGCTGATGCGCGAGCACCGTTTGTATCAGGCAGACTTTCTGTTGCGCAGTTACGGTTTCAGCGCCAACGAACTGTTTGAAGGCCCCGGCCACCTGGCGCTGGATATCGACCCCAAGCTGGCCTGGGCGCTGGAGCATCGCGAGGTGTTTCCGCTGGACTTGAATCGCGCCGAACCCACGTTGATTGCGCGCATCCCCGGCATCGGCTTGCGCACTACCCAGCGCCTGGTGGACCTGCGCCGCGAACGCAAAATCCGTTTCGAAGACCTGGCGCGCATGCGCTGCGTGCTGGCCAAGGCCAAGCCGTTTTTCATCACCAGCGACTACCACCCACAACAGGCCGACACCACCAGCGTGTTGCTGCGCGAGCAACTGCGCGACCGCCCGCAGCCTCAGCAAATGGGGTTGTGGGGATGATCAGCCTGGAATGCGACAACCTGTTCAGTACCTGGCGCGAACAGGCGCGCTGGCTGCTCAGCCATCAGGTTGACCCCAGCCAGGTGAGCTGGGGCGAGGCCGAAGTGGCAGACCTGTTTGCCACCGACGAGCCGATTCCTGCGCAGCTTGGGCCGTTCCAGGCGCGCATTCCCAAGGCGCTGTTGGCGCTGTTGGAGTCGGCCGCCTGCTATCACGGCGATCAGCGCTGGAGCTTGCTCTACGAGGTGCTGTGGCGAGTCAGCCATGGCGACCGTACCGCCATGCTGGCCGGAGACAAGCTGGGCAGTGAGTTGCAACGGCGGATCAAGCAGGTGAGTCGCGAAGCTCACCACCTGCACGCATTTGTGCGGTTTATCGCGCTGCCCTCAGAGGCCGGGCCGCAGTTGCCGGAATACGTGGCGTGGCATGAGCCGGCCCACGACATATTGAAATCAGCCAGTCAGCACTTTATCGGGCGCATGGGCCGGCATCGCTGGATGATCGCTACGCCGCTGGATGGGGTGTATTACGACGGTCAGCAGTTGATTCATCAACGCGAATGCCCCCAAGCCTGGCAGCAACTGGCGCAAAACGTCGAAGACCCTCACAGCGCCATGTGGCTGACCTACTACAGCCATATCTTCAACCCGGCGCGCTTGAACCCCAAAGTGATGGAAGGGCATTTGCCCAGTCGATTCTGGAAGAATCTGCCGGAGGGCAAGTTGATTCCGGGGTTGATCAGCGAGGCGCGGACGGGCAAGCAGCGCGATGGGCAGGCGAAGCTGATTGGGACCAAGCCGGGCAAGCGAATTTCCAGCGGGCACGGTTAAAACGGCGAGAGGGGGCCGGTACCCGATAGCGGTGTGTCAGTCACCGAATGCATCGGCGGGCGAATCATCAGGACGGTGTTGGTGGTTTGCATGGGTGCACGGGTCCATGGGGGGCTGAGCTGTGGGGGTATTTTGTGCGTTGCGGTGGGGGAATTCCGGCTGAAACAGAGGGGCGGCTCAGCCGGGAAAGCTGAAAAGTGGGGTGGGGCAGCCGAATCGGCTGAGAGGCTTGAAATGCGCTCAAACTGTGGGAGCTGGCTTGCCTGCGATAGCGATAGGTCAGTACTGAATGTTCTGACTGACAGACCGCTATCGCAGGCAAGCCAGCTCCCACATTAGTATGGTGGCGGTCGTGACACCCGAGCCAGGAAGGAGAATGCATGTCTACCGCTGTTCGTCTTGCCCAAACCACCGATGCCGAGGGGATCAGCCAGGTCATCCTGGCGGCTTTACACAGCAGCAATGCGCGGGATTACCCGGCGGATGTGATCGCTCGCGTGGCGAGCAATTTTACGCCTGACGCCGTGCTGGCCTTGCTCCAGCGGCGGGTTGTGCTGGTGGCGGTGCAGGGTCAGGTGATCGTCGCCACTGCGGCGCTGGATGCCAATGTGGTGCGCTCGGTATTCGTCAACCCGGCGTTGCAGGGGCAGGGCATTGGCCGGTTGTTGATGATTGAGATCGAACTGCGTGCGCGAGATGCCGGGGTGACGGTCTTGAGCGTGCCGTCTTCGCTGACCGCCGAGCCGTTCTACACCAAGATGGGTTTCCACACGGTGCGCGATGTCTACCACGGTAACGAGCGCACGCTGGTGATGGAGAAGGCGCTGTTGTCCCGTCACCCCATCGGGCCGTATCGCGACCGTCAGCACCGTGCACAAGTGGTGGCCTTGTGGCAGGAGGCGTTTGGGTACGACACCGCGCACAACCTGCCGACGTTGGCGATTGATAAGAAGCTGGCGGTCAACGATGGGTTGTTTTTTGTGGCCACGGATAAAAAGGCTGTGATCGGCAGCATTCTCGCCGGTTACGACGGGCATCGTGGTTGGCTGTATTCGGTGGCGGTGCACAGCGATTATCGCCGGCAGGGCCTGGGGGCTTCGTTGGTGCGGCATGCCGAACAGGCATTGACTGCACTGGGGTGCATGAAGATCAATTTGCAGATTACGGGCGGCAATGATGCGGTGGTGGGGTTTTATGAGGCGCTGGGGTATGGGGTGGAGCCGAGGATCAGCATGGGCAAGAAAATAGCCGTGAATATCCCGCCGCAGTCCTGAACACACCGCCGCGCAAATGTGCGAACGGGCTTGCCCGCGATGGCGGTCTATCAGTCAACGTGTTCAGTCACCTATAGACCGCTATCGCAGGCAAGCCAGCTCCCACATGGGTTGTGTGGGGCTGGCTTTTGGGCTTAGACCTTGACGATCCAGCCTTCTGGCGCTTCGACGTCGCCGGTTTGCACGCCGGTCAGCTCTTTGTAGAGCCGCTGGGTGATCGGGCCGACTTCGGTTTCGCTGTGGAACACGTGCAGCTTGCCGTTGTACTGGATGCCGCCGATCGGCGAGATCACGGCGGCTGTGCCGCAGGCACCGGCTTCCTTGAACTGATCCAGTTTGTCGATGAACACTTCGCCCTCGACTACTTTCAGGCCCAGGCGCGACTGGGCCAGCTCGATCAGCGACAGGCGGGTGATGCCCGGCAGCACCGAAGGTGACTTCGGCGTGATGAACTGGTTGTCGTGGGTGATCCCGAAGAAGTTGGCCGAGCCGACTTCTTCGATCTTCGAATGGGTCATCGGGTCCAGGTAGATCGCATCGGCGAAACCGGATTTTTTCGCTTCGGCACCCGGCATCAGGCTGGCAGCGTAGTTGCCACCCACTTTGGCGGCGCCGGTGCCTTGTGGCGCGGCGCGGTCGAAAGTGGAGATCTGGAAGTTGTGCGGCACCAGGCCGCCTTTGAAATAGGCGCCGACCGGGATGGCGAAGACCGAGAAGATGAACTCCGGCGCGGTACGCACGCCGATGTTGTCACCGGTGCCGATCACGAACGGGCGCAGGTACAGCGCGCCGCCGCTGCCGTACGGCGGGATGAACCGCTCGTTGGCCTTGACCACTTGCTTGCACGCTTGGATGAAGTCTTCGGTGGACACGTGCGGCATCAGCAGGCGTGCACAGCTGCGCTGCATGCGCGCGGCGTTCTGGTCGGGGCGGAACAGGTTGATCGAACCGTCCTTGCAACGATAGGCCTTGAGGCCTTCAAAGCATTGCTGGCCATAATGCAGGGCCGTGGAGCCCTCGCTGATGTGCAGCACGTTGTCGTCGGTCAGGGTGCCTTCTTGCCATTCGCCGTTTTTCCAGACCTGGAGAAACCGCTTGTCGGTCTTGATGTAGTCAAAACCCAGCTTGTCCCAATTGATGCTTTCGTTACCCATGACACCCTCTATCTCTGGTCAACCGCCTGGTCGAAGGCAGGCGTGTCGGTTTTTTCTGGATGGGCGCAACAATACTGCATTATTGGCCGGTGTGGGAGCAGGTGGGTAGGCCGTTCAGCATGTGTGTTGGCTGATCCGCCGTTATCGCAGGCAAGCCAGCTCCCACATTTGGAATGCATTCCCCTGTGGGAGCCGGGCTTGCCCGCGATAGCCTCACCGGGGATTTACAGGTGCAGCGCGTGGCCCAAGGCTCTTAAGGCCGCTTCTTGTACAGCTTCGCCGAGCGTCGGGTGGGCGTGGATGGTGCCGGCCACATCTTCCAGACGCGCGCCCATTTCCAGGCTCAAGCCGAAGGCGGTGGACAGCTCGGAGACGCCCACGCCTACGGCCTGCCAGCCGACAATCAGGTGGTTGTCACGCCGCGCGACCACACGCACAAAGCCGGTTTTGGATTCCAGGGTCATGGCGCGGCCATTGGCCGCAAACGGGAAGCTCGACACGATGCAGTCCAGGCCGGCGGCCTTGGCTTCGTCCGGGGTCTTGCCGACCACCACCAGTTCCGGGTCGGTAAAGCACACCGCCGGGATTGCAGCCGGGTTGAATTCGCGGGATTTACCGCTGATCAGTTCGGCCACCATTTCGCCCTGAGCCATGGCGCGGTGGGCCAGCATCGGCTCGCCGCTCAGGTCGCCGATCGCCCACACGTTGCGCATGCTGGTCTGGCAACGGCTGTCGATCCTGATCGCCGAACCGTTCATGTCCAGGTTCAGCGCTTCCAGGTTCCAGCCCTGGGTATTGGGTGTGCGACCCACAGCCACCAGCACCTGATCGGTTTCCAGCGACAAGGTGTCGCCATTGGGATCGCGCACTTGCAGGCACTGGTTCTCAAAACCGGTGACGCTGTGTTTCAGGTACAGCTTCACGCCCAGTTGCTTGAGGGATTCTGCCACCGGCAATGTCAGCTCGGCGTCATAGGCGGGCAGGATATGTTCCTGCGCCTCGACCACACTGACTTCGGCGCCAAGCTTGCGGTAGGCAATGCCCAGCTCCAGCCCGATATAGCCGCCGCCCACCACAATCAGACGCTTGGGCACATGCGTGGGCGCCAGGGCTTCGGTGGAAGAGATGATCGGCCCGCCAATCGGCAACATCGGCAGGTTGACGCTCTTCGATCCGGTGGCCAGCAGCAGGTGTTCGCATTGGATACGCTGGTCGCCGACGTCGACCGTCTTGCCATCGACCACCTTGGCCCAACCGTGGATCACTTGCACTTTGTGTTTTTTCAGCAGGGCGGCGACGCCTGTGGTCAGGCGATCGACAATGCCGTCTTTCCATTCCACGCTCTTGCGGATATCCAGCGTCGGCACGTCGACTTCGATGCCCAACTGCGAACCCTGGCTGTGGTGCACGCTTTGCTGAAATTGCTCAGCCACGTGAATCAAGGCTTTGGACGGAATGCAGCCGATGTTCAGGCAAGTGCCGCCCAGCGCCTGGCCTTCGACCAGGATGGTCGGGATACCCAACTGGCCAGCGCGAATCGCCGCGACGTAACCGCCAGGGCCGCCACCGATGATCAGTAGCGTGGTGTGTAATGTCTGGGACATGCCTTACTCCAAAAACAGGCTGGCGGGTTGTTCGAGCAGGCCGCGAATGGCCTGGATGAATTGCGCCGCGTCCATGCCGTCGACCACGCGGTGATCAAAGGAGCTGGAGAGGTTCATCATCTTGCGGATCACGATCTGGCCCTTGATCACCATCGGCCGCTCAACAATGCGGTTGACGCCGACGATGGCCACCTCCGGCAGGTTCAGCACCGGCGTGCTGACGATGCCGCCCAAGGCGCCGAGGCTGGTCAGGGTAATGGTCGAACCCGACAGCTCGTCGCGACTGGCCTTGCCATTGCGCGCGGCGGTGGCCAAACGCGCGATTTCCTCGGCATTGCCCCACAGGCTGCGCGCTTCGGCGTGACGCACCACTGGCACCATCAGGCCGACATCGCTCTGGGTGGCGACGCCCACATGCACCGCACCAAGGCGGGTGATGACTTGGGCTTCGTCGTCGTACCGCGCGTTGATCTGCGGAAAATCGCGCAACGCCACGACCATGGCGCGCACGATAAACGGCAGCAGGGTCAGCTTGCCGCGCGTGGCACCGTGCTTCTCGTTGAGGTGCACGCGCAACTCGTCGAGGGCGGTGACGTCGATTTCTTCCACGTAGCTGAAATGCGCGGCGCGCCGGGTGGCGTCCTGCATGCGCTGGGCAATCTTGCGGCGCATGCCGATCACCGGGATTTGTTCTTCGTCGGTGCGTTCGGCATAGGGGTTGGCAGCGGTTTTATTTTGCGCCGGACGCTGGAGCAAGAAAGCCTCCAGATCTTCGTGCAAAATCCGGCCCGCCGGACCAGAGCCCTGCACCAGGCGTAGCTGGATGCCAGCATCCAAGGCATGTTTGCGCACGGCAGGGGAGGCCAGTGGGCGTTCGTCAGCTTCACGGGCAACGTGTGCTTGAGCTGCAACCACAGGCGCGGGCGCAGGCTTGCTTGGCGCTGGCGCGGGTTTGGCTTCAGCAACCGCAGCTGGTGCGGGCGCAGGCGCAGCGTTTGCCGGTGCAGCCACCGCCGGTACATCCTTGGCGTTACCCGCGCCTTCCACTTCAATGCTGATCAAAATACTGCCCACGGCCATGACTTCACCCGGCTCGCCGCCGAGGGAAATCACTTTGCCGTGCACCGGCGAGGGAATGTCCACCATCGCCTTGTCAGTCATCACATCCGCCAGCACTTGGTCTTCAACCACCAGGTCGCCGACCTTTACGTGCCATACCGACAGTTCAACTTCTGCGATGCCTTCGCCAATGTCCGGCATCTTGATAACGTGCGTGCCCATTCAGACCTCCATGACCCGTTTCAACGCCGCGCCCACACGGGACGGCCCTGGGAAATACGCCCACTCTTGCGCGTGCGGGTAGGGGGTGTCCCAGCCGGTGACGCGTTCGATCGGCGCTTCCAGGTGATGGAAGCAATGCTCTTGGACCAGCGACACCAGCTCGGCACCAAAACCGCAGGTGCGCGTGGCTTCGTGCACCACCACGCAACGGCCGGTCTTTCTCACCGACTTGACGATGGTTTCCAGGTCCAGCGGCCACAGGCTGCGCAGGTCGATGACCTCGGCGTCGATGCCGGTTTCTTCGGCGGCCACTTGCGACACATACACGGTGGTGCCGTAGGTCAGCACGGTGACGGCCGAGCCCGGACGCACGATCGCGGCGACGTCCAGCGGCACGGTGTAGTAACCATCCGGAACTTGCGCTTGCGGGTGTTTCGACCACGGCGTCACCGGGCGGTCGTGGTGGCCGTCGAACGGGCCGTTGTACAGGCGTTTGGGCTCGAGGAAGATCACCGGGTCGTCGTTTTCGATCGAGGCAATCAGCAGGCCTTTGGCGTCATACGGGTTGGATGGCATCACCGTGCGCAGGCCGCAGACCTGGGTGAACACCGCTTCGATACTCTGGCTGTGGGTCTGGCCGCCATAGATGCCGCCGCCGCAGGGCATGCGCATGGTCAGCGGCGCAGTGAACTGGCCGGCCGAGCGATAACGCAGGCGCGCAGCTTCGGAGATGATCTGGTCGGTCGCGGGGTAGACGTAGTCGGCGAACTGGATTTCTGCCACCGGGCGCAGGCCGTAGGCGCCCATGCCCACCGCCACGCCGACGATGCCGCTTTCGGAGATCGGCGCGTCGAATACCCGCGAGCTGCCGTACTTGTTCTGCAAGCCCTCGGTGCAACGGAACACACCGCCGAAGTAACCGACGTCCTGGCCGAATACCACCACGTTATCGTCACGCTCAAGCATCACATCCATGGCCGAGCGCAGGGCCTGGATCATGGTCATGGTGGTGGTGGTCATGGCGGTTTCCACTTCGATACGGTTGTTGTGATCGTTCATGGTCAGATCCCCAACTCTTGACGCTGGCGCTTCAAGTGCTCCGGCATCTCTTTATAAACGTCTTCGAACATGGTCGCGGCGCTTGGAATCTGGCCGCCGGCGAGGGTGCCGTACTGTTCGGCTTCTTTTTGCGCCTTGACCACTTCGGCCTCAAGTTCGGCACTGACCGCCGCGTGTTCCTCTTCGGACCACTGGCCAATCTTGATCAAATGCTGCTTGAGGCGCGTAATCGGGTCGCCGAGCGGGAAGTGGCTCCAGTCATCGGCGGGGCGGTATTTGGACGGATCATCCGAGGTCGAGTGCGGACCGGCGCGGTAGGTGACCCATTCGATCAGCGTTGGCCCGAGGTTGCGGCGCGCACGCTCGGCCGCCCAGGCGGAGGCGGCGTACACGGCGATAAAGTCGTTGCCGTCCACGCGCAGGGAGGCGATACCGCAACCTACGCCGCGTCCGGCGAAGGTGGTGGCTTCACCGCCAGCAATGGCCTGGAAAGTGGAAATGGCCCACTGGTTGTTGACCACGTTGAGAATCACCGGCGCACGGTAGACGTGGGCGAAGGTGAGGGCGGTGTGGAAGTCGGATTCGGCGGTGGCGCCGTCGCCGATCCAGGCCGAAGCGATTTTGGTGTCACCCTTGATCGCCGAGGCCATGCCCCAGCCCACACCTTGTACGAATTGGGTGGCGAGGTTGCCGGAAATAGTGAAGAAGCCAGCGTCCTTGACCGAGTACATGATGGGCAACTGGCGGCCCTTGAGCGGGTCGCGCTCGTTGGACAGCAGTTGGCAGATCAAGTCCACCAGCGGCACTTCGCGCGCCATCAGAATGCTTTGCTGGCGATAGGTGGGGAAACACATGTCGTCGATGTTCAAGGCCAGGGCCTGGGCGCTGCCGATGGCTTCTTCGCCGAGGCTTTGCATGTAGAACGACATTTTTTTCTGCCGCTGGGCGACCACCATGCGGTTGTCGAAGATCCGCGTCTTGAGCATGGCGCGCATGCCTTTGCGCAGGATCTCGACAGGCACGCCTTCGGCCCACGGGCCAAGGGCCTGGCCCTGGTCGTCGAGCACGCGAATCAGGCCCTTGGCCAGGTCAGCGGTGTCGGCGGGTTCTACGTCAATGGCGGGTTTGCGCACCAGGCCAGCGTCGGTCAGACGCAGGTAGGTAAAGTCGGTCTTGCAGCCTGGGCGTCCCGAGGGTTCAGGAACGTGCAGGCGCAGTGGTTCGTACTGCTGGGTCATGGCTTTCTACGCTCTATCTTGTGAATTTCTTGTAGTGGGCGCGCTAGCTGACAGTCCGTCTCCGGGTAGGAGAAATCTTGTCCTACAACAATCATAGGCGTGGCGTAGAAGAATATTTATCTGTGTTTCGTTGCGCTCGCGATCATTTGCGGATAAAAAAACTGCATAAACATAATAAACAGGTGATTTTGTCTCATGCGCAAACTGGACCGTACCGATATCGGCATTCTCAACGCCCTGCAGGAGAACGCGCGCATCACTAACGCCGACCTGGCCCGCTCGGTCAACCTGTCACCCACACCGTGTTTCAACCGGGTCAAGGCGATGGAAGAGTTGGGCCTGATTCGCGATCAGGTCACGCTGCTCGATGCCGATTTGCTCGGGCTGCACGTCAACGTGTTTATTCATGTGAGCCTGGAAAAGCAGAACGAGCTGGCGCTGCAGCAGTTCGAAGGTGCGATCTCGGACCGCCCGGAAGTGATGGAGTGTTACCTGATGGCCGGTGATCCGGACTACCTGATCCGCGTGCTGGTGCCGACGATCCAGTCGCTGGAGCGCTTCATGATGGACTTTTTGACCAAAGTGCCCGGCGTCGCGAATATCCGCTCCAGCTTTGCGCTCAAGCAAGTGCGCTACAAAACCGCGCTGCCCCTGCCGGCCAACGGCATCAGCCTGGGCACATAACCTCAGCCGCGCCGCTGTAAAAATGTGGGAGCAGGCAAGCCAGCTCCCACAGGGGGTTCGGCGTCCTTACAGCTGGTTAAGCGGAATCTTCAGGTAAGTCACCCCATTCCCCTCAGCAGGCGGCATATGGCCCGCCCTCACATTCACCTGAATCGCCGGCAACAACAGCGTCGGCATCCCCAGCCCGGCATCACGTTTCGTGCGCATCGCAACAAACGTCGCCTCATCCACCCCGTCATGCACATGAATATTGCCCGCGCGCTGTTCCGCGACTGTGGTCAGGCACTTGGCCTCGCGGCCTTCAGGCGGGTAGTCATGACACACGTACAGTTCGGTTTCCAAAGGAAAGGCCAGCAACTTACGCATCGACGCATACAACTGCCGCGCATCGCCACCCGGGAAATCGCAGCGCGCCGTGCCCACGTCCGGCATGAACAGTGTGTCACCCACCAGAATCAAGCGGTCGTCGATCAAGTAGGCCATGTCCGCCGGGGTATGCCCGGGCACATGCAGCGCCTGCGCTTTCAGGTTGCCGATATGAAAGACCTCATCCGGCGCAAACAAATGGTCGAACTGCGAGCCATCGACGCGAAATTCCGGCTCCAGGTTGAACAGGTTCTTGAACACGTCCTGGACCTTGCTGATCGACTGACCAATGGCGATCTTGCCGCCCAGCGTACGGCGCAGGTACGGCGCGGCAGACAAGTGATCGGCATGCGCATGGGTTTCCAGCAGCCATTGCACCTGCAGGCCGTGCTCACGCACAAACGCGATGACTTTGTCGGCCTGGGCCGTGTCGGTGCGCCCGGAGGCCGGGTCGTAGTTGAGCACCGAGTCGACGATGGCACATGGGCCGCCGTTCGTTTCATGGATGACGTAGGTGAATGTCGACGATGCCTCGTCCAGAAAAGCGTGAATCAACGCTGGCATGGCGGCTGTCCCTGTTGAGGAAGAAAAACGGTGAAGAAAAAAGTCGTTACAATCAGTTTACGTTTACACATAATGTTTTGAGCTTAAGTGACGTAAAGGACCCGAAGCAAATGGAATCTACTCTGAGTGAAGGCGAAGTCGCCCAGTTGCGCGCATCGGCGTCCAAGGCCTGCTCCTTGCTCAAGGCGTTGGCCAACGAGGACCGTTTGTTGATTCTGTGCCAATTGACCCAGGGCGAGCGCAACGTGGGTGAGCTGGAAGCGCTGACCGGCGTGCGCCAGCCCACGCTGTCTCAACAGTTGGGCATCCTGCGTGACGAAGGGTTGGTCGCCACCCGTCGGGAAGGCAAATACATTTTCTACGGGCTGGCCAGCCATGAAGTGATTCAAGTGATGAAAACCCTGTCCGGGCTGTACTGCGGCGCGGTCATGAAAAGCTGGGCGTGACGCCATCCGGCAGCGACCCTTGTGTGCATGTAAAAGAAAGGCGATTGACCATGAATGACCAACACTGTGGCCCTACCATCAGTGGCGATATCGTAGTCATCGGCGGCGGTTCGGCGGGCATCGGCCTGCTGGCCAGCCTGCTCAAACGTGACCCGCACCTGAACATCACCCTGATCGAACCGAGCGACTATCACTGCTACCAGCCGGCCTGGACCCTGGTCGGCGGCGGCGCCTACGACGTCAAAAAGACCCGGCGGCCACTCGCCGATGTGCTGCCCAATGGCGTCACCTGGGTGCAGGCCGCCGTCACCGAAGTGCTGCCCGAGGCGCAGACCCTGGTGCTCGACAGCGGCCAGCGCGTCACCTGGAACAACCTGATCGTGTGCCCCGGCCTGCGCCTGGCCTGGGAAAAGGTCGAAGGCCTGCAAGACACCTTGGGCCAAAACGGCGTGACCTCCAATTACAGCTACGAGCATGCCGCCTACACCTGGCAACTGGTGCAGCAGCTCAAGGGCGGCAAGGCGATTTTTACTCAGCCGGCCATGCCGATCAAATGCGCGGGGGCGCCGCAAAAGGCGATGTACCTGTCCTGCGATCACTGGCTCAAACAAGGCCATCTGAAAAACATCGACGTCGAATTCGATCTCGCGGGCGCCGCGCTGTTTGGCGTCGCGACCTTTGTGCCGCCATTGATGAAGTACGTCGAAAAATACCAGGCACGCCTGGCGTTCAATTCCAACCTGGTCAAGGTCGATGGCCCGGCGCGCAAGGCCTTGTTCGAGGTGAAAGACGCTGCGGGCACGGTCACGGTTCAAGAGAAATCCTTCGACCTGCTGCACGTGGTCCCGCCGCAAGTCTCTCCGGACTTTATCCGCCTAAGCCCGCTGGCCGACGCCGCCGGCTGGTGTGAAGTGAACCCCCACAGCCTGCAACACCTGCGTTACCCACACATCTTTGGCCTGGGCGATGTGTGCGGCACCACCAATGCCAAGACCGCTGCCGCTGTGCGCAAGCAGATCGTGGTGGTCGCTGAAAACCTGCTGGCCCTGCGTCAACAGGCGCCGCTGCCGCTCAAGTACGACGGCTATGGTTCCTGCCCACTGACGGTGGAGAAGGGCAAGGTGGTACTGGCCGAGTTCGGCTACGGCGGCAAACTGCTGCCGACCTTCCCACTGGACCCGACCCGGGCGCGCCGTTCGATGTGGTTTCTCAAGGCCACGCTGCTGCCGTGGTTCTACTGGAACGGCATGCTCAAGGGCCGCGAGTGGCTGACCCGTCTGAGCAAGGTGGATTAAATGCTGCTGGCAAGCGTGTTGGGCGTGTTGATGGGCCTGGTCATGGGCCTCACGGGTGCGGGCGGCGGCATCCTTGGGGTGCCGGCGCTGGTGCTGGGGTTGGGCTTGACGATGACCCAGGCGGCGCCGGTGTCATTGCTCGCGGTGGGCGCGGCGGCGGCGGTCGGCGCAATCGACGGCTTGCGCCATGGTCTGGTGCGTTACCGCGCGGCCTTATTGATCGCCTTGCTTGGCGCACTGTTTTCGCCCCTGGGTGTATTTTTCGCCCATCAACTGCCGGAGCCCGTGCTGATGGGGCTGTTCAGCGCATTGATGGTGCTGGTGGCCTGGCGCATGTTGCAGCGCGAAAAGGTCGACGCCGGGCCCAGCGATCATGGCGCCGCGTCGTGGGGCCAGAAGAACTGCATGCTTGATCAGCAGACCGGGCGCCTGGCCTGGACGGCCAAGTGCAGCGCCACGTTGGCCGCCCTCGGCGCGGTGACCGGTGCGGTGTCGGGTTTGCTCGGCGTGGGTGGCGGCTTTCTGATCGTACCGGCGTTCAAGCAGCTGACGGATGTGCAGATGCGCGGCATCGTCGCCACCTCGTTGATGGTGATCAGCCTGATCTCGCTGATTGGCGTCTCGGGTGCGTTTCATGCCGGGGTGAGCATCGAGCCTGTGGGCTGGGTGTTTATCGGCGCGAGCATCGTCGGCATGCTGATTGGGCGGCGCCTGTGTTCAGTGATCAAGGCGCGCACCCTGCAAGTCGGCTTTGCCAGCCTGTGCGTGGTGGTGGCTATTGGCATGGTGCTCAAGGCCACACTCTGACCGACCTGAAATACATTCCAACGGTGGGAGCGGGCTTGCTCGCGAAAGCGGTGTGCCAGACACCGAATGAGTCGACTGACCCACCGTCTTCGCGAGCAAGCCCGCTCCCACCGTTTTGAACGTGCCCGTTCAAGAGTTCAATTGCTGCCCTGACATGGCAAGATGAACGTCTCTCAGGTTTACTACTCCCTGAGTAATGGATTCACCGACCTTGCACGTCGGCTTATCAAGGCCATCGAATGGACAAATACACCCCCCACACCTGGCAGCCCCACGAGCGACCGAGCCTGCCCGGCTCGCCGTCGACGCCGCTGCACCCCACGCACAAGCGCTGGTTGTTCGCGATGGTCGGCGTGCTGGTGGCAATCACCGGTGGGCTGGGCAACGCGCTGGTGATCGCCAACCTGCAATATTTGCAAGGCGCCTTGGGCGCGACCACCGCCGAAATGGCCTGGCTGCCCGCCGCCTATGTGATGACCAATGTGTGCATGAACCTGCTGCTGGTGAAGTTTCGCCAGCAGTTTGGCCTGCGCGCGTTCACCGAGGTGTTTTTGGTGCTGTATGCGCTGGTCACCTTCGGCCACTTGTTCGTCAACGACCTCAGCTCCGCCATCGCGGTGCGGGCGGCCCACGGTATGGTGGGCGCGGCGCTGAGTTCGCTGGGTTTGTACTACATGATCCAGGCGTTCCCGGCCAAGTGGCGCATGAAAGCCCTGGTGCTCGGCCTGGGCACGGCGCAGCTGGCACTGCCGCTGGCGCGGTTGTTCTCTGAAGACCTGCTGCAGATTGCCGAGTGGCGCGGGCTGTACCTGTTCGAACTGGGCATGGCGCTGATCTGCCTGGGTTGCGTCTTCCTGCTCAAACTGCCGCCCGGCGATCGCTTCAAGACCTTTGAAAAACTCGATTTCCTCACCTTCGGCATCCTCGCCACCGGCGTGGCGCTGCTTTGCGCGGTGTTGTCGCTGGGGCGTATCGATTGGTGGCTGGAAGCCCCGTGGATCGGCGTGGCCTCGGCCTGTTCCCTGGTATTGATCATGGCCGGCCTGGCCATCGAGCATAACCGCGCCAACCCATTGCTGATGACCCGTTGGCTGGGCAGTGGGGTGATGATTCGCCTGGCCCTGGCGGTGGTGTTGATTCGCATGGTGTTGTCGGAGCAATCCACTGGCGCCGTGGGCTTCATGCAAATGTTGAACATGAGCTACCAGCAGATGCACACCCTGTACGTGGTGATGCTGGCCGGTGCGATTGCCGGGCTGGTGGTCAGTGCGCTGACGATCAACCCGGCGCACCTGTTGATGCCCTTGATCATCTCCCTGGCGCTGATGGCCACCGGCTCGGTGATGGACAGCTTCTCAAGCAACCTGACTCGTCCCCAGAACCTGTATATCAGCCAGTTCCTGCTAGGCTTTGGCGGCACCTTTTTTCTGGGGCCGACCATGGTGCTGGGCACGCGCAACGTGCTCACCAACCCGCGCAACCTGGTGAGTTTTTCGGTGATGTTCGGCATCTGCCAGAACCTTGGCGGCCTGATAGGCGCGGCGTTGCTGGGCACTTTCCAGA
Source organism: Pseudomonas sp. R9.37 (assembly GCF_963878885.1). NCBI lineage: Bacteria > Pseudomonadati > Pseudomonadota > Gammaproteobacteria > Pseudomonadales > Pseudomonadaceae > Pseudomonas > Pseudomonas sp. R9.37. The sequence continues at coordinate 165,315 of NZ_CAWNZA010000049.1, read as the reverse complement.
TCGTGCGCGAGAAGTATCACTCCAGCATGATCGTCGAACACCTGACCTTACTGGACCCGCGTGTGGCCGCGCGGGTGCAAAGTGGCGGTTCGGCGTATGGCGGTATCATCGCCGACCCGCAATTGCGCAACCTGATGGGCATTCGCAGCCTGGCCACGGCGGCCACGCGTGAGGCGAATGTGATGGCCTACAACGATGTGTTCATGTTGATTGCGATCATCGCGATCCTCACCATGCTCTGGATCTTCATCCGCAGTCTGTGGCTGATGAGCACCACCAAAGCAGCAGCCCCTCCCGTTCAACCCAGCGGCGTTACTTCATGACCGAAACAACCACGACCACCACCAACGCCATCGCCTCCACCCCGGAAGGCACCGCTCCACCGGGAGCAACCGCGACTGAGCCACGCTCACTGCGGGTGCGCATCATCTCATCGCTGGGCTTTGCCGCAATTGCCATCGTCGGCGTGCTGATCGTGCTGTATGCCTGGCAATTGCCGCCCTTCAGCAGCGCCGTGGAGAGCACTGAAAACGCACTGGTGCGCGGCCAGGTGACGATTATCGGCCCGCAACTGAGCGGCTATGTGTATGAAGTGCCGGTGCAGGACTTCCAGTTTGTCAAGGCCGGCGACCTGCTGGTGCGCCTGGATGATCGCATCTACAAGCAGCGCCTCGACCAGGCGTTGGCGCAACTGGCGGTGCAGAAAGCCTCGTTGGCCAACGTGGTGCAGCAACGCAACAGTGCCGAAGCCACCATCAAGCTGCGCCAGGCCGCGCTGGTCGACAGCCAGGCCCAGGCGCGAAAAAGCACCGCTGACTTGCGCCGTAACGAAGAGCTGATCAGCGATGGCTCGGTGTCCAAGCGTGAACTGGACGTGACGCGCGCCGCCAATGCCCAGACCATCGCCGCCGTGGCCCAGGCCCAGGCCAGCCTGGAAATCGCCCGGCAGGACCTGCAAACCGTGATCGTCAACCGCGGTTCACTGGAGGCCGCCGTGGCCAGTGCCGACGCGGCAGTGGAGCTGGCGCGTATTGACCTGTCCAACACCCGTATCCTCGCGCCGCGTGACGGCCAGCTCGGGCAGATCGGCGTGCGCCTGGGCGCCTTCGTCAACTCCGGTGCGCAGTTGATGGCATTGGTGCCGCCCCAGCTGTGGGTGATCGCCAACATGAAAGAAACCCAAATGGACAATGTGCAGGTGGGCCAGCCGGTAACCTTCACGGTGGACGCGCTGAACCACCGCAAGTTTCACGGCACGGTGCAGCACATTTCCCCGGCGACCGGTTCGGAATTCAGCCTGTTGCAGGCGGACAACGCCACCGGCAACTTTGTGAAGATCGCCCAGCGCGTGCCGGTGCGGATCACCGTTGACCCGGATCAGGCCGAGAGCGAGCGCCTGCGGCCGGGGTTATCGGTGGTGGTGAGTATCGACACGGCGGGGCGCCTGAAAGACACCCCGCCCTGACACAGTACAGGTCACCCTGTGGACGCGGGCGTGCTCGCACAAGCGCAGTGCCGGAGAGCGCGTGGTTACCGACCCACGGCTTTCGCGGGCAAGCCCGCGTCCCCATGGGCACTGTATTTGAGGGTGAAATCGAGTTGGGTCGACTGGCCTTGCTCCAATAATCTCAGCCCCGGATTGCCGGGCAGGTGATGCGCATTCACCGGATGGCTCACCGGCTCGATGCAAAAGAATGCCAACCCCGGCGGGCAATACAGCAGGAAGTAATCCGCCCCGGTCGCCCGGCATTCCAGGGTGTAGCCCAAGTGCGGCTGCTCGATCCGGCAATGCCCGTCCCACTGGCAGAACCCATTGTCCACCAGGCCTTCGGGCAGGGTGTTCAAAGTGCTGAAATCCCAAGCCTGCGGCACTGGCGCCAATCCTGTGGGCAGCTTTGAGGCATCACTCATCCACACCTGCCCAGCCTTGGCCTGCAACCGCGTGCCCGACGTACGCGGCAAGTACGGGTGCAAGCCCAAGCCATGCCACGCCGCCTGTTCGGCCAGATGCGTTACGCGCAACGCGATGCTCAGCTCACCGTCGCGCAAGGCAAAGCGCTGTTCGGCGTGATAGGCGAACGGCGTGTCGCACCGCAGACCCAGCACCACTTCATCCGCCGCCTGGCTGACCACATGCCACGCCTGTTGCCAGGCCGAACCGTGAATCGGCAACGGATCGGTCAGGCTGTTGGCGGTGAGCGCCAGCCAGCCGTCGGGGTTATCGAAACCGCCTTGGGCGATCCGGTTGGACCAGGGCGCCAACGGATAGCACCCCAACTTGCCCGGTAAACCGGTATTTACCGCGTGCTCGTCACTGTGTCGCAACAACGGCTGCCCGGTGGCGCGCACCGACCAATTGACGATGCTGCCACCCAGGGCCGGGGCCAGGGTGAGGTGGGTGAGTGGGTCGCTGAGCTCGATCAAGTCTGAAAGCATGGGTGTCCCGCCGCATGAATAAACCAACACAGAGGTGATTTGTGGACGCTGGCAAGCCTGCGTCCACCGTTGAACCTCGGCCTCGGATACAGGGCTACAGCACCAGGCCCGGCAGCCACAGCGACAGCGCCGGGATGTAGGTGACGGCCATCAGCACCAGAAACAGCACGCCATAAAACGGCAGCAGGGCTTTGACGGTTTTCTCGATACTGACCTTGCCCACCGCCGCGCCGACAAACAGCACTGCGCCCACTGGCGGGGTGATCAGGCCGATGCCCAGGTTCACCAGCATGATCATGCCGAAGTGCACGGGGTCGACGCCGATGCCGAGAATCACCGGCAGCAGGATGGGCGTGAGGATGAGGATCAGCGGCGCCATGTCCATCACGGTGCCGAGCAACAGCAGCATCATGTTGATGCACATCAGGATCACGTAGCGGTTGTCCGACAGGGTCAGGAACATCGTGGTGATCTTCGCCGGGATCTGCATCAGGGTCATGATGTAGCCGAAGCTGGCGGCGAAGGCGATCAGGATCATCACGATGGATATGGTGCGCACCGTGCGGTGCATCAGCTTGGGCAACTCACGCCATTTGTAGTCGCGGTAAATGAACATGGTCACGAAGAACGCCCACAGCACGGCAATCGCGGCGGACTCGGTGGCGGTGAAAATACCCGAGAGGATGCCGCCAAGAATGATCACCATCGCCATCAGGCCCCACAGCGCGTCGACGCAGATTTTCAGCGCCTGCTTCAGCGGGATGACTTCACCTTTGGGGTAGTCGCGTTTCTTCGCGAAGATCAGGCACAGCACCATCAGGCACGCGCTCATCAGCAGGCCCGGGACCACGCCGGCCATGAACAGCGAGGCGATCGACACCGTGCCGCCGGCCGCCAGGGAATAGAGCACCGAGTTGTGGCTGGGCGGGGTCAGCAGCGCCTGTACCGAGCCGCTGATGGTCACCGCCGTGGCGAACTCCCTGGGGTAGCCGCGGCGTTCCATTTCCGGAATCAGCACCGAGCCGACCGAGGCGGTGTCTGCCACTGATGAGCCGGAAATGGCGCCGAAAAACGTCGAGGCCATGATGTTGACCAACGACAGGCCGCCGCGCACAAAGCCCACCAGCACGCCGGCAAACGCCACCAGCCGGCGCGACATGCCGCCTTCGGCCATGATCGCCCCGGCGAGCACGAAGAACGGAATCGCCATCAGCGAAAATTTGTTCACCCCGCCTGCCACCTGAATCATCAAGGCCTGGAACGGAATGTCGATCCACCACGCGCCGATCAGCGCCGACAGCCCCAGGGCGTAAGCGACCGGCATGCCGATCAGGATCAACGCGATAAAGCTGCCCAACAGAATCAATGCGTCCATGTCAGGCAGCCCCTTCGCTTTCTTCAACCAGGTCAAAGCGCACCACGCGCCGGTGGCTCTGGTCGCCGAGCAGGAGTTTTTCCAGCACGAACACCAGGGTCAGTAAGCCGCCGATCGGGATCGGCATATAGGTGATGCCCACTCGCAGGGTGGGGATGGCGCTCATGAACTGGTTCCAGGTAGACAGGCACAGCTTGCTGCCCCAAATCGTCATGAACAGGCAGATGGTCGCCATCAACAGTTGCGAGACGATGCCGACGAGTTGGCGTTGGCGCGGTGGCAGGCGGTCGGTGATCATCGCCACCGACATATGCGCCCCGGCGCGGTAGCTGGCGGCGGCGCCGATAAAGGTAAACACCAGCATCAGCAGGATGGCGCTGGGCTCTGGCCAGCTTGCGCCTGTGCCGAGGATGTAGCGGGCGAAAATGCCCCAGGGGATGATCAGCGCGACGCCCAATACCGAGAGGCCGGCGACCCAGATGCAGGTCATGTAGAGGCGGTCGTTGAAGCGCAGCAGTTGATTCTTCATGGCGTTCACCGTAACCGGGCACGTCAAAGCGGACCGCGCCGGGCCTGACTAAGAGGAGGAGGGGGCTTACTCGACGGCGTCGATGCGCTCGATGATGTCGGCGTAAGCTGCGCCGTACTTCGCGCGAACAGGCGCGGTGGCCTCATAGAAGGGCTTTTTGTCGACAGTGATGAACTCGACGCCGGCGGCCTTGAGCTTGGTTTCGCTGCTGGCGGACTTGGCGTCCCACAGCACGCGCTCATCGGCCTGAGCAACCTTGGCGGCGTTTTTCACCATGTCCTGTTGCACGGGGGTGAGTTTGTTCCAGGTGATTTTCGACATCACGATGGGTTCGGGCAGGATCAGGTGTTCGGTGAGGGTGTAGAACTTGGCGTTCTGGAAGTGGTTGTGCTCCAGCAGGGTCGGCGGGTTGTTTTCCGCGCCGTCAATCACGCCGGTCTGCAATGCGCTGAAGATCTCGCCGGTGTCCATGGCAATGCCGTTGGCGCCCATTTCATTGAAAGCGTCGATAAACAGCGGGTTGCCTTGCACGCGAATCTTCATGCCTTTGAGGTCTTCGATCGTACGCACCGGTTTCTTGGTGTAGATATTGCGCGTGCCGCCGTCCATCCAGGCCAAGGCTACCAGGCCGAATTCGGAGTCGGTGATCTTGGCGAGAATCTCGTCGCCGATCGGGCCGTCGATGACCTTGCGCATGTGCGCCTGGTCGCGGAACACGAACGGCAGGTTGAACACGTTCACGTCCGGCACCACCGGGCCGACGATGCCGAGGCTGACCCGGGTCATCTGGATCGCGCCAACCTGGGCCTGTTCGACGACTTCTTTTTCAGAGCCCAGGACACCGCCTGGGAAGTACTTGAAGGTCAGTTCGCCGTTGCTTTGCTGGGTCAGGGCTTTGCCCATGTTCTGTTCAGCAACGACGGTGGGGTAGCCGGCGGGATGGATGTCGGCGAACTTGATTTCCAGCGCGTGGGCGGCGCTGCTGAGGGCAACGAGTGTGGCGGCGAGCAAGTTGCGTTTGAAGTCCATGGAATGTCACTCCTGTGTTGTTATTTTTGTATTCAAGGCATAGCCATGCAGCTAGAGGGTGAAACGGGGTTCGGGCAGTCCTTGTACGCCAGGGTTGAGGGCGAAGACGCCGCCGGACAGCGACTGTTCACTGTGGTCATCACGGATCGAGGTGACAAACAAGGTGTCCAGGCGGCTGCCGCCAAAGGCGCACATGGTGGGTTTTTTCACCGGCACGGTGAGGGAACGGTCCAGGCGTCCGTCGGGGGTAAAGCGATGAATCAGCCCCGCGTCGTTGGCGCAGATCCAGTAGCAGCCGTCGGCGTCGACGGCCGCGCCGTCGGGGCGACCGAGAAACTGATGCATGTCGACAAACACGCGACGATTGGAGGGCGTGCCGGTCTCGGTGTCGTAATCGAAGGCCCAGATCTGCTGCACCAGCGGGTGTGAGTCCGAGACATACATTGTGCGGCCGTCCGGGCTGAATGCCAGGCCGTTGAGGGTGATAAACCCGCCCAGCTGGGCATGCGGCGCGCTACCACAGGCATAGCGGTAGAGCGTGCCCTGGGCCGCATTCAAGCCCATGTTCAACACCATGCTGCCGGCCCAGAAGCGACCCTGGCGGTCACAGCGGCCGTCGTTGAGGCGCATGTCGGGGCGCGGGTGCTCGACGCTCGCCAGCGCGGTGGTGTCCAGGCTGCCGTCATCGTGTGGTGTGAGTTGGAAGAACCCGGTTTCCATCCCGGCGACCCAGTTGCCTGCCGTGGTGCGCGCAATGCAGGCGAGCATCTGCGGGGCTTTCCAGGCGGCACTGTGGCCGCTGGCAGCGCTCCAGCGCTGCAGGCCGCCGTTGGGGATGTCCACCCAGTACAGCGCGTTTTCCTCAGGCACCCACACCGGGCATTCGCCCACGGCATTGCGGGCGTCAACAATCAGTTCAGCAGTCATGGCAACTCATTCCCTTGGGTGTGCAGTCAGTCACCGAACGGCCCCGCCGCGCAGAAGGCGCCGCCCTGATAGACCTTGGCCGGGTCATCGGCGGCCACCGGTGGCTGGGTTTCGACTTGGGCGCGGAACACTTCGGAGCTGTCCTTGGGGGTGAAACCCAAGTGCGCGGCGTAGCGGTTGTCCCACCAGGTATCGAGGTTGTCCGACATGCCGTAGACCACTGTGTGACCGACGTTCGGCGTGTACAGCGCGCGCTCGAGCAGCTGAGTGAGGTCATCGAAGCTCAGCCAGGTGTGCATCATGCGGCGGTTCTGCGGTTCGGGGAACGAGGAGCCGATGCGGATGCTCACGGTCTCGATGCCGTAGCGGTCGAAGTAGAAACTTGCCATGTCTTCGCCATAGGACTTGGACAAACCGTAGTAGCTGTCCGGGCGGCGAGGCGAGCGGGCGTCGAGGGTTTCGCCTTGCTTGTAGAAGCCGATCACGTGGTTGGAGCTGGCGAAGATCACACGCTTCACGCCGTGGCGGCGAGCGGCTTCATAGATGTGGAACACGCCGCTGATATTGGCGCCGAGGACCTCTTCGAACGAGCGCTCCACTGACACGCCGCCGAAGTGCAGGATGGCGTCGACGCCTTCCACCAAGTGGTGCACGGCTTGTTTATCGGCCAGGTCACAAGGTTGCACTTCCTCGGATGCATCGGCCGCCGGCGCCATGTTGGCGATGTCCGACAGGCGCAGGACTTGGGCGTAAGGGCGCAGGCGTTCGCGCAAAACTTTTCCCAGACCGCCGGCGGCACCGGTGAGCAGCAGGCGGTTGAATGGAACAGGCGTGATGGTAGAGGTGGTCATGAGGGTTCCATTGTTGTTGTAGGTTGTCGTATGACTTGCGGGAAGTATCGTTAGGGATTCCCCAGGTTGTCAACGCTGCCAGACGACAGGTATGAAAAAAGTGGGAGCTGGCTTGCCTGCGATAGCCGTCTGTCAGTTGATAGGTGTTTTGCTCAAACACCGCTATCGCAGGCAAGCCAGCGGCCACATTCACCGCATTACAGCAGCGAAATCGGATAGCTGATAAAAATCCGATTCTCATCAAATTCATTGTTGCTGAAGTCCCGACGCAGGGTCGAATTCCTCCACCGCACGTTCAAGTCCCTCAGCGCGCCGCTTTGCACGGTGTAGGCCAGTTCCGATTCGCGTCCCCATTCCTTGCCGTCGGTGATCGCCCCGGTGTGCACGTTACTGCCGCTGATATAGCGGTTCATCATGGTCAGCCCCGGAATACCAAGCACCACAAAGTTGAAGTCATGGCGCACCTGCCAGGATTTTTCCTTGGCGTTATCGTAGCTGGCGTTGTAACTGTCGTTGGCGAGCGTGCCGCCGCTGGTGCCGTTGACCCGCATCCACAGGCTGTCACCGGTGAGTTTTTGCAGGCCGACATAAAACGTGTTGCCGTTGTAGCGGGCCGAGAGCAGGGCGGACACGGTCTTGTTGTCGAGGTCTCCGGCCAGGGCGCTGCCGTCTTCCTTGCCGTTGAAATAACCGAGGTTGGCGCCCAGGGTCCAGTTGCCTACCGGCTGGCTGTGGGTCAGGTTGAAATACTGCTGCTGGTAGATATCCGTCAGCTCGGCATACCAGACGCCGACCTGTGTGCGCTTGTCGTTGAAGCTGTACTCGCCGCCGCCAAAGTTGAAACGGTCGGAGGTGAACGCGGCTTTACCGTTCATGAACATGTCTTCCATGCTCGCGTCATTACGGGGGCTGTTGCCGCGAAACTGTCCGCCGTAGAGCGTCAAGCCGGCAATTTCATTGGACGTGACCTGACCACCGCGAAAGGTCTGGGGCAGCGAGCGGCCGTCGTCCGAACGCAGGATCGGCAGCACCGGCATCCATTCGCCGACTTTCAGTTCGGTCTTCGACAGTTTGGTTTTCAGGGCCACGCCCAGACGGCCGAAATTGTCGGCGGGCCGGCCGTCGCTGTGGATCGGCAGCAGCTGCGTGCCGCCGGTGCCTTTGCCGCCATCGAGCTTTTGCGAATACAGGCCCAGCACATCAATCCCAAAACCCACAGTGCCCTGGGTGAAGCCGGATTTGGCATCGAGGATGAAGTTTTGCGTCCACTCTTCGGCCTTGGCCTGCGGGTAGGTCGGGTTGGTGAAGTTACGGTTGAAGTAGGCGTTGCGCAGGTTGAGCGTGGCTTTGGCGTCTTCAAGGAAACCGTCGGCCTGGGCGCTGAGGGGCAGGGTGAACGCCAGGCTGCCGAGGCCAATAAGGCCGATACGCGAGGAGGAATTGCGGGCGAATTGATTCACAGAGAAGCTCCCTTTTTCTTTTGTTGTTTTTATTATTTGTTATACGTTGTCGTACAACATTGGGCGGGATATTTACGGGGTTTTCGTGGGGTGTCAAGCGGAAGTTGTACGATGACGCCGGGTGTTCCGATCAAAAGCCGGCACAGTTAATGTAGGTGCTGGCTTGCCTGCGATGCAGACACCTCGGTGTATCAGGTGCACCGAGTGGATGCCATCGCAGGCAAGCCCGCTCCCACATCGATTGCATGTCAAAAGAGATGTTCAGTTGGCCATGACCATCGGCGGAAGGGTGCCCAGGAGCGAAACGGCGGCAACTGCACACACCCCCAATCCCCACTCCAGCATCACACTGGCCTTCAAACTGGCCCGGCGCTCTTCGCAGCGCTCAATACGCAACCGGTTCAGCAACGCCAACGCCAGCATGCCCAGCACCAGCAGCACTTTGATCAACAGAATCAGCGCGAACCCGTTGAACAGCGGTGTGGGCCACAGTTGCCCGGTCAGTACGCGCACGTTGATCAAGCCCGTCACCAGCAACCCGCCGACCAGGCCATAACCCACGCCGCTGAAGCGCTTGAGGATCGGCTGCAGCGCGTAGCCCTGCGGCTGCCTGAAGATCAGCACCAGCACGAGCAGCCCGCCGAGCCACGCGCCGACGCACACCAGGTGCACCACTTGGTTGAGGATCAGCAATTGCCCGCTCAAGCCATTGAGCATGGCGCCGTGGCCCACAGGTGCCAGCGTTGCCAACAGCAGCGCAGTCAGTGGCAGGCGCAGGGCGGGCCAGGGTTTGATCAGCGCGATCACCAGCAACAGGTTCAGCAGCAGATGCCAGACCCACACCTGGCCGAAAAAGGTCTTGCCCAGCACCAACTGCACGGTGGCCGGTTGCAAGGCCGCGTCCCAGCTGCCAGCCATGCTGGCGGTGATCAGCAGCAGCCAGGTCACGCCAGAGCCCAGCCCCAGCCAGGCCAGCGCGCGGGTGAGGCGCAGCAGTTGCCGGTCCAGCGCCGGCTGCGGTTCAGCGCCCAATAGCCAGGGCCTGAACACACAGGCCCCGAACATCAACAGCACGACGATGAAATGCAGGAAGCGGCACAGCACCAGCAGGGTCGCCATGGGTTATTGGCCGACCTTGAAGCTGTAACTGCCTTCACTCTTGTGGGTGTCCACGGACACGGCGTGCCATTCCACTTTGTAGGTGCCGGCCGCCAGCGGTGCCGCCGGCGTGACCACCAGGACTTTCTTGTCGGCGTCCGGGGTTTCCAGGCCTTTGATCGCGACTTCGGTGCCGTCCTTGCTCAGGGACACTTTGGTGAACGTCGCTTCAACGCCTTCGGTGAAGGTCAGGCGCAGGTCGGCGGGCGCGGCGACGGAGCTGTCAGCCGCCGGTGTCGAACTCTTGAGGTGGGCATGGGCAAAGGCTGCCGAGGCGCCCAGCAAGGAGGCGAGCAGGGCGACGGTGGTCAGGGTTTTCTTGATCAACATTGTTCAATACCTTCAGGTTTAGGGAGTCGGTAAGGCCATGTGCAGCAAGGGAAAGGGTTTGCCTTCGCCATCCAGCGGTGAGCGCGCGACCTGGATAAAACCATAGTGCAGGTAGAAGCCCACGGCCTGCGGGTTTTGTTCGTTCACATCCACCGTCAGCGTGTCGTGGCGTGCGCGGGCGTGGTCGAGCAATTGGCGGCCGATGCCCTGGCCACGGCGATCGGGGTCGATAAACAGCATTTCTACATTGTGCCCGCCGGTGCCGATAAAACCGGCGATGCCGTTCTGGTCTTCATAGACCCAAACATCGAGGGCCGGCATCGGCAGGTAAGCGTCGCGTACCAGTGGCAGCAAACGCTGGATGTCATCCTCGGGGAGGAAGTCATGGGTGGCCCGCACCGAGCGCTCCCACAGTGCTCCCAGCACTGGGTCGTCGGCGGCCACGCGAGGTCGGATAGTCATGGCAATGATCCTTCATGGGGATCGCGATCCTAACCAATCCGTTTTGCAGGGGAAAGGTTCGCGTAAGAAGTTTCATTATGCCCTGTCGCCGCGATCTAGAGCCGATGGTAGTCTTGAGGCCATGTTGTTGTCGGGGAGCCCTTATGGGCAATCACAAGATCGGAATTCGGCGGGTCAACGTCGAAAAAATCCTGCTGGCGGCGGAGAAAATCTTCGCTGAAAAAGGCTACGGCAGCACCGCCATGGCTGACATCGCTGAAGAAGTGCAACTGCCACGCTCCAACCTGCATTACTACTTCACCACCAAAAGCGAACTGTACAGCGCGGTGCTGTTCGACCTGCTGGAGCTGTGGAAGCAGGATGCCCTGAGCTTTGAAACCTTTGATGATCCGCGGGTGGTGCTCAGCAGCTACATCCGCGCCAAGATGCAGCGCTCGCGTACGCGGCCCTATGGCTCGAAAGTCTGGGCCAATGAAATCATCCACGGTGCGCCGACGCTCGGTGAGGCGCTGGACGAAAGCCTGTACGACTGGGCCAAGATGAAAGAAGCGAAAATTCGCCAGTGGGTGGAGGACAAACGCATCCTGCCAGTGGAACCGTCTAGCCTGCTGTACATGATTTGGGCATCCACCCAGCACTATGCCGACTTTGACCACCAGGTGAAGATTCTGAATGAACACCAGCCGTTGTCGGACATGCAGTTCGAAAAGGCGATTCAGACGGTGACCGCGGTGATTTTGCGCGGGATTGGGTTGGAGCCTTGAGCCTTGTGTGAGGGCTGATGGCCCTATCGCAGGCAAGCCAGCTCCCACAGTTGACCGCGTTTTGCCTGAAGGAATGCTGTCGGCTGTGGGCGCGGGCTTGCTCGCCAAGGCGGTCCAGTGGGGTTGGAGCCTTGAGCCTTGTGTGAGAGGGCTGATGGCCCTATCGCAGGCAAGCCAGCTCCCACAGTTGACCGCGTTTTGCCTGAAGGAATGCTGTCGGCTGTGGGCGCGGGCTTGCTCGCCAAGGCGGTCCAGTGGGGTTGGAGCCTTGAGCCTTGTGTGAGGGCTTATGGCCCTATCGCAGGCAAGCCAGCTCCCACAGTTGACTGCGTTTTGCCTGAAGGAATGCAGTCGACTGTGGGGCTGGCTTGCTCGCCAAGGCGGTCCAGTGGGGTTGGAGCCTTGAGCCTTGTGTTAGGGCTGATGGCCCTATCGCAGGCAAGCCAGCTCCCACAGTTGACCGCGTTTTGCCTGAAGGAATGCTGTCGGCTGTGGGCGCGGGCTTGCTCGCCAAGGCGGTCCAGTGGGGTTGGAGCCTTGAGCCTTGTGTGAGGGCTTATGGCTCTATCGCAGGCAAGCGCGCTCCCACAGTTGATGGGTGAACACATTCAAGTGTGGGAGCTGGCTTGCCTGCGATAGCGGTCTACAGGACTACACCGCCTCCCGATACGGATTTCGTGGGTCCTGCGTCCAATTCAAAAACGGCTTGCCCGTTTCCATCGGCACCATCTCGATGCAATCGGCCACCGGGCAGGTGATCTGGCACAAATTGCAGCCCACGCACTCATCATCGATCACCTCGTATTTATGCGTGCCATCCACTTGCTTCAAGCTCGCAATAGCCTGGTGCGACGTGTCCTCACAGGCAATGTGGCAACGCCCACAGCCAATGCAGGCTTGCTGGTCAATCTTGGCGGTCACCTGATAATTGATATCCAGGTACTTCCAATCGGTGGTATTGCCCACCGCGCGCCCGGAAAATTCCTGCAGGCTTTTGTAGCCTTGGCTGTCCATCCACCGCGATAGGCCGTCCTTCATCTCTTCCACAATCCGAAACCCATGCAGCATCGCCGCCGTGCACACCTGCACCGCGCCGCAACCCAGCGCGACGAATTCCGCCGCGTCGCGCCAGTTGCCGATGCCGCCAATCCCGCAGATCGGCAGGCCTTGGGTCTGCGGGTCGCGGGCGATTTCCGCGACCATGTTCAACGCGATCGGCTTGACGGCCGAGCCGCAATACCCGCCATGAGTACTTTGGGTGCCGACCACCGGCAGGGCGACCATGCGCTCAAGGTCGACACTGGTGATGGAGTTGATGGTGTTGATCAGCGATACCGCGTCCGCACCGCCGCGATACGCCGCACGCGCGGCCACGCGGATGTCAGTGATATTGGGCGTGAGCTTGACGATCACCGGCAGCGAGCAATACGTCTTGCACCAGCGCGTCACCTGTTCCACGTACTCCGGCACCTGGCCGACCGCTGCGCCCATGCCTCGCTCGGGCATGCCGTGGGGGCAACCGAAGTTCAGCTCGATGCCGTCGCAGCCGGTGGCTTCCACCAGCGGCAGGATGTTTTTCCAGGATTCTTCAACGCAGGGCACCATCAGCGACACAATCAGCGCGCGGTCCGGCCAGTCCTTTTTCACCTGGGTGATTTCGCGCAGGTTGATCTCCAGCGAGCGGTCGGTGATCAACTCGATGTTATTGATGCCCAACACTTCACGGTTGGCGCCGAAGTGCGCCGAGTAGCGTGACGACACGTTGACCGCCGCCGGGTCTTCACCGAGGGTTTTCCAGACCACGCCGCCCCAGCCGGCTTCAAAGGCGCGGACCACGTTGTAGGCCTTGTCGGTGGGCGGTGCGGAGGCCAGCCAGAACGGGTTGGGGGCTTTGATACCGGCGAACACAATCGAGAGATCGGCCATTACGCAGCCTCCACATTCAGCATGAGTTGGGCGTGCATGGCTTCAGCTGCCAGCTTGCCGTGTTGTACCGCCTGCACGGTGAGGTCCTGGCCAAGGCTGACGCAATCGCCGCCGGCGTACACCCCGGGAATACTGGTGCGCAGGTGTTCGTCGACAAAGATGCGTTCGCCCACGCGATGCAGTTGCTGGGCCAGCGGGTCGTGCAATGCTTCGTTGTCGAAGCCCTGACCGATGGCTTTGAAAATCGCATCGGCAGCCAGTTCGAAGGTCTCGCCGGTAGGGTGCAGGCGGCCGTTGTCCATGCGTGTGCGAGCGAAGCGCATGCCGCGCACGTGGCCTTGATCATCGAGCAACACTTCTTCGGGTTGGGCCCAGGTCAGCAGGCGCACCTGATTGGCCTTGGCGATGTCCTGCTCGTGGTGGGTGGCACCCATGTCCGCCAAGCCACGGCGGTACACCAGGTTCACATCGCGGGCGCCAAGGCGGGCCATTTGCACGGCCATGTCGATGGCGGTGTTGCCCGCGCCAAGCACGATGCAGCGGTCGGCCAGCGGCAGTTGGGTAAGGTCATCGGCCTGGCGCAATTCGCGGATGTAGTCGGTGGCGGCCAGCAGGCCGGGGGCGTCCTCGTGTGGCAGGCCGAGCTGTTTGCTGGCGGCGAGGCCGAGGCCAAGAAACACGGAGTCGAATTGCTGGTGCAGCTCGCTCAAGGTCAGGTTGTCACCCAGGCGCTGGCCGTGGCGGATCTCGATGCCGCCAATCTGCAGGAGGAAATCCAGTTCCTTCTGGGCAAAGTCATCCACCAGTTTGTACTTGGCGATTCCGTATTCATTCAGGCCGCCGGCTTTTTCCCGCGCTTCGAAAATCACCACGTCATGGCCGTGCAGGGCGGCGCGATGCGCACAGGCCAACCCCGCAGGCCCGGCGCCGACCACGGCGATGCGCTTGCCGGTGGGCGCGGCGCGCTGGAAGGGGTGTTCGCTGAAGTGCGCGTTGTCGATGGCGTAGCGTTGCAACAGGCCGATCAGCACCGGCGCGCATTCTTCGGCGTTGTTACGCACGCAGGCCTGCTGGCACAGAATTTCGGTGGGGCAAACCCGTGCGCAACTGCCGCCGAGGATGTTGGCCGAAAGAATCTTCTGCGCCGCGCCCTGAACGTTTTCAGTGTGGATATTGCGAATGAACGACGGGATATCGATCTCGCTGGGGCACGCATTGACGCACGGCGCGTCGTAGCAATACAGGCAGCGCGACGCTTCAAGTGCAGCCTGGCGCGCATTGAGGGGCGGCGCCAGGTCGGTGAAATGGCTGGCGAGTGTCGGCCCATCTTCATGGGGATGGGGGAGGTGGGTCAGGGTCTGGATCACGGTTTTGGCCTCACGGTTATTGAGGTGCTGCCTCTGATGGGCATTGGTTTTTGTGTTGCCTGGGCTGGCCTTGTCGCAGGCAAGCCAGCTCCCACCGTTGGATTGTGTAAACCCGATCGAATGTGGGAGCGGGCTTGCCCGCGATTGGCGGTATCAGCGTTTCACAGCGACAGGCCTGGAATGCTCCGCCCGCTTGCTCAACTGCTCGAACACCGACGGGTACGCCGGGCGTTCTACATACCGCCCGGCGCCGCGTTCGGCACGCAGGTCGCCATCGGCCCAGACCAGCTTGCCCTGGCTGACGGTGTGGCTCGGCACGCCGCGTACGGTCTTGCCTTCGAAGATATTGAAATCGACTTTCTGGTGGTGGGTCTTGGCCGAAATCGTCCGCGTACCCTCGGGGTCCCACAGCACCAAGTCAGCATCGGCACCCACGCGAATCGCGCCTTTGCGTGGGTAAAGATTGAAGATCTTTGCGGTATTGGTGGAAGTCAGCGCGACAAATTCCTGCATCGACAGGCGCCCGGTGTTGACGCCTTCGTGCCACAGCAACGCCATGCGGTCTTCGATACCGGCAGTGCCGTTGGGGATTTTGCTGAAATCGTCACGGCCGGCGGCTTTTTGCTCGGCGCAGAAGCAGCAATGGTCGGTGGCGGTGGTGTGCAGGTTGCCCGATTGCAGGCCGTGCCACAGTGCCTCCTGATGCCCGCGCGGGCGGAATGGCGGGCTCATCACGTAGCCGGCGGCGGTTTGCCAGTCAGGGTGTTGGTAAACGCTGTCGTCGAGCAGCAGGTGGCCGGCGAGCACTTCGCCGTACACCGCCTGGCCCTTGCCACGGGCATAGGTGATTTCATCCAGCGCCTCCTTGGTCGATACGTGCACCAGGTACAGCGGCGTGCCGATGGTTTCGGCGATACGAATCGCACGGCTGGCGGCCTCGCCTTCGACCTGGGACGGGCGCGACAGCGGGTGCGCCTCCGGCCCGGTGATGCCCTGGGCCATCAGCTTGCGTTGCAGGTGATACACCAGCTCGCCGTTTTCTGCGTGCACTGTCGGCACTGCGCCGAGTTCAAGGCAGCGCTCGAAGCTGGCGACCAGTGTGTCATCAGCCGCCATGATCGCGTTCTTGTAGGCCATGAAATGCTTGAAGCTGTTGATGCCGTGGTGGCTGACCAGTTCGGCCATTTCCTCGCGCACCTGTTCGCTCCACCAGGTGATCGCCACGTGAAAACCGTAGTCGGAGGCAGACTTTTGCGCCCAGCCGCGCCACTGATGGAAGGCTTCCATCAAGGATTGCTGCGGGTTGGGAATCACAAAGTCGATGATCGAGGTGGTGCCGCCCGCCAGGCCTGCCGCGGTGCCACTGAAAAAGTCTTCACTGGCCACAGTGCCCATGAAGGGCAATTGCATATGCGTATGCGGATCGATGCCGCCGGGCATCAAATATTGGCCACTGCCATCGAGTATTTCAGTGCCGGCGGGAATATCCAGATCCGTGCCAATAGCGCGAATTAGACCGCCTGCGCAAAACACATCGGCGCGGTAACTTTCATCATGGGTAATAACGGTGGCGCCACGGATCAACAGCGACATGTCGAGTTCCTCACAGGCTTGACCGGCTTGTGCCAGTTCTAAGTGTTGTAATGCTGCTTGCCGATGAACAATTAAATCCTGTCATCGGTGACAGGAATAGAAACTAGCCGGAGTTTTTCGAATGAGCAAGAAGATTTTTTATAAGCTTATATTGGTTTTAAGTCATTGATTAATAATAATAAAAATATAAATTCACCAAAATGTGGCGACCGTTCACCATTTTGACGCACTTGACAGGTTCTCGATTTGAACAACATTTCTTATTGCAAATCAGACGCTTGAGACATGCCCCTTGACGGCGACAGGAAATAAAAATAATTGTGTTGCACCAGATTGAGTCCTGACAGTTCGGCAACTTCGCATTATGTAGCCTGAGTGAGGCGGCAAGTTCCGAAGGCGCAATCGGAAAGCTGATTAACATCAGCACGTTATATAAGCGGTGCGGGTTCAAGGTGGCAGGTCGGCACGGTTATTGAGTGCAGTGGCGGCTGGCCGGGCCCGTGATGTCATGTTGTTTACGAGGTACTCCGGCCACCCTGCGCTTAGCGTTGGGTGAGCAACAATAATTCGAAAAAACCGTGGAGCGGCCATGCAACAGAACAGATCGCAAGTCATTGAACGCAACGGCCTGTACGAACTCGACGCCGGCGCCGACGTCCTCGACAGCCCCCGCTACAACCACGACATGGCACCGACCAAGGTGCACGAACGCACCTGGAACACATGGCACATCACCGCGCTGTGGATCGGCATGTCGATCTGCGTGCCCACCTACACGCTCGGCGGGGTGCTCACCGCCTACTTCGGCTTGTCGGTGGGGGAGGCGCTGATGGCGATTTTGCTGGCCAATATCGTGGTGCTGATCCCGCTGACCCTTAACGCGTTTCCCGGCACCAAGTACGGCATTCCGTTTCCCGTCTTGTTGCGTTCATCGTTTGGCATCCTCGGCTCCAACGTGCCGTGCCTGATTCGCGCGCTGGTCGCGTGCGGCTGGTTTGGCATTCAGACAATGTTCGGCGGGCTGGCAATTCACCTGTTTCTGGGCTCGATTTTCGAGGGTTGGAAATCCCTTGGCGGTACCGGTGAAGTCATCGGGTTCATGATTTTCTGGTGCCTGAACCTGTGGGTGGTGCTGCGCGGCGCCGAGTCGATCAAACGCCTCGAAACCCTGTCTGCGCCGTTGCTGGTGGCGGTGGGGATCGGCCTGCTGGTGTGGGCAATGCCGAACGTGTCAATCAGCGAGCTGATGGCGATTCCACCCAAGCGCCCCGAAGGCGCGAGCCTCACCGGTTACTTCATGGCGGGGCTCACGGCGATGGTGGGTTTCTGGGCGACGTTGTCGCTGAATATTCCCGACTTCAGCCGCTACGCCAAAAGTCAGAAGGACCAGATTCTCGGGCAGATTTTCGGCCTGCCGCTGACCATGTTCCTGTTCGCTGCCCTTGGCGTGATCATGACCGCCGCGTCGGTGAAACTGGTGGGCGTCAGCGTCTCCGACCCGGTGACCTTGATCGGGCACATCCAGAGCCCGGTGTGGGTGGCCATCGCCATGCTGCTGATCATCATCGCCACCTTGTCCACCAACACTGCGGCGAACATCGTCTCACCGACCAACGACTTCCAGAACATCGCGCCCAAGCTGATCAACCGCACCACTGCGGTGATCCTCACTGGCCTGGTAGGGCTTGCGTTGATGGGCCATGAACTGCTGAAAAAACTCGGGCTGATCGTCTCGGACGTGAGCCTGGAAACCGTGTATTCGAACTGGTTGCTGGGCTATTCAAGCCTGCTGGGGCCGATAGCAGGGATCATGGTGGTGGACTACTTCATCACCCGCAGACAGCAGCTCGACCTGGCCGGTTTGTACCGTGACGACGTGTACCCGGCGTGGAACTGGAGCGGTTTTATCGCCTTCGGCGTGCCCGTGGTGCTGACCTTGCTGTCGCTGGGCAGTGATGCGTTCAGCTGGTTCTACAGCTATGGCTGGTTTACTGGGTCGGCGCTGGGTGGGTTGTTGTATTACGGGTTGAATGCCAAACGTGGCATCAGCCCAGTCACCGCTAAATCACCTTTGTAAAAACGGTCAATGTGGGAGCTGGCTTGCCTGCGATTGCAGCACCTCGGTTCTGCAGGAATACCGAGCCGCCTGGATCGCAGGCAAGCCAGCTCCCACACAAACCGGCTCCCCCTATTTGAGCGAGTCAATTCATAAGAACAGTAGCCTGAGGAGATCCCCATGAACGCTGCCATCGACGTTCTGCAATCCACCCATCAGCACATCAACCGCGACCGCTTGTGGCAGTCGCTGATGGACCTGGCCAAATTCGGCGCCACACCCAAAGGCGGTGTGTGCCGACTGGCCCTCACCGACCTTGATCGCAAAGCCCGTGACCTGTTTGTGCAGTGGTGCGAGGAAGCCGGTTGCACCGTGACCATCGACGGCATCGGCAACATCTTCGCCCGTCGCCCGGGTCGCAATCCCAACTTGCCACCAGTGATGACGGGCAGCCATATCGACACCCAGCCCACGGGCGGCAAGTTTGACGGTTGCTTCGGCGTGTTGGCGGGTGTGGAAGTGCTGCGCACCCTCAATGACCTCAAGATTGAAACCGAAGCACCGCTGGAAGTGGTGGTGTGGACCAACGAGGAAGGCTCACGCTTTCCGCCGTGCATGATGGGCTCTGGCGTGTTTGCCGAGAAATTTACCCTGGCCGAGACCTTGGCCAAGCTGGATGTGGAGGGCGTGAGCGTGGGGGATGCGCTCAATGCCATTGGCTATGCGGGCACGCGGCCGGTCAGCGGGCATAAAGTCGGGGCTTACTTCGAGGCGCATATCGAACAAGGGCCGATTCTTGAGGATGAAAAGAAAACCATCGGCGTGGTGTTGGGGGCATTGGGACAGAAGTGGTTCGACCTGAAACTGCGCGGCGTTGAGGCGCATGCCGGGCCGACGCCGATGCACTTGCGCAAGGATGCGTTAGTGGGCGCGGCGGCCGTGGTGGCGGCGGTGAATGCGGCGGCGCTGGGGCATCAGCCGCATGCGTGTGGCACTGTCGGTTGCCTGCAGGCGTATCCCGGCTCGCGCAACGTGATTCCGGGCGAGGTGCGCATGACCCTGGACTTGCGTCACCTGGAACCGGCACGCCTGGATTCGATGATTGCCCAGGTGCGCAAGGTGATTGACGAAACCTGTGCCAAGCATGGGCTGACGTTTGAGCTGGAACCCACCGCCGATTTCCCGCCGCTGTATTTCGATAAAGGCTGTGTGGACGCTGTGCGGGATGCGGCGAATGGGCTGGGGCTGTCGAACATGGACATTGTCAGCGGGGCAGGGCACGACGCGATCTTCGTCGCCGAACTCGGCCCGGCCGGGATGATCTTTGTGCCGTGCGAAGGCGGCATCAGCCACAACGAAATCGAGAACGCGGCACCGGATGACCTGGCGGCGGGGTGTGCGGTGTTGTTGAGGGCGATGGTGGCCGCTTCGGCGGCGATCGCCAGCGGTAAGCTGGCTGCCTGACCGGCGGTTGAAAATGTGGGAGGGGACTTGCCCCCGATGGCAGTGGGTCATTTGGCTGAGCTGGCTCTGATACACCGCGATCGGGGGCAAGCCCCCTCCCACATTTGAACGGGTTTGCTGGGCGCTAGATCCAAATCGCGTCCCATAAAGGGTAGTCGCCAATCCGTTCCACCAACCCGGCCCGCAGTGGATTGGCCACCACATACCTGGCCATCTTCACCACGTCATCTTCCTTGCGCAGCGCTCGGTCATGGAAACTTTCCTGCCAGAGCCTTCCCTTGCGCCCACTTGCGCCATTGACGGACCGCGTGCTCTTGGATTTCACATGCCGCATCAAATCCGCCAGCGAGCCTTTTTGCAGTTCGATAATCCAGTGGAAATGGTCCGGCATGATCACCCACGCCAGGGAGTTGGCGAGTCCTTGGTATTGGGCCAGCCGAAATTGCCAGACCACCAGGCGACCCAGATGGAAATTGCTAAAGATGGGAAGACGTTCGTGAGTGTTGGTGGTGATGAGGTAGATGCGGTTGGGTTCGCTGAAGCGTCCAATGCGCAGGCGGTGTGAAGCGGGTAAGTCAGGCATTCCTTGGCCTCTCTCTGGATGGGTGTTGAGAGGCTAGATCGAGTAATCCAGGAGTGATCGACAGGCTTTTGGCAGGATGTGTCTGGAGGGACGCCATCGGGGGCAAGCCCCCTCCCACATTAGATCTGAAGTGTTCATACATTTTGTGTCTGGCGCAGAACCCCTGTGGGAGGTGTTCACACATTGTGTGTCTGGCGCAAAACCCCTGTGGGAGGGGGCTTGCCCCCGATTGCGGTGTATCAGTTACAAATGAGCCCTATGGCGCTCCGCCATCGAGGGGCGAGCCCTTTCTCACCTTTACAACCGAGCTGAACCTCCAGGCGATCTCAGGCGCCCGGTTGCCACCCACCACCCAGCGCCGTGACCAACCCCACACTCGCCTGCAACTGCCGCGTCTGCACCGCTTGCAAGGTCCTTTGCGCCTGCAGCGCCGCTGTCTGCGCGGTCACCACGTCCAGGTAACTCACGGCTCCGGCCTGATAGCTGTTCATCGCCAACGATTGCGTGTGCTGCGCCGCATCTGCCGCCGCTTGCTCATCCTGCGCTTCCTGCTGCAAATCCCTTAGCTGCGCCAGGTTGTCTTCCACCTCGCGCACGGCTTTGAGCACGTGGCTGCGGTACTGCGCCGAAGCCTCTTCAAACTCGGCTTTGGCCTGACGTTCATTGGCACTCAAGCGCCCGCCATCAAAGATCGGCAAGTTCACCAACGGCCCCAGCGCCCAGTAGCGGTTACCGGCTGACAGCAGGTTGCCAACCCCCTGAGTTTGCCCGCCAATCAACCCGGTCAAACTGAAGTCCGGGTACCACGCGGCCTTCGCCACGCCGATATTGGCATTGGCGGCAAACACTCGGCGTTCCGCCGCCGCGATGTCTGGGCGCCGTTGCAACAGGTGGCTGGGCAACTGCGATGGAATCCCTGGCAGCGCAATCAGTTGCTGGCTGGGCGGCAAGCTGAAGTTACTGGCTGCCATACCCACCAATTCGCCAATCGCATGCTCGGTGAGGTTGCGTTGCCCGCGCACTTCGTCGAGTTGCGCCTTGGCTTCGGCCAGTTGGTTTTGCGCACGGGTGAGGTCCAGCTCTGAAGCAATCTGGCCCCCGTAACGGCTGCGCGTGAGTTGCAATGCCTGGCTGAAATCATCCAGTGAGCTGTTCAGAATCCGGCTCTGCGCATCCAGCCCGTTGAGCTGCACATACAGCGTCGCCAATTGATGTTGCAGGCTCAGGCGTGCCACCGCCAAGTCATCGCCGGATGCTTGCGCCTGGGCATCGCCGGCCGCGACCTGGTTGCGGATTTTACCCCACAGGTCCAAGTCGTAGCTCAGCGAGAAGCCCGCCGTATTGCTGTTGTACACCGACGGCTGTGTGTCCCCGCGCAGCGGCCGCGAATCCGATTGCCGCTGACGCAGCGGCTGCGCACTGGCGGTAATTTGCGGGAACAACCCGGCGTGCAACTGGCTGGCATACGCCTGGGACGCATCGAAATGCGCCAATGCCGCCGCCAGGTCCGGGTTGGCCTTGAGCAGTTGCTGTTGCAGGTCAGTCAGGCGCGGATCGTTGTAGAGCTTCCACCACTCGGGCGCCAGTTGGTCGGACGGTTGCGCGCTGTGCCACGGGCCATCGCTGGTCTGCTCGCGATAGCCTGCCGGCAGGTCCACCGACGGCACCTTGTAGGTGGGCGCCATCGAGCAGCCCTGCAACAGCAGCAGCATCAACGCCGCCAGGGGTTTAAGCCTTGGGCGCATGCGCACCTCCAGCGTCGGCCAGTTGCACGGGGTCGCCTTCGCGCAGGGCATCGGGCGGGTTGTCGACCACGCGGTCGGCGGGTTTCAGGCCCTGGTCGATCACCAGGCGTTCGCCGAGGTCGAGGCCGATGTGGATGTCTTGCAAGTGCACGTGATTTTGCGCGTCCAGCACCGCAACCTGGGTACCTTGGGCGCGGAAGATCAGTGCGCTGGCCGGGATGCTCACGCCGTGGGTGTCCGCCGGAATTGGCAGCGTGGCTTCGGCGTAATCACCGGGCAGCAATTCGCCGTTGGGGTTGTCGGCGACGAACTGCGCAAGCAGGGTGCCGGAGCGGCGGTCGATGGCGGTGGAGTCGCCGATCAGGCGCGCCTTGAAGTGTTCGCCGGGGTGCTCGGGCACCGTCAGCTCGGCTTCTAACCCTGGATGAATCACGGCTGCATAGTTCTGCGGCACCGGCACGTAGAGTCTGAGTTGATGGGTATCGGCAATGTTGAACAGCTCCGGGTCGCTGTCGGTATCGGCCTTGATCAACTGGCCGATGTCGGTGTTGCGCGCAGTGATGGTGCCGGCGAACGGCGCGCGGATGGTCTTGTAGCTTTCCAGTGCGGACAGCCGTGCGTAGTCGGCGGCGGCCGCCTCGGCGTTGGCTTTGGCGGCGGCAGCGTTGGAGGTTTTTTCATCCGCCTCCTGACGCGACACCGAGTGGCTGGCCAACAGGTTTTGCCAGCGCGTGGCGGTGGTTTCGGCCAGGCGTGCGTTGGCCTGCTCCTGCACCAGGCGCGCGTGGGTCTGCGCCATTTGCTGGTCGAGGTCGGGGCTGTCGATTTCGGCGAGCACTTGCCCGGCTTTGACCTGGGTGCCGATGTCGGCTTTCCAGTCCTTCAAGTAACCGCTGACGCGCGCGTGGATCGGCGCCTTGCTCCATGCCTCGAGGTGCGCGGGCAGGCGCAAGGTATCGCCGGCCACGTTCTGTTTGGGTTGGAACACCATCACTTGCGGGATGGCGGCGGTTTCGGTCCAGGCACTCACCGACTGTTCGTGCATCGTGCGGGCGTGCAGGCCGTTGGCGACCAACAGGGCGGCCAGTGTCAGGCCGCCGACACCCATGAGCATCAGACGCTTGCGCGAGGGTTTGTGATCAGACGACATGTGAAGTTTCTCCAGCAGCAGCGCGAGTAGGGTGACGACCGTGGACCAGGCTGAAGACCACGGGTACAAACAACAGGGTGGCGACGGTGGCGAAGATCAAGCCGCCGATCACCGCCCGGCCAAGGGGCGAGTTCTGCTCTTCGGACAACGCCAGCGGCAACATGCCGATGATCATCGCCAGGGCCGTCATGCACACCGGCCGGAAGCGCGTGTAACCGGCCTCCATGGCGGCCTTCAACGCATCGCCATGTTCGGCCAGGCGTTCACGGCAGAAGCTCACCACCAGGATCGAGTTGGCGGTGGCCACGCCCATGCACAGGATGGCGCCGGTCAACGCCGGCACCGACAGCGAGGTGCCGCTGAGAAAGAGCATCCACACGATGCCCGCCAGCGCGGCCGGCAAGGCGGTGATGATCACGAACGGGTCGGCCCAGGACTGGAAGTTGACCACGATCAGCAAGTAGATCAGCACCACGGCGCCGAGCAGGCCGAAGCTCAAACCACTGAAGGCTTCGTGCAGCGCATCGATCTGCCCATGCAGGCTGATCACCGCGCCTTTGGGGCGCATGGAGGCGGTGTCATCCAGCACTTTTTGCACATCGCGCGCCACGCCGCCGAGGTCGCGGCCCTGCACGTTGGCATACAGGTCCAGGGTGGGTTCGATGTTGTAGTGGGTCACCACCGCTGGGCTTTGCACGCGGGAGATGGTGGCAACGCCGCCGAGGATCTGCGACTGGCCATCGGCCCCGGTGACCGGCAAGGCTTCCAGTGACGGCAGGCTGTCGAGGCGGTATTGCGGCGTTGCGGCCACGATGGAGTACGACACGCCGTTGGCCGGGTTGAGCCAGAAGGTCGGCGCGGTTTGCGAGCTGCCGGCGAGGGAGGCGACCATGCTGTTGGTCACGTCACGCTCGGTGATGCCCAGGCCATTGGCGCGCATGCGATCAACATTGACTTGCAGCGACGGGTAGCCGGTGGACTGCTGGATGCGCAGGTCGGCGATGCCCGGAATGTGCAACAGGCGACGTTCGAGTTCCACCGCGTAGGTGCGGTTTTCTTCATCGCTGCGCCCGGAGATTTTTACGTCCAACGGGGCCGGTGCGCCGAAGTTGAGGATCTGGCTGCTGATGTCCGCCGGCAGGAACGCGAAGTGGCTGCCGGGGAAGCTTTCGGGCAAGGCTTCACGCAGTTTTTTCACGTAGTCGGCGGTGGGCGCGTGGTCCTTTTTCAGCGTGACCTGGATGTCGCCATCCTGCGGGCCGATGGTGCCGCTGCTGCTGTAGGCCATGTCGATGCCGCTGAGCGGAATGCCGATGTTGTCGACGATGGTGTCGAGTTCTTCGGCGGGTATCACTTCGCGAATCCGCGCTTCAATACGGTCGAACGCCGCCGCGCTTTCTTCAATCCGCGTGCCCAGCGGCAAACGCACATGAAGGGCGAGGGCGCCGGCGTCGGTGGCCGGGAAGAAGTCCTGGCCCAGGCTGGGCAACAGCAGGAACGAGGCGAGCACGCAGGCCAGGAAGCCGACGATAAAGCGCTTGCGGTTGCCCAGCGCAAGAATCAGCAAGCCGTGGTAGCTGTCGCGGATATTCGAGAAGTGGCGCTCGAAGCCTTGCTGAAAATTAAGCACCGATTGCAGCACGGCGTTGCGCGGTTTCTTGTGCTGATCGCCTTCGTGGTGGTTGATGAATGCATCTTCGGGGTGATGCCCGGCGCCTTGTTCCGGTGTGTGCGGCTTGAGCAGAAACATCGCCAGGGTCGGCACCAGGGTGCGCGAAAGGATGAACGAGCTGGCCATGGCGAAAATCACCGCCAGCGCCATTGGCCGGAACAGGTAGCCGGCGATGCCTTGCAGCAGGAACATCGGCACGAACACGATGCAGATGCACAGCAGCGAGACGAACGCCGGGCCGACGATTTGTGCGGCGCCGTCGAGGATCGCGGTCTTCACCGCCTTGCCTTGTTCCAGGTGCCAGTTGATGTTTTCGATGGTGACCGTGGCGTCGTCCACCAGAATCCCCACCGCCAACGCCAGCCCGCCCAGGGTCATGACGTTGAGGGTTTGCCCGGTGACCGCCAGCAGCGCGATCGCCGACAGCACCGCCAAGGGAATCGACGCGGCGATGATCAACGTCGAACGCCAGCTGCCGAGGAACAGCAGGATCATCGCACTGGTCAGCAGTGCGGCGATGATGCCTTCCTGGGCCACGCTGCCCACCGATTGCTTGACGAACACCGAGGCGTCGCCCAGCAGCGAGGTCTTCAGCGACGGTGGCAGGGTTTCGTTGATTCGCGGCAACATCTGGCGGATGCCGTCGATGATCGACAAGGTCGAGATGCTGCCGTTTTTCAACGCCGGCATGAGCACCGCACGGTGGCCGTCGACGCGCACGATGTTGGTCTGCGGCGGCGAGCCGTCACGCACGTGGGCCACTTGGCCGATGGTGATCAGTGCGCCATCGACCGTCTTGATCGGCAGGTCGTTGAGCTCATCAATCGCCTTGGGGCTGTTGTTGAGCAGGATCGTGTATTCGTTGGGGCCGAGTTTGGCGGTGCCTACCGGGATGATCTGGTTTTGCAGGGCCAGGGCATTGCCTACGTCCTGCGCTGACAAGCCTTTGGCGGCCAGGGCTTGCGGGTCGAGGTCGAGGGTGATCTGGCGCTGCTTGCCGCCCATTGGCGTGGGCATGGCCAGGCCGGGCAGGGCGCTCAGCGGCAGGCGAATGTTGTTCTGCACCAGGTCACGGATCTTGGCTTCCGAAAGGCTGGGGCTGGAGAACGCCATTTGCAGGATCGGCACCGTGGAGGCGCTGTAGTTGAGGATCAGCGGTGGCGTGATGCCCGGTGGCATCTGCTTGAGCACGGTTTGTGACACCGCGGTCACTTGCGCGTTGGCGGTGCGGATGTCCACACCGGGCTGGAAGAAGATCTTGACGATGCCCATGCCGGGCAGCGATTGCGATTCGATGTGTTCGATGTCGTTGACGGTGGTGCTCAGGGAGCGTTCGTAGGTGTAGATCACCCGACCGGCCATGGCGTCCGGCGACAGGCCGTTGTACTGCCAGACCACCGCGACGACGGGGATGCCGATATCGGGGAAAACATCCGTAGGGGTTTTCAGGGCCGCCATCGGCCCGACGATACAGATGAATATGGCCAACACGATAAACGTGTACGGCTTTTGCAGTGCGGTCTTTACCAGCCCGAGCATGCGTGAACCTCCGAGGGAGCAGGATTGCAAACCCCGGCAGTCTTGCCCGACCCACCTAACACGCACCTTTCAGCCAGGTGAAGGAACATTTAGTTAACGGCTGAAGATCGTTTCATATGTATTCATTTGTTCTACAAAGGGCAGCTCTCCAAGCTTGTCTCCCATCGGACGCGACACATTTTTACGCCGTCCAACGTTTTTTTCTGATGTCCTTTGGAGCCCTGCCATGTCACTTAAACCGTTGTTGTTGATTCCAGCCCTTGGTGCTGTTTTGTTGTTGTCGGCCTGCGCCGGTCCGATTCCCAAGGCTGACCCGAGCGAAGCCTGGATTGGTTTGAAAGAAGAGGCGCCGAACGACCTGATGGCCGAGCGTGTCGACGGCAAGCGCGTGGACGACGGGCGCTTTTTCGAGGTGACACCGGGTGACCATCGCCTGGATGTGACCTTATTCGAGGAGGAGGCAGGCGATGACAATCAGCAGGACTGCCAGGGTCGGGTCGAGTACAAGCATTTCCAGGCGGGTGAGCATTACACCCTGACCGAATCGAGCCTGGGCACCACCGTGCGTGCCGTCCTCAAGGACGGGCACGGCAAGGAAGTGGCAGCGACTCAAGACTTCAATTGCATGCCCGGCTAGGCGTGATGCGCTGCAGCCTTGGGGTGTTCGGCCGGTGCAGCGGGTTTGACGTGGGGGTGGTGATGCCGGCGAGTTACGCGCATGACCCCCCACAACATGGCGCTGGCTACCGCCAGCCAACCGCAGATCAACAGGAAAATCGTTGTTGCAAGGCTCATTAGGGCCTCCTTTCGCCCCGCAGGGGGCACACACAGTCTTCTCAATGGACAGTCTAGCTACCTGGCGGTTGCCTGCTATTGACCAATGGTCGAGTCCATCCAACTTGTTTGCTCTATCCAGCGCATTTTACTGACGCCTCGGGCTATACCCGCCTTGCGGAGCATCCTATGATCAGGGCCCTTACCGGCAGTTGATCAAGAGAGTAAAAAATTGCGGTTACGGTCGAACGTTAAAACATCCCTGCTGCTGGCCTGCGCCCTGGGGCTCGCGGCCTGTTCCGGGCATCCGTCGAGGCTGGCGGGTCTGCCGGAGCGTGTCGAACTCAACGGCGTGCCGACCTTTCGCAGCGAGGCTTACCTGAGTGGCCCCTCGGCTTTAGCCAGCATGCTGTCGCAACAAGGCATTGTCATGACACCCGGTTTGCTCGATAAGCCTCTGCACTTGCCAGGCGGCGAGGCGGACCTGGAGCGCAACATGCAGGTGCTGGCGCGTGAATACGGGCTGATGGTGTATCCGCTGGACAACCAGCTGACGGCCGTGCTGGCGCAGGTGGCGGCGGGTTACCCGGTGATGGCGCGGATTAACCCGAGCTTTTGGTCTGGCACGCGCTATGTCGTGGTGGTGGGGTTCAATCAACAGAAGAGCACGGTGCTGTTGCGCTCGGGCATGGACCGGCGTTTGTTGATGAGCTTCAGCGACTTTGAGTCAGCGTGGAAGAGCGCAGGCAACTGGGCCATCCTGACTCAGCGCCCGAGCCAGTTGCCGGCAAATGTGGATGAGCAGCGCTGGCAGGCGGCGGCGAACGCGACCGCCCAAGCCGGCCAGGAGCAGGCAGCGGCGCAGGCGCTCAAGGTGTTGGCGGAACGCAAGTAAGGGCAACGCAGATCCAAACAGGTGGGAGTGGGCTTGCCCGCGAAAAACCGAGTGTCAGTCGATACATTCATGACTGACCCACCGCCTTCGCGAGCAAGCCCGCCCCCACATTGACACTGTGGTGCTTAGCGACGCACTTCTGCGGCGTTAGGGCGGTTCTTCAGGTTCTTGTCAGCCTTGTAGCGCAGCGCTACGTCCGGCACTGAGCCGCTCTTGCCGGTTTCAACCCAGTTGCGAATGCGCCCGGCATCGGCAAAGTGGGTGAACTTGCCAAAGGCATCCAGAATCACCAACGACACTGGGCGGTTACTCATGCTGGTGACCAGCACCAGGCAGTGGCCGGCCTGATTGGTGAAACCGGTCTTGGTCAACTTGATGTCCCAGTTGGCGCGGTTGATCAGGTGGTCAGTGTTGGAGAAACCCAGGGTGTAGTTGGGTTTGCGAAACGACACGGTCTTTTCCTTGGTGGTGCTCAACTGACTCAGCATCGGAAACTTGCGCGCATAGGCCAGCAGCTTGCTCAGGTCGCGCGCAGTGGACACGTTGTGAATCGACAGCCCGGTGGGTTCGACATAGTGCGTGCTGGTCATGCCCAGGGCTTTGGCCTTGGCGTTCATTGCGGCAATAAAGGCTGGGTAGCCGCCTGGGTAGTGGTGGGCCAGGCTGGCGGCGGCGCGGTTTTCCGAAGACATCAGGGCAATCAGCAGCATTTCCTTGCGCGGCATTTCGCTGCCGATTTTCACGCGCGAGAACACGCCTTTCATTTCTGGCGTGTCTTTAATGTTGATGTCGATGTACTCGTCCATGTTCTGCTTGGCTTCAAGCACGATCAGGCCGGTCATCAGTTTGCTGACGGATGCGATGGGCACGACCACGTCGGGGTTGCTGGAATAGATGACTTTGTTGGTCTGCAGGTCAACCAGCATGGCGCTGCCGGAAGCGATCTGCAGTTTGGAGGTGTCGCGCGGGGCCAGAGTGGTTTCGGCTGCGTGCGCGAAGGTGCCTGTAAATACAAAAAATAGGCTGACAATAGAGAGACGAATTTTCACGCGGGTGAACTCGCTAAAAAGTAAGGAAATACCGTTCAGGAACGGGTTATATGACAAATGCCGTTACATTTTAGGAGTATGGATCAGAAAGCGATAGAGGCCTTTAAATAAAGGCTGTAAGCCGATGATTGGTCAGGGTTGTACTGATTCTGAAAATCTTGCTGATCGCGCCAGGTTTTTTTTTAAAGCGGCTTAAGGCCGACGATTTTACCAGTGTGTGCCGGTGAAGTTGCCCACCTAATTAGGCAGGGTGCTTAAACATAAATAGCCCACTTTCAGGTCGAGCTCAAACGCTCGGTCATTGAGTGTTTCGATGAGTGCATCGGTGCACTCCGGGCTACGCGCCTGGTCCAGAGTGAACAGGCGTGTAAACGCGGTTCTGCCAGTGCCACCGGCGATAATGACGCCTTCGTTGGAAGCGAGGCTGGCCAGGGGAGAGCATTGCCACCCGCTGAACAAGCAGCCACGGCAGGTACGACGCAGCGTCGTTCGTTAATTGCGCCCAATAAAAAGCCCCGCGATCAGGCGGGGCTTTTTATGGCAGGCACTATCAGTCGTGCAGTGTTTCTGCCGCGTACAAGGTGTTCTCCAGCAGGCATGCTCGAGTCATCGGGCCCACCCCGCCTGGCACTGGCGTAATCCAGCCGGCGCGGGGCAGGGCGGTTTCGTACACCACGTCGCCGACGAGCTTGCCGTCTTCCTGGCGGTTGATACCCACGTCGATGACGATGGCACCTTCTTTGATCCACTCACCTTTGACCAGGCCGGGTTTGCCGGCAGCCACGACTACCAGGTCGGCGCGGCCGACATGGCCAGCGAGGTCTTTGGTGAAACGGTGAGTGACGGTCACGGTGCAGCCAGCCAGCAGCAACTCCATGGCCATCGGGCGCCCGACAATGTTGGACGCGCCGACCACGACGGCATCGAGGCCGTACAGATCGACACCGGTGCTTTCCAGCAGGGTCATGATGCCTTTCGGGGTGCACGGGCGCAGCAGCGGGATACGCTGGGCCAGGCGGCCGACGTTATAAGGGTGGAAACCGTCGACGTCTTTGTCGGGACGGATGCGCTCCAGCAATTTAGAGGCATCCAGGTGCTCGGGCAGTGGCAGCTGCAGCAGTATGCCGTCGATGCCCGGGTCGTCATTGAGGCTGTCGATCAGGTCGGTCAGGGCCTGCTGGGTGGTGTCTTCCGGCAGGTCGTAGGCCTTGGAAATAAAGCCGACCTCTTCACAGTCTTTACGCTTGTGCGAGACATAAACCTGAGAGGCAGGATCGCTGCCGACCAGGATCACCGCGAGGCCAGGCGTGCGCAGGCCTTGCTGGCTACGCTCGGTGACTCGTTTGGCGATCTGCTGGCGCAGGCTGGCGGCGATTGATTTGCCGTCGATAAGTTGTGCAGTCATTACGCGTGATTAACCATCGAGAGGGGGAAGAAAAGTGCGCGCATTCTCGCATGCCAAGACGTGAGGGCAAAGGCGCTTGGTCTGCAAATTGCCCTAACCCCTTAAATAAAATGAATTTTTTTCAAAAAAGATTTGACGGGTTTCCGAGGCGTCTATACTATTCGTCGCACTTGTCGGGCACAGCCTAGCACTGGTTAAGAAGGTCGAGCACAATTGTTGTCGTGCAAGGCTGGAAGCACTTAGTTTGTAATCCTCCAAGAGTACAGATTAATCAGGCGCCCGTAGCTCAGCTGGATAGAGCATCCGCCTTCTAAGCGGATGGTCGCAGGTTCGAGTCCTGCCGGGTGCGCCATTAGGCAGCTTTGGCACAAGTAGCGCTATATGGTGGGCGTAGCTCAGTTGGTAGAGCACGGGATTGTGACTCCCGTTGTCGAGGGTTCGATCCCCTTCGTCCACCCCATATTTTAAAAGGCGCCAGATTAATCATCTGGCGCCTTTGCTTTAAGAGCTTCAAGCGCGGATGTGGTGGAATTGGTAGACACACTGGATTTAGGTTCCAGCGCCGCGAGGCGTAAGAGTTCGAGTCTCTTCATCCGCACCAATTAAAGCTTTGCACCGCCGTCAGGGGGTGCGAGGTTCTACAAAGAAGATGGTTGAGTTCTTTGTTAATGCAATATGGTGGGCGTAGCTCAGTTGGTAGAGCACGGGATTGTGACTCCCGTTGTCGAGGGTTCGATCCCCTTCGTCCACCCCATATTCAGAAAAAGCGCCAGATCATTGATCTGGCGCTTTTTTTTGTGCTCAGAATTTCCTGTCTGTCGACGCTGTGGCTTGACACCAAGAAAAAGCAAGCATTCTCAATGCCTTGGCGTTAGAATCGTTGCCGGTTTTGAGCGTGTAGAACTGACTCCCGGCTCTATCGGGGTCAGTGCAGCTATTTAATAGCGAATAACGGCGCAGTACCTGAAAAGGGCTGTGCCGTTTTTGTTTAAGTGTCTTGAGTTTCCAGGGTGGGGCGTTTCGTCGTATTTGTGTTTCTCGATGCTGCTGCCGCGCCCTTCGGCCTTGCGTGCAAGGTCGGTCGCCAAGGTTGGGCGTCCACGCTCTTCTATATATAGAAGGCTGATGCAGAGCCTTGGCGTGATGAGCTGTATTTGCTAACGGGATGAAGTGCATGCGTGCACTTGAACCTATAAATGGCCTGCTGTTTTTCTACCCGTTTTCAGTAGGGTGACTTCTTGAGTTTGACCCACTAGAATGCATGCCCTTGATTCTGGGGTCGGAAACGGCCGGCTAACGTCTGTGCAACGAGGAATATCCATGCAAGTTTCTGTTGAAAATACTACTGCTATCGAGCGCCGCCTGAGCATCACCGTGCCGGCAGAGCGTATTGAGACTGCGGTCAACAAGCGTCTGCAGCAGACTGCCCAAAAGGCCAAGATCGCTGGTTTCCGTCCAGGCAAAGTGCCAATGAGCGAAATCAAGCGTCGTTTTGGCGCCGATGCGCGTCAGGAAGCTGTAGGTGACGTGATCCAGGCTTCGTTCTACGAAGCTGTTGTCGAGCACAAGCTGAACCCGGCTGGCTCGCCTTCGATCGAACCTAAATCCCTGGAAGCCGGCAAAGACCTGGAATACGTTGCCGTATTCGAAGTGTTCCCGGAATTCACCGTTGCCGGTTTCGAAGACATCGCTGTAGAGCGCCTGAGCGCTGAAGTGGCCGATGCCGACCTGGACAACATGCTGGAAATCCTGCGCAAGCAGAACACCCGTTTCGAAGCGGTCGATCGCGCTGCTCAGAACGAAGACCAGTTGAACATCGATTTCGTTGGCAAGGTTGACGGCGAAGTATTCGCTGGCGGCTCCGCCAAGGGCACTCAGCTGGTGCTGGGTTCCAACCGCATGATCCCTGGCTTCGAAGACGGCCTGGTTGGCGCCAAAGCCGGCGAAGAGCGCGTTCTGAACCTGACGTTCCCTGCTGACTACCAGAACCTGGACCTGGCCGGCAAAGCCGCCGAGTTCACCGTGACCGTCAACAGTGTTTCCGAGCCTAAGCTGCCAGAGCTGAACGAAGAGTTCTTCGCTCAATTCGGTATCAAGGAAACCGGGATCGACGGCTTCCGCACCGA
The DNA here is from genome assembly GCF_963878885.1 of Pseudomonas sp. R9.37. Lineage (NCBI taxonomy): Bacteria > Pseudomonadati > Pseudomonadota > Gammaproteobacteria > Pseudomonadales > Pseudomonadaceae > Pseudomonas > Pseudomonas sp. R9.37. The sequence goes on along the minus strand of NZ_CAWNZA010000049.1, from coordinate 132,650 downwards.
AGTTCGCAAGAACATGGAGCGTGAGCTGCGTCAGGCCATCAAGTCCAAGGTCAAGAACCAGGTCATGGACGGTCTGCTGGCCGCCAACCCGATCGAAGTGCCTAAGGCTCTGCTGTCCAACGAAGTGGATCGCCTGCGCGTTCAAGCGGTTCAGCAGTTCGGCGGCAACATCAAGCCTGACCAACTGCCGGCCGAGCTGTTCGAAGAGCAAGCCAAGCGCCGCGTTGTGCTGGGTCTGGTCGTGGCCGAAGTGGTCAAGCAATTCGACCTCAAGCCTGACGAAGATCGCGTTCGCGAAATGATCCAGGAAATGGCTTCCGCCTACCAGGAGCCAGAGCAGGTCGTGGCTTGGTACTACAAGAACGACCAGCAGCTGAACGAAGTACGTTCGGTTGTGCTGGAAGAACAAGTTGTGGATACTGTTCTGCAGAAGGCTAAGGTGACCGACAAAGCGGTCTCTTACGAAGAAGCAGTCAAACCGGCGGAAGCAGCACAAGCCGACTGATTGTCCAACTCGTTCGAAATACAACCATAAGCCAGCCTCGTGCTGGCTTATGCGTTTTCAAGACATGACTATTTGGGAGTAACTGCAGAGCATGTTCCGTAATTCCTATATTCAGCAGAACTCTGATATCCAGGCCGCTGGCGGCCTGGTCCCGATGGTTGTCGAGCAATCTGCTCGTGGCGAACGCGCCTATGACATCTACTCGCGCCTGCTCAAGGAACGAGTGATCTTTCTGGTCGGCCCTGTAGAGGACTACATGGCCAACCTGATCTGCGCGCAACTGCTGTTCCTTGAAGCGGAAAACCCGGACAAGGACATCCATCTTTACATCAACTCCCCGGGCGGCTCGGTGACGGCGGGTATGTCGATCTACGACACCATGCAGTTCATCAAGCCAAACGTGTCGACGACCTGCATCGGTCAGGCCTGCAGCATGGGCGCGTTCCTGCTCACCGCGGGCGCCGAGGGCAAGCGTTACTGCCTGCCTAACTCGCGCGTGATGATTCACCAGCCGCTGGGCGGCTTCCAGGGCCAGGCGTCGGACATCGAAATTCACGCCAAGGAAATCCTGTTTATTCGTGAGCGCCTCAACACGTTGATGGCCAAGCACAGCGGGCACACCCTGGAAGAAATCGAGCGTGACACCAATCGCGACAACTTCATGAGCGCGGAAGCTGCACGCGCGTATGGGTTGATCGACGCAGTGATCGAAAAGCGCCCCGCTTAATATAAGCACCTCAAAATAGGGCTGGTCGGCATGTCCGACCACCGGCGGGCTTGAAAAAGCCCGCATAAGCCTTCATCTTGTGTTGCAAGCCTATCGGATTTGGATCGAACGAATGACTGACACCCGCAACGGCGAGGACAACGGCAAGCTGCTCTATTGCTCCTTCTGCGGCAAAAGCCAGCATGAAGTACGCAAATTGATTGCCGGCCCCTCGGTGTTTATCTGCGACGAGTGCGTCGACCTGTGCAATGACATCATCCGCGAGGAGGTGCAGGAAGCTCAGGCCGAAAGCAGCGCGCATAAATTGCCTTCGCCTAAAGAAATTAGCGGCATCCTTGATCAGTATGTGATTGGTCAAGAGCGTGCAAAGAAGGTTCTGGCCGTAGCGGTGTACAACCACTACAAGCGCTTGAACCAGCGTGACAAGAAAGGCGACGAAGTCGAACTCGGCAAGAGCAACATCTTGCTGATCGGCCCTACAGGCTCGGGTAAAACCTTGCTTGCAGAAACCCTCGCTCGCCTGTTGAACGTTCCGTTCACCATCGCCGACGCCACCACCCTCACCGAGGCTGGCTACGTGGGTGAGGACGTCGAGAACATCATTCAGAAACTGCTGCAGAAGTGCGACTACGACGTAGAGAAGGCCCAGATGGGTATTGTCTACATCGACGAAATCGACAAGATTTCGCGCAAGTCCGACAACCCGTCGATCACCCGCGATGTATCGGGTGAAGGCGTGCAGCAGGCTCTGTTGAAACTGATCGAAGGCACGGTTGCTTCCGTACCGCCTCAAGGTGGCCGCAAGCACCCGCAGCAGGAATTCCTTCAGGTTGATACGCGCAACATCCTGTTCATCTGTGGCGGTGCGTTCTCCGGTCTGGAAAAGGTTATTCAGCAACGTTCCACGCGTGGCGGCATCGGTTTCGGTGCGGAAGTGCGCAGCAAGGAAGAAGGCAAGAAGGTGGGCGAGTCCCTGCGTGAAGTCGAGCCTGACGATCTGGTCAAGTTCGGTCTGATCCCGGAATTCGTTGGCCGTCTGCCGGTCCTGGCCACATTGGACGAGCTGGATGAGGCTGCTTTGATTCAGATCCTCACCGAGCCGAAAAACGCCCTGACCAAGCAATACGCCAAGTTGTTCGAGATGGAAGGTGTAGACCTCGAGTTCCGTACCGACGCACTCAAATCAGTGGCCAAGCGGGCACTGGAGCGCAAGACCGGTGCACGTGGTTTGCGCTCGATTCTCGAAGGCGTTTTGCTCGACACCATGTACGAAATCCCCTCGCAGTCCGAGGTGAGTAAAGTGGTGATCGACGAAAGCGTTATCGAAGGCAAATCCAAGCCACTGTATATCTACGAAAACAGTGAGCCGGCTGCCAAGGCTGCACCTGACTGACGCTTAAGCGTTTTGCAGTTGCAGTACAAGCAAGGGGCCTTTCGGGGCCCCTTCTTTTTTAGGGCTGTTTTTTGCAGCAGTTTTTTTAATTCGCGTTTATTCATGCGTTTAACTGCTGGCATTGAGCTTGTTTTTTTTGCATGCAGCCCCCATCTTGTTTTCAAGCTTACTTTTCAACTGTCATAGAGGCGAAATCATGAAGACAACCATCGAATTGCCTCTCCTGCCGTTGCGTGATGTCGTCGTCTATCCGCACATGGTTATCCCGCTGTTCGTGGGGCGCGAGAAGTCTATCGAAGCCCTCGAGGCCGCGATGACGGGCGACAAGCAGATCCTGCTGTTGGCCCAGAAAAATCCTGCTGATGATGATCCAGGCGAAGACGCCCTGTATCGCGTCGGTACCGTTGCTACTGTCCTGCAATTGCTCAAGCTGCCCGACGGCACCGTCAAGGTGCTGGTGGAAGGTGAGCAACGTGGTGCGGTCGAGCGTTTCATGGAGGTGGATGGCCACCTGCGCGCCGAAGTGGCGCTGATCGACGAAGTCGAAGCCCCTGAGCGCGAATCTGAAGTGTTTGTGCGCAGCCTGCTCTCGCAGTTCGAGCAGTATGTGCAGTTGGGCAAAAAAGTCCCGGCTGAAGTCCTGTCCTCTCTCAACAGCATTGATGAGCCAAGCCGCCTGGTCGACACCATGGCCGCGCACATGGCGTTGAAAATCGAGCAGAAGCAAGACATCCTCGAAATTATCGACTTGCCGGCCCGTGTTGAACACGTATTGGCTTTGCTGGATGGCGAGATCGACCTGCTGCAGGTTGAGAAACGCATTCGCGGTCGCGTGAAAAAACAGATGGAGCGCAGCCAGCGCGAGTACTACCTGAATGAGCAGATGAAGGCCATTCAGAAAGAACTCGGCGACAGCGAAGACGGCCACAATGAAATCGAAGAGCTGAAAAAGCGCATCGATGCTGCCGGCCTGCCAAAGGACGCGCTGACCAAGGCCACCGCTGAGCTGAACAAGCTCAAGCAAATGTCGCCAATGTCTGCCGAAGCCACCGTGGTGCGTTCCTACATCGACTGGCTGGTGCAGGTGCCGTGGAAGGCTCAGACCAAAGTGCGCCTGGACTTGGCGCGCGCTGAAGACATCCTCGATGCCGACCACTACGGCCTCGAAGAAGTCAAAGAACGCATCCTCGAATACCTTGCCGTGCAAAAGCGCGTGAAGAAAATTCGTGGTCCGGTGTTGTGCCTGGTGGGGCCTCCTGGGGTCGGTAAAACGTCCCTGGCTGAGTCCATCGCCAACGCCACCAACCGCAAATTCGTGCGCATGGCCCTCGGTGGTGTGCGTGACGAAGCGGAAATTCGTGGCCATCGCCGAACATATATCGGTTCGATGCCAGGAAGATTGATTCAAAAGATGACAAAGGTGAGCGTGCGCAACCCGCTGTTCCTGCTTGATGAAATCGACAAAATGGGCAGCGACATGCGCGGCGATCCAGCCTCTGCATTGCTCGAAGTGCTCGACCCCGAGCAGAACCATAATTTCAACGACCATTACCTGGAAGTCGACTACGACCTGTCCGACGTAATGTTCCTGTGCACCTCCAACTCCATGAATATTCCGCCAGCGCTGCTGGACCGGATGGAGGTGATTCGTCTGCCGGGTTACACCGAAGACGAGAAGATCAACATCGCCGTCAAATACCTCGCGCCTAAACAGATTTCAGCCAACGGCTTGAAAAAAGGCGAGATCGAGTTTGAGGTTGAAGCGATTCGCGACATCGTGCGTTATTACACGCGAGAGGCGGGTGTACGGGGCCTTGAGCGCCAGATTGCGAAGATTTGCCGCAAGGCGGTCAAAGAACACGCGCTGGAAAAACGCTTCTCTGTGAAGGTTGTCGCCGACTCCCTTGAACACTTCCTGGGTGTGAAGAAATTCCGTTACGGCCTGGCCGAGCAGCAAGACCAGGTAGGGCAGGTGACGGGCCTGGCGTGGACTCAGGTGGGCGGCGAATTGCTGACCATCGAAGCCGCCGTAATCCCGGGCAAAGGCCAGTTGATCAAGACCGGTTCGCTGGGTGATGTGATGGTCGAATCCATCACTGCCGCGCAGACCGTGGTGCGCAGCCGCGCCAAGAGCCTGGGGATTCCCCTGGACTTCCACGAGAAGCACGACACCCACATCCATATGCCGGAAGGGGCGACGCCCAAAGACGGTCCCAGCGCTGGCGTAGGCATGTGCACGGCACTGGTATCGGCACTGACCGGCATCCCTGTGCGAGCCGATGTGGCAATGACGGGGGAAATCACCCTGCGTGGCCAGGTATTGGCCATTGGCGGTCTTAAAGAGAAATTGCTCGCTGCACACCGGGGGGGTATCAAGACGGTGATCATTCCTGAAGAGAATGTTCGCGACTTGAAGGAAATTCCGGACAACATCAAGCAGGATCTTCAGATTAAACCGGTTAAATGGATTGACGAGGTCCTGCAAATTGCGCTGCAATACGCGCCGGAGCCCTTGCCAGATGTGGCTCCGGAGATAGTCTCGAAGGATGAAAAACGCGAGTCTGATTCCAAGGAAAGAATTAGCACGCATTAATGCGATTAAGCCGGGTGGCTTCCTTGACAGCTTTTTAGAGCCCTTGTTATAAAGCGGCTCTTAAGTGTCTGTAGGCCATTCAGCACTGGTTTTTGCTTTCACCAAAAAACTTAGAATCATACTCAATAGATATATAAGGGGACTTAGAGTGAACAAGTCGGAACTGATTGATGCTATCGCCGCATCCGCTGATATCCCGAAAGCTGCTGCTGGCCGTGCGCTGGACGCAGTAATCGAATCCGTCACTGGCGCTCTGAAGGCCGGCGACTCTGTAGTACTGGTAGGCTTCGGTACTTTCTCTGTGACCGACCGCCCAGCACGCACTGGCCGTAACCCACAGACTGGCAAAGCACTGCAAATCGCTGCTGCCAAGAAGCCAGGTTTCAAAGCCGGTAAAGCCCTGAAAGAAGCCGTTAACTAAGCTTCGCTCAAGCCTTACCTACCCGGGTCGGACGCAGGTCTGGCCTGGCAGCGGAGCGGCAGCTGACCCACGTATCCATCGGGTCGCCAGGGCCTGGGGTGTGCTTTAAAACCCCCGTCCGCTCCGCCAGCTACGAGAAGGCGCATCCTCGGATGCGCCTTTCTTCTATCCGGACTCTACCCACGCTCCACGGTTGCCTAATTTTTGAAGATCAACCGTTTCTGGGGGACGCATGCTGCAAAATATCAGGGACAATTCACAAGGCTGGATTGCCAAGACCATTATCGGGATCATCGTCGCATTGATGGCGTTCACCGGTATCGAGGCCATTTTCCAGGCTTCGACCAACAACAAACAGGACGTGGCCAAGGTCAACGGTGAAGAGATCACCCAAACCGAATTGAGCCAGGCCGTCGACATGCAACGTCGCCAGCTGATGCAACAGCTGGGCAAGGATTTCGATGCTTCCCTGCTGGACGAAAAACTGCTGCGCGATGCGGCCCTCAAGGGTCTGATCGATCGCAAACTGCTGCTGCAAGGTGCTGCCGATTCCAAGTTCGGCTTCTCTGAAGCGGCGCTTGACCAAGTGATCCTGCAGACGCCGGAATTCCAGGTGGACGGCCAGTTCAACGCTGAACGCTTTGACCAGGTGATCCGTCAACTGGGCTACAGCCGTATGCAATTCCGTCAGATGCTGACCCAGGAAATGCTGATCGGCCAGGTTCGCGCAGGTCTCGCCGGCAGCGGCTTTGTCACCGACGCTGAAGTGCTGGCATTCGCCCGTCTGGAAAAACAGACCCGCGATTTCGCCACCGTCAACATCAAGGCCGACCCTGCGGCGGTGAAGCTCACCGACGATGAGGTCAAGGCTTACTACGACCAGCACGCCAAAGAGTTCATGACCCCCGATCAGGTGGTTATCGACTATCTGGAGTTGAAGAAGTCTTCGTTCTTCGATCAGGTCACTGTCAAGGACGATGAGCTGCAGGCTGCCTATCAGAAAGAAACCGCCAACCTCGCTGAACAGCGTCGTGCCGCGCACATTTTGATTGAAGTCAACGACAAGACCACCGACGCGCAAGCCAAGGCCAAGATCGAGGAAATCCAGGCACGCCTGGCCAAGGGTGAGAAATTCGACGCCCTGGCCAAGGAGTTCTCCCAGGACCCAGGTTCGGCCACCAATGGCGGTGACCTCGGCTTCGCGGGTCCTGGCGTCTACGATCCTGACTTCGAAACTGCCCTGTATGCCTTGAACAAGGACCAGGTGTCAGCGCCGGTACGTACCACCTTCGGTTGGCACCTGATCAAGCTGTTGGGCGTTGAAGCACCGCAAGTGCCATCGTTCGCCAGCCTGAAAGACAAGCTGACGCGCGAGCTCAAGACTCAGCAGGTTGAGCAACGTTTTGTCGAGGCCACCAAGCAATTGGAAGATGCGGCATTCGAAGCCTCCGACCTGGCTCAGCCGGCGTCTGACCTGAAGCTGACCGTGCACACCTCGGCGCCGTTTGGCCGTGAAGGTGGCGAAGGTGTTGCCGCCAACCGCGCGGTGGTCACAGCTGCATTCAGCCCTGAAGTGCTGGATGAGGGTGCCAACAGCACCGCCATTGAGCTGGACCCGGAAACCATCATTGTGCTGCGGGCCAAAGAGCATCTGAAGCCTACGCAATTGCCACTGGAAAGCGTCTCTGCCGCTATCCGTGCGCAGATGACCAAGGAGCGCGCCAGCGCGGCTGCCAAGGCTCATGCTGACGAGTTGATCGCCAGCCTGCGTGATGGCAAAACTGCGCTGAACCAGCCGATCGACGGCCAGGCCTGGAAAGTCACTGAAGCGGCTACCCGTAGCCAGGAAGCGATCGACCCGGCCGTGCTGCAAGCCTTGTTCCGCATGCCCAAGCCTGCGAGCAAGGACAAGCCGACCTTCACTACCGTGACCCTGGCGGACGGTAGTCTGGTGATCGTGCGCTTGAACGGCGTCAACGAAGCCGCTGCGCCTACGGACGAAGAAAAGGCGCAATACCGCCGCTTCCTCGCTTCCCGTATCGGCCAGCAAGACTTTGCTGCCTACCGCAAGCAGTTGGAAAGCAAGGCTGACATCAAGAAATTCTGATGTCGGTTTGAAGTACAAAGCCCCCGCTCTGAAAGGACCGGGGGCTTTTTATTACCTGCTCTTCAGGCTGGCGATCACGGCCAATAGCATCAGCAGCACGACCGCCCACGCAAAGGCACCGACGCCCCAGCCTTGAAGTAATACACCACCGACCAACCCGCCGCCGGCAATGCCAAGGTTCCACACCGTGACCAGCATCGACTGCGCTGCATCCGCCGATGCACCGGCCGCCTTGGCCAGTGCGGTTTGCAGCAACGCTGGCAGGCCGCCGAACGCCAGGCCCCATAGCGCCACGGCGGCGTAGACAACCCCTGGCGACTCGATCCAGAACGCCAGCGCCAGGGCGATCAAACCAAACAGCGCACAGCTGGCCACGAGCAACACCCGCAACCATCGATCAATCAGTACGCCCGCCAGCCAGATGCTTAGCAGCGCGGCGAGGCCAAATACCAGCAGCACACGATCAATCTCGGCGGCGATTCCGGCGGGGCCCAGCAGTGGCGCCACGTAGGTATAGAGAATGTTGTGAGCCAGCACGTAGGTAAAGGTCACCCACAGCACCGGACGAATGCCTGGCAAATTCAGGACCTGGCGCAGCCCCAGCCGTTTTCCCACAGGTTCGCCTGCAAAATCCGGCAGCTGCCAGCGCGCCCAAATCAGCAGCAACAGCGTCAGCCCGGTCATGATTGCGAAACTCAGGCGCCAGCCGACGGTGGTGCCCAGGAATGTGCCCGCCGGCACACCGAGCGACAAAGCCAAGGGCGCGCCGAGCATCGCCACGGCAATCGCCCGCCCTTGCAGGTTTGGCGCAACCATGCGGCTGGCATATCCCGCCAGCAGCGCCCAGAGCAGACCGGCGAAGACCCCGGCGAAGAAACGTGCCACCAGAGTCACCCCGTAATGGCTGGAAAACGCTGTCACGCTGTTGACCAAAGCAAAGCCGCCGATCGCAATCAGCAGTAACGGCCGTCGTCGCCAGCCTCGGGTCAGCAGCGTGAGAGGAATGGCTGCGAGCAATGAGCCGAGGGCATACAGCGTGACCAGCTGGCCCACCAGGGCTGGCGAGACGCCCAGGCCGTCGCTCATCTGCGGCAGGAGCCCGGCGGGCATTGCCTCGGTGAGGATGGTGATAAAACCGGCCGAAGCCAACGCCAGCAAGCCACCCAGCGGCAGAGCCTGACGTGGGTTGGCAGAGGCGGAATCGGTTAATGCAGGGCTGTTGCTCATCGCACGCTATCCATGGAGAAAGACAAGGAAGCAGGGTAGGGGGCTGTGAGCTGCGGAAAAACAGGCTAAGGTTCCGAACTTATCGGACACCCACGTCCGCAATTGATAGGTAGCCCATTGGACAGCCTGAGCAGTCTTTCGGTATTCGTGCAGGTCGCGGAAACCCGCAGCTTCACCGCCGCTGGCCGTGTGCTTGGCGTGTCTTCCTCGGCGGTGGGCAAAAGCATCGCACGCACCGAGGAGCGCCTGGGTGTGCGCCTGTTTCACCGCAGTACGCGCAGCATCACCTTGACCAGCGAGGGGGCGTTGTTTCTCGAGCGTTCGCGACGGATTCTCGCCGAAGTCGAGGCCGCGGAGCAGGAACTGACCGAGGCCACTCTCACGCCGCGCGGCAAGTTGCGGATCAGCGTGCCGCAGGTGCGTGGGCTGTTGATGCCGGTGCTCAGCGATTTCATGCGTGCGTACCCGGACATTGAACTGGATGTGGATTTTTCCGACCGCATGGTGGATGTGATTGAAGAAGGCTTCGACGCGGTGATTCGTACAGGCAGGCCGGAAGATTCGCGCTTGATGGCGCGTCATCTGGGGCACTACCGTTTGGTGCTGGTGGGGACGCCAGCCTATTTCGAGCAACATGGCACCCCGCAGCAGCCCCGGGACTTGACCGGCCACGCGTGCCTGCGCCACAAATTCTGCGCCACCGGCAAGCTGGAACCATGGCCATTGCGTCCTGTGCCAGGCGCCGCAGAACCCGTTTTGCGCACACCGTTGGTCAGCACCACCATTGAATCGCTCAACCATGTGGTGCACGAAGGCCTGGGCATCGCTTGCCTGCCGGATTACATGGTCAGGGACGCGGTGCAGCAAGGGCATTTGCAGCGGGTGCTGGATGACTTTCTCGAGCACCGCGGCAGCTTCTGGATGTTATGGCCAGCAAGTCGCCATGCCTCAGCCAAACTGCGCGTGTTCATTGACCATATGGGCGCCGGGCTTTTTCCTGCGGGCACCGTCCTGTAGGCCTGTGACGTTTTACCGACAGGAATGCGCGCGCCAGGACCCCGTTCTGTTGCACAATACCGCCCGGACTGTTTTCCTCAGGATTTTCGATGTCGACATCATTTCACTTGCGTAGCCTCGGGTTGGCGCTGGTGCTGGCGGGCGCCGCGGGCTGCTCGTCACCCAAGACCGCTATTTATGAACATGAGAATTTCGACGACTCCGGTACGTTCTCCCGTGATTACCCGGTCAGCGACGTGGCGGCCTGCGAAGCGGCGCGGCGTGCCCTGCTGAGCCAGGGTTACATCATCACCAGCAGCGATCCGAAGCTGGTCGTGGGTAACAAGAGCTTTCAGCAGACCGGCGAGACGCACCTGCAGATCAGCTTCAACGTGGTGTGTGCCGATGACGGCAAAGGCAATAACCACTCGACGATGTTTGCCAATGCCTTGCAGGATCGCTATGCGCTGAAGAAGGTCAACAACTCCGCAAGCCTCGGTGTGGGTGTGCTGGGCTCGGTGTCGATGCCGATCGGCTCCACCGATGACTCGATGGTCAAGGTGGCGAGCGAGACGGTCTCGGCGCCCAAGTTCTACGACCGTTATTTCGCGCTGGTGGATGTATTCCTGCCGCAGGAAGTGAAGAAGGCCGAGCATATCCCCGAGAAGCCCAAGGCTGACCTCGGTGTGCCGGAACCCAAGGCGGCGCCGGTAGCCGAGAAGGTCGAGGCACCGAAGGAAGAACCGGCAGCGCCGGCTGCTTCGCAAACGGTGACGCCGCCCGCCGAGACGGCACCGATTGCACCCAAGGAAGAGCCGGCCCCAACCCCGGCAAGCGAGCCGGCCCCGGCGCCGACCAATCCGAGCCTGCCGGCGCCGACAGAGGCGATTCCGCCGCTGCCCACGCCCGCGCAGTAACTCAGACCGTTAAGGGATCCGCCTTGTCGACGTTGATCCCGTAGCGACTGATGGCCTGAGTGATGTTGTCCCGGCCGATCACGCCGTCATCGGCCAGCGCCTTCAAGGCCGCCAGCACGATAAAGTGCCGGTCCACTTCGAAAAACTCACGCAAGGTTTCGCGGGTATCCGATTGCCCGAACCCGTCGGTGCCCAGCGCTACAAAGCGACGGCCGTGGACGAAGGGGCGAACCTGATCGGCGAATAATTTCATGTAGTCCGTGGCCACCACCACCGGCCCGGGATGCCCGGCGAGGCATTCCTCAACGTAACTCGCGCGTGGCTCGCTTTGCGGGTGCAGCAGGTTCCAGCGCTGCGCCGCGTGCCCGTCACGGCGCAGCTCGGTCAGGCTGGTGACGCTCCACACGTCGCTGTGCACGGCGAAGTCCTTTTCGAGCAAGTCGGCCGCGGCGATCACTTCGCGCAAAATCGAGCCACTGCCCATCAATTGCACCTGCGCTTGCGGGTGGCTGCTGAGTCGATACATGCCCTTGAGAATCCCGTGCTCCACGCCATCGGGCATGGCCGGGTGTGGGTAGTTCTCGTTGAGCAGGGTGATGTAGTAGTAAATGTCCTCTTGCTCGACGTACATGCGCCGCATGCCTTCGCGAATGATCACCGCCAGCTCGTAGGCAAACGTCGGGTCATACGATACGCAGCACGGGATCACTGACGACAGAATATGGCTGTGGCCGTCGTCATGCTGCAGGCCTTCGCCCATCAGCGTGGTACGCCCCGCCGTGGCCCCCAGCAGGAACCCGCGCGCCCGCGCATCGCCCGCCGCCCAGGCCAGGTCGCCGACGCGCTGGAAGCCGAACATCGAATAGAAAATGTAGAACGGCACGGTCATCAGGCCGTGGTTGCTGTAGGACGTACTGGCCGCGATCCACGAGGAAATGGCGCCGGATTCGTTCAGGCCTTCCTGCATGATCTGTCCGTCCTTGCTCTCCTTGTAGTAGCTCAGTTGCCCGGCATCCTGTGGGGTGTAAAGCTGACCCACCGCTGAATGGATGCCGATCTGACGGAACAGGCTTTCCATGCCGAAGGTGCGCGATTCATCCGGCACGATTGGCACGATCAGCTTGCCCAGGTGCGGGTCTTTGAGCAGCGTGCCAAGGATGCGCACAAAGGCCATGGTGGTGGAAATGGCGCGCTCGCCCGTGTCTTTGAGTTGGGACGCAAATGCGCTCAGTTCGGGGATTTTTAATGACTCGATGGCGCTGTGGCGCGCGGGCACATAGCCGCCCAGGGCTTGGCGACGCGCGGCGAAGTAGCGGGCTTCTTCGCTGTCGGCAGCGGGCTTGAGGTAGGGGATATCGTCGAGCTGGTCATCCGCCACTTCCAGCCCGAAGCGGTCGCGGAAGGCTTTTACCGCCTCGGCGCCCATTTTCTTCAACTGGTGGTTGATGTTCTGGCCTTCGCCGGCTTCACCCATGCCGAAGCCCTTGACGGTTTTGGCCAGGATCACCGTCGGTTGGCCCTGGTGGCGCACGGCAGCGGCGTAGGCGTTGTAGACCTTGTCCGGGTCATGGCCCCCGCGTGAGAGTTTCCAGATTTCGTCGTCGGACATGTCTGCAACCAGTGCCAGCAACTCCGGGTATTTACCGAAGAAATGCTCGCGTACATAGGCGCCGTTCTGCGATTTGTAATTCTGATAATCGCCGTCCACGCATTCCATCATGCGCTGGCGCAGCAGGCCGCTCTGATCCTTTTCCAGCAGCGCGTCCCAGCCACCGCCCCAGATCACTTTGATCACATTCCAACCGGCGGCGCGGTACAGGCTTTCGAATTCCTGAATCACTTTGGCATTGCCGCGCACCGGGCCGTCCAGGCGTTGCAGGTTGCAGTTGACCACGAAGATCAGGTTGTCGAGTTTCTCGCGACCGGCGAGGGAGATGGCGGCGAGGGACTCGGGCTGGTCCATTTCGCCATCACCGAGGAAGGCCCAGACCTTGCGGCCCTGGTGTTGCTTGAGGTTGCGAAATTCCAGGTAACGCATGAATCTCGCCTGGTAGGCCGCCGTGATCGGCCCCAGCCCCATGGAGACGGTAGGGAATTGCCAGAAGTCCGGCATCAAGCGCGGGTGCGGGTAGGACGATAAACCTTTGCCACCGGCCTCACGGCGGAAGTTGTCCAACTGTGCTTCGCTGATGCGCCCCTCCAGATACGCGCGGCCATAGATGCCAGGAGAGGAGTGGCCCTGGATGTACACCAGGTCGCCGTCGAACGTGTCGGTGCGCCCACGGAAGAAGTGGTCAAAGCCTACGTCGTACAGCACAGCAGCTGACGCATAAGTCGCGATATGCCCACCCACACCGGAATGTTTGCCTGCGCGCAAGACCATGGCCATGGCATTCCAGCGGATAAACGCATTGGTGCGACGCTCGATAGCCAGGTTGCCGGGGTAGGGCAACTGGCGGTCGGCGGGAATGGTGTTGACGTAGGGTGTGGTCACCCGCCCGTAGAAGTCACCATGGCGCGCTACGTCGAAATCCAGCAACTGATCTATCAGGTAATGGGCGCGCGGGCGGCCTTCGGTGGACAGCACCGATTCGATGGACTCCAGCCACTCGCGGGTTTCCTGTGGATCGTCGTCCAGTCTTACAGCGTTATTGGGGGTCATGTGAAGCTCCAGGGTAGGCGGATTTGAAGCAGCGAGCTCCTTGTGGGAGTAGCGCCAATGTAGTTGCAATTGCAACGACATGCCTGAATCTAGCGCGGGATGAGCTACTATTGCAACCTTCTTGAAATTCCCCGGATGGTGTTGCATGTCGTCGAATGAGCCTGATGTATGGTTCCGTTTTGTCAGGGCCCACAGGACGGTCATCCGTGAAATCGAGCGTCGGCTGGCTGAGGCGGGCCTGCCGCCTTACGCCTGGTATGACGCGCTGTGGGGCCTGGAAAGCGGCCCCGAGGGCACTCGCCGTATGCACGAACTGGCCGATGTGCTGGCGATCGAGCGCTATAACCTGACGCGCTTGGTGGACCGTCTGGAAAAGGACGGCCTGGTGGTGCGTTCACGTTCAGACGGCGACGGCCGAGCTGCGTTTGCCTCGATCACCGACGCGGGTCGGGTGCTGCGCAAAAAAATGTGGACGATCTACGAAAGCACCGTCGACGAGTTGTTCCTGTCGCAAATCGAGCCCGAGCAGCGCCAATTGTTTGCCGATGCCCTGGAGCGTACGGCGGGGTTGGCGGTGGAGGCGGGTGTGCACACCCGCAACCGACGCAAGATCTGAGATACGGTGCAGATTCAATGTGGGAGCGGGCGTGCTCGCCAAAGCGGTGTGTCAGAACCCTACCGGTTAACTGAACCACCGCTTTGGCGAGCAAGCCCGCTCCCACATGTTTATCGCGTTTCTCATTCATTCAAGTGGATACCGTTTCATCGCTATTTCCACCTGGTGTGCGTCAATACACCCTTCATCCGCCAACGCCCTCAACGCACACACCACGATCCAAAAACGACTCGGCGCACATGCCTGCACTGAGCCGGCGCCCAGCGCCACAAAACGCGCGTCAACATACGGCCCCAGCTGATCGACAATCGGCTGCGGATAACCAGTGACGGCGATTACCGGGGTGGTATCCCCGGCCAGGCAATCACGCAAATGGCAGCTCTGCCGGGGCGCGATGGGGTGCAGCCGATTCCAGCGCGCAGCGGCCGCAGCCTCGCGGGCCAGTCGCGTGTAGCTGGGGCAACTCCACAGCTGCGCCGTGATGCTCCAGTCCTGTTCAAGCAACTGAGCCGCATGAGCGACTTCCACCAGTGCCCGACCTGCACCGAGCAATCGCACCTCCCCTTGGCGACGTTGGATCGGGTACATGCCTCTGAGCGCATCTTCACGGTCTTGCGCATCCAACGTCACGGCGGTCTCTTGATCATGCAGCGCCAGGTAATAAAACCCGGGCTGGCCGTCGACGTACAACGTGCGCAACCCGGCCAGTACTATCGCGCGGGCTTCCTCACCCGAGGCCGGATCATACGGTGTGCAACGCGGCTGGTTTGCCAGCCACAGCGGTAGCGAGGGTTGCGCGCCTTTGGGCCAGGGCGAAGGTTGGTTCTCGATGTCGTTGCACAGGATGCCGCGCTGCGCGGTCTCATCCGACAACGCACACAGCTGCGCCGACGACGCCGCGCTGTGCAGGTACAGCAGTGGTTTTTCGCCGGTATTACGCGCGAACCAGGTAGGCCAGCTCCCCACGCGTCGGCTGCGTGACTGGCCGCGAATTACCCAGGCTTGCTGGCTGAATTCCAGGGTATTGGCCATGGTCATCACCGTGTACAACGGCGAACTTCGCGATGGTTCGGCGGCGTTCAGTGCGTCAATACACAGCTGCGCGGCGTTAGCGGTAGAGGCGGGCATGGGTTGAAGCTCCAGGCAACAGAGGTTCGTACCCTAATAGAAATGTAGTTGCACATGCAATGATTGCAATCGCACGTCAAACGTTAAACGCTAAATCAACCCAGCGCTGCTACGTTTAATCAGGATGTGCAGGAACGTCATGGCGCAGACATTTTTTCGTCATCACGGCACTTTAGGCTGGCTGTGCGGGTCATTTATTGGCTGCCGCTTTAACCTCACAAGGAGTCCACCATGGACGATTACCAAGAAGAACTGCTGGAGTACCATGCGTTTGAATTGGATCCGCTGGATCCGGTCGATGACGCCACCGAGCTGTAATACCGACTTCAGGCGGAATGCCGCTGACTACGGCGAAATTCCCCTGGGGTCTGGTTGTTCCATCGCCTGAACGCCCTTTGAAAGGCCTGGGCTGAGGCAAAACCGAGCAAGTAGGCGATTTCACCGAACGCCAATTCCGTATCACGAATGTAGGTCATGGCCAGATCGCGACGGGTGTCGTTGAGAATCGCGCGAAACTGCGTGCCTTCTTCGGCCAGTTTGCGGCGCAGGGTCCAGGTGGGCAGCTTCAAGCGTGCCGCCACTTCCTCCAGGTCGGGTTCCCGGCCGCCATTGAGCATCGGCCCCAGCAAACGGGTAATGCGCTCGCGCAGGCTGCGGGTGCGCGTCAACTGCTCCAACTCTGCTTCACACAACTTCAACAACAGCTGCCAGGTACTCGGGCAATGCTGCGGGTTGCGCATCGCCAGGGTTTGCTGGCTCAGGCGCAATTGATTGGCGTCGGCGCCAAAATGCACCGGGCCGTCACCCAGCACGGCGTACTGGTCACAATACGGGGGCGCGTCAAATTCGATGTCGATGCGCTGCGCCTGCACCGGTTGTTGGGCCAAACTGGACAATTGCTGCAGCCAGCCGGCGATGATCGAATCCACCACAAAGCGGTTGTAGGCGTTGTAGGGGCTGATGGAATAGAACCGCAGCCACGCCCCTTCGGCATCTTCGTGAAAACTCGACTGCCCGCGATAGTTGGAGCCGTACAGCGCCTCGAACCGGGTCAATGTGCGCGCCGCTTCACGCACGTTGGGCGCTTGCGCGGCGGTGACCCCTGCAAGGCCCGCCTGGCTCAAGCGGCTGAGCTGGCCCATGCGCAAGCCCAGGCCCGGGTCACCGGTCAGTTGGATGGCCGCATGGCCCAGGCGCATGTAACGCGGGATCGACAGGCGCGCACCGGCTTCGGCGAGGCGCGCTGCGTCCAGGCCGTATTGCAGCAGCAGCGGTTGCGGGTCCAGGCCGTGGCTTTGAATGGCGTCCGCCAGGGTGTGCACGAAGCCCACTGACAGATCCCCGAGGCGCACCGGCTTCAAGGCGTTACAACCAGATATTCAGCAGGCGTGCGCCACGGGCGCCGCTGTCGGCGTTGACTCGCCCGTTGGTGCTGAGAAAGCTGTGCCCGGCAGTGCCCAGATCCCAGAACTGCCCACGCAGGAACACGCTCATGCCGGCGCTTGCCTGGCTGATCGGTTGTTGGCTGATCAGGGTCAGGCGGTGCCAGGCTTCGCCTTCGCTGAGTTCCTCGGGCTTGAGGCTGATTTCGGGTGGCGTCGACACGCTTTTAAACCCGCGCCATGGGCGATCCCATGTCTCGCGGCCGGTCACAAACGCCGGCACGGCGACCAACTGCGCGCCTTGCTCGTTGAGTTTGCGGTAGTTGTCCGGGTACCAGCTGTCGCTGCCGATCAGTATGCCCAGGCGCCCGGCCGGGGTATCGACCACGTTGACGATATTTTCGTCGCCCGGTTGGATAAAACCGCGCTCATCGTAGATCGGGTAGAACTGGCGCTGTGGCTGGCCCATTGGCAAACCGTCGGCACCGAACACCAGGCTGGCGTTATACAGCGGGCCATGACCGACATGCAGTTGGCCTTGTTCGACACTCGGGTTGGGCAGGGTGATGGAGCCGGCCACCAGCGTGACGCCAAACTCTTTGGCCAGGCCGCCGAACAACAGCTGGTAGTCGCGCGCCATGGCGGAGGCTTTCATACGCAGGTAGGCGTCATCCATGCGGTTGTCGCCGGTGGCGCTGATCCATGCGCGCGCAAACTGCAGAGGGTTGCTGGCCGACAGCCAGTTCATCGCGTCTTTTAAATGGGCCGCCTGGTACAACTCGTTTTTTTCGCCGCTGAGCATCAGCCAGGTGCCGATATGTTCGGGCAGGACCACGATGGTCTTTTGATTGATCAGCCCCTGATCACGGGCCTTTTGCAGGTACGCCGCTAGCTTCAGGTGCAGGCGTTCCAGGCTCTGGTAATCGGCGGGGAACAACTCTGGCTGAATGCCGAGCAAGTTGCCACGATCGGCAGGCTCGCCTTCATTGACGGCCAGGGAAATGCGCAGGTCCGACAGGTAGTGCGCCACAGGGCGCTCCTGGGTCCAGACCAGATACGCGGTGACGGCGGCAACCAGGGCCATGACGAGGGTGAACGCTAGAAGTTTACGCATGGGGCAACAGACAACAGACCGTGTGCAGGGTTCGCCGACTAGGGTAGGGCCCAGGCACCTGCTTGCCAAGGGGCGCTGTGCATTTGGATCAATAAGTTGTCAGTTTCAGTCATTGAGCGGCAGTCCATCGCCTCTTAGTCTGTGGGACATAAACCGATGGCGGGCCATTCGAGCCTGCCACGTCCCGTGATGATCCGTTGTGGAGCTGTACCATGACCGCTGCTGCCTACCCGCACCTGCTGGCCCCGTTGGACCTGGGTTTTACCACCTTGCGCAATCGCACCCTGATGGGTTCGATGCACACAGGCCTTGAAGAAAAGCCAGGTGGTTTCGAGCGCATGGCCGCCTATTTTGCCGAGCGCGCCCGTGGCGGTGTCGGCCTGATGGTCACCGGCGGCATTGGCCCGAATGACGAGGGCGGCGTGTATGCCGGTGCAGCCAAGCTGACCACTGACGAGGAAGCGCAGAAGCACAAGATCGTGACCCATGCCGTGCACGAAGCGGGCGGCAAGATCTGCATGCAGATCCTTCACGCCGGGCGGTATGCCTACAGCCCCAAGCAAGTCGCACCGAGCGCGATCCAGGCGCCGATCAACCCGTTCAAGCCCAAGGAACTGGATGAAGAAGGCATCGAAAAGCAGATCCAGGATTTTGTCACCTGCTCGCTGCTGGCCCAGGTCGCCGAATACGACGGCGTGGAAATCATGGGGTCCGAGGGCTACTTCATTAACCAGTTCCTGGCCGCCCACACCAACCACCGCACCGACCGCTGGGGTGGCAGCTACGAGAACCGCATGCGCCTGGCGGTGGAAATCGTGCGCCGCGTACGCGAAGCCGTCGGCCCGAACTTCATCATTATTTTCCGCCTGTCGATGCTCGATCTGGTCGAGGGCGGCAGCAGTTGGGAAGAAATCGTGCAGTTGGCCAAGGCCATCGAGCAAGCCGGTGCGACCCTCATCAACACCGGTATCGGCTGGCACGAAGCGCGTATCCCGACCATCGCCACCAAAGTGCCGCGTGGCGCGTTCAGTAAAGTCACCGCCAAGCTGCGCGGTGCGGTGCAGATTCCGCTGATTACTACCAACCGTATCAATACGCCGGAAGTTGCCGAGCAGATCCTCGCCGAGGGCGATGCCGACATGGTCTCAATGGCGCGGCCGTTCCTGGCTGACCCGGAGTTCGTCAACAAGGCGGCTGCCGGCCGCGCCGATGAAATCAATACCTGCATCGGCTGCAACCAGGCCTGCCTGGACCACACCTTTGGCGGCAAGCTGACCACCTGCCTGGTCAACCCGCGCGCTTGCTACGAAACCGAGTTGAACTACCTGCCGGTCAAGCAGATCAAGAAAATCGCCGTGGTCGGCGCCGGTCCTGCGGGCCTGGCAGCGGCTACCGTGGCGGCGGAGCGCGGCCATCAAGTGACCTTGTTCGATTCCGCCAGCGAAATCGGCGGCCAGTTCAATATCGCCAAGCGCGTGCCGGGCAAAGAGGAGTTCTTTGAAACCCTGCGCTACTTCAAGCGCAAATTGCAGACCACCCACGTCGAGGTGTGCCTCAACACCCGTGTGGATGTCGCGCAACTGGCGGCGGGCGGGTATGACGAGATTATCCTGGCCACCGGCATTGCGCCGCGTACGCCAGCGATTCCAGGCATCGACAACGCCAAGGTGCTGAGCTACCTGGACGTGATTCTTGAGCGCAAGCCGGTGGGCAAGCGCGTGGCGGTGATCGGCGCTGGCGGTATCGGCTTTGACGTCTCTGAATTTCTGGTGCACGCAGGCGTGTCCACCAGCCTGGACCGCGAAGCGTTCTGGAAAGAGTGGGGCATCGACACGCAACTGCAAGCCCGTGGCGGCGTGGCCGGCATCAAGCCTGCGCCGCATGCGCCGGCGCGTGAAGTGTTCCTGCTGCAACGCAAAACCTCCAAGGTCGGCGACGGCCTGGGCAAGACCACCGGCTGGATCCATCGCACAGGCCTGAAGAACAAGCGTGTGCAGATGCTCAACAGCGTCGAATACCTGAGCATCGATGACCAGGGTCTGCATATCCGCATCGGCGCCGACGGCGAGCCGCAGCTGCTGGCGGTCGACAACATCGTCATCTGCGCCGGGCAAGACCCGCTGCGCGAATTGCAGGACGGCCTAATCGCCGCTGGCCAGAACGTGCACCTGATCGGCGGCGCCGACGTGGCGGCCGAGCTGGATGCCAAGCGCGCCATCAACCAGGGCTCGCGCCTCGCCGCCGAGTTGTAAGACGAAATAAGGGGCGGTGGTAGACTGCCGCCCCTTTTTTCGTTCAGAGGCCTCCCGATGGGCCCTTTCGACTGGCTTCCCCACGCGCCCCTTGAACTGTTGCAGCTGGATTGGCTGAACGGCGTCGAGGTGGCTGTGCTACGCCTGGATTGCATCGACCCGCTGATCAGCGGCAACAAGTGGTTCAAGCTCACCCAGCACCTGGCCGATGCCCAGGCGGCCGGAGCCCGCGGAGTCATCAGCCTCGGCGGCGCGCACTCCAACCACTTGCACGCGCTGGCGGCAGCCGGCAAACGCTTCGGTTTTCCGACCGTGGGCCTGTTGCGCGGCCATCCTCAAGACACACCCACTGTGCTCGACCTGAAAGCCTTTGGCATGCAGCTGCATTGGCTCGGCTACGGCGGCTATCGCGCGCGGCATGCGGCGGATTTCTGGTTGCCGTGGCACGCACAATACCCGCAACTTTACCCAGTGCCGGAAGGCGGCGGTGGAATGGCCGGTGCCTTGGGTTGCGCGGTATTGGTCGACCAAGTGCGCGCGCAATTGAATACCCTCGGCTGGGCCGACTACGACGCCTGGTGGTTGGCGGCGGGCACCGGTACGACCCTGGCCGGGTTGACGTTGGCCGAGGCGGGCGCGCACGCAGTCTTTGGCGCGATGGCGGTGCCGGATGACCACGGCGTCGCTCAAAACGTGCAGGCTATCGTGCAGCAAGGCTATGAATTGGTGGACGCAAGCCGAGGCGGTTTCGCCAAGGTCGATCCGTTATTGCTTGAGTTCATGCACGCCACGGAGCAGGCCAGTGGTTTGCCGCTGGAGCCGCTTTACACCGCCAAGGCCTTGCTGGCGCTGAAGCAGCAACTCGAGGCTGGGCGTTTTCCCCCCGGCACTCGTCTGATCTTCGTGCATACCGGCGGCCTGCAAGGTCGTCGTGGGTTTACTGCCTAGCGCAAATCCGTGGGTGGGAGCGGGCGTGCTCGCCAATGAGGTGGGTCAGTACAAATGAGCTGACTGACCCAACGCATTCGCGAGCAAGCCCGCTCCCACATTGGCTTTTCATTGAAGCCAGGTATATCCGGTGTTGCTGTGCTTTTGTCCGGCCATTGCTTCACTCAGGTCGGCTACCCGGCCGCGATAGCGCTGCATCAATCGACCCATTTGGTGGCTGATCCACCGCCCTTGCGCCCAAGCCCGCTTCCACCCGGCATCATGCGCAGCGCCGTGTTATCGCGGATCACGTAATGGTGCAGGATCCCCGCCAATGCATGCAGCCCGATCAGCCAGTAGCCGATCTTGCCGAACAGCACGTGCCAGCCCTCGATTTCTTTGGCCAGCGCCTTGTTTTCAGCGATCAACGGCGGCAGCTCAATGCCATAGAACATCACCGAATGCCCCTCGGCACTGACGATCAGCCAGCCGGCGATCGGCATGCCGATCATCAACGCATACAGCGCAACGTGCATCAGCGTGGCCAACAGGCTTTGCCATTGCGGGGGCGCTGGCACGATTTTCGGCGCAACGCCCAGGCTGCGCGCGAACAGGCGTAGCCACACCAGCACAAACACAGTGAGGCCAAACATGAAGTGCATTTCGACGATCAACGTACGCGCGCCACTGCCTTTGGGAAACTGGCCGCGTAACTCTATGCAGGCGTAAACCACTGCCAGTAGCACCACCATCAACCAGTGCAGCGCAATCGACATGGTGCTGTAGCGTGTATCGGAGTTTTTCCACGGCATCGCTGTGTTCCTCACTCATCAGGGCAAACCTCCGTTCTTGGTGACGGAGTCCTTTAACTGTATGCCGGTTTTGAGCGCTTTGCCTGGCGTAAATGCCGTTGTTTTGACCTCTGTCAGTGGCTTTGCGGCATTTCACCGCGCGCCAGGCGCCGGTTGATATCGGTGATGACGGCGGGCAGGTCGTTGAGGGTGTCGATCAGATAGTGCGGGCGCGCGCCTTTGAACATCGCCTCGATGCGCTCGCGTTCGCGGGCCAGGGTGCTGCTGTCCAGGGCACGAAATTGCTCGTAGGTCAGGCCCAGGGCATTGCCCGAGCAAGTCAGCGCCACGGTCCACATTCCGGCGCGACGGCCCTCGAGAATGCCGGGCACGGTGTCGTCGACCTTCACGCAGGCCGCCACATCATCGATGCCGAGCGCGATCACGTTGGCCAGTGCCTGGGCCGGCCATGGGCGGCCGTTGGGCACTTCGTCGGTGGCGACCACGTGATCGGCGAGGTAGCCGTTGGTGGCGGCCAGGGCGACGACCTTGTCCATTACTTGCTTGGGGTAGCCGGAGCAAGAGCCGATCTTGATGCCTTGCGCACGCAGCCGGGCGATGGTGTCGAGTGCGCCTGGGATCAGCGCCGAGTGTTCGGCGATTTTCTCGATCTGCAACGGCATGAAGCGCTCATAGAGGGCGGTCACGTCGTCGTCGGTCGGTGTGCGATCGAAGACCTTGCGGTAACGTTCGGCCACTTGAGGCTGATCGCAGAGGGTGCGGATATGGTCCCACTTGCCCATGCCCATCGGGCCTCGGGCTTCTTCGATGGACACGTGCACGTCAAACTCGGCGAAGGCTTCGACAAAAATCTGCGTGGGGGCGAAGGAGCCGAAGTCGACCACGGTGCCGGCCCAATCGAGGATAACGGCCTGGAGAGTGTTGGGGTTCTGGTAATTCATGGTGCAGATCCTGGGGGTAATGGGGGAAATCAAATGTCCAGCACTTCCATTTCTTGCAACACCTGCGCGATCGCCTTGACCGCGGCGCGCATGCCGGCCGCATCGACGTGGCCGATACAGCCCACGCGGAAGGTTTCCACTTGGGTCAATTTGCCGGGATACAGGATGAAGCCCTTGGCCTTGACCCGCTCATAGAACGCCTTGAACTGGTAACGCGGGTCCTTTGGCGCATGAAAGGTGACGATGATCGGCGCCTGGATCGCTGCCGGCAGGAAGCTGCGCAGGCCCAGTTCGGCCATGCCATCGAGCAGCGCCTGACAGTTGCGTGTATAGCGCTGGTGACGCGCAGGCAGGCCGCCTTCTTCGTGATATTGCAGCAACGCTTCGTGCAGGGCGGCGACCACGTGCGTTGGCGGGGTGAAGCGCCATTGCCCGGTCCTGGCCATGTAGCTGTGCTGGTCGAACAGGTCCATCGCCAGGGAGTGGCAGTTACCTTGGGCGGCGGCCAGCGACTGTTTGTCGGCAAACACAAAACCCATGCCCGGCACGCCCTCCAGGCATTTGCCCGAGGCTGCTATCAGTGCCTCGAACGGCACTTCGCGAGCGTCAATTGGCAGCGCACCGAAGGAACTCATGGCGTCGATGATCAGGCGCTTGCCGTGGCTGTTCACCACCTCGGCAATCGGCGGCAGCGGGTTGAGAATGCCGGTGCTGGTCTCGCAGTGGATCAGCGCCACGTGGGTAATGGCCGGGTCGGCGCGCAGCAGACGTTCCACATCGGCCGCAGTGGTCGGTTCATCCTCGGCGGTTTCAAAGGTACTGAATGGGCGGCCGAGCACTTCGCAGATCCTGGCCAGGCGCTTGCCGTAGGCGCCGTTGATCAATACCAGCACCTTGCCACTACGCGGCACCAGGGTGCCGATGGCGGCTTCGACGGCAAAGGTGCCGCTGCCTTGCAGGGGCACGCAGTGATGGCTGTCGGCAGCGTTGAGGATCGCCAGCAACTGCTCGCAGACGCTGGCGGTGAGTTGGTTGAATCGCTGGTCCCATGAACCCCAATCCACCAGCATGGCCTGACGCGTACGCACGGCCGTGGTCAGGGGGCCGGGTGTGAGCAGAATGGGCGCGGCGGTGGTCATCTCAAGTCCTCGCAAGTCTTGGGGAAGCTACGGCGCCTAAAGTGCAGTTTGGCTTGTTATCAATCAAATTGTTTGTTGTTATGCGAGCTATCAGTGAGGCCGATAGCTATGAACTTGTTCCAACTGCGTGCATTCGATGCCGTAGCCCGCGAGGGCAGTTTCACCCGGGCGGCGGCGCGGCTGTTTATCAGCCAGCCGGCGGTGACCGGGCACATCAAGGCTCTGGAGGAGCACTACCAGATCCCGTTGTTACGGCGTACGGCGCGGCGGGTGGAGTTGACCGAGGAGGGCACGCGCCTGGCGGCGATCACCCGCGCGATCTTCGGTCTGGTGGACGAGGCCCAGACCCTGCTGGAAGCCAATCGTCAGCTGCTCACCGGGCGCCTGGAGGTGGCGGCCGACGGCCCGCATCTGGTGATGCCGATGATCGCCAGGTTACGTGCGCGCTACCCAGGCATCACCGTGAACCTGCGCTTGGGCAATGCTCAGGAAACCCTGGCGGCGCTGTTGTCCGAGCATGCGGATGTGGCGGTGCTCACCGAGGTGGAACCGCGCAATGGCCTGCACCTGCAAGCCCTGAACGAATCGCGCATCTGCGCCTTGGTGCCGGCAGGGCACCCGTGGCTGGCCGACCCTGCGGGCATTCGCCTTGAGCAATTGCACGAAGTGATCATGGTGCTTCGCGAGCCCGGCTCGATTACCCGGCGCACCTTCGACAGCGCGTGCGCCAGCGCCGCTGTGCAGCCCAAGGTCTTGCTCGAACTGGACAGCCGTGAGGCGGTGACCGAAGCCGTCGCCGCTGAACTGGGCGTGGGGGTGGTGTCGTCAATGGAGGTCAGCCGCGATCCGCGCGTGCACGCCATACCCCTGCAGGGCGACGGGCTGGTCAACCGGCACATGCTCGGTTGCATGGAGCGGCGCCGTTCACTGCGCCTTATCCAGGCGTTTTTCGAGTTGGCGTCTTGACAGTTTTTTGCTGGAACGATTTTTTTTTGCCCTATAAACTCTGCCCCCAAAGCGCCGGCCAGTAGACGTTTCGGCGCGATGGACAAAAGAGAGTGAGTCATGGGCGCACAGTGGAAAGTCAAACATAAAGAAGCGGCATCCAATGCCAAGGGCAAGATCTTCGGCAAGCTGGTGAAGGAAATCACCATCGCCGCCCGCAACGGTGCCGACACCGCGACCAACGCCCACCTGCGTCTGGTGGTTGAGCAAGCCAAAAAGGCCTCGATGCCCAAGGAAACCCTGGAGCGCGCGATCAAAAAAGGCGCCGGCCTGCTGGGTGAAACCGTGCAGTACCACCGTGTGACCTACGAAGGGTTCGCCCCGCACCAGGTGCCGCTGATCGTCGAGTGCGTGACCGATAACATCAACCGCACCGTGGCGGAAATCCGCGTGGCGTTCCGCAAAGGTCAGTTGGGTGCTTCGGGCTCTGTGGCCTGGGACTTCAACCACGTCGGCCTGATCGAAGCGTCGCCGGACACCTCGGACGCTGATCCGGAAATGGCGGCTATCGAAGCCGGCGCCCAGGATTTCGAAGACGGCGAAGAAGAGGGCACCACCCTGTTCATCACCGAAACCACCGACCTGGATGCCGTGCAGAAGGCCCTGCCGGAGCAGGGGTTCACGGTGTTGTCGGCCAAGCTGGGCTACATCTCGAAGAACCCGGTGAGTGGTTTGACCGATGAGCAGATGGCCGAAGTCGAAGCCTTCCTGGAAGGCCTGGACAACCATGACGACGTGCAGGATATGTTCGTCGGCCTGGCTGGCTGATTTATCGCTGAATAGAACGCGGTAAAAAATGTGGGAGCGGGCTTGCTCGCGAATGCAATGTGTCAGTCACCCAATCAGTGATTGACACTACGCATTCGCGAGCAAGCCCGCTCCCACATTTGATCAGTGGTGTGGCAAAGCTTGCAGCAAGGTCTCGATCTCTTCGAAGCCTGGCCGCGCCAACACATCAGGCTGGCAGCAGCGTTTTTGCAGCGCCACCAACGCCTGGTCGTTGAACGGCGTGTCAACCCGCGCCAGCAACTCCCCCAGCAACACCCCAAACGCGCGCACTTCAATACGCTGCAACGCCTGGGTTTCCAAGGTGTCCGCCGTGGCATGGAACGACGCCGCGCCAAAATCCCCGAGCAAACAATCACCCTCGGCATTCCACAGAATGTTGTGGCCATACAGGTCGCCATGGGTAATGCCGTGGCGGTGCAGATGGGCCGCCACCGACGCTATGCCGCGCGCCATGCGCAAGGCCACTTGGGGGCTGAAGCGCGTGTCGGGCGCGTAGATATCGCGCGTACAGGACGCCAGGCTCGGCAGTGCGGCAAGGTTGCGATAACTCGGGTCGATCAGGTCCATCACCAGTGCGGCCTGGTCATCGGGATGGCCCACCACGCGGCCTTCCACCTTGATCAGGTTGGGGTGCAGCCCGGCGGCGATGCAGGCCTGCATTTCGTGCAGCGGAGAGCCGTCGCTGGTGATCGTGCCTTTGTACAGTTTGACTGCGACAGACATCCCCCGCGGTCGCCACGCCGCCTTGCGAATGATCCCCGAGGCGCCTTCGCCCAGCACGTCACCCAGTTCCAGTTCCGACCAGGGAATGTTCGGTGTCGCGTCATCGCCCGCCACATCCACGGCCATTTCCACCGGGTTACCGGCATAGGCCAGCCAGGTCAGGCTCGGCAGCGTCAGCAGCCACTGCGGCAGTTGAGTCAGGCGGTTGGCGGCGATGCGGATCAGTTCCAGGTTGTGGCAGTTGGCCAGGCTTTGCGGCAGGTGCGCCAATTGGTTGCCGGCCAACATCAGTTTTTGCAGCAACGGCCGCTCGCCCAATTCGTTGGGCAATTGGCTGATGCAGTTATCCGTGAGGATCAGCCAGCGCAACTGCGGCGGCAGGGCGGCGGCGGGCACGTGGCTGATCCGGTTGGCCTTGAAGCCGATCATGCTCAGCTGTGCGCACTGGCCCAGGCACGCCGGCAGCTCGGTGAAGGCGTTGTCGGAGCAGAACAGCACGCGCAGGTGCGACAGGCGATGCAGGTCGTCGGGCAGGCTGCTCAGGGCGTTGCCCGTGAGGTTGAGGATTTCCAGGGAGTCGGCCAGTTCGAAGATTTCCCGCGGGAATTCGGTCAGCCCGCAGGACAGGTCCAGGCGCGTGATGCCGGCCAGTTGGCCGGCCTTGAGTTGGGCGAGGGTATTCATGAACGGCGCAGTCACTCGGCAAGAGGGCGTAAAAAGGCGCTCATGATACCGGGTGAGGCGCCGGTTGCGGGCAGACGGTTTGCAATTGGTTCAGACGGCTCGCGGTGCGAGCCAGGTCGATGGCCTGCCCTTCAAGGGCATGCGCCAAGGGGTGTTGGCCGATCAGCGTCAGGCGTTTGTCCTGGTCGTACAGCACGTCCACCAGGTTGATAAACCGCTGTTGCACGGCGATCGGGCAGTCTGCCAACTGGGGCAGCCCGTCGACAATCCAGTGGTCGAAGTCCTCGCAGAGCAGCAAGTAATCCATCACGGCCGTGAGTTGTTCGCACAGGTCGTTGAAGGTGAACGCGATGGTTGGCGCCTGATGGTGGCGACATATCAGCTGACAATTGCCGACGGTCAGGCTTTGCGCCGGGCAATCGGTGGCGGGCAGCCCGAGCATTTCACGCTGGGCGGGCGTGCCCGGCCAAACATACTGGCCGGCGGTGAAATGCTGCTCGGCATGCGCTTGGGGCAAGCTGCGAAAATCCTCGGGTGAGCTGACCTCCAGCACGTCCATCCGCGCGGCAATCAGGTCGATCACCGGCTTGAAGCGTTCGTGGTACAGCGGGTTGGGCAGCAGCCCCTCGGGCGCATAGTTTGAGGTCACCAGCACCAGCACGCCGCGCGCGAACAAGGCTTTGAACAGCCGGCTGATAAGCATGGCATCGCCGATATCGTGAACATGGAATTCGTCGAAACACAGCACCCGGCATCCCGCCAACAGCTCATCGAGGGTCACGCCCAGGGCGTCGTCGTGCTCACGGTGCGCAAACATGCCCCGATGCAGGCGGGCAAAAAACGCATGGAAGTGCACGCGCTGTTTGTCGGCAATCGGCAGCGCCTGGAAAAACCCATCGAGCAGCCAGCTTTTGCCGCGCCCCACCGGGCCGTGCAGGTACAGGCTGCGCGTTGCACGGTTGGCGAGCAGGTGCTGGGTCTCGCGGGCGAGGGCGGCAATCGCCCGGGTTTGGCCTGCGCTCAGGGTATAGCCCTGTTGCCTGGCCTTGTTCTCAAAGAACGCTGGGATAGGCGAGGGGTCAAGGACGGCGGTTTTTTTGCCCAGCAAACGCTGAATCAGGGGAAGCACAGCCAATGCAAGTCACTCTGTCGTGCGGTGGTCGCCCACTTTAGGGCGCCCGAGGCGATTTGACCAATAGAGAAGCGCGCCGCCAGCTATCTCGAAAAAGCATGGCGAGGGGGTAGTCCTGGGCAAACTGGCGGTTTCTCCTTAAATGGCTAACCTCATACACAGTTGTCACCCCTGTATAAGGAATTGGGGCAGTGAAGGGACGAGCAGTATTGGCAGTCATGGGCGCCATACTCTGTAACACGGTTTACGCTGCGCAACTTCAGGTAGAAGTGCGCATCGACGTGCAACGGGGCTGCCAGCTGGTGGGCATCACCCGCGATGCGGGTATCGAGCAGCTGGGCGTGTTGGACTTTGGCAGCGGCCCGCGTCTGGATGACCCGGCCGGCCCCTTGAGTGCGGCCTTGATCAGCCAGCGCCAGCCGCGCCTGGAATGCAACCCGGACACACCCTATCAAATGCGCGTTGACGGCGGCCTGCATGGCGGCGTCGGCGAAGTACGCTACCTCAGCGCCGCGACCCCCTCGAGTAAACCTATTCCCTATCGCCTTTACGCCGACGCCGCGCGACGTATTGCCTTGCCCGTGAATGAACCGCTCAGTGGCCGCGTGCCGGACTCGGGCAGCGTCGACTTGCCCTTATATGGCCGCATCGAACCGCTCAAGGACATCCCCGCCGTCGGCCGCTACACCGACCTGCTCAAGGTCACGGTCACATGGTAAGCCGGGGCTGGGCCCTCGTGGCCATGGGCGGCCTGTTGCTGCTGGCAGAAGACGCCCAGGCGGCCGTGGCCGGGCAGATTCATGCGCGGCTGGTAATAACCGCCAGTTGTGAGGTGAGCAAAGGCGCCGCAAGCGCGCCCGTGAGCCCCGCGGGCGGCACGGCAATGCTCGACTTTGGCAGCCAGGGCCCGACCTGGAGCAACCCACTGGGCGCAGCCGTTTCCGATGGCGACAAGGCGCCGCTGTCGGTGTCCTGCAACCCCTCGGTGGTCAGCAGTTTCACCGTGACGATCGACGGCGGCGCGCACGGCGATGGCACCACGCGACGCTTGAGCAACGGGCGTCAGACCATCCCGTATCGGCTGTCGGCCGATCCGCTGGGCCAGAGCACTTACAGCATTGGCCAACAACGCAATTTCGTCGTGACCAAGGGCACACAAGTACCGATCCCGGTATTCGGCTCGGTGGTGGCGAATACCAGGGCCCTACCGGCCGGCATCTACACAGACACCCTGACGGTGACTCTGGATTGGTAAATCATGAGGATTAACATCATGCATGCACTTGTATCGAAAGCAGTTTTTCCATTGATGGCGCTGGTGTGGGTGTCGGGTACGCAGGCGGCCACGGTCGCCGGCACCGTCACCGCAACGCTGGTGCTGACCAGCAGCTGCCAGGTCAATGGTGCGGCGGCCACCGGCGGGATGAGCTTCGGTAACCTGAACTTCGGTACGGCCAACAGCCTGTTCACTGAAGCCGACGGCCAGGTGCTGGGCGGCGGCGGTGGCGCGTTGTCGATTCTGTGTTCGGCGGGCACTTCACCAACGCTGACCGTGTCTGCCGGCGCCAACGACGGCAAGTCCGTGGGCGGTGGTCGCGCGCTGTACGACGGTGTGGCCAATTACGTGCCGTATGACCTGTTCACCGACAGTGGCCATTCCAATTTGCTCGCCATCGGTGGGGTGATCAACCTGGCACCCAGCACGGGCGTGGCCCAGGCCGTGAATATTTACGGTAAGGCCAACGGCAAGGCCGGGCTGCCGGCCGGGACTTACACCGACACGGTCAACGTGACGCTGACGTTCTAAGTGCCATGAGCCGGGCAGGGTGGGCGGCGTGTGTGGTGTGCATCGGCTGGGGCATGCCGGTGTCGCTGCTGGCGGTGACCAGTCAGTCGTTCCAGGTCAGCGCGACCATCACCCCTGGATGCCTGGTGGTGGGTGGCGGGACGAACTACGGCAGCCTGGCCTTTGGCACTTATTCGGCCCTGGCGACCAGCACGGCGTCTGTCGCACTCACGGGGGGCGTGACCCTGCAATGTACGCCGGGGGTTGCGCTGAGCATGAGTGTCGATGGCGGATTGCACAACAACAGCGGTCGGCGGATGCAGCTCAATAGCGGCACTGCTCAAGTGGCTTATCAGCTGTTTCGGGACGCGGCGTTCAGCCAGAGCCTGGGCATCAGTCAAAGCGTGAGCGTGGCCTACACCAACGCAGCCAGCATCACCTTGCCGATTTATGGGCGAGTGCAGTTACCGGGTAATACGCCTGGGGGGACGTACAGCGACACGTTGCAGGTGCAGCTGTCGTGGTAAGGCGATTGGCAATGAGGAGTAAGACTTATGTATGCAGCTTCCCGGCACTGGTGGGCAGCAGGTTTGAGCGCGTTGTGGGCGTTGACGGCAGGGCAGGCGCAGGCGGCCAGCTCGGTGCTGATCTGGCCGATTGACCCGGTGCTGGAGGCCGACCAACAGGCCAGCGCCCTGTGGCTGGAAAATCGCGGCACGGAGACCGCCAACCTGCAAATCCGCGTGTTTGCCTGGACCCAGAGCGGTTTTGATGAGCAGTACCAGAACCAGCGCGACGTGATCGGCAGCCCGCCGGTGGCGAAAATCGAGCCGGGGCAGAAACAGCTGGTGCGCCTGACCCGGACCAAAGAGGTGCCGCCGGGCCGGGAACTGGCCTACCGGATCATCATCGATGAAATCCCCCCGGCCGCGCCGCCTGCGGCCCCGGCTGATGGCAAGACGGCCGCTGCGATTCGCTTCCAGATGCGCTATTCGGTGCCGCTGTTCGCCTATGGCCCGGGCCTTTGGAGCAAGGTAGATGGCACCCGCGAGCGCGACCCCAAAAGTGCCGGCAAGCCGGACCTGAGTTGGAAAAAGGTCACAGTGGGTGGGCGCAACTACGTCGAAATGCGCAACCAGGGCGCCGTGCATGCACGCTTGACCGACGCCACGTTCAAACAGGGCGGTCAGCCGCGGCCGCTGGTGGAAGGCCTGATGGGCTATGTGCTGCCGGGCGCAACCATGCGCTGGCCGGTGCCGGAGGGCCTGCCGGCTGATCAGCCGCTGCAGGTGCGAGTCAATGGTGCGACGCAATTGGAGAACCTTGCACCGGGGCGATAAATCAGTGCGGTAGGGCATGGAGCAGCCCCTGGTGTTAACGGATGGAGATGTCCATTGATGGACACAAAGCCTTGGTGAGCCATGAACGGGC
Source organism: Pseudomonas sp. R9.37 (assembly GCF_963878885.1). Taxonomy (NCBI): domain Bacteria; kingdom Pseudomonadati; phylum Pseudomonadota; class Gammaproteobacteria; order Pseudomonadales; family Pseudomonadaceae; genus Pseudomonas; species Pseudomonas sp. R9.37. The sequence goes on along the minus strand of NZ_CAWNZA010000049.1, from coordinate 101,241 downwards.
GAGAGGTTTATGGCGATCGGTGTGGGTGGTGAGTGGCCTGTCTGGCCTGGTGCTTGCGGCGCCGGGTGTGGCCGCTCCATTGCCGCCCCCTCCCAGCAGTATGGAGGCTGTTGCCGATGCGCAGTTGTTTCTGGAACTGGTGGTCAATCAGATGGATACCGGGCGCGTGGTCGCCGTCAATCAGCGTGCCGGGCAATTGTTTTTGCCGGCGTCGGTGTTGCAGGAAATCGGTATGAAGCTGCCGGGTGAAGTGCCTGCCGAGGTTGCGCTGGAAAACCTGCCAGGCATGCACGCCGATTACGACAGCCAGGGCCAGCGCCTGATGCTCAGCGTGCCGCCGGCCTGGTTGCCGGAGCAATTTATCGGCAACCGCAACAATTACCCGCGCACCCAGGCGCTGACCAGCTTTGGCGCGCTGCTCAACTATGACGCCTACCTCAACGACACCGATGACGCCGGCACCTACCTCGGCATCTTCAACGAAGTCAGGTTGTTCGACACCTGGGGCACCTTGTCCAACACCGGCCAGTACCGCACCACGCTTGGCCGGGAGACAGCCGGCGGCAGCCTGGACAACGGCTATCGGCGTTATGACACCACGTGGCGGTTTTCCGACGACGAGCGCCTGCTGACCTATGAGGCCGGCGACGTGATCAGCGGCGCCTTGCCGTGGAGCACCTCGGTGCGTCTTGGCGGTGTGCAGGTGTCGCGCGATTTTGGCGTGCGTCCGGATTTGGTCACCTACCCGCTGCCACAGTTTGCCGGTGAGGCCGCCGTGCCGTCGTCGGTGGACCTGTTTATCAACGGCTACAAAACCAGCAGCGCCGACCTGCAGCCTGGGCCGTACACCCTGACCAACGTGCCGTTCATCAACGGCGCGGGTGAGGCGGTGGTGGTGACCACCGACGCCCTGGGCCGGCAGGTCTCGACCACGGTGCCGTTCTACGTCACGAGTACGCTGTTGCAAAAGGGCTTGTCGGACTTTTCGGTGGCGGCGGGTAACCTGCGCCGCGACTACACCGTGCGCGATTTTGGCTACGGCTCCGGCGTGGCGAGCGGCACGTTTCGGTACGGGCTGTCGGATGCGTTTACCCTGGAAAGCCACGCCGAAGCCGCGGGTGACCTGGCCTTGGGCGGTGTCGGCGGCAACCTGCGCATGGGCAACTTCGGCGTGCTCAATACCGCCGTCAGCCAAAGCCAGTTCGACGGGCGCACAGGCCAGCAACTGAGCCTGGGCTACCAGTACAGCAATCAGCGTTACAGCGTGTCTTATCAACGGGTAGAGCGCCGCGATGAGTACGCCGACCTGAGCCTGGTCGACACGCCCTATGCCAGCCTCAGCAAGCGCAGCCAGCAAGCGACCTTAAGCCTGAACCTCAACGATTTCGGCAGTTTGGGCGTGGGGTATTTCGATGTGCAGGCGGCGGATGATTCTCGCACCCGCCTGGTGAACATGACCTGGAGTAAAGCGCTGTGGCGCAACAGCAGTTTCTACCTGTCGGCCAACCACGAGGTCGGTGACAGCAGCTGGGCAGTGCAGGCCCAAGTGGTGGTGCCTTTCGACATCTATGGCAGCCTCAGCGTGGGCAGCGAACGCAGCAAAACCGGACAAAGCCAGCAGCGCGTCAACTACAGCCGGGCAGTGCCGGCCGAGGGCGGCGTGGGCTTTAACCTGGGTTACGCCAGCGGTGACGGGCCGGCTTATCGGCAGGCCGACCTGACCTGGCGCTTGCAGTCGGTGCAGTTGCAGGCCGGCGTGTATGGCAACCGCGACGCCGAAACCCGCTGGGCGGATGCCAGTGGCTCGCTGGTATGGATGGACCACCACGTGTTCGCGGCCAACCGTGTCGACGATGCGTTTGTGGTGGTGAGCACCGATGGCGTCGGCGGCGTACCGGTACGCTACGAGAACCAAGTGGTGGGTGAAACCGACCGCAACGGGCACTTGCTGGTGCCGTGGACCAGCGCCTACTACCGGGCAAAATACGAGATCGACCCGCTGAACCTGCCGGCCAACATGCAAGTGCCCAATGTCGAGCAGCGCGTGGCCGTGCGCCGGGGCAGTGGCTACCTGCTGGAGTTTCCGGTGCGCCGGGTGCTCGCGGCGAGCATCACCCTAGTCGATGCCCAGCATCAGGACTTGCCCCTGGGCAGCCAGGTGCGACACGAGCAAAGCGGCGCGCTGGCGGTGGTGGGGTGGGACGGGCTGGTCTACCTGGAAAACCTGGCGGCCCACAACACCTTGCAGGTCACCGTCGGCGATGGCCAGACCTGCCAGGCGACGTTCGAACTGGATACCACACAGGAGCAGGTGCCGCTGATCGGGCCACTGGTGTGCCAATGACGTAAGGAGTGTGCGTGTGCAGGTCAAGGATTGGCTGTTGCGGTTACTGCTGTTGGCGAGCCTGGGCGTGTCGGTGCAGGTGCAGGCGGTGTGCACGGTGGGCGCCACCGTGCCGGCCAGTTTCGGCACCACGGTGAGTTCCATGACCGTGCGCACCACCTCCCAGCCGAGTTCGACCACCAACGCTGGGTTGAGCTGCACGCCGGCGCTGCTGTCAGTCTTGACCTCCAATGACCATTTCTATGCGACCGTCACCGGCTCCTCGCAAGGCGGCCTGGTCGGGCCGACCGGGGATGTCATCAGCTATACGATCTATGCCAACAACACCACCGCGTTCCCAATGACGCGCGGCACCGCGTTCGATTTTGGCGGCAGTGGTGGCATTGCCGCCTCCCTTGGCCTGGTGTTCGGGCCGGGTACCAAAATTGTGCCGCTGTATTTCGCCACCACCGTCGGCAGTAACGTGGCGGCAGGTGTGTACACCGAAACCCTGAGTATCTTCTGGAACTGGAATTACTGTTCGGGCATTGGCATTGGTGGGATTTGCGCGGGCCGCGAGATCAACAACGGCACGACCACGCTGAATGTGAGCATGACCGTGGTCAATGACTGCCAGATCACTACGCCCGCCATCGCCTTTGGCAGCGCGCCGGTGGTCAGTGCATTTTCCACCGTCAACGGGCAGGCCAGCGTTGCCTGCACCAAGGGCAGCGCCTACACCGTGGGCCTCAGTGACGGGCAGAACCCGGTGAGTGTGGGTGGCCGCCGGCAGATGGTGTCCGCCGGTAACTTCCTTGCTTACGACATCTTCAAGAGTGCCAGCACAACCCGCTGGGGCAGCGTGGGCACGGCGCGTCGGGCCAGTTCAACGGCCGAGGTCAACCCTGGCAACGGCCTGGGCACCGGCAGCCAGGTGTTCAACTACAACGCCAAGGTCTACACCGACCAGGCCACGCCGCCGGGCGGCACTTATCTGGACAACGTGGTGCTGGACGTGGGCTTTTAGAACTTCATCATCTGCGTGGTCGGCTGATCCACCGGGCTGACCATCGCGTAGTTGTAGCCGCTGCCGGACCAGTACTCGGCCTGCAAACCATCGGCGCTGCGGCTGCCGCGGGGCAGAAAGCCGTTTTCCGGGCCAGGTGGGCGGATGTAGAAGCTGATGCGCCGGCCTTGCGGGTCTTCGTACAGCACCATCGCGGCAGCGCCCTGCTCAGTGGTGAGCAAGCGCCCGCTGACGGGCTTGAAACCTGCCTGGCTCAAGTCCGGCAGGCGGTGCGCCTGGTTGAAGTAGCGATCCAGCCAGGCCTGCATCGAGCCGCCATCCTGGGCGTTGTAGTCGGCGGGCATGATGCCGTCCTGAGCAAACAGGCGGAACGCTTGCATGGCGTCGGCCATCGGCAACAGGGCAGGCTGGGTCGCTTCGCGGGCGTGCCAGCCGCCAAAACCGCCCAGGCTGACGGCGATCAACAACACGGCAGCCGTGGCGAAGTGGCGACGCGATTGGTGTTTGATGCGTTGGCGAATCAGCGCCGGGTCCAGCGTGGGGTTGGCCGGTTGTTGCAAGGCCCCGCTCAATGACGCGCGCAGTGCTTGCGCATCCTGTTGCCAGGCATGCACCTGGGCAGCGACGTCGGGGTGGGTCGCCAAGTAGGTTTCAAGCACGCGGCGATCGCTCTCCAGCAGTTGGTGATCGACGTAGGCGTGCAAATCGCGTTCGCTGGGGGGCAGGCTGATCATTTGAGTATCCGCAGGGAAGGGCTGGCAATTTCGCCATCACTGAGTTGGCGCAGCGCCTGGCGCGCCCGGGACAAGCGCGACATGACGGTGCCGACGGGCACCTCGAGGATGACGGCAACCTCCTTGTAGCTTAAGCCTTCGACCGACACCCAGAGCAACAGGGCGCGCTGTTCGGTGTTGAGTTGGTCAAAAGCCTGCAAGGCCGATTGGGCCATCACCGTGCGCTCCACCGAGGGTTGCGCGTCGTCACGGCCGGTGAAGAAGTCGAGCATGCGCGCGTAACGCCGGCTGCGGCGGTGGGCGTCGAGGAATTGCCGGTAAAGAATCGAGAACAGCCACGCGCGCAAGTCGCCTTCGATGCGTTTGTCGGCCCATCGGGTGATTGCGCGTTCCAGAGTCGACTGCACCAGGTCGTCGGCGCTGCTGGTGTTACGGGTCAGGGACACGGCAAAGCGCCGCATCCTGGGGATCAGTTCACGTAACTGTTCGTCGAGTTCATGCATGGGAATCTGGCTGGTCGCTACGCTGGGACTAGAGAGACGTCTGACGTTGAAGGTTATTCCCAAACCTGAAAAATAAACACAGGGCGTGGGAATAGAGCGGATCGGCGTTCGTCTTAATGCTCCGACCTTATGTTTCACCGCTTAGGCCTCTGGCCCTGGAGTCACTTCATGGTAGATCACTCATCACCGCCCCGCCCTCCGTTGAGTACCGCGAGCCTGATCGCACGGCTCGCCGGTATCGGTGCCGTGGTTGCCGTTGTTGCCGGGGCGTTTGCCTACGTCAACGGCACCCTCGACCCACAGCGCCTGCGCCCCAAAACCCTGGTGAATGCCCTGGAAACCAATAACGGCCTGCACCCTGGCTTTCGCCGCAACCATGCCAAGGGCGTGTGCGTGGCGGGTTACTTCGAGAGCAGCCCGGAGGCGCGGGCGTATTCCAGTGCCCAGGTGTTCAGCGAAGCGAGAACGCCGGTGATCGGCCGATTTGCCTTGCCCAGTGGCAACCCTTACGCGCCGGACAGCAGTGTGCCGATCCGCAGTTTTGCCTTGCAATTGAGCCAAGCCAACGGCCAGCAATGGCGCACCGGGATGAACAGCATGCCGGTGTTTCCGGTGGGCACGCCTGAAGCCTTTTACCAGATGCTCAAGGCGGGCGCGCCAGACCCGGCCACCGGCAAGCCGAACCCGGCGGGCATGCCGGCGTTTTTTGCCGCGCACCCGGAGACTGCGCCGTTCCTGGCGTGGGTCAAGACGGCCAAGCCGTCGGCCAGCTATGCGACAGAGACCTACAACGGCATCAATGCGTTTTATCTGGTCAGCGCTGACGGCAAACGCCAGGCAGTGCGTTGGGGCGTCGTGCCGCAGAGCCAGGATGCAGCGGGCGATACCGCACCGTCGGGCAGTGACTTTCTTGAAAAAGACCTGGTGCAGCGCCTGGCGTCCGGCCCGCTGCGTTGGCAGCTGAACATGACCCTGGCCAACCCTGGTGACCCACTGGACGATGCGAGCAAAACCTGGACCGGCGAACACAAGGTGCTCAACGCCGGCACGCTGGTACTGCAGAGCAGCCAGCCGCAAGCGGACGGCGATTGCCGCGATATCAACTTTGATCCGCTGATTTTGCCCAGTGGTATCCAGGCCTCCGACGATCCGCTGCTGGCGGCGCGTTCGGCAGCCTACGCCAGCTCGTACGTGCGTCGTGCCGGTGAAGTCAGCCCGCTGCACAGCGCCCCTCAGGAGTCGAAGCCATGAATGTTCAACCACGCTATTTCGCGCCGCTGGCGCGCGTGCTGCATTGGCTGATGGCGCTGATGGTCATCGCTATGTTGTTTATCGGTGCGGGCATGGCGGCGTCGGTGTCGGAGCGCCATGAGTGGCTGATCCACCTGCATAAGCCATTGGGGATTGCGATTCTGGCGCTGGTAATCGTGCGGCTGGTGGTGCGTTTTTCCACTCGGCAACCGCCGCTACCTGATGATTTGCCGCTGTGGCAAAGGTTGGCCGCCAAGGCCTCTCATGTGCTGTTGTACGCGTTGATGCTGGTGTTGCCGCTGCTGGGCTGGGCGATGATTTCGGCGGCCGGTGACCCGGTAATGCTCAGCAGTTCAGTGCAGTTGCCGGCGTTGGTGGGGGCGAATGCGCCGTTGTTTGCGGTGTTGCGCAAGGCCCACGGGTATCTGGCGTATCTGCTGTTTCTGACGGTGCTGTTGCACCTGGCGGCGGCGCTGTTTCACGGGTTGATTCGCCGTGACGGCGTGCTGCAGAGCATGACCGGCACCAAGGACTGATGCCGGGGGCGGGACGGTTTAGCGCAGTGCCGTGACGATATCGGCAACCGTGCTCAAGACGTCCTTGCCCAACTGTTTGGAGCGCTCACCTGACCAACCGGTTTTCGGGTTGGGCGCATCGTCGTTGTCCTTGAAGGGCATCTCCAGGGTCAGCGACAGACAGTCGAATTTCTCTCCGACGGCATTGCAGGCCAGCGTCATGTTGGCCTCGCCCGGCAGGTCGCGGGTGTAGCCGTGGGTGGTTTGGAAGTCGCGAGTCAGCGCGCTCAAGTGGCTGCGGAAGTGTTTTTCCAGCGCTTCGAGGCGAGGCGTGTAGCCTGGGTTGCCTTCGCAGCCGGCGGTGAACACGTAGGGGATTTCTTCGTCGCCGTGAATATCGAGAAACAGATCGACGCCGTATTTTTCCATCTGCTGCTGGGCGAACAGCACTTCAGGGCTGATTTCCTGACTGGCGCTCTGCCAGGCACGGTTGAGGTCCTGGCCCATGGCATTGGTGCGCAAGTGGCCGTGGAAGGCGCCGTCGGGGTTCATGTTGGGGATCAGGTACAGGTCAGCGACGGACAGCAGTTTTTTCAACTCGGCGTCACCGTCCTGTTGCAGGCGTTCAATGACGCCTTCCATGAACCATTCGGCCATGTGCTCGCCGGGGTGCTGCTGGGCGATGATCCAGACCTTGCGCTGGCCCTCGCCACCCTTGCCGCGGCGCAGCAGTTGGATATCTCGGCCTTCAGCACTTTTACCGGTGGCGAGTAACTGGGTGCCGGCGCGGGTCATGGCCTGCTCGATCAAGGCGTCGTGACGTTCGCGGCTGTAGGGTTCGAAGTAGGCGATCCAGGCTTGTTTTTCGCGGGTTTCCAGGCTGATGTGCAATGTTTCGCCATCAAAGCGCGTGGGGACGCGAAACCAGTTGATATGGTCGTAGGACGCCACGGCGTTGTAGCCGCTCCAGGCATTTTTGTAAGAAGACTGACTCGCGTTACTCAGGCGGAAGGTGTGGGTGTGGCCCACGTGCATGCCTTCGGCCTTGAAGTGGAACCACTGGAAGTGTGCGCTGCGGGTGTCGGGTTTGATCGCCAGCAATAACTGATAGGCATCACTCGCATCCAGAACCTGGATGTTGCCACTGTCGAAGTCGGTGCTGATCTTGATGGAGGTCAAGGCCACGGTCATAGTCTGATTGCCTGAATATGAGTGTTGTGGCGGATATCTTACACAGGAGTCAGGCAAAATCTTGATGCAATATTTTTGCACGGAGGAGGGGGCGTCATCCTTGACGCAGCAGCAGCTTAGAATCTATGAGATTGATTCTCAAGCGCTATTTCGGAAAGATCGGGGCTAGAGCGCTCGTTCGGCTTTCTTTTGACGATGGTCTTTTGCTACCATGCGCGCCATCAAGCAACACACAGTCTTCATTAGCCTGAAGCCATGCCAGAGAAACTGGCAAAAAAAAGACCCGGCCAATGAGCCGGGTCAAAAACCGTGATTAGCCTGATGAGGAGATATTCCAAGAGTCCGACCTAAGGTCCCTTGGTCTATCGACTGATCTCGCGATCAGCTGAGCCCAATAATAATCATTATCATTTGCAAGTCAAATGTTTTTATCCGCGGGATAGAAATATTTTGCGTTGTGTCTGTTATGCGCTTGCCTGAGCCACCGGCGACTGCAGCGTCCGCTCCACCATCACCTTCGCCATATCAATTAAATACACCACTGAAAACGCCAGGTCCCGCTGGTTGCCCTGCCGGCTGCTTGCCAGTTCGTAGGCCGCCGCTGCCGCGCTGCGTAACAGCTCCGAAGCATGCACCAGCGCGTCCTCGTGGCTGACGTTGGGCTTGATGTCGAAGAAACACTCGTCCGGGAGCGGTGCCGACACATCGTCTTTCAAGTAATGATCCAATGCGCGCTGAGCCGCGCCGCTGGTGCGCAGCCCCGACAGTTGTTCGGTTTCAGCGGTGCCGGGCAGTTGATACGGGCGGGTCGTCATGAGGGTGGCTACTCTGAGTGAATGTCGAAAACCTGCGGCCGATACTAATACGAATCGTATTTATGTAATTTGATGGATTACTACAAACTGTTTATTGTCGTGGCCTCTGCACAACGTATTGTCACCGCCCATGGATAACTGGATAGCGTTGGTCAAAGCCAACATGAAAGACCGCAAGGTCACGCAGGATGAACTGGCTGAACGCCTGGGCATGTCCCAGGGTGGCGTGGGCCATTGGCTCAACAAGCGTCGCGTGCCAAGCCTGGCGGACATGAACCGGGTACTCGCCGAGTTAGGGTTGGAGTATCTGGAGGTTGCGCTCGAAATTCGGCCGAAAGCCAATCAGGCCCCGCCCCTGGAAAAACACTACAACCCGTATTTTCGCTACCCGGTCAGCGACTGGAAGGGCGTCTGCGAAATACGCGAGGAGCGCCCGGCCTACGGCGCCGCGCGTTTTGAGCTGACCGATTACCACGCCCGGGGCGAAGCCTACTGGCTGCCTGTGACGGGAGATGCGATGACTGCCCCCAGTGGTTTGAGTATTGGCGCAGGCATGTTGATTCTGGTGGACCCGGCCATTGATGCCGAACCCGGCAAACTGGTGGTCGCCCAATGGGCCGACAGCCCCCAGGCGACCTTTCGCCAGTTAATGGAAGAAAGCGGCCAGCGCTACCTGGTGCCGCTCAATCCCACTTATCCCAAGCAGCTGTTTACCGACGATTGCCGAATCCTCGGCGTTGTCGTGCAAGCCACGGCGAAGTTTTAGTCCGCTGTTTCCAGCGCCACCAGGGCACTGCCTTCGGCAACCATTTCACCTTCCTGGCAAAACAGCGCCTTGACCACGCCGGCGTGCGGCGCGCGAATGCTGTGCTCCATCTTCATCGCTTCCAGTACCACCAATTGTGTACCGGCTTCGACGGCCTGGCCGACTTCCACCAACACCCGCACGATGCTGCCGTTCATCGGCGCCGTGAGCCCACCCTGATGAGATTGGTTGGCCTCGACCGCTGCAATCGGGTCGAACAGGCTCACTGCATGCATCTCGCCGTCCCAGCGCAGGTACACGCAACCTTCGCCGCGCACCGCCAGATGGGCACGGCGTACGCCGTTGTGCTCAAGCCACAACTGCTCGCCACGTAGCTGCGCAGCGCCTCCACCCAATGTCACCCGTCGATCCTGCGCGCCGCTGCTCAAATGCAGCGAAACCTCGGCAGGCAGCCCCGCGCGAAAACCCCGCGTGTCCGCCCACGGCCCATCACCTGGCGGCAGACTCTGCATAAGCGCTGAGCCTGCGGCCTGCCAGAATTCGTCGCTGAATTCGCCCGGCACCGGCAACAACTCAGCCTGGTAGCGCGGAATAAACCCGGTATCCAATTCAGCCGCCGCAAACGCCGGATGGCCGATGATGCGCCGCAAAAAGCCCAGGTTGGTCTTGAGCCCACCCACCGCGAATTCATCGAGCATGCTCAACAAACGCAGGCGCGCCTGCTCACGGTCTTCGCCCCAGGCAATCAGTTTGCCCAGTATCGGGTCGTAGAACGGCGAAACGCTGTCGCCTTGTTCTACCCCGCTGTCGACGCGACGGCCCGGGCCGGGTGCGCTTTCGCGGTACAGCGCGAGGTGCCCGGTGGCCGGCAGAAAATCATTGGCCGGGTCTTCGGCATACAAGCGCACTTCAATCGCGTGCCCGATCAACGGCACCTGGTCCTGGGTGATCGGCAGCGGCTCGCCCTGGGCGACACGGATCTGCCAGGCCACCAAATCGAGGCCGGTAATCGCCTCGGTCACCGGATGTTCCACCTGCAGCCGCGTGTTCATTTCCATGAAGAAAAACTCGCCACGCGCGTCGAGCAAAAACTCCACCGTGCCCGCGCCCACATAACCGATGGCCTGGGCCGCGCGCACGGCGGCTTCGCCCATGGCTTTGCGCTGCGCAACGCTCAGGCCCGGCGCCGGCGCTTCTTCCACGACCTTTTGATGGCGACGCTGAATCGAGCAGTCGCGCTCATTGAGGTACAAACAGTGGCCGTGCTGGTCGGCAAAGACCTGGATTTCCACATGACGCGGCTTAATCAGGTATTTCTCCACCAGCATCTGCCCGTTGCCAAACGACGACAGTGCCTCACGCTGTGCGGAAGCCAGGGCCTCGGCCAGTTGGCTGACGTCCTCGACCACCTTCATGCCCTTGCCGCCGCCCCCCGCAGTGGCTTTGAGCAGCACCGGATAGCCGATGCGCTCGCAGGCCGCGCGGAAGGTGTCCAGGTCCTGAGCTTCGCCGTGGTAACCCGGCACCAGCGGCACGCCGGCTTTTTCCATCAGCGCCTTGGCGGCCGATTTGCTGCCCATTGCATCGATGGCCGAGGCGGGCGGGCCGAGGAAGATCAACCCGGCCGCTTCAATCGCGCGAGCAAAACCGGCGTTTTCCGATAGAAACCCATACCCGGGATGGATCGCCTGGGCGCCGCTGGCCTGGGCGGCGGCAATCAGCTTGTCGATTTGCAAGTAGCTGTCGGTGGCCTTGCTGCCACCCAGGTCGACACGGATGTCTGCCTCGCGGCTGTGGCGCGCATCACGGTCGATGGCGCTGTGTACCGCCACGGTGGTCAGGCCCATGGCCTTGGCGGTGCGCATCACTCGGCAGGCAATTTCGCCGCGGTTGGCCACCAGTACAGTCGTCAGTGGGCTCATGAACGCGGCTCCTGTGCTTGCCAGCTGGGCGGACGTTTTTGCAGGAAGGCGCGCAAGCCTTCCTGGCCCTCGGCGCTGACGCGAATCCGCGCGATGGCGTTTTCGCAATAGCGGCGCAACGCCGGGGTGAGGGCGCCGTTGCCCACTTCGCGCAACAAGTCCTTGCTGGCGCGCATCGCCGCAGGGCTGTTGAGCAGCAGGTTGGCGATCCAGTGTTCGACGTGCTGATCCAGCTCACCGGCGGGGTAACTTTCTGCCAGCAGGCCAATGTCGCGTGCCCGCTGGCCGCCAAAACGCTCGGCGGTCAGGGCATAACGCCGCGCTGCACGTTCGCCGATGGCTTGCACCACGAACGGGCTGATCACCGCCGGAGCCAGGCCGATGCGCGCCTCCGACAGGCAGAACTGCGCGTCATCGGCGCCGATCGCCATGTCGCAGCAACTGATCAAGCCCAGCGCGCCGCCATAGGCCGCGCCCTGCACAACGGCCAGGGTCGGGATTTTCAGCTTGGCCAGGTTGTACATCAACTCCGCCAGCTCGCGGGCGTCGTCCAGGTTGGTGTGGTAGTCCAACTCGGCCGATTGCTGCATCCACGCCAGGTCGGCACCGGCACTGAAGTGCTTGCCGCGCCCGCGCAGCACCACGAAGCGCAGCGACGAATCGCCCTGCACCTGGTCGAGCGCGATGATCAGTTCGCGGATCATTTCGGCGTTGAACGCGTTGTTCTTGGCTTCGCGGCTGAGCCACAGCGTGGCAAAACCACGGCGGTCGGTGATCAGTTCGAGGGTGTTGAAATCGCTCATGGGGTACAGCTCCATTTACATGCGGAACACGCCGAAGCGGCTCGGCTCGATGGGGGCGTTCAGCGAAGCGGACAAGGCCAGGGCCAGCACGTCGCGGGTCTGCAGCGGGTCGATGACGCCGTCATCCCACAAGCGCGCGCTGGAGTAATAGGGATGGCCCTGGGTTTCATACTGGTCAAGGATCGGCTGCTTGATTGCAGCTTCCTCTTCGGCGCTGAAGTCTGCGCCGGCGCGTTCGGCTTGTTCACGCTTGACCTGCACCAGCACGCCGGCCGCCTGTTCGGCACCCATCACGCCGATGCGGGCATTGGGCCACATCCACAAAAAGCGCGGGTCGTAAGCCCGGCCGCACATACCGTAGTTACCGGCACCAAAGCTGCCGCCGATGATCACCGTGAATTTGGGCACCTTGGCACAGGCCACCGCGGTGACCAGCTTGGCGCCGTGCTTGGCGATGCCGCCGGCTTCGTATTTCTGGCCGACCATGAAGCCGGTAATGTTCTGCAAAAACAGCAGCGGGATCCCGCGCTGGCAGGCCAGTTCGATAAAGTGCGCGCCTTTTTGCGCGGCTTCGGCGAACAGAATCCCGTTATTGGCCAAAATCGCAATCGGATAGCCATGCAGGTGGGCAAAGCCACACACCAGCGTGGTGCCAAACAGTGCCTTGAATTCATCGAACACCGAGCCGTCAACCAGGCGCGCAATCACTTCGCGCACATCAAACGGCTGCTTGGCATCGGCCGGGATCACGCCGTAAAGCTCTTCGCTGCTGTACAGCGGCGCCACCGGCGGGCGTTGCAGCAATTGGCCCTGTTTGCGCCAGTTGAGGTTGGCCACGCTGCGCCGGGCCAGGGCCAGCGCGTGTTCATCGCTGTCGGCATAGTGGTCGGCCACACCGGAGATCTTGCAGTGCACGTCGGCGCCGCCCAGGTCTTCAGCGCTGACCACTTCGCCGGTCGCCGCTTTCACCAGCGGCGGGCCGGCGAGGAAGATGGTCGCCTGCTGACGCACCATAATCGCTTCGTCCGCCATGGCCGGCACGTAGGCACCGCCCGCGGTGCACGAGCCCATCACCACCGCAATCTGCGGGATGCCCTGGGCGCTCATGTTTGCTTGGTTGAAGAAGATCCGCCCGAAGTGCTCGCGATCCGGGAAGACCTCATCCTGACGCGGCAGGTTGGCGCCACCGGAGTCCACCAGGTAAATGCACGGCAGGCGGTTCTGCTCGGCGATGGTCTGCGCGCGCAGGTGTTTTTTTACCGTGAGCGGGTAGTAGGAGCCGCCTTTTACCGTGGCGTCGTTGGCGACGATCATGCATTCGACGCCTTCTACGCGGCCGATCCCGGCTATCACCCCGGCCGCCGGCACGTCTTCGCCGTACACCTGATGGGCCGCCAGTTGGCTCAGTTCAAGGAATGGCGAGCCCGGGTCGAGCAAACGATTGATCCGCTCACGGGGCAGCAGTTTGCCGCGCGACGTGTGCCGCTCCTGAGCCTTGGCGCCACCGCCTTGCTGCACGTGGGCGAGCAGGCTGTGCAGGGCGTCGACCTGTAGGCGCATGGCTGCGCTGTTGTCGGCAAATTCTGCCGAACGCGGGTTGAGCTGGGTGTGCAAGGTGGCCATGGGCGCTCCTTCAGCGGGTTTCGTTGAAGAGTTCGCGGCCGATCAGCATCCGGCGAATCTCACTGGTGCCGGCGCCGATTTCGTACAGCTTGGCGTCACGCAGCAGGCGCCCGGCGGGGAATTCGTTGATGTAACCGTTACCGCCCAGAATCTGAATGGCGTCCAAGGCCATTTGTGTGGCGCGCTCGGAGCTGAACAGGATGACCCCGGCGGCATCCTTGCGCGTGGTCTCACCGCGCTCGCACGCCTGCGCCACCGCGTAGAGGTAGGCGCGGCCGGCATTGAGCTGGGTGTACATGTCGGCGACCTTGCCTTGGATCAGCTGGAATTCGCCGATGCTCTGGCCGAACTGCTTACGGTCGTGGATGTACGGCACGATCAGGTCCATGCACGCCTGCATGATGCCGATCGGGCCGCCCGCCAGCACCACGCGTTCGTAGTCCAGGCCGCTCATCAGCACTTTCACGCCGCCATTGAGTGCGCCGAGGATGTTTTCTTCGGGCACTTGCACGTCATCGAAAAACAGCTCGCAGGTGTTGGAGCCGCGCATGCCGAGCTTGTCGAACTTGTTGCTGCGGCTGAAGCCTTTCCAGTCGCGCTCGACGATAAATGCAGTGATGCCGTGAGGGCCTTTCTCCACGTCGGTCTTGGCGTAGATCACGAAGGTGTTGGCGTCGGGGCCGTTGGTGATCCAGGTCTTGCTGCCGTTGAGCACATAGTGGTCGCCGCGTTTTTCGGCGCGCAGTTTCATCGAGACCACGTCGGAGCCGGCGTTCGGCTCGCTCATGGCGAGGGCGCCGATATGCTCGCCGCTGATCAGCTTCGGCAGGTATTTGAGCTTCTGTTCGTGGCTGCCGTTACGGTTGATCTGGTTGACGCACAGGTTCGAGTGGGCGCCGTAGGACAGCCCGACTGACGCCGAGCCTCGGCTGATTTCTTCAATGGCTACCACGTGGGCCAGGTAGCCCAGGCCGGCGCCGCCGTACTCTTCCGGCACCGTAATGCCGAGCAGGCCCATGTCACCGAACTTGCGCCACATATCGGCGGGGAACAGGTTGTCACTGTCGATTTGAGCCGCGCGGGGCGCGATTTCCTTGGCCACGAAGGACTGCACCTGGTCGCGCAGCATGTCGATGGTTTCGCCGAGGGCGAAGTTCAGGGACGGGTAACTCATGGACAGGCACCTTAATGTGAGCTTTGTTGTTGTGTGGTTGAGCGCCGGGGAGGGCGCTCACCTTTACGTTAACGTAAGCTTGCGTTGCGAGGCTGTCAATCGTAGTTTACGTTTACGTCAAGCAGCCGCCGTCCACCTTACAAAAAAGACAAAAGGGGTCGTTATGGATCAATCGAATCAGAGCTACAGCCGTGGCGCTCAGGACAAGGCCTTGCTGGCCATGACCATAGGCCAGGCCTTCGATAACACGGTCTCGCGCTACCCCGAGGGTGAAGCGTTGGTGGTGCGCCATCAGCAACGCCGCTACACCTGGCGGCAACTGGCCGAGGCGGTTGATTTGCACGCCCGTGCGTTCCTGGCCCTGGGCATGCAAGCCGGCGACCGCCTGGGCATCTGGGCGCCCAATTGTGCACAGTGGTGCATCACCCAGATTGCCAGCGCCAAGCTTGGCGTGATCCTGGTCAACATCAACCCGGCCTACCGCAGCAGTGAGCTGGAGTACGTGCTCAACCAGTCAGGTTGCCAATGGCTGGTGTGCGCCGGGTCATTCAAAGGCTCCGATTACCACGCCATGCTGCAGGCACTGAGCCCCAACCTGGGCGCCATGATCAGCCTCGACCCCAACCCACCCCAGGGTTTTTTGCCCTGGTCGCAGCTGGCGGCCCTGGGCGCTGGCGTCCCGCCCGAACAGCTGCACAGCCGCCAGGCCAGCCTGCATTTCGACCAGGCCGTGAACATTCAGTACACGTCCGGCACCACCGGGTTTCCCAAGGGCGCCACCCTCAGCCATCACAACATTCTCAACAACGGTTACATGGTTGGCGAAAGCCTGGGCCTCACGGCGCACGACCGGCTGGTGATCCCGGTGCCGTTGTATCACTGCTTTGGCATGGTCATGGGCAACCTTGGCTGCATCACCCACGGCACCACGATGATTTACCCGAATGACGGCTTTGATCCGCTGCTGACCCTCAGTGCCGTCGCCGAAGAGCGCGCCACCGGCCTCTACGGCGTGCCGACCATGTTCATCGCCATCCTCGATCACCCCCGCCGCGGCGAATTCGAGCTGACAAGCTTGCGCACCGGGATCATGGCCGGGGCCACATGCCCTATCGAGGTGATGCGCCGCGTCATCAGCGAACTGCACATGGGTGAAGTGCAGATTGCCTATGGCATGACTGAAACCAGCCCGGTGTCACTGCAAACCGGTGCCAATGATGACCTCGAGCGCCGCGTCACCACCGTGGGCCGCACCCAGCCGCAGCTGGAAAACAAGATAATCGACACCGCCGGCAATACCGTCGCGCGCGGTGAAATCGGCGAGCTGTGCACGCGCGGCTACAGCGTGATGCTCGGCTACTGGAACAACCCCGATGGCACCCGTGACGCCATCGATGACGCGGGCTGGATGCACACCGGCGACCTGGCGACCATGGATGAACACGGTTACGTGTGTATCGCCGGGCGCAACAAGGACATGATCATTCGCGGTGGCGAAAACGTGTACCCGCGCGAGCTCGAAGAGTTTTTCTTCACCCACCCGGCGGTGGCAGATGTGCAAGTCATTGGCATCCCGGATGAGCGTTACGGTGAAGAGATCGTCGCCTGGGTCAAGTTCCATCCGGGCCATCTGGCCAACGAGCTGGAGCTGCAAACCTGGTGCAAGGGGCGCATCGCGCACTTCAAGACGCCCAAGCATTTCAAATTCGTGGAAGAGTTTCCGATGACGGTGACGGGCAAGATCCAGAAATTTCGCATGCGCGAAATCTCGATCGCGGAGCTGAAAAGCCAGCCCAACTGACAACCCCAACCCATCTGGCAGCGGGCTTGCTCGCGACTGCGCAGGGTCAGCCAGCTCATCTGTCACTGACACACCGCCTTCGCGAGCAAGCCCGCTCCCACCTTTTGATCGGTGCCCGACAAGCATTTGTCGAATCCCGGAAAGCACAAAGGGGACCCGAAGGTCCCCTTTAATTTGTCGTTGCGTGCTCTTTTTTATTATTGAGGGCGGCCTGTTGTTGTTTTTAGCAGCCGTTACCCTTTACCGCTGTTTTGGGCGACCCCCATCCGGGGTCAAGAGCAAACGTATTTTTTTGAGCGCTGATCTGCTTCTTCGTTACCGATCCAACCAGTGGCAGCTACCTGAGGTAGTTTTATTTTTCTCTAACCGGTTGCGGGTTTCGGCATGCCGTACCCTGCGAAGCACATCTTCTCCAAAAAAATCTGTTAGCTGCGTCTCTGCCGTGTTGTTTTTGTTATGTCAGAGTCGTTTCGTCTTATTTTTATTAGGTTTGGCGCTTTTTATTCTTGTTATGCAATAGAGATAGCAGAAGCCGTGCCAACTTTTTAAATTCCTTTTAAATCAATGACTTGAGTTTTTAGTAGGAAAATACCTACGGCGAATGCGACAAAATATGTTCCCGTGTTACTCGATATGTAGCCGTGCGGTAACACATTGTCACAGCCGCTCTACTCAACTGGCGTTACGCGCCTTGGCAACCCGCGACCCGGTAGGCCGGCCAAGCACGCTGCTGATTTGCTGGCCCGCGAGAATCAGCGCCTGCAGGTCGATGCCGGTGTCGATACCCAGGCCGTTGAGCAGGTACACCACGTCTTCCGTCGCCACGTTACCGCTGGCGCCCTTGGCGTAAGGGCAGCCGCCGAGGCCCGCGATGGAACTGTCGAACACCGTGATTCCTTCCAGCACGCTGGCGTAGATATTCGCAATCGCCTGCCCGTAGGTGTCATGGAAGTGCCCGGCCAATTTGTCCCGTGGCACCTGCGCGCCGACCACCTCAAACAACCGCCGCGTAGCGCCCGCCGTGCCGGTGCCGATGGTGTCGCCCAGGGAAACTTCATAACAGCCCATGGCATACAACTCGCGTGCGACCGCCGCGACCTGTTCCGGCGCGATGTCACCTTCGTAAGGGCAACCCAACACACACGACACATAACCGCGCACGCTGACGCCGTGCTGCCTGGCCGCCGCCATGATGGGCGCAAAGCGCTCCAGGCTTTCGCTGATGGAGCAGTTGATGTTGCGCTGGGAAAACGCCTCGGACGCGGCCGCAAACACGGCGACTTCCTTTACGCCAGCGGCCACGGCGTCTTCAAAACCTCGCAGGTTCGGTGCGAGTGCGCCGTAGGTCACACCGGGTTTGCGCTGTATTTGCGCAAACACTTGCGCCGACCCGGCCATCTGCGGCACCCACTTGGGCGAGACAAAGCTGCCCACTTCGATATAGCTCAAGCCTGCGTCGGTCAGGGCATCCACCAGTTGGACCTTGTCGGCCACGCTGATGGGCTGGGCTTCGTTCTGCAGGCCGTCGCGCGGGCCGACTTCCACCAGGCGTACGTGTGAGGGGAGGGGCATGATGGCTACCTTATCGTTATTGGCCAACCTGGCTCATGGTCTGCGCCAGGGCCTGGGTGCAGCGCTCTTCGGCGGTGTCCAGTTCCAGCTTCATCTGTTCGATATCCAGCAGTTGTTGCTCAAGCTGCTCACGGCGTTCGGCGATTTTGGCGAGCATGCTGTTGAGCTGGATGTGGTTGCCGCTGCTGGGGTCGTAGAGTTCGATCAGCTCGCGGCACTCGGCCAGGGAAAAACCGATGCGCTTGCCACGCAGGATCAGTTTGAGGCTGACCTTGTCGCGCGCCGAGTAGATGCGCTCCTGGCCCCGGCGTTCCGGGGCCAGCAGGCCTTGTTCTTCATAGAAGCGAATGGCGCGGGTGGTGATGTCGAGCTCGCGCGCGAGGTCGGAGATGCTGTAAGTCGTGCTCATGGGGGCGCTCAAGGAGGTCTTGGCGCTAAGCTAATGTCAGGTTGACGTAAACGTCAAGCTGCCTTTCCAACCTTATGAGCGGGCGTGTTGTGGCGAGCAGGCTTGCCCTGCGTTGGGGGGGACGTGCCCGCAATAAATATTGATTCAATGTTCAGCAAAAACGCGGCGCTGGGGGTTGGGGCTGCTATGCAGCCCAACGCAGGGCAAGCCTGCTCGCGACAGAGAGCCTGTTTGCCACAGAGAGCCTGCTAGCCACAAAAGGTCTGCTTGCCACGGGTCAGGCTTGCTTACCGTCGAGCTTCTTCTCATGCGCCGTCACCTGCTGGCACAACTCGATCATTTGCTCGCGCATCCAGCGGTTGGCCGGGTCCTGGTCGGTGCTTTCGTGCCAGTACAGGTGGGTTTCCACCGGCGGCACGTCATTAACCGGCAGGTTGAACCAGTGCAATTCATGACGGCGGGCGAAGCGCTCGGGCACGGTCATCACCATGTCGGTCTGCTGCAACACTTGCGAGGCCATCAGGTAATGCTGGGAGCGCAGGGCGATCTTGCGCTGGATTCCCATCTTGCCCAGCGCCAGGTCCACATGGCCCAGGCCGTTGCGGCGGCTGGAAATATGGATATGCGTCAGCGACAGGTAGTCATCCAGCGTGAATTTGTCCTTGCCCGCCATCGGGTGGCCCTTGCGCATGGCGCACACGTAGCGGTCGTCCATCAGCTTGACGTGGCGCACTTGCGGGTCGGTGTTAAGCGGCGCATCCACGGCAAAATCCAGGCGCCCGGCCGCGAGCTCCTTGGTGGTTTCGCGGCGTTTGGACAGGAAACTCTCGATCACCACCGTCGGCGCCAGGCGGCGCAGGCGCTGGAACAACAGCGGCAGAATCACCGCTTCGGTGAGGTCGGTCATGCTGATACGGTAGGTCTTGGCCGCCTGCTGCGGGTTGAAAATCCGGCTTTCCTGCACCGACACCCGCAGCAACGACAACGCATTGCGCACCGGGCCGATGATGTTCTGCGCCATCGGCGTGGGCACCATGCCTTGGGCCGTGCGCACGAACAGCGGGTCATTGAAGGTTTCGCGCAAGCGCGCCAACGCGTTGGACACCGCCGGCTGGGTAATGCCGACGATTTGCCCGGCACGGGTCAGGTTGGCTTCGGTGTAGATCGCGTCGAAGACAATAAAGAGGTTGAGGTCGACCTTGCTCAGATTCATTTCGTTGCGCTCTTATTGTTAGGTGGCGATTTGTCAGGTGTACAGGCGTCGATCATATATCGGTGATGAATGTTAATACACGCCGAGAATAGGCTAGGTAAATTATCAGCGCTGTTCTAGCATCGATTGCATGACCTAAACAACCTCTCAGAGAAGGGAGCTGCTCATGGATTTCGCCTATTCGCCCAAGGTTCAGGAACTGCGTGAACGCGTCACCGCATTCATGGACGCTTACGTTTACCCGGCCGAGCCGGTGTTCGAACGCCAGGTCAGCGAAGGTGATCGCTGGCAGCCCACCGCCATCATGGAAACGTTGAAAGCCAAGGCGAAGGCCGAAGGCCTGTGGAACCTGTTCTTGCCCGAATCCGAACTGGGCGCCGGCCTGACCAATCTCGAATACGCACCACTGGCCGAGATCATGGGCCGCTCGCTGCTGGGCCCGGAGCCGTTCAACTGCTCCGCCCCCGACACCGGCAACATGGAAGTGCTGGTGCGCTACGCCAACGAAGAGCAAAAACAACGCTGGCTCGAGCCGTTGCTGCGCGGCGAGATTCGCTCGGCCTTTGCCATGACCGAGCCGGACGTGGCGTCTTCGGACGCCACCAACATGGCTGCCCGCGCCGAGCGCCAGGGCGACGAGTGGGTGATCAACGGCAAAAAATGGTGGACTTCCGGCGCCTGCGATCCGCGCTGCAAGATCTTGATCTTCATGGGCCTGAGCAACCCGGATGCGCCACGTCATCAGCAGCACTCGATGATCCTGGTGCCGGTGGATGCCCCCGGCGTCAAAATCGTGCGCCCATTGCCGGTCTTCGGTTACGACGACGCCCCGCACGGCCACGCCGAAGTGCTGTTCGACAACGTGCGCGTGCCGTACGAAAACGTACTGCTTGGCGAAGGTCGCGGCTTCGAAATTGCCCAGGGCCGTCTTGGCCCAGGCCGCATCCACCACTGCATGCGCTCCATCGGCATGGCCGAGCGCGCGCTGGAACTGATGTGCAAACGCTCCGTCAGCCGCACCGCGTTCGGTAAACCGTTGGCCCGCCTGGGCGGCAATATCGACAAGATCGCCGACTCACGGATGGAAATCGACATGGCCCGTCTGCTGACGTTAAAAGCGGCGTACATGATGGACACCGTGGGCAACAAAGTTGCGAAAAGCGAAATCGCGCAGATCAAGGTGGTGGCGCCGAACGTGGCGTTGAAGGTCATCGACCGCGCCATCCAGATTCACGGTGGCGCCGGCGTTTCCAACGACTTCCCGCTGGCCTACATGTACGCCATGCAACGCACCTTGCGCCTGGCCGACGGCCCGGATGAAGTGCACCGTGCGGCAATCGGCAAGTTCGAGATCGGCAAGTACGTGCCCAAAGAGCTGATGCGCAGCGGGCAGTAAGTGTGGCGAGCGGGCTTGCCCCGCGTAGGGCTGCGCAGCAGCCCTAAAACCCTGCGACCGGTTCTGCCTGGAAGAGTGATTATGGGGCTGCTTCGCAGCCCTACGCGGGGCAAGCCCGCTCGCTACGAAGGCGTGCTCGCCAGGCGTCAGTGCACCCAAACCTCCACTCGCCGATTTTTGATCCGCCCCTCATCCGCCGTGTTCGCCGCCACCGGCATCTGCGCGCCGAACCCGAGAATATCGCGCAGCACCACGCCGTTCCTCACCAGTTCGCGGCGCACCGCCATTGCCCGCAATTTCGACAGTAGCGCGGCGCGTTGTGGGTCATTCTTGGCGTCGCCAAATCCTACGAGCGTCACCTGCTTGTCGAGCTTGTCGTGGCTTTTCAGGTACGCCACCACCCGCTGCAGATCCTGGCGTGCCTTGTTGTCGAGGCTGGCGCTGCCCTCTTCGAAGCGAAAATTCACGCTCAATCGCTGGGCCTCACGCGCGATGGCTTGATAGTCCGCAGGCATCGACGGGCGCGGCTCCACGCTGATCGCCTGCACCTGCTGCGCGATAAAACCGTTGGCTGCAACAATCGTCTGGCCTTTGCTGCTCTGGGTGAAGTCCACGAGCGCCTTGGCCCACGCGTTGTGGCTCGATGGCGGCAGGTAAAAGAACAGTCGGCGTGACAGCGGGTAGTCCTCGGTGGCAATCAGACTGTTCAACGGCAACATCGGTTGTGAGTCGCCATCGACGATTGCCACAGCCTTGGCCTGGCGCACATACGGCAGGCCGATGAAGCCGATGCCCTGAGCGTCCTGGCTTACGGCATCGGACAGTTGCTCACTGGACTCAAAACGCTTGGCAGGCGCCAGGGGTTTACCACGCAGGCGTAGCACCAGTTCCTTAAAGGTGTCGTAGGTGCCGGACTGATCATCCCGGGCATACAAATGAATCGGCCCGCCGATGCCACCCAGTGCCTCCCACGTGTCGACTTCGCCATTGAAAATTTGCGCCAGTTGCTCGGTGTTCAGGGTATTCAACGGGTTTTTCGGGTTAAGGATAATCGCCAGGCCATCAATGGCGATCACTTGCTCAGCCTCGGGGCTTTTCAGGTCGCCCAATGGTTCAAGGTCCACCAGTTCGCTGTCCTTGATCGGGCGCGACGACGCGGCGAGGTCGGCGCTGAGGTTTTTCAGCGCGGCGAACCCGGTACTGGAGCCGTGGGCCGCCACCTCGATGGTGACCGTCCTGCCTTGGCGGGTCTTGCCGATCACGCGCTGTTCATTGGCGCCGTCGCCCGGTTCACTGTGCACCGCCTGCACGCCCTGGTGTTGCATCATGCCCATGACCAGCGCGGGCCCGAGCGCGGCGCCAATAGTGTTGGAACCCTGGATGCGCAACGCGGGGCCTTGGTCGGGAACGGGCAGGGGAGCGGCAACTGCGTAGAGGGGCAGGATCAACAGAAGCAGAACGCGCAGCATCATGCCGGCACCTTCTTAAGCCAAGGGGAGTGCCGGGAGATTAAGTCAGTAAGGTTTCAACGGTGTGACTGGCACACAACCAACCCAAAGGTGGGGGCTGGCTTGCCTGCGATAGCATCAACCCGGTTTAGCTGGAAGGCCTGGGTGCCTGCATCGCCGGCAAGCCAGCTCCCACACGAGTTAGCTCCCACTTTGAGTCGCGTCAGCTCAGTTCCAGCCAGATCGGCGCGTGGTCGGACGGTTTTTCCAGCGCCCGAAGCTCGTAGTCCACGCCGGCATCCTTGACCCGCGGCACCAGGCCGTTGGACGCCATGATCACGTCAATGCGCAGGCCACGCTTGGGCTCATCTTCGAACCCACGGCTGCGGTAATCAAACCAACTGAAGCGGTCGGCCACGTCAGGGTTGAGGTGGCGGAAGCTGTCCACCAGGCCCCAGTTTTTCAGGCGGGCCATCCACTCGCGTTCTTCCGGCAAGAAGCTGCATTTGCCGGTTTTCAGCCAGCGTTTGGCGTTGTCGGCGCCGATACCGATGTCGCAGTCTTGCGGGGAGATGTTGATGTCGCCCATCACCACCAATGCCTGGTCATTGCTGAACTGGCTTTCCAGCAGGTGCTGCAAATCTTCGTAGAAGCGTTTTTTGGCCGGAAACTTGGTCGGGTGGTCGCGGCTTTCGCCCTGGGGGAAGTAGCCGTTCATGATGGTCACGGGGTTGCCGTTCTCATCGGCGAAGGTGCCCCAGATGAAGCGGCGCTGGGCGTCTTCTTCATCGCTGGCAAAACCTTTGTGCACGCTCAGCGCTTCTTTGCGCGAGAGCAGGGCCACGCCGTAGTGGCCTTTTTGGCCGTGGTAATAAACGTGGTAGCCCAACGCCTGCACTTCGGCCAACGGGAACTGGTCATCATGAACCTTGGTTTCCTGCAGGCCGATCACGTCCGGTTGATGCTTTTCAATCAGCGCCGCCAGCTGATGAGGGCGGGCGCGCAGCCCGTTGATATTGAAGGAGACGATTTTCATGGTCGGCAGTCCAGTCTGGCAAAAGGGCGATGCTAGCCGACAAGTCCGACGGGGGCCAGCGTGGCGGTCGAGCAGATGCACTGCTAATGTCTGGGAACGACTGGTGCTGCGTAGGTTCGTACCCATAAGAACGCCATCTTCTGAATGGCGCCCAGGGAGATTGACTGTATGCCTGACACTTCGACGGCCCTTGCCGAGATCCGCCTGCTCAACAGCGGCTATTCGCGCGAAGCGCGCTCCATGCTCTACCAGGCTTATCGGCATGAGCCGACGTTCGCCTACATCTTCGAAGCTGAACGCCCAGGCTATGAACAGCGGGTACGCGCCACGGTGCGTGAGCTGGTCAAGCAGCATTTCTTTCAGAAACTGCCCGCCATCGGCCTGTTCGTCAACGACCGGCTGATCGGCATCGCCCTGATTGCGCCACCCCAACGGCGCCTAGGCATTACCGAAAGCTGGGCGTGGCAATTGCGCATGTGGTTGAGCACCGGTGTACGCGGCACTCGCCGTTACCTGGAATACCATCATGCGGTGCTGGCGTGCCTGCCGACCGAGTCGGTGCACGTACTGCCGTTGTTGGGCATCCACCCGCAATTTCAGGGCAAGCACTATGGAGAGCAGCTGCTTGAGGCCGTGCACAACTGGTGCGCCGACGACCCGCACTCCTCAGGCGTAGTGCTCGATACCGGCAACTCACGCTACCTGGATTTTTATAAGCGTCAGGGCTATGAGGAAATCGGCGAAGTGGCGATAGGGCCTATCTTGGAACACGTGTTTTTTCACCCCAATCCGCAGTCGTTACATGCTGCAACGGCTTAATGCAGAATTATTCAGACTATTCCGGGTTCAAAGTCTCTCCCCAGCTCGTGTAGCATCCGCGCCTATGAAGCTTCCAGGAAGATTTACCAGCGGCTTGATTCTGCTGTTCACAAGCTGCGGCGCCTTGGCGCAAAGCGAATTGGACGTGCGGATCAAGCCTACAAACGACGCGTTGAAAGCCAACATCGAAGGCTATATCGGCGGGGTAGGCGATCGTGATGAAGAAGCCCTGTTGCGGTTCAGCCGCGGCGCCGAAGAGCAGGCCCGCAAGGCTGCCCAGGCGCTGGGCTACTATCAGCCACAAATCGTCAGTGATGTAAAAGGCGGCAAGAATCCACGCCTGATCCTCACCATCGACCCCGGCGAGCCGGTGCATTTGCGCAACGTGACCCTTCGGGTTGACGGCCAGGCCGCGAGCCTCAAGGCTTTTCGCGTGCCCGACAGCAGCGACCTCAAATCCGGCGCCGTGCTCAACCACGGCCACTACGAAGACGCCAAGCGTCTGATCCAGAACCAGGCCTCGCGCTACGGCTTTTTCAGCGGGCGCTTTACCAGCCAGAAACTCTCGGTTGACCCCAAAGCCGGCGTCGCCGATATCGAACTCATCTACGACAGCGGCCCACGCTACAGCATGGGCAAGGTCAGCTTTGCCGGCGACACGCCGTTTGATGAAGACCTGCTGCAACGCATGGTGCCGTTCAAAAGCGGCGACCCTTACGACTCCGAGCTGATCGCCGAACTCAACCAGAACCTGCAGGCGAGTGGCTTTTTCGAAGCTGTGCGCGTAGACGCAAGCCCCGCCGCCTCGGCCAACGATGTGATCCCGGTGGCGGTGCAACTGGACACCCGCAAGCCGCGCACCATGGGCCTGGGCCTGGGTTACTCGACTGACGTCGGCCCGCGCGGCAAAGCCAACTGGACGCGTCACTGGGTCAACCCACAAGGTCACAGTTATGGCTGGGAAGCCGAGCTGTCGGCGCCGCGTCAGAACGTCGGCCTGTGGTACGACATCCCGCTGGACCCGCCGCTTACCGACAAGCTGCGGTTTGCCGGCGGCTACCAGAATGAAGAAATCGCCAATACCGACACCCTGAGTAAATTGCTCACCCTCGGCCCTGAATGGCACAGCAAATTGCCCAGCGGCTGGACGCGAGTCATCTCGCTCAAATATCAGCGCGAAGAATACCGCCTGGGCAATGACTCGGGCCTGAGTAACCTGGTGATGCCGGGGATCAATTATTCCTACCTGCGCAGCGACAACCGCATCGACCCGCACAATGGCTATCGCCTGATGTTCGACGCCAAGGTCGCCAAGGAAGGCCTGGGTTCCGACACCAACCTGCTTTACGGCACTGCCACCATCAAGGGCTTGACCACCTTGTGGGACAACCACCGCTTTCTCGGCCGCGCGCAGTTCGGCGGCAGTGCCACCAATGGCTATAAATCGGTGCCGCCGTCGCTGCGCTTTTTTGCCGGTGGTGACCAGAGCGTGCGTGGCTACGAGTACCAGACGTTGTCACCCGAAAACGATCGCGGTGACCGCATCGGCGGCCGCTACATGGTGGCGTTGAGTGCCGAATATCAATATTCCATCGCCGAAAAATGGCGGATTGCGACCTTTGTCGACCAAGGCAACTCCTTCAACAGCCTGGACATGCCGAGCCTGAAAACCGGTGTGGGGGTGGGCGTGCGCTGGGTGTCGCCGGTCGGCCCGATTCGCCTCGACCTGGCCCATGCCCTGGAAGATCCGGGCGGCATTCGTTTGCACTTTTCCATGGGGCCTGAGCTGTGATGCGTGGTTTGAAAATAGCGGGGCTGGCCATCGTGGCAGTCTTCGCCGTGGTGTTACTGGCACTGTGGGCGGTACTCGGCAGCCAAGCGGGCAGCCGCTGGGCCTTGAGCCAGGTGCCGGGATTGACGGTGGAGAATTTCCAGGGGCATTTGGGTGGCCAATGGCGTGTCGACCACCTGTTGTGGCAGCAAGACACCAGCCGGGTCGAGCTGAATGCGGCGAAGTTCGACTGGTCGCCAGCATGCCTGCTGCGCATGACCCTGTGCATCAACCAGTTGGACGTGGAACAGGTCAGCCTGCAATTTCCACCCAGTACCGATGACAGCAGCAGCGGGCCGATCCAGCTGCCGGAGTTGAAACTGCCGGTGGCGATCCAGTTGGGCGACGTTCGCGTCGGTAGCCTGCTGTTCAATGGCAGCGAAGAGCTCAAGGGCTTGCAGCTCGCGGCGCACTGGACCGCCGCGGGCCTGCAGATCGACTCGGTGCACCTGCAACGCGATGATCTGGTGCTGGACCTGGCGGGTCTGCTGCAACCGACCGGCAACTGGCCGCTGAGCGCCACGGGCAACCTGAGCCTGCCGTACGCGCCCGGCGGCGCGCCGTGGAAGGTTGCGCTCAAGGTCGACGGAGACTTACTCAAGACCCTCAAGCTCGACGCCGACAGCAGTGGCTACCTGCCCGCCAAACTCAGCGGTGAGCTGCAACCTTTGGTGGAGAACCTGCCCGCGCAATTGCACATCAGCGCCGACGGCTTCAAACCCAGCGCCGACTTGCCCGACACCCTGCAACTCAATCAACTGGACCTCACCGCCAAGGGCGACCTGAGCAGCGGTTATCAACTGTTGGGCAAGGCTGTGCTGCCAGCGGAAAAAGGCCCGGTGGACCTGCTGCTGCAGGGCAAGGTTGACGCCAAGGGCGCGCAGATCGCCGGCCTGGATTTGAATGCCGGCGACCAGCAAAGCCTCAAGCTCAGCGCCAATCTGGACTGGCAACAGGGCTTCAGCGCCGACGCCAGGATCGATTGGCTGGATTTTCCCTGGCACCGCCTCTACCCATTGATTGATGAGCCGCAGTTCGCGCTGCATACGCTCAACGGCGAGATTTCCTACAAAGACGGCAATTACCTCGGCAACCTCAAGGCCGACCTCGACGGCCCGGCGGGCAAATTCAATGTGGTCACGCCGTTCAGTGGCGACCTCAAGCAGCTCTTCCTGCCCGAACTGAAATTGACAGCCGGCCAAGGCAAGGCTGAAGGCCACCTGAGCCTGCAGTTTGCCGACGGCATTGCCTGGGACACCGCGCTGGACCTGTCGGCGCTGAACCCGGCGTACTGGGTCGCGGAGTTGCCGGGCACGTTGGCCGGGCCGCTGCGCAGCAAGGGCGAGTTCAAACATCAACAACTCAAGCTCAACGCCGACCTCGACCTCAAGGGCCGTCTGCGCGGACAAACTGCCGTGCTGGCCGCCAAGGCGCAAGGCGCAGGCGAGCAATGGACCCTGGCCAACCTTGACATTCGCCTGGGTGATAACCGCATCAACGGTAGCGGCAGCCTGCAGCAACGTGTGGCCGGGCAGATCGATATCAAGCTGACGCGCCTGGCCCAGCTGTGGCCGCAACTGCGCGGGCAGATTAACGGGCGTGTCGATGTGGCCGGTACGTTGCAGGCGCCGCAAGGCAAACTCGACCTTAAAGGCCAGCAACTGGCGTTTGCCGACAATCAACTGCAAAACCTCACCCTCGACGCCACGCTCGACAACGCCCAGCGCGCGAAGATCGACCTCAAGGGCAGTGGCATCCAGGCCGGCGACACCCAGGTCGGCACCCTGACCGCCAGCGCTCAAGGTGATATCAAGCGCCAGAAAGTCCAGCTGGACCTGGCCGGGCCGCTGGTCAAGCTGGGCCTGGCGCTCGATGGCGACCTCGACAAAGGTAACTGGCGCGGGCGCCTGGCCAGCGGTGACGTTCAAGCCGGTGGCCAGGACTGGAAGCTGCAAGCCCCGGCCAGGATCGAACGTCTGGCGGACGGCAAGCTGACCTTTGCGGCGCATTGCTGGGTGTCCGGCCCTGCCAGCCTGTGCGGTGAAGATCAGCGCCTGATGCCTGAGCCGAAGTTGCGTTACCACCTCAAGCAATTCCCCATCGACAGTCTGGCTGCCTTCCTGCCCAAGGATTTCGCCTGGCAAGGCAAGCTCAACGCCGACGTGCAGCTCGACCTGCCCGCCAGCGGCCCTAAAGGCGTGATCGCGGTGGATGCCAGCGGTGGCACGCTGCGCGTCAAGGACAAGGCCCAGTGGGTGGATTTCCCCTACGACACCCTGAAGCTGGAAACCACCCTTAACCCTAAACGCATCGACACTCAGCTGACCTTCCGCGGCGGCAAGCTCGGTGAGTTGCTGGTGCAGGCGCAGATCAACCCGCTGCCCAACAACAAGCCGATCACCGGTAATTTCAGCCTCAACGGCCTGGACCTCGCCGTGGCCCGACCGTTTGTGCCGATGGTGGACAAACTCACCGGCAAGCTCAACGGCAACGGGCGTATCTCCGGTGGTTTGCTGGCACCGCAGGTCAACGGCAACGTGAATCTGGTGGGCGGTGAAGTCTCCGGGCCCGAGTTGCCGATCAGCCTCGAAGGCTTGAACGTGCAAGCACTGATTGCCGGCGAAAGCGTGCAGTTAAATGGCGCGTGGCGCAGCGGCAAGGCCGGGCAGGGCAGCCTCAAGGGGCAGATCGACTGGGGCCAGGCGCTGGTGGTGGACCTCAGCCTGCAAGGCGCGCAATTGCCGGTCACGGTTGAGCCTTACGCCAAGCTGGAAGTGGCGCCGGACCTGAAAATCAGCCTGAAAAACGACAAGCTGGCAATTGCCGGCAAGGTGCACATCCCGCGTGGCGACATCACCGTGCGTGAATTGCCGCCGTCCACCGTCAAGGTCTCCGATGACACGGTGATCGTCGGCAGCCAGACCGCGCAGGGCAAGCCGCCGATGGCGATGGCCATGGACATCGACGTGGTGGTGGGCGAAGACCAGCTCAACTTTGCGGGCTTCGGGCTCACCGCCAAAGTGCAGGGCCATGTGCACATCGGCGACAACATGGACACCCGTGGCGAGCTGTGGCTCAACGACGGCCGCTACCGTGCCTACGGGCAGCGGCTTGACGTGCGCCGCGCGCGGCTGTTGTTTGCAGGGCCACTGGACCAACCGTTCCTGGATGTCGAGGCCGTGCGCGTCGTTACCGAACCGTCCAGAACGGTGACGGCCGGTATTCGCTTGAGCGGCAGCGCCGAGCAGCCGACCACGCAGATCTTCTCCGAGCCGACCATGCCTCAGGAGGATGCGCTCTCGTACCTGGTGCTGGGGCGTTCGCGCAACAACACCGGCGAAGACAACAACATGCTGGCCGAGGCCGCCCTGGGGTTGGGGTTGATGGGCAGCGCCGGGGTCACCTCGGATATCGCCAACAAGCTGGGCATTCAGGACTTCGACCTCGACACCCAGGGCACCGGCAATAACACCGCCGTGGTGGCCAGCGGCAAGATCACCGAAAAACTCAGCCTGCGGTATGGGGTCGGGGTGTTCGAACCGGCCAGTACGATTGCCTTGCGCTACCTGCTGAGCAAGAAGGTGTACCTGGAAGTGGCCAGTGGCGTGGCCAGTTCACTGGATATCTTCTACAAGCGCGATTTCTAAACCTTCACGCACAAACAGTGTGGGAGCTGGCTTGCCGGCGATGGCGGTCCATCAGTCGATGATTTATTGACTGACAGACCGGCATCGCAGGTAAGCCCGCTCCCACATTTGTTTGCGGTGCAGCCCACCTGTCGGTCAATTAGCAAGCAAGCTAATAATTCCATTTGACATTCGCTGCCTAAGCAGTAACATCTTGTCATACATTCACTGCCTAGGCAGTAATAAGGTGACTTTCGATGACCCACTTCACCCCTGACAGCTTTCGCAACTGCCACCTCGGCCTGTTGCTGGGCCGCGCCGCGCTGCTCAAGGACCGCATTATCGACACGCATATGGAACCGCATGGCGTCACCGCCGCGCAGTTCAAGGTGTTGATCATCATTGCCCAGTATGAGGTCGACACGCCCGCCGAGCTGTGTCGCAACCTGTCGCTGGACAGCGGTTCCATGACCCGCATGCTCGACCGCCTGGAGCAAAAGGGCCTGCTGGCGCGCAAGCGTTCCGAGCAGGACCGGCGCCAGGTGCAGCTGGTACTGACCGAAGACGGCCAGCGCCTGGCAGACATGCTGCCGCACATCGGCGCGCAGTCGATGAATGAGCTGGCCGGCGCCCTGCAGCCCGGCGAGTTGCAAACCCTGGAAAAAATCCTCACGAAAATTCTGGTAGCTGCCGGTGACGCCATCGTCATCCAGCGGGTAGGTAATCAATGAACACACGCGCACTTAGCCTGGTGCTGGTGGCGATGAGCATGGCCGGTTGTGCCAACTTCAGCGGCCTCGACACCCAGGGCCAACGCCTCGACGCCAACACGTTGCAAACCGGCAAGTCCCTCAGTGGCGTGACCTTGTCCAGCGCCGCATGGCCGACGGCCGATTGGTGGAAGAGCCTCGGCGACCCGCAGCTGGACGGCTTGATCCATGAAGCCCTGCAAAACAGTCCTGACATGCAAGTCGCCAGCGCCCGTGCCCACCAGGCTCAGGCCGCTGCCTACGCCGCCGATGCCGCCCGCATGCCGACCCTGGATGCCAGCGCCGGTGTGAGCCGTTCGCGCCTGGCCAAGGATCAGGACCCGCTGGGGCAGGGTGATGCCTACGCCACAGTGCGTAACATCGGCGCCAGCTTCAACTACAACTTTGACCTGTGGGGTGGCCAGCGCGCCGCCTGGGAAGCTGCGTTGGGCCAGGCGCGTGCCGCCGAAGTCGATCAGCAAGCCGCGCGCCTGACCCTGGCCGCCAACGTGGCCAAGGCCTACAGCGACCTGGGCCAGGCGCACATCGTGCGAGACCTGGCCGCCGACGACCTCAAGCGCACCCGTCAGATGCTCGACCTGAGCAAGCGCCGCCTGAGTTCCGGCATCGACAGCCAGTACCAGTACCAGCAGACCGAAAGCCTGGAAGCCAGCTCTGAGTCGCAACTGATCGATGCAGAAAAACAGCTGCAAAGCGCCAAGATTGCCCTGGCCGTATTGCTTGGCAAAGGCCCCGACCGTGGCAGCGAGCTGACCCGCCCGAACGTGCTCAAACCCAGCGCCGTTGCCGTGCCTTCTGTGCTGCCGGCCGAGTTGCTGGGCCGTCGCCCGGACTTGATCGCCGCACGCTGGCGCGTCGAGGCGGCGAGCAAGAACGTCGCCGCGAGCAAGACCCGCTTCTACCCCAACCTCAACCTGAGCGCGAGCGCCGGGGCCGAGTCGTTGTTGGGCGACGCGATGTTTGGCTCGGCCAGCCGTTTCTTCAGCATTGCGCCGACCATCTCGTTGCCGATCTTCGACGGTGGCCGCCTGCGCGCCGACCTTGATGCCCGCGACGCCGATTACGACCTGGCGGTGGCCCAGTACAACAAAACCCTGGTGCAAGCCCTGGGCGATATTGGCAACACCCTTTCGCAATTGCGCGATACCGGTCGGCAGATCCAGGCCCAGCAACACGCCGCGGACATTGCGCAGCAGTCCTACGACACCGGGGTTCAGCGCTACAGCTCGGGGATCGGGAATTACCTGGATGTACTCAGCATCGAGCAGCAATTGCTGCAGGCCCAGCGTCAGTTGGCGGCCTTGAATGCTGCGCAGATCGATCTGTCGATTCAATTGATGCAAGCCCTGGGTGGCGGGTACAACGCCGATAACGTGGCCGCAACCACCCCAGCTACACGCACGGAATAATTTGAGGTATTTGTCATGGCCACTGCCGAAAGCAACAACGCAACAGAGCAACCCAAAGAGCAGCCTAAAGAGCAGCAGAAAGACAGCAACCCACGCAAACGCAAAATCATGCTGATCGGCCTGGCGCTGATCGTGATTCTCGGCGTGATCGGCGTGTGGGCCTGGTATGAGCTTTACGGGCGCTTCAACGAGAGCACCGACGATGCCTATGTGAACGGCAACGTGGTGGAAATCACCCCGCTGGTCACCGGCACCGTGGTCAGCATCGGCGCCGACGACGGCGACCTGGTCCACGAAGGCCAGGTGCTGATCAACTTCGACCCCAATGACGCCGCTGTCGGCCTGCAAAGTGCCCAGGCCAACCTCGCGCGCACCGTGCGCCAGGTACGGGGCTTGTACAGCAACGTTGATGGCATGAAAGCCCAGGTGCTGGCGCAGCAAGCCAACGTGCAAAAGGCCCAGGACAATTACAACCGTCGTAAGAATCTAGCCGCCGGCGGCGCGATCTCTCAGGAAGAACTGTCCCACGCCCGTGACGACCTGACCTCGGCGCAAAGCGCCCTGGCCAACGTGCAGCAACAGTTCAAGACCTCCAGCGCGCTGGTGGACGACACGGTGATTTCGTCCCACCCGGACGTGCAGGCCGCCGCCGCGCAACTGCGCCAGGCGTACTTGACCAACGCCCGCAGCACCTTGATTGCACCGGTAACCGGCTATGTGGCCAAGCGCACGGTGCAATTGGGTCAGCGCGTGCAGCCGGGTACCGCGTTGATGGCGGTGATCCCGCTGAACCAGTTGTGGATCGACGCCAACTTCAAGGAAACCCAGCTGCGCGATATGCGTATCGGCCAGCCGGTGGACATCGAGTCGGATATCTACGGCAGTGACGTGAAGTACAGCGGCACCGTGGACAGCCTGGGCGCCGGTACCGGCAGCGCGTTTGCCTTGCTGCCGGCGCAGAACGCCACCGGTAACTGGATCAAGATCGTGCAACGGGTGCCCGTGCGTATTCACATCAACGCCGACGAGCTGGCCAAGCACCCGCTGCGTGTGGGCTTGAGCACCGTGGTCAACGTGGACCTGCACGACAAGAGCGGCCCGGTACTGGCGCAACAGGCGCCCCAAAAGGCCTCGTTCACCACCAACGTGTATGACCGCCAATTGGCCGAAGCCGATGCCATGATCACTCAGCTGATCCATGACAACAGCCTCGCCGCGCCCAAGGCTGTGCAACGCTGATGAGCAATAACGCCTCGTTCACGCCACCCAGCCTGTTGATGGCCACTATTGGCCTGTCGCTGGCGACCTTTATGCAGGTGCTCGACACCACGATCGCCAACGTGGCCTTGCCGACCATTTCCGGCAACCTCGGCGTGAGTTCGGAGCAGGGCACCTGGGTGATCACCTCGTTTGCGGTGAGCAACGCGATTGCCTTGCCGCTGACCGGCTGGTTGAGCCGGCGCTTTGGCGAGGTGAAGCTGTTTTTGTGGGCGACCATCCTGTTTGTGCTGGCCTCGTTCCTCTGCGGTATTTCCACCTCGATGCCTGAGCTGATCGGCTTTCGGGTGCTGCAGGGCCTGGTGGCCGGGCCGCTGTACCCGATGACTCAAACGTTGCTGATCGCGGTCTACCCGCCGGCGAGGCGCGGCATGGCCCTGGCGCTGCTGGCGATGGTCACGGTGGTGGCGCCGATTGCCGGCCCGATCCTTGGCGGCTGGATTACCGACAGCTACAGCTGGCCGTGGATCTTCTTCATCAACGTACCCATCGGCATCTTTGCGGTGCTGGTGGTGCGTTCGCAGTTGAAGAAACGTCCGGTGGTCACCAGTTACCAGCCGATGGATTACGTCGGGCTGCTGAGCCTGATCGTCGGTGTCGGCGCGTTGCAGATCATCCTCGACAAGGGCAATGACCTGGACTGGTTCGAATCCAACTTCATCATCATTGGTGCCGTGATTTCGGCGATAGCCCTGGCGGTGTTCGTCATCTGGGAAATGACCGACAAGCACCCGGTGGTCAACCTGCGGTTGTTTGCCTACCGCAACTTCCGCATCGGCACCATTGTGCTGGTGCTGGGTTATGCAGGGTTCTTCGGCATCAACCTGATCCTGCCGCAATGGCTGCAAACCCAGATGGGCTACACCGCCACCTGGGCGGGCCTGGCGGTGGCGCCGATCGGGATTCTGCCGGTGTTGATGTCGCCGTTCGTGGGCAAGTATGCGCACAAGTTCGACCTGCGTTTGCTGGCCGGGCTGGCGTTCCTGGCGATTGGCCTGAGTTGCTTCATGCGTGCAGGCTTCACCAATGAAGTCGACTTCACGCACATCGCCCTGGTGCAGCTGTTCATGGGCATTGGCGTGGCGCTGTTCTTCATGCCGACCTTGAGCATCCTGATGTCCGACCTGCCGCCGGCGCAAATCGCCGACGGCGCGGGCCTGGCGACCTTCCTGCGGACCCTGGGCGGCAGTTTTGCGGCCTCGCTGACCACCTGGATCTGGATTCGCCGGGCGGACCAGCACCATGCCTACATGAGCGAGAACATGACCACCTACGACTCGGCCACCCGTGACGCCTTGCAGGCACTCGGCGGGGCAGGGCACAAGGCCTATGCGCAGCTGGACCAGATTCTCACCAGCCAGGCGTACATGATGTCCACCGTGGATTACTTCACGCTGCTGGGGTGGATGTTCATGGGCTTGATCGTGATTGTGTGGCTGGCGAAACCACCTTTTGCGGCGAAGGCCGGGCCGGAGGCTTCGGGGCACTGATTCGAGGTTGTACGCGGTCAAAAAGGTGGGAGCGGGCTTGCTCGCGAAGGCGGTGGTTCAGTCGATACTTGCGTTGACTGACACGCCGCCTTCGCGAGCAAGCCCGCTCCCACATTTGGATCTCTGTTCACATTGGGTCGGTGGCGTTTGAGAATCAGGCGCCAGGCAGCGCCAGCTGCGGATTAACGAAGTCAAATACCGCCAGCGCAAACCCTTGCTCGTCCACCTGCAACGCCCAGCCCTGCTTGTCCCAATCCCCCAGCACAATGCGCTTGGCCGCCTGATCACCAATCTGCAACTTGTGAATGGCGGGGCGGTGCGTATGGCCGTGGACCAGGGTGCGCACGCCAAACTGCTGCATCACCCGCGGCACTTCCTCGGGCGTCACATCGACAATGTCGTTGGCTTTCATGCGTGTCTGCGCGCGGCTTTCACTGCGCAGCTTGCGCGCCAGCTTGTGGCGGGTGCGCAATGGCAGGTGCCGCAGGATAAACAGCACAATCGGGTTACGCAGGATGCGCCGCAGCTTCATGTAGCCAACGTCGCGGGTGCACAGGCTGTCGCCGTGCATCAACAGCACAGGCTCACCGTAGAGCTGCACGACACTCGGGTCCTTGAGCAAGGTGGCACCTGCGGCTTTGCAGAACGCCTTGCCGATCAGGAAATCGCGGTTGCCGTGCATGATGAAAATCGGGGTGCCGCTGTCGCTCAGCTCACGCAATGCTGCGCAAATCGAGTGCTGGAAAGGTGTCATCCCATCGTCGCCAATCCAGGCTTCAAAGAAGTCGCCCAGAATATACAACGCCTGGGCGCCACGGGCGCGGCCGTGGAGCAAAGCCAGAAACGCCCGGGTGATGTCCGGGCGCTCCTCTTCCAGATGCAAATCTGAAATCAGCAGTATCACCCAACGATCTCGGCTTTCTCGACGATAACGTCTTCTACCGGAACGTCCTGGTGACCGGCTTTACCGGTGGTCTGCACGGCTTTGATCTTG
Organism: Pseudomonas sp. R9.37; assembly: GCF_963878885.1. Taxonomy (NCBI): domain Bacteria; kingdom Pseudomonadati; phylum Pseudomonadota; class Gammaproteobacteria; order Pseudomonadales; family Pseudomonadaceae; genus Pseudomonas; species Pseudomonas sp. R9.37. The sequence continues at coordinate 65,502 of NZ_CAWNZA010000049.1, read as the reverse complement.
TCGACGACGTCCTGGCCTTCGGTCACTTTACCGAATACCGCGTAGCCCCAACCCTGCACGTTCTTGCCGCTGTGGTTCAGGAAGGCGTTGTCGGCGACGTTGATGAAGAACTGCGCGGAGGCCGAATGCGGCTCCATGGTACGGGCCATGGCGACGGTGTACTTGTCGTTGGAAAGGCCGTTGTCCGCTTCGTTCTGGATGCTTGGGCGCTTGTCTTTCTTTTCTTTCATGCCAGGCTCGAAACCGCCGCCCTGGACCATGAAGTTACCGATGACACGGTGGAAAACGGTGTTTTCGTAGTGGCCGGCTTTAACGTATTCGATGAAGTTGGCGACGGTGATCGGCGCTTTCTCGGCGTTCAGCTCGATGACGATGTCACCGTGGTTGGTGGTCAGTTTGACTTGAGTCATGTTCACTACTCTTTTCAGGGAATTCGTGGGTTTGGACGCCTGAGCGCCTCACCTAATTGGCTAAACAGAGGCCAAGGCGCGCAGTTTAGCGTGACCTGCAGGAATTTCGAGGTGGTTTTTTACCGCCGATGCATTAAATGCAGCAGTTTTCGACCACGCTCTGTCAGCGGCTTGACAGCTTCGGCTATCATAAGGCCTTTGTTTTATCGGCCCCACTTCTGGCCAAGCACTTCGTCTGTTCAAGGATCCTATGAGCAAGCCCACTGTCGACCCTACCTCGAATTCCAAGGCCGGACCTGCCGTCCCGGTCAATTTCCTGCGCCCGATCATCCAGGCGGACCTGGATTCGGGCAAGCACACGCAGATCGTCACCCGTTTCCCGCCTGAGCCCAACGGTTACCTGCACATCGGCCATGCCAAGTCGATCTGTGTGAACTTCGGCCTGGCCCAGGAGTTCGGTGGCGTCACGCACCTGCGTTTCGACGACACCAACCCGGCCAAGGAAGATCAGGAATACATCGACGCCATCGAAAGCGACATCAAGTGGCTGGGCTTCGAATGGTCCGGTGAAGTGCGCTATGCCTCCAAGTATTTCGACCAGTTGTTCGATTGGGCCGTCGAGCTGATCAAGGCCGGCAAGGCCTATGTCGACGACCTGACCCCGGAGCAAGCCAAGGAATACCGCGGCAGCCTGACCGAGCCGGGCAAGAACAGCCCGTTCCGCGACCGTTCGGTCGAAGAGAACCTGGACTGGTTCAACCGCATGCGCGCCGGTGAGTTCCCGGACGGCGCCCGCGTGCTGCGCGCCAAGATCGACATGGCCTCGCCGAACATGAACCTGCGCGACCCGATCATGTACCGCATCCGCCACGCCCATCACCATCAGACCGGTGACAAGTGGTGCATCTACCCGAACTACGACTTCACCCACGGTCAGTCGGACGCCATCGAAGGCATTACCCACTCGATCTGCACCCTGGAGTTCGAAAGCCACCGCCCGCTGTACGAGTGGTTCCTCGACAGCCTGCCGGTGCCAGCGCACCCGCGTCAGTACGAATTCAGCCGCCTTAACCTGAACTACACCATCACCAGCAAGCGCAAGCTCAAGCAGCTGGTCGATGAAAAGCATGTGCATGGCTGGGACGACCCGCGCATGTCGACGCTGTCGGGCTTTCGTCGTCGCGGTTATACCCCGGCGTCGATCCGTAATTTCTGCGAGATGGTTGGCACCAACCGCTCCGACGGCGTGGTCGACTACGGCATGCTCGAGTTCAGCATCCGTCAGGACCTCGACGCCAATGCACCGCGCGCCATGTGCGTACTGCGTCCGTTGAAAGTGGTGATTACCAACTACCCGGAAGACAAGGTCGACAACCTCGAACTGCCGCGTCATCCGCAAAAAGAAGAACTCGGCGTGCGCAAGCTGCCGTTCGCCCGCGAAATCTACATCGACCGTGATGACTTCATGGAAGAGCCGCCAAAAGGCTACAAGCGCCTGGAGCCGAATGGCGAAGTGCGTCTGCGCGGCAGCTACGTGATCCGCGCCGATGAAGCGATCAAGGACGCCGATGGCAACATCGTCGAACTGCGTTGCTCCTACGACCCCGAAACCCTGGGCAAGAACCCGGAAGGCCGTAAGGTCAAAGGCGTGGTCCACTGGGTGCCGGCGGCTGCCAGCATCGAATGCGAAGTGCGTTTGTACGATCGTCTGTTCCGTTCGCCGAACCCTGAAAAGGCTGAAGACAGCGCGAGCTTCCTGGACAACATCAACCCTGATTCCCTGCAAGTGCTCACCGGTTGTCGTGCCGAGCCATCGCTTGGCGACGCACAGCCGGAAGACCGTTTCCAGTTCGAGCGCGAAGGTTACTTCTGCGCAGATATCAAGGACTCGAAACCTGGTCAGCCGGTATTCAACCGTACCGTGACCCTGCGTGATTCGTGGGGCCAGTGATGCAGCCGTGAGCGGCTTTGCATACAGAGAAAAGGACGCATCGTGCTAACGATCTACAACACACTGAGCAAGACCAAAGACGTCTTCAAGCCGCTGGATGGCAACAAGGTGCGCATGTACGTGTGCGGCATGACCGTCTACGACTACTGCCACATCGGCCACGGCCGCAGCATGGTTGCCTTCGACCTGGTGACCCGCTGGTTGCGTTTCAGCGGCTATGACTTGACCTATGTGCGCAACATCACCGACATCGACGACAAGATCATCAACCGTGCCAACGAAAACGGCGAGTCGTTTGACGCGCTGACCGAACGCATGATTGCTGCCATGCATGAGGACGAGGCGCGCCTCAACATCCTCAAGCCGGACATGGAACCGCGCGCCACGGACCACATCCCGGGCATGCATGCGATGATCCAGACCCTGATCGACAAGGGTTATGCCTACGCTCCCGGCAATGGCGACGTGTACTACCGCGTGGCCAAGTTCATGGGCTACGGCAAGCTGTCGCGCAAGAAAATCGAAGACCTGCGCATCGGCGCACGCATCGAAGTCGACGAAGCCAAGCAAGACCCGCTCGACTTCGTGCTGTGGAAAGGCACCAAGCCCGGCGAGCCGAGCTGGGAGTCGCCATGGGGCGCCGGGCGTCCGGGCTGGCACATCGAGTGCTCGGTGATGTCCACCTGCTGCCTGGGCGAGACTTTCGACATTCATGGCGGCGGCAGCGACCTCGAGTTCCCGCACCACGAAAACGAAATCGCCCAAAGCGAAGCCGCCACCGGCAAGACGTACGCCAACGCCTGGATGCACTGCGGCATGATCCGCATCAATGGCGAGAAGATGTCCAAGTCCTTGAACAACTTCTTCACCATCCGCGACGTGCTGGAAAAGTACCACCCGGAAGTGGTGCGTTACCTGCTGGTGTCCAGCCACTACCGCAGCGCCATCAACTACTCGGAAGACAACCTCAAGGACGCCAAGGGCGCCCTGGAGCGTTTCTACCACGCGTTGAAAGGCCTGCCAGCCGTGGCGCCTGCCGGCGGTGAAGCGTTCGTGGCACGGTTTACCGAAGTGATGAACGACGACTTCGGCACGCCGGAAGCCTGCGCGGTGCTGTTCGAGATGGTGCGTGAGATCAACCGCTTGCGCGAGACCGATCTGCAAGCAGCGGCCGGGCTGGCTGCACGCTTGAAAGAGCTGGCCAGCGTGCTGGGTGTGCTGCAGATGGAAGCCGATGACTTCCTGCAAGCCGGCGCTGAAGGGCGTGTGGATGCGGCGCAAGTTGATGCGCTGATTCAGGCGCGTCTGGCTGCGCGGGCTAATAAAGACTGGGCGGAATCCGACCGTATCCGTGACCAACTGACCGCGATGGGTGTGGTGTTGGAAGACGGGAAGGGCGGGACGACGTGGCGGTTAACTGATCAGGCTTGATTGGTGATTGCTGACTGAAAAATGCCCCGACTGGTTCGGGGCGTTTTTTTGACATCATTTTAACGGCTCACTCGATCCAGTGTGGGAGCTGGCTTGCTCGCGAATGCGGTGCATCAGCCAATGAATCTGTTGACTGACCCACCGCCTTCGCGAGCAAGCCCGCTCCCACAATTCGACCGAGTTAAGTTTCCACAATTTGGTTGGCTGCAATGCCGCCTGGGTTTTGCTTTTCTGTGGGAGCTGGCTTGCCTGCGATGCAGACGCCTCGGTGCATCAGCGTTACCCAGGCAATGCTATCGAAGGGCACGCCAGCGCTTCCTCGAATTGTCGTTGAAAGTTCTGCGATGGACAGGGCAGCGAGCCTACATAGGGTATGGAACTGTCCGCATCCGACTTACCACTGAGCGGGTGAGAGCCCTGCGGGCTTTTCACTTAATCGGGAGCGTTGCAGATGTGGAATTCAGGGGCGGCAGGGACGGGAGGTGTGGGCGCCGGGTATGCGCCAAATGGGGTGCGACCCAGGGCGGTTTCCGTTGCGCCTGCGGCCGAAGTGGTTGCGGTCAAACAGCAGCTCAATGAGTTATTTGATGCGACAGGTTCCAAGGCACAAATGGCTCAACGGTTATCTTTCAGTTTGAAGGCGCTTCTGGAAAAAGTGGACAGCGGTACGTTCAAGAACGATCTCCACAAGCTGATTCAAACCTTGGACGTCTACATAGCCTCCCAAGCGGCAGTTTTTCAGTCTATACAGCACCTGTTCCCGGATGCGGGGCGAGAGTCTCTCTCCAGCCGGTCGCATGACACTGGCCACCCCCGTGCACATAACGGACCTGGGCTTCGTCATCCGCGGCAGGTAAGTCATAACACTCCCACTCAGAGGATGAGTCTTGATGACCTCTACACCGACAGGAGTAATCCTGGCAGAAGACCTGGCGTGGGTAATGAACCCGGCAATATCTGGAGTGGTTTCAAGCAGGGGCCAAATAAAAGCAATTGCACGACGGTGGCAGCCATAAAGGTCGCAATGATGAAGTTTGGCCAGAAGCCGACCGATATTTACAAGCAGGTAATAGCAGCGGGTGATGGCTGGAACATACAGATGCGGGATGACCGCTGGTATCACCTGTCCAAAGATGAGCTGGCGCAGGCAACCTATAGATCTGAGTTCAGTGGCGATAATCCGGCGATGGTGGCAGATGCTAATTTTCTGTATGCCGTGAGTGCTAAACGGGCGCAAGTGGAGAATAACGACGGTTATGCCGCGCGAGGTTTCGAGAGCGCGTTATACAGCATCAATGACGGTGAGCCCTTTGGTCACAATTACAATGGGTTCGTGCGCCTGGGCCTGAGTGCCCACATCCAAAAAACCACTGTTGAAAACTTGGCGCGTGGGCAACTGGGTCTTGTGACTCATGGCGTTGCGGTTAACGGTCAAATGGTGGGCCATTCGCTTGCAGTGATCAATGGGCGAGAGGAAGTGTGGGGTAGGCAAGGCGGGAGTCCACCGACTGACATCTACGCCAACGCGGTGACCTTGGTTTGACGTGTGATTGGGGCTGTGATTGGCCCCTTTACCGTCCCAGAGCACCTTGCCAAACCCATTCTGCGACGCATACGTGCCGACATGGCGCAGATCACGCTCACTACCAATCTGGCTGAACAAGGGAATCCCTTGTCCCAAAAGCACCGGGATACGGGTGATGATCAGCTCATCGATCAGGGCGGCCCATCACCGTGGCGTTTCTGATCTCAATTTCGTAAGAGCTTTCGGAAAATTGTCTTTTGTTTTGACGCTCGCCCAATCATGGCTTTAGATGTTCGCCACGACCAAACCCATGATGAAACTGGCGGTGATTTAAATGGAGTGTATTTTCTGCAGCATTGTCCGCAAAACGTCCCCGGCCCACCTTCTGTGGGAAGACGAACACCACATGGCGTTCCTGTCGATCTTCCCTAACACGCCGGGTTTCAGCGTGGTAATCCCCAAGCAGCACTACGGCAGCTATGCGTTTGCGCAGTCGGATGAGGTGTTGGCCGGGCTTGCCGTTGCAGCCAAGAAAACCGCGCTTCAGATCGACCGTGCGTTTCCCGATGTGGCCCGAACGGGGATGATGCTGGAAGGGTATGGGGTGGATCATTTGCATGCGAAGTTGTTTCCCATGCATGGGACGGGCTCGGACAGTACCTTTAAGCCGTTGAGCTCGAAGGTGGATAAGTTCTTCGAGGCGTATGAGGGCTATATCTCGTCCCACGATCATGTGCGGGCGGATGATGCTGAGTTGGCAGAGCTGGCGGCCAGAATCCGATCCTTCGCCTAGCGCAAAATCAATGTGGGAGCGGGCAAGCCCGCTCCCACATGTTTTACTGTGTCCGCCTGAGAAATCAGCGGCGGCTGCTGACCTCGGCGGGCACATCGTCCCCGGCCATGCGCTTGCGGAACAGTGCAGTGCGAGCCAGCAGCAGCGTGGTCACCGGCACCGTGATCGACAGCAGAATCGGAATCAACCAGCCGTGCAGCACCGGCGCGGACTTGAGCACCGAAAAGTAGATGATCGACGCCAACGCCACACACCACGCACCCAACGTAGAGGCCAGCGCCGGCGGGTGCATGCGCTGGAAAAAGTCCTTCATGCGCAGCAGACCGATCGCGCCGATCAGTGCGAATACGCTGCTCAGCACCAGCAATACCGCCACGCAGGCTTCAACCCATAACGGCATCATTCAATCACCTCGCCACGCAGCAGGAATTTCGCCAGGGCAAACGACCCGACAAAGCCAAACAGCGCAATCAGCAGCGCCGCTTCAAAGTAGGTGTCACTGGCGTAACGGATGCCGAGCACCAGCATCATCAGCATCGCCAGGATGTACAGATAGTCCAGTGCCAGAACCCGGTCCTGTGCCGACGGGCCTTTGAACAGGCGCGCCAGTGTCAGCACCATGGCCAGCGAGAACAGGAACAGGCTGATCAGGATCGCGTTGGAGAGCAGGGCGCTCATTCGAAGATCTCCATCAGGGGCCGCTCGTAGGTGGTTTTGAAGTGCTCGATAAAGGGCGCTTCATCCTCAAGGTCGAACACGTGCAACAGCAGAATGCTGCGGTCCAGCGCCAGTTCCGACCAGACCGTGCCGGGTGTGACGCTGGTGATCATCGACAGCACGGCCAGGCCGTTGGCGTCGCGCAGGTCCAGCGGGATTTTGATAAAGCGCGACCGCGGCGCACGCGAGCCGCAGATCAGCACACCCCAGGCCACTTGCAGATTAGAGATGATCACGTCGCGGCCCACCACCAGGAACAGGCGCAGGATCACCCCAGGGCGGCGGATGCGGATCGGCAACGGGCGCAGCGGCGCCATCAGCAGCGGGGCAAGAAAGCCCAGCAACGCGCCGAGCAGCAGGTTGCCGGGGCTGACGGACAGGTTCAGCACCAGCCATAACAGCCACAACGCCAGCGATAACCAGGGGGCAGGGAACAGACGGCTCATGGCTGCACCTCCAGGGCGGCGGTCTTGGCTTCAGGGCTTGGCACCGGGCGCGTCGCCAAGACGGCCATCACGTAGTGTTCCGGGTTGTTCAGGCTTTCGGCAGTGGCCTGGGTGTAGCGCATCAACGGCTCGGCTTTGAAAGTCAGGAGAATGCTCAGGCCGAGCAGGAAAAAGATCGGCAGGCACTCGTAGCGGCGCAGCAGCGGCGAGGGGCGTTCTTCCGGCGTCCAGAAGCGCTGGATGCCCAGACGGGCGAAGGCGATCAGCGACGCCAGGCCCGACAGGATCAGCAAGGTCACCAAGCCCCAGGCGGCGGGGCGTATGGGTTCATCCACGGCATTTCCCAGCCCCAGCGGGTTAACCAGCGCGCTCAACAGGCTGAGCTTGCCGATGAAGCCAGACAGCGGTGGCATGCCGATAATCAGCAATGCGCAGGCGACAAAGCTCAAGCCGAGGAAGGCCATGGTCCATGGAATCACCTGGCCGACCACGGCTTTCTGTTCATCGTCGAGGTTCACGCCGGGCCGTGGATGCAACGATTCCATGGCCTTGGGCAGCGCGTCGATTTCCTCATCCAGCGGCAGGTCATTGGCCGAGCGCGAACGCTCGATCAGTTCGGCCAGCAGGAACAGCGCGCTCAACGCCAGCGTCGAGCTGACCAGATAGAACAGGGCCCCGGCCGTCAGGCTTGGCTGGGCAAAGCCCACGGCCGACAGCAGAATCCCGGCCGACACCAGAATGCTCAAGCTGGCCATGCGTTCCAGCCGCTGCGCCGCTACCATCGCCAATGCGGCGCAAATGATCGTTGCCATGCCGCCGTACACCAGCCAGTCGCCGCCGAACAGTGCCGAAGCACCGGCTTGCCCCGAAAACAGCAACGTCCACAGGCGCAGCACGGTGTACACGCCCACCTTGGTCATGATCGCAAACATCGCGGCCACCGGCGCGCTGGCCGAGGAATAGGCGGGCGCCAGCCAGAAGTTCAGCGGCCACATGCCGGCTTTGGCCAGGAATGCTGTTGCCAGAATCGCCGCACCGGCATGCAACAGGCCGCGATCGGCCTCTGGCACCAAGGGGATTTTCAGCGCCAGGTCAGCAAAGTTCAGCGTGCCGGTGACGCCATAGATCATCGCCGCGCCAATCAGGAACAGCGACGAGGCCAGCAGGTTGATCGCGATGTAATGCAGCCCCGACGACACTCGCGCACGGCCCGAGCCGTGCAGCATCAAACCGTAGGACGCCGCCAGCAGCACTTCGAAGAACACGAACAGGTTGAACAGGTCCGCTGTCAGGAAGGCGCCGTACAGGCCCATCATCTGGATCTGGAACAGCGCGTGGAAGCTGGTGCCGGCGCGGTCCCAACGGGCCATGGCGAACAGCAGCGCGCTCACGCCGATAATCCCGGTGAGCACCAGCATCATCGCCGACAGTTGGTCCACCACCAGCACGATGCCGAACGGTACCTGCCAGTTGCCCGGCAGGTACACGCCGATCGAGCCGGGGCCGCCTTGTTGTGTCCAGTACAGCAGCAGGACGGCGATGCCCAGGCCGACGACGCTGGAGAACAGGTTGATTTTTGCCTTCAGCGGGCGGCGTTTTTCGCCGAGCATCAGCATCAGCGCGGCGGTCAGCAACGGCAGCAGGATCGGCGCGACGATCAGTTGATTGATCCACGTCATTCCTTGGGCTCCCGACCGTCTACATGGTCAGTGCCGGTCAGCCCGCGAGAGGCCAACAGCACCACCAGGAACAGCGCGGTCATGGCGAAGCTGATCACGATGGCCGTCAGTACCAGCGCCTGGGGCAGGGGATCGGTGTAGTGGAGCAAGTCTTGCGGCACGCCGTCCTTGATGATCGGCTCCTTGCCGATAAACAGGCTGCCCATGCTGAAAATGAACAGGTTGACCCCGTACGACAGCAGGCACAGGCCCATCACCACCTGGAACGTCCGTGGCCGCAGGATCAGCCAGACGCCGGAGGCCGCCAGGACCCCAATGGCAATTGCGATGACTTCTTCCATCAGGCGGCTCCTTGCGTTGCGGCAACCACTTTTTTCGCCTGGTTGCTCGGTTTGTGGGCCCGCACGGACTGGTGGCCGAGGGCGGTGAGCATCAGCAGCGTGGAACCGACGACCATGGCGTACACGCCGACGTCGAAGAACAGCGCGCTGGCGATATGGATATCGCCGAGCACGGGCACGCTGAAATGCCAGGTATGGGTGGTGAGGAACGGGTAACCGGCAAACAGTGCGCCGAGCCCGGTCAGGGTGGCCGAAAGCAGGCCAAAACCCATCCAGCGCATTGGCCGCAGGCTCATCTGCGCCTCAACCCACTGCGTACCGGCAACCATGTATTGCAGGATGAACGCTACCGACATCACCAGGCCTGCGACAAAGCCGCCGCCCGGCTGGTTATGACCGCGCATGAACAGGTAGAACGACACCACCAGCGCAATCGGCAGCAGCAGGCGCACCAGCACCGCAGGCACCATCATGAAGCCCAGCGCGGTGTCACTGGCCTGGCGCGGGTTGACCAGGTCGGTGGCCACGTCCGGCGCCAACTGGCGCTGTTGCGCGGGCAGTTGCATGCTTTCTTTGGACGGGCGGAAGCGCCGCAGCAGGGCATATACCGTCAGCGCCACGGCGCCGAGCACGGTAATTTCGCCGAGGGTGTCGAAGCCACGGAAGTCGACCAGCATCACGTTCACGACGTTGCTGCCGCCGCCTTCGGGCAGGGCGCGGCTGAGGTAGAACGAGGAGATGTCGTTAGGGGTCTGGCGGGTCAGCATCGCATAAGACAGCAGCGCCATGCCGCCGCCCACCACGGTGGACAGCAGGAAGTCACGCAGGCGGCGAATGCGCGCCTTGCGCAGCGAGCTGGGCAGTGGCGACACTTCTTCGATCCGCCGTGGCAGCCAGCGCAGGCCCAGCAGGATAAGCACGGTGGTTACCACTTCGACGACCAATTGCGTCAACGCCAGGTCCGGCGCCGAGAACCACACGAAGGTGATGCAGGTCATCAAGCCGCACACGCTGACCATGGTCAGGGCCGCCAGCCGGTGATATTTGGCTTGCCAGGCGGCGCCGAGGGCGCAGGCAATCGCCAGTAGCCACAGGGTCACAAACACAATGGATCCCGGGATTTTCGGCCGGTCGCCCCAACTGAGGCCGCTGTTGAGCATCGGGATCAAACCTGCAATCACCGCTGCCATCACCAGCAGGAACAGCTGGGTCTGCAGGCGTTTGGTGCTGATGCGTTTTTCGATCCGGCGCACACCGCGCATCATCACCACCAGGCTGCGTTCGAACATGCGCTTGCCGTTGAAGTAGCTGATGACCGGCGGGTACTTGAAGCGGCCCCGCTTGAGCTGTTTGCGCAGCAGCAGGTAGAGCACCACGCCGCCGGACATCGCCACCAGGCTCATGATCATCGGCGCGTTCCAGCCGTGCCAGATCGCCAGGCTGTACTCGGGCAGTACTCCACCGACCACCGGCAGTGCGGCAGCGGCGAGGATCGAGCCGACCACCTGGGCCGGGAAGATGCCCACCAGCAGACAGGTGAACACCAGCAGTTCTACCGGCGCGCGCATCCAGCGCGGCGGTTCGTGGGGCGTGTGCGGCAGGTCGGTTGCGGGCGGGCCGAAGAACACATCGACGGTAAAGCGCAGCGCATAGGCGACGCTGAAGGTGCCGGCGATGGTTGCAATCATCGGCAGGGCGATTTCCACCCAGGCGGTCGCCGAGATAAATACCGTTTCAGCGAAGAACATCTCTTTGGACAGGAAGCCATTGAGCAACGGCACCCCGGCCATCGACGCGCTGGCTACCATCGCCAGGGTCGCGGTAAACGGGATCAGGCGCACCAGACCGCTGAGCTTGCGAATATCGCGGGTGCCGCTTTCGTGGTCAATGATGCCCGCGGCCATGAACAGCGAGGCCTTGAAGGTGGCGTGGTTGAGGATATGGAACACCGCAGCGACGGCGGCCAACGGGCTGTTGAGGCCCAGCAGCAGGGTGATCAGCCCGAGGTGGCTGATGGTGGAGTAGGCCAGCAGGCCCTTGAGATCGTTTTGAAACATGGCGCAGTAAGCGCCGAGGAGGAGGGTGATGGCGCCGGCACCGCCGACGATCCAGAACCATTCTTCGCTGCCGGACAGCGACGGCCACAGGCGGGCCAGCAGGAACACGCCGGCCTTCACCATCGTCGCCGAATGCAGGTAGGCCGAAACCGGCGTCGGTGCCGCCATCGCGTGGGGCAGCCAGAAGTGGAAGGGGAACTGTGCGCTTTTGCTCAGGGCGCCGATCAGCACCAAGGCGAGCATGACCGGGTACAGCGAGTGCGCGCGAATCTGATCGCCCGCCGCCAGCACCTGGTCCAGGTCATAGCTGCCGACGATATGCCCCAGCAGCATCACGCCGGCCAACAGGCACAGGCCGCCCGCGCCGGTGACCATCAGCGCCATATAGGCACCGCGCCTGGCATCGGCGCGGTGGTGCCAATAGCCGATCAACAGGAACGAGAACAGGCTGGTCAGTTCCCAGAAGAACACGATCTGGATCAGGTTGCCGGAAATCACCAGCCCGAGCATGGCGCCCATGAAGGCCAGGAAAAACGCGAAGAAGCGCGGCACCGGGTCGTCCGGCGACATGTAGTAGCGCGCATACAGCGACACCAGCGAGCCGATGCCCAGCACCAGCATCGAGAACAGCCAGGCGAACCCATCCATGCGCAGCACGAAGTTCAACCCAAGGCTGGGCAACCACATGAATTCTTCGCGGATCACGCCACCGTGGGCGATCTGAGGGTAGAGCAGGGCGACTTGAATGGTGCCGACCAGGGCCACGAGGCCAGCCAACAGGGATTCGGTGTTACGTGCATTGTGCGGCAGCAAGGCCGCCAGACAGCTGCCAATAAACGGCAGAAGCAGTAGAACTATCAGGGACATAGGCTTCTAATCTGCGGGAGTTTGGGATGCATCATACGTGCCGCTTTCTCGATCACCAAACGCCAAGATGTGGCAGGATCCTACAAGGTAGGCTGAAAACCCCCGTTTAGCATTGTTTCGGCTGGCTCCGTTGCAGCCCTCACCACGGCCCCCTGTGGGCGCCGGGCTTGCCCGCGATGGCGATCTGACAGCCAGTGCAAGCGGTCAGACCCTAGCCCTGCTGTTCCTGTTCCCTTTCATCCTGCAGGTCGATGGCCTTCTGCCCTTTAGTCCTCAGCTCACTCACAATCACTGCCGCCACAATCAACGCCGCCCCCACCATCGCGATCGGCGGGAAGCGCTCACCGGCCATTCGCCCGATCACGCCGGCCCACACCGGTTCACCGGCGTAGATCAAGGTGGCGCGTGTCGGCGAGACACTCTGCTGCGCCCAGTTCATCGCGACCTGGATCACCGCGCTGGTCAAGCCGAGGCCCACCGCGCTGAATACCAGCAACCAGGAAAACCCTGGCAAGCGTTCCCCCATCGGTACCACCATCAGAAACGACAATAACGACGCCGTGGCCAGTTGCACCACGGTCACCCGGCGTACATCCACCTGCCCGGCAAACGCGCTGATCAGAATAATTTCGGCGGCCACCGCCACTGCACAGATCAGCGTGGCGATTTCGCCGGGGCTGAAGTTCAGCGACGCGCCTGCCGGGCCGGTGAGCAACATCAAGCCGGTAAACGCCAGCATGATGCCGATGGCCGGCATCAGCCCTGGGCGGCGACCCAGCACCAACCACTGCAGCAGCGGCACGAACGGCACATACAGCGCCGTGATGAACGCCGACTGACTGCTCGGAATAGTCTGCAGCCCGATGGTCTGCATGCCGTAGCCGAACATGATCGAAGTGCCGATGAAGGCGCCGGCTTTCAATTCGAACAAGGTCAGGCCGCGCAGGGTGCGCAACGAAAAGAACCCCACCACGATGGCTGCTGCGGCAAACCGCAGACCCACGAAAAACATCGGCCCGCTGACCGTCATCGCATGTTGCACGAGCAAAAAGGTGCCGCCCCAGATCATGGTGATCACCACGAGAATGCATTCGGCTTTGCTGAAACGGTTGAAGCGTGAGGAGGGGGTCGGGGCGGTCATGGCGGCTCGGTCTTGCAAGGGAAAGGCACGGACCGCACAATGCGCCGCACGCTGGGCAGTATACTGCGCACACCTACCTATTGAGCAATATAGTGCACAAAGAAAATCCACATCGGGCGTCGGTCCTGCAACACGTCAGCCAGAACGTGCGTCGTCTGCGGCATGCTGCCGACATGAGCCAGACCGCGCTATCGGAAAAGTCCGGCGTCAGCCGGCGCATGCTGGTGGCCATCGAGGCGGGCGAGAAGAATGTCAGCCTGTCCACCCTGGATCGCGTCGCCGAGGCCCTGGATGTAGCCTTCAGCGACTTGATCCAGGCGCCGGATGCCGGCGATCACAGCCGCATCAACGAGCTGGCGTGGGCCGGCGACATTCCCGGCAGTAAAGCCGTATTGCTGGCCAAGGCCACTGCCCGGCGCGAAGTGGAGTTGTGGGAGATGCGCCTGGAACCGGGCGACCGTTACAGCCCGGAACCCGACCCGGAAGGCTGGAGCGTGCAGCTGTTTGTGTTCGAAGGCCGTCTGACCCTGATCCTCGATGACGAAGAAAAACACGTGGCCACCGGTGAGTTCTTCATGTTCGCCAGCCGCCAGGCCCACGGCTATCGCAATGATGGTGAGGTGGCGGTGCGCTTTGTGCGCAACGTGGTGATCTAACTGTCTGCCAGGCAACAGTGGATGGACACTTTGCTCGCCTGCACACGCAGGTCTTTAAAGATTTTAGCCGCAACACCCTGATTTTATTGGCGATTACATTCAGGCACGACTCCTGCAATCACCCAGGTCATCTCACCGGAGCCTGGAGTCGGCCATGTCAGCCCACCCTCAACAACCTGCCCATATCATCCGCTCGGACGCCGAAGCCATCGAGGTCGCCACGCGCCTGGCCGCACGCTTTGCCGTCGACGCCAGCGCACGCGACCGCGAGCGGCGCTTGCCTGTGGCCGAACTTGACGAGTTTTCTGCCAGCGGTTTGTGGGGCATCACCATTCCTAAAGCCTATGGCGGCGCCGAGGTGTCTTATGTGACGGTGGCCGAGGTGATCAAGTTGATCTCCGCCGCCGACCCATCGCTGGGGCAAATCCCGCAGAACCATTTGGGCGTGGTGGACATTCTGCTGCAAACCGCCACAGAGGAACAAAAGCGCCACTACTTCGGCAAGGTCCTGGCGGGCTATCGGTTCGGCAATGCCTTCTCCGAAGCCAAAAGCAAAAACGCCGGCACGTTTGATACCCAGATTCGTTTTGAGCACGACACCGCACACATCAACGGCGAGAAGTTCTACTGCACCGGCGCGCTGTTCGCGCATATCGTGCCCACCGTCGGCAACAATGAAAACGGCCAGGCCTATATCGCCTTCGTTGAGCGCGATGCGCCGGGCCTCACGGTCATTGACAGCTGGGACGGCTTTGGCCAGCGCACCACCGCCAGCGGCGCGGTGACACTCGACGGTGTGACCGTGCCGCGCACCGCAGTGATCCCGGCTCACCTGGCCTTTGACCAACCCACCGCCAATGGCCCGATCTCGCAGATCATCCAGGCCGCCGTCGACACCGGCATCGCGCTTGGCGCGCTTGAGCACGCCAAAATCCACGCCCGCCAGGCACGCCCCTGGATTGACAGCCAACAAGAGCATGGTTGGCAAGACCCCTTCACCATCGCCGCCATCGGTGACCTGCAATGGCGCGTGCACGGCACCGAAGCCATCCTCGCTAAAGCCGGCAAAGCGGTCGACCTGGCCCTGGCCGAGCCGAACGAAGACACCGTGGCCCACGCCTCGCTGGTCGTCGCCCAGGCCAAAGTGCTGTCGGCCGAAACAGCCTTGCTCGCCAGCAGCAAACTCTTCGAACTCGCCGGCACTCGTTCGGTGACCGCCAAGCACAACCTCGACCGCTTCTGGCGCAATGCGCGCACCCACACCCTGCACGACCCGGCCCGCTGGAAATATCACCTGATCGGCAACTTCGTGCTCAACGGCGTGAAGCCCGCCCGCCACGCCTGGAACTGAGGAACCTGACCCATGACCGCACTGAATTACGCGCGCCAATTGCTGGAAAGTACCCGCCGTACGGTTGAGCGAAGCGATGACCCCTACGTGATCAGCCGCTTCGGCGATTGGCAGATCCGCGTCGATGTGGCCGCCGCCTTGCTTGAGCGCGCCGCCACCGACCCAAGCCCGGTGGCCCTCACCGAAGCGCAGATCGCCGCCGCCGAAGCGCTGATTTTCGCCAGCAATGCCGAGTTCGAACTCACCGGCCAGCGCACCGCGCTGCCGCCCAGCCTTGATGATCCGTTGCGCACGAAATACCAGATTGTCGGCAACTACCACCTCAACGGAGCGCTTTGATGTCCCGTGAAATCCGCTTGAATGCCTTCGACATGAACTGCGTCGGCCACCAGTCGCCCGGCCTGTGGGCGCACCCGCGTGACCGTTCGTGGCAGTACAAAGACCTGGAATACTGGACCGACCTGGCCAAAATCCTTGAGCGCGGCAAATTCGACGGGCTGTTTATCGCCGACGTGCTGGGTATTTACGACGTGTACAACGGCAACGGTGATGCGGCGATTCGCCAGGCGGCGCAGGTGCCCGTCAATGACCCGCTGTCGTTGATCACGCCGATGGCACTGGTCACCGAGCATCTGGGTTTCGGCCTGACCGCCTCGTTGTCGTTCGAGCACCCGTACCCGTTTGCCCGAAGGCTATCCACCCTCGATCACCTGACCAAGGGCCGCGTGGGCTGGAACATCGTCACCTCGTACCTGGAAAGCGGCGCCAAGAACCTCGGCCAGAAAGCCCAGACCGAACACGACGCGCGCTATGACTACGCCGAGGAATACCTGGAGGTTTGCTACAAGCTCTGGGAAGGCAGCTGGGAAGAGGGCGCGGTCCTGCGTGATCGCGAGCGCCGGATTTTCAGCGACCCGAGCAAAATCCACGAAATCCGCCACGTCGGCAAACACTTCCAGGTGCCCGGTATTCATCTGTGTGAGCCGTCGCCGCAGCGCACGCCGGTGCTGTACCAGGCCGGTGCGTCCAGCCGTGGCAAGCAGTTCGCCGCCGAGCAGGCCGAGTGTGTGTTTGTCGCGGCGCCGTCCAAGGTATTGCTGAAAAAGACCGTGGCCGATATCCGCCGCCGTGCCGCAGAAGCCGGGCGCGACCCGAAGAAAATCCTGATTTTCAACTTGCAGACGGTGATCGTCGGCGAGACCGACGCCAAGGCCAAGGCCAAGTTTGACGAGTACAAATCCTACGTCAGCTACGAAGGCGCAATGGCATTGATTTCTGGCTGGACCGGTATCGACTTCAGCCAGTTCAAACCCGATGAACCGCTCAAGCACGTGCACACCAACGCTATCCAGTCGGCGGTGGAGGCCTTCTCCACCGCAGACCCGAACAAAGTCTGGACGCCCAACGAACTGGCCGACTGGGTTGGCATCGGCGGCTTTGGCCCGTTGTTTGTCGGTGGCCCTGAAACCGTGGCCGACCTGCTGCAGGAATGGGTCGAGGAGACTGACGTGGACGGTTTCAATCTGGCCTATGCGCTGACCCACGAAACCTTTATCGACGCTGTGGACCTGTTGGTGCCGGAGCTGCAAAAGCGCGGCGTGTACAAGACCGAATACGCCCAGGGCACCTTGCGCGAGAAGCTGTTCGGCGACGGCGCGCGGCTGGGGGCGAATCATCCGGGCGCCGGTTACCGCGACTTATCGGGTTCATACAAAACCAAGGTGGGAGCGGGCTTGCTCGCGAATGCGGACTGACATTCAACATACATGTTGACTGAACCAGCGCTTTCGCGAGCAAGGCTGCTCCCACATGTGACCTCGATTGTTTGATCAATCCCAGCCAGCGGACCACCGCACGCACACCCCTTTAATAGGAGCATCACCCCTATGAGCGTGCACGAACTCAAACGTCCGCTGGCCCTGGAATGGCCCGCCGAACTGCTCGGCAACCTGTGCGAGCCTTTGGAACACCTGCACCACTGGGCGCAAATCACGCCGTTGCAGACGGCCCTGCGCCACAAGCGCCAGGGCCAGTGGTATGCCTGGCGGTGGATTGACGCCTTGCGCGACGTCGAGCGCCTGGCCGATGGGTTGCGCCAGCAAGGCTTTGGCGAGCAGTCGCGGCTGGCCCTCAGCGGCGCGTTCGAGCCGAACCTGCTGTTGTTGGCGTTGGCTGCGCAATCGGTCGGCGGGCAGGTGGTGACCCTGGCCGATGACCTCGAGCCCGAAGTCCTGTACCAACAGCTGTGGCGTATTCGCCCGACCCATTCGTATGTGCAGGACCGCCGGCAAGTGCGGCACTGGGCGTCTGCCAACCGACTGGATTTTGCCCAGTTGCTCGGCCCGCTGGACCCGGCGCAGCACTTGCAGCGCTGGTGGCAACCCACCGGCGAAAGCGCGTTGTGGAGCGAGGAGGGCACTCACTGGCAGGGCGGGTTGGCCGTGGTGCTGGAGCAGTGGCTCAACAGCGGCCATGGCCTCGCCTTTCCGGAAAACCTCGCCTCGGCCCGCCGCGATCGCAGTGAAGTCGCGCCGACCGGCCTGCTGTTATCACCTGAGCGTTTGCACCACCTGGCCGACGACATCGAAAGCCGCCTGGCGCCCCACGGTACCTGGCGCCGACGCCTGTGCGACTGGGCCATCGCCCACCCGCAAAGTGGCCTGCGCCGGTTGCTGAAAAATCGTGTGCGCAGGCTGCTGGGCTTTCAGCGTCTGTCCTACATCTGGCAACCGCTCAAATCCAAGGCCGAGCCGACATGGCTGGCCGAATTCAAACGGGACATCGCATGAGCCAGGCCATTCTCCAGGTGCGCGACATTTCGTTGTCGTTCAAGGGCGTCAAGGCGATCAATGCCTTGTCGTTTGACGTCCAGCGCGGCGAGATTTGCGCGCTGATCGGGCCAAATGGCGCCGGCAAGAGTTCGTTGCTCAATGTGCTTAACGGTGTGTACCGCTTTGACGCCGGCGAGATCGTCTTCGAGCAACAACACTTCCACCGCATCGATCCATTGG
Organism: Pseudomonas sp. R9.37; assembly: GCF_963878885.1. Taxonomy (NCBI): domain Bacteria; kingdom Pseudomonadati; phylum Pseudomonadota; class Gammaproteobacteria; order Pseudomonadales; family Pseudomonadaceae; genus Pseudomonas; species Pseudomonas sp. R9.37. Next base: position 47,126 of record NZ_CAWNZA010000049.1, on the reverse strand, counting down.
GCGCGGCGCGTCGAGGCATTGGCCGTACCTTCCAGAACAACGCGCTGTTCAAAAAGATGAGCGTGCTCGACAACATCCTCACCGGCCTGTCGCGGCATATGCGCAGCACCTTTATCGAACAGGCCTTGGGCTTGCCGCGCGCCCGTCGTGAGGCCGAGGCCTTTCGCCTGCGTGCCCAGGGCATCCTTGAATTCCTTGAGTTGCAAGCCCACCGCGACGTGCTGGTGGGCAACCTGTCCTACGGCCTGCAAAAGCGCGTGGAGTTGGGCCGCGCGTTAATCGCAGGCCCGAGCCTGTTGCTGCTCGACGAACCCATGGCCGGGATGAACGCCGAAGAAAAACAGGAAATGGCGCGCTTCGTCGCCGACGTGAACCGCGACCTGGGCACCACCGTGGTGTTGATCGAGCACGACATGGGCGTGGTCATGGGCCTGTCCGACCATGTGGTGGTGCTCGACTACGGGCGCAAGGTCGGCGACGGCACGCCCGCCGAGGTACAGGCCAACCCCGAGGTGATCAGCGCCTACCTGGGAGTCGCACACTGATGACATTCTTTTTCGAAACCCTGCTCGGCGGCTTGCTCGCCGGCACCCTGTACTCGCTGGTCGCCATCGGCTTCGTGCTGATCTACAAGGCCAGCGGCGTATTCAACTTCGCCCAAGGCTCGATGCTGCTGTTTGCCGCGCTGACCTTTGTCAGCCTGCATGACCAGGGCGTGCCGTTTGCCCTGGCCGTGTTGCTGACGGTGATCGTGATGATCGTCGGCGCCTTGCTGATCGAGCGGCTGGTATTGCGCCCGTTAGTTAACCGTTCGCAGATCACCCTGTTCATGGCCACGTTGGGCCTGTCGTTCATTATCGAAGGCCTGGCCCAGGGCTTGATGGGCTCGCAGGTGCGCGCGCTGGATTTGGGCATCGACGACGTGCCGCTGTTTGTCGGGCCGCTGATGCTCAGTCAGTTCGACCTTATCGCCGCCGCGGCCGCCGTGGTGCTGGTGACGGTACTGGCGCTGCTGTTCAACACGACCCGCATCGGCGTGTCGTTGCGCGCGGTGGCGGATGACACCACGGCGGCGCTGTCCATCGGCATCAACCTCAACCGTATCTGGCAGATCGTCTGGGCCGTGGCCGGCGTGGTCGGGCTGGTGGCGGGGCTGTTGTGGGGCGCGCGCCAGGGTGTGCAGTTTTCGTTGTCGCTGGTGGTGCTCAAGGCCTTGCCGGTATTGATCATCGGCGGCTTCACCTCGATTGGCGGGGCGATTGTCGGCGGGCTGATTGTCGGCGCGGCGGAAAACCTGGCCGAGGTGTACATCGGCCCACTGATCGGCGGCGGTATCACGCCGTGGTTCGCCTACGTACTGGCCCTGGCCTTCCTGTATATCCGCCCCGCCGGCCTGTTCGGCGAGCGCGCCATCGAGCGAGTCTGAACCCATGTCGATTCCTGTCGTTCAACAAACCGCGCCGCTGGTGTTGATCCAGCGACGCGTGCCCAGGGGCCTGATCGGCCTGTTGGCGTTGGCCTTTGTTGTCGTGCCGCTGTGGGGCAATGACTATTGGCTCAATGCGATCCTCGTCCCGTTTCTAGTGCTGTCGCTGGCCGGGCTGGGCTTGAACCTGCTGACCGGCTACACCGGGCAAACCTCGGTGGGCGCGGCCGGTTTCATGGCTGTCGGCGCGTTCGCCACCTACGGGTTTTTGCTGCGTCTGCCGGCGCTGGGGTTGCCGGTGGCGCTGCTCGGCGGTGGGGTGATCAGCGCGTTGGTGGGGCTGTTGTTCGGCCTGCCGAGTTCGCGGATCAAGGGTTTTTACCTGATGGTCACCACCTTGGCCGCGCAGTTTTTCCTGGAGTGGCTGTTCGTCAAATTCCCCTGGTTCTACAACTACGGCTCCTCCGGCACCATTTCTGCGCCGAAACTGGCGCTGTTCGGCCATGACCTGAACACGCCGCTGGGTCGCTACCTGCTGACGCTGGTCACGGTGTTGCTGCTGACCTGGACCGCCGTCAACCTGGTGCGCAGCCAGGTCGGCCGCAACTGGATGGCGATCCGCGACATGGACACCGCCGCCGCCGTGGTCGGTATCCCGGTGGTGCGCTACAAGCGCCTGGCGTTCGCCGTCAGTTCGTTCTACCTGGGCATTGCCGGTGCGCTGTGGGCGTTCGCTTACCTGGGCACGGCCAGCGCCAGCAGCTTTGATATCAACCGCTCGTTCCAGATCCTGTTCATCATCATTATCGGCGGCATGGGCAGCATTGCCGGCAACTTCGTCGGCGCGGCGTTTATCAGCCTGCTGCCGATTTTCCTCAGCCATGCCGGGCAGGCCTTGTTCGGCGGCTCGGTGGATGCGGGGCAATTGCAGAACCTGCAGAAAATCATCTTTGGCGTGTTGATCATCGTGTTCCTGATCAAGGAACCCGAGGGGTTGATTCGTCTGTTGCACAACCTGCGTGACCGTCTGCGGCAGTGGCCGCTGCGCTTCTAACATTCCTTCAAGAGAATCCAACATGCGTGCAACCTTGAAACGTTCCCTGGTCGGCGCCGCCCTGGCGCTGGCCGCGTTGGCGGGCGCCGTGCCCCAGGCGACGGCCTCGCCCGACCAGCAATTCATTCCCCTGGCCACCTACCGTGTGGGCGCGTACGCCTCCAGCGGCGTGCAGGTGTGGGCCGGGATGATCGACTACCTGCGTTATATCAACGAGGTCGAAGGCGGTATCAACGGCGTGAAACTGGTGTGGCAGGAATGCGAAACCGAGTGGACGGCGGAGAAGGGCATCGAGTGCTACGAGCGCTTCAAGAATGGTCTGGATGGCGCGCCGGTCGCGGTCTATCAACCCAATGGCGCCCCGGCCGCGTACGCGCTGAGTGAGCGTGCCGAGGTGGACAAGATCCCGCTGATCACCCTCGGTTACGGCCGCACCGAAGCCACCGACGGCACGGTGTTCCCGTACAACTTCCCGGTGATGCTGACCTTCTACAGCGAGGCCTCCACCCTGGTGAACTACATCGCCCAGCGCGAAGGCGGTTTCGACAAACTCAAGGGCAAGAAAATCGCCACGGTCTATCACGACTCGGCCTATGGGCGCGAAACCCTTGGCCCGCTAAAGTTGCTGGCAGAGAAATACGGCTTTGAAAATATCCAGATTCCGGTGGCCGACCCGGGCAATGAACAGTCGGCGCAGTGGCGCCAGGTACGTCAGGCGAATCCGGACTGGGTGTTCCTGCGCACCTGGGGCGTCTCGACGCCCGTAGCGGTGAAAACCGCCGCGCGTTTTGGCTTCCCGGTCGACCATATCATCGGCGATATCTGGGCCAGCTCCAGCGAAGACGTGCTGCCTGCCGGCGCGTCCGCCAAAGGCTATCTGGCGCTGACGCCATACCCGGCCGGTGCCGATTTCGAGATCCACAAACGCCTCCAGAAATACATCCTCGACAAGGGCCACAGTGACCTCAAGGACTTGAAAAACTTCGGCAGCGTCTACTACAACTCCGGCCTGGTGAACGCCGCCGTGGCCGTGGAAGCGATCCGTACCGGCCAGGCCAAATTCGGCAAGCGCCCTCTCAACGGTGAAGAAGGCCGTTGGGGCCTGGAACACTTGAACATCGACGACGCGCGCTTGAAGGACATGGGCTACCTGGGCCTGATGCAAAACCTCAAGCTGTCGTGCCGCGACCATGAAGGCGGTGGCTCGGCGCGTGTGCAGCAATGGGACGGCGCCAGCTGGACGCTGATCAGCGACTGGATTGCCGCCGACCGCGCGTTGCTGCGCCCGTTGATCGACGAAAAATCCGCCGCCTTCGCCAAGGAAAAAGGCCTGACGCCGCGCACCTGCACCGGGGATGAATAACTCATGAGCCAACCCGCGGCCGAGTCCGCCAGCCAAGCGCTGTTGACGGTCGATGACATCGAAGTGATCTATGACGGCGCAATCCTGGCGGTGGCCGGGGTGTCCTTGAGCGTGCCCAGGGGCGCCATCGTTGCCTTGCTCGGCGCCAATGGCGCGGGCAAAAGCACCACGCTCAAGGCGATCTCGGGGCTGGTGCGTGCCGAACGGGCCGAGGTCAGCCGGGGCGTGATCGAATACGCCGGCCGCGACCTTGCCGGCATCGACCCCAGCCAGCGCGTGCGTGAAGGCATGGTCCATGTGTTGGAGGGCCGGCACGTGTTCGGCCAACTGACGGTCGAAGACAATCTGCGCAGCGGCGGCTTTGTGCGGCGCTTGAGCCGCAAGGCCATGGAGCATGACCTGGAGCGCATCTACGCCTGGTTTCCACGCCTCAAGACCAAGCGTCACACCCGTGCCGGGCTGACCTCCGGCGGCGAGCAGCAGATGGTCGCCATCGGCCGCGCGTTGATGACGCGGCCCACCCTGGTGCTGCTCGATGAGCCGTCGATGGGCCTGGCGCCGATGATCGTGCAGGAAATCTTCGCGATCATCGCCCAGCTCAACCGTGAGCAGCAGGTGAGCTTTTTGATCGCCGAGCAGAACATCAACGTCGCGCTCACCTATGCGTCCCAGGGCTACGTGCTGGATACTGGGCGGGTGGTCTTGGGCGGCAGCGCCGCTGAACTGCGGGCGCGCGGCGATTTGCATGATATTTATCTGGGTAAACAGTAAGGGCGAATGTGCATGACTGAATCCATCCGCAACGCTGATGTCTTGATCATCGGCGGCGGCCTGAGCGGCACGATGTTGGCCGTGCAATTGCTGCGCCTGCCCGGGCAGCGCCGCATCCTGGTGATCGAACCACGCGCCGAGCTGGGCCGTGGCGAGGCGTACAGCGCGGTCGAACTGGGCCACACCTTGAACGGCAACGCCGCGCGCATGAGCGTCGACCCGGACAACGCCGACGACCTGACCCAATGGCTCACCGACTACATCGGCGCCGGTGGGTGGCCGCAGGCGCACCAGCAAGCCGTGCCGATCAGTGAGCTGTTCCCGCCGCGCGGGATCTTCGGGCTGTACGCGCAGCAGCGGCTGGCCGAAGCCAAGGCGTTGTCGGCTTCGACGGTGGAGCATGTGCGTGGCGAGGTCATCGACCTGCACGTGGATGAAAGGTCCACAGTGCTGACACTCGATAACGGCCAGCAACTGCGCGGCGCCTTTGCGGTATTGGCCACCGGCATGTTTCCCGCAGCGCGTACGCCGCAGACCGACTCCAGCGGCTTGAACGCGGCAGCCGTGGACCCCTGGGATGTGCAGGCGATGACCCTGATCGACCCGCAATCGACGGTACTGATCATCGGCTCCGGGCTGACCATGGTGGATGCCGTGGTGTCGCTGGAGCAGGCCGGCCATCGAGGCCCGATCGAGATTTTTTCGCGCCACGGGCTGCTGCCGCATGTACGGCGGCAGCCGCCGGGCTGGGTGGATTTTCTCGCCGAGGACCATCGCCTGCGCAGCCCCAGGCAACTGCTGCGCGAAGTGCGCCGCCAATGCCGCAGCGCGCTGCAGCAAGGCATCGATTGGCAGGCGCCGCTGGACACCGTGCGTGCGCATGTTGCCCGTTTGTGGAGCCAGGCCAGCGACGTCGAAAAACGCCAGTTCGTGCGCCATGTACGGCCGTGGTGGGAAAGTCATCATCACCGTTCGCCGCCGTTGAGCGCGCAATTGGTGGCACGGTTGCAGGGCGAAGGGCGGTTGCGGGTTCACGCAGCGTCGTTCAAAGGCGTGGTGGCCTCGGACGGCGGCGTGACTGTCCGCTTGCGTCGTCGCGGCGAGCAGGAGGTGACGCACGTGTCGGGGGCGGCGTTGATCAATTCCAGTGGCATTGAGTACGACTGGCGCCGCGTGGCCCGGCCGTTGCCCCAGCAGTTGCTCAAGCGTGGGTTGATCCAGCCCGGGCCGTTGGCGTTGGGGATTGCGGCGGATGTGTCGGGCGCTGTGGTGGATGCCGAGGGCACTGTCAGCCGGCGCCTGTTCGCCATGGGCCCGCCGTTGCGCGGGATGTGGTGGGAAAGCACGGCGGTGACCGACGTGGCGATTCAGGCCAAGGCGTTGGCGTTGAAGCTGACAAATATCTAATGTGGGAGCGGGCTTGCTCGCGAAGGCGGTGTGTCAGTTGCGCATGAGCGGGCTGACCCACCGCCTTCGCGAGCACGTCCGCTCCCCCACAGTTCAACCGAGTGCGTCTACCACACCGCGGTGCTCTGCCTTTTTGTGGGAACGGGCTTGCCTGCGATGCAGGCAACTCGGTGCATCAGGCATCAGCCGTTGATGCCATCGCAGCGGTGCGGCGATCCGACAAGCCCGTTCTCACAGTTGATCGGCGTTTCAACTTCCAATCTTTACGAAACCAGGCTTGAGGCCAAACACTTCGACCCCCTGCGCGGTCGACTGCCCGGTGGTGACCTTCACCCGTTCCACCGGTTGGTCCATCGTCGCGCGATACTCCACGGTCATGTCGGCGCGGTTGATCGCCTGGCTCGGCACCACAATCGCCTGCTCATTGTTGTAGGTGACAATGGTCAATCGCGCACTCATCCCCAGCCGCACGCGCTGCAATTGCTGCGGCGTCAGTTTGGGAATCGACAAGGTCACCGGAAATTGCGCGCTGCCCTGGCTGTCACTGGCAATCGCCAAGCCGCTGACCACACTCACCGAGCCGATCAGCCGCTCCCCGTCGAAGCCATCGCCCATCACTTCTACCGCCTGGCCCTGGTGCAGCTGGTTGATGTCCAGCTCCGACACCTTGGCCACGATTTTCAGCCGTTCGATATTCGCCAGGCCGAACAGCACCTGGCCCTGGCTGACTTTGCTGCCGGCCTGCACCGGCGCGTTACTGTTGCCACCGCCTGGCGTCGACGTAGTGCTGCCGGGGGCGGGCACCACGATGCCGGAGAACGGCGCCTTGACCTCCTTGCCCTCGAGCAGTGTGTGCAGGGCGTCGTACCTGACCGTGGCGTTGGTCAGCTCCATGTCGGCGATCTGCTTGTATTCGCCCTGGCCCTGGTCCTGCGCCTGCTGCAGTTCACTGCGGGCGGAGGCGAGGTCCAGTTGCTGCTGCTGAGTCTGCTGTTTGAGGTCGTCCAGTTCGTTGCGCGGAATGATGCCGCGCTTGAACAGGTTTTCGCTTTCGGTGAGTTTGCGCTGGGTGTTGCCGGCGGTCATTTCGGCGGTGCGCAGGCTGCGGCGCGCACGGCTGACGGCGGGGCTGCTGTCCCAGTCTTGCATCTCTTGCACGGTGCGCCGGGCCTTGAGCTGGGCCGACAATGCGTCGCGCAGCTGCACCTCGAGGGTGGCCGGGTCCATGCGCAACAGCACCTGGCCGGCATCGACACGCTGGCCTTGCTCGACCAGGTTGTCCAGCACGTTGCCGTCGAACGGCGCCGTCAGGGTGACGGTGGACTCGGGTTCGATCTTGCCCACCAGGCCGATCTGGTGCACGAGTGCGTCGGGTTTTACCGCCAGCCATTGCTCGGCCGTCCGGATTTGCCCGGCGTCACTGCGATGGCTGAGCACGGCAATGCCTGTGCCGGTCAGCAGCACGACCAATACAGCGCCGAGCAGGCGTTTTTTATCAGTAGTCATTGAGGGCGATTTCCCAACTTTCCAGCGTCATGCCCAGCGTCAGGTCGAGCTGGGTCTGGGCGTTCAAATAAGCGATCAGCGCATTGAGCTGGGCGTTTTCGGCGTTGCGCAGGTCGGTCTCGAAACTCAACACCTGAAAGTTGGTGGAGCGCCCGGCACTGAGTTTTTCCCGCTCGATTTCGATCTTGCGCCGCGACAGCTCGACAGCGCGCTGGGAGATTTCATATTGGCGCCAGCGTGTGCCGAGGTCGCGCACTACGTCGTTGACGTTGCGTTCCAGCTCCTGACGCGCATCGGTGATACGGATCTGCTGGTCCTCGACGTTGACCCGCGCGCGCACCTCGGCCTGTCGCGTGCTGATGTCACCGATAGGGATTTGCACCTGCACGCCAGCGTAGCTGTTCCACGTGCGGTTGTTGCCGTTGCCGTTGCCATTGCCGTTGCCGTTGTCGTTGTTGCTGTAGGCATCGCGGATCTGGTTGGCCCCGGCCACCAGGTCGACCTGCCAGCGCCCGGAATCCTTGGCGATCACCAGGTTGAGGTCGGCCTGTTGGCTGCCCAGCAGGGCGGCGAGGTATTCCGGCTGCTGGGTCTGCGCCAGGTTGAAGGCCTGGCGCTTGTCGATGGTCATCGGCCTGGCCTCCAGCGCCTCGCTGGCGCGGATGGGCGTCGACAGGTCCAGCGCCAACAGGCGCAGCAGGGCCAGGCGGCTTGTATCGAGCTGGTTCTGCGCTTCTTCGACGCCGAGTTGTTGGGTGGCGATGTCAGCTTCGGTCTGCACGATTTCGAACTCGGCCATGCGGCCTGCGCTGATCAATGCCTTGTTCACCTCCAGCAACGTGTTGGAGCGTTTGAGCGCATCCTGGACGATGCTCAACTGCTCCTGGGCGCGCAGCAGTTCGCGGTACGTGGCGATGATCTGGCTGATGGTCTGCGCCACGGTAGCCTTGAGGTTGAGCCGGTTGGCCTGTTCCGACAGGCGCGACAGGCGCAGCGGCGCGGTGGTGGCGTCCCAACCGGCGCCGCGCGCCAGCGGCTGGATGAGCGCCAGGTCAAGGCCGTCACTGCGGTAGCGGCCGGCGCGATCGGCGTTGTTCAGTTGTTGGGTCCAGGCCATGCTCAGCCGCGTGCCGTATTCGCCGAGCAAGGTGGCGTTCGGGGCCAGGTTGGCGTTGCGTGAGTTATCGGCGGTGCCGCGACTTTGGCGGTAGTAACTGTTGAGCGTGAGCTTGGGGTTGAACACATCTTCGGCCACGCGCAGGTCGAACTTCTGCGCCACCCGTTGCAGGTACGCGCTGCGGATTGCCGGGTTGTTGCGCAAGCCCAGGTACACCGCATCACCCAGGGTCAGGGTGGTGACCTGGGCATTCAACGACACGCCGCGCTCGTAACCTGTGCGGGTGCTGCTGGGCGCGGACGGGTTGATCACCACGTCGCCAGCCATGGCCGGCAGGCTTGCCATCACCAGTAACAGCGGCCATTTATTCATCACGCAAGGCCTCCACCGGTTGCAGCCGCGAGGCGGACACCGCTGGGTAAATGCCAAAGAACAAGCCCACCAGCAACGTACTGCCCACCCCAAGGGGCAGGGCGGCGGCGGCCAGGGCAAACGCCCAGCCCGACAGCCAGGCATAGAGCCAGGCGGCGCTCATGCCCAGCACGGCGCCGCACAGTGCGCCGACGGCCGTCAGGGTCACGGCTTCGAGCAGGAACAGGTTGCGGATGTCACGCTGACGCGCGCCCAGGGCCATGCGGATACCAATCTCACGGCGGCGCTCCGAGACATTCATCAGCATCACATTCATCACACCGACGCCGCCGCCTACCAGCGAGATCGCACCCAGCGCCAGCAACAAATAGGCGAACGTGCGGCTTTGCCGGGTCATGCCATCGATCATTTGCTGGGGCACCTGGATGTCGACATCGTGGTCGGTGAGTTGGCGTTTCAAGGCGCTGGAGGCGTCGCGGGCGATGCGCTCCATGTCCTGGCCCGGCGTGGCGCGGATAATCACGTTGCCGATTTGCGGGGTCGGGTAGATGCGGCGCATGCCTTCGGCGGGGATGAACAGCGATTCGTTGGCCTGCACCGGCATGAGCATGGCGCGGGCCTGGTTGTGCAGGATGCCCACTACCAGAAACAGGTAGTCGTTGATGCGTATGCGGTCGCCCGGTTTCAGCGGGTCACCCGGCATACTTAGGGCCTGAGCGAGCTGGTCGCCGATCACGGCGTAGGTTTCACCGGCGTCGAAGGGCGAAAGAAAGCGCCCGTCGCGCACCACCAGGCGCATGGCGTCCTTGATATCGGCTGTGGTGCCGACCAGGTTGGCGTTAGCCGTGCGGCCGTGGAACACGATCGGCCCACCGAACACGCTGAGGGCGCCGATATGGGCAATGCCGGGCACGCTGCCGCGCACGGCCTCAAGGTCGAGGCTGGCACGCATCGGCGCGCTGCTGTTGCCTTTGGGCGGAAACTGGGCAACCAGGGTGTCGGTGCCCATGTCCTTGAAGATCATCGCGGCATCCACCGCCGCGTTATGGCCGATATTGATCAAGGCCACCACCGATGAACTGCCGATGACGATGCCCAGCAGCGCCAGGACCGAGCGCTTGCCCAGGGTGCGCAGGCTCACAAACGCTTCGTGCAGCAGTTGGCTCAGGCTCTGCTCGACCCGCAAGCTCATAGGCGCCCGGCCTCATGCACCACGCCATTGCGTACCAGGATCTTGCGCTCCAGGCGCTCGGCGATATGCGGGTCATGGGTGACGATGATCAGCGTCACTTGCTGTTCGCGGTTGAGGCCCAGAAGCAGATCCATGATCTCCTGGGCCGTGGTGCTGTCGAGGTTGCCGGTGGGTTCGTCGGCAAGAATCACCGAGGGTTTGCCAACCAGTGCACGCGCAATCGCCACGCGTTGACGCTGGCCGCCGGAGAGGTCGGCGGGGCGGTGGTGGGCGCGCTCGGCCAGGCCGACCTGTTCCAGCATGCGCAACGCCTGTTCCACCGACTCGTGGCGCGACACGCCACGGTAACTCAAGGGCAGGGCGACGTTGTCCAGGGCACTGAGGCGCGGCAGCAGGTTGAAGCTCTGGAACACGAAACCGATCTGCTGGTTGCGGATCGCCGCCAGCTCATCGGGGCTGGCGCTGAAAATATCGTGGCCGGCAAAGCTGTATTGGCCGCAGTTGGGCAAATCCAGCAGGCCGAGGATATTGAGCAGGGTACTTTTGCCGGAGCCGGAGGCGCCGAGAATGCCGCAACTGTCGCCGCTGGCGATGGACAGGCACACATCATTGAGGATGGTCAGTTCCTGGCCGGCAAGCTGATAGCGTTTGCCGATGCCTTGCAGGGAAATCAAGCCTGGGTGCGCGGGGGTATCTGTCATCATGACTACGCCTGCAGTCTCGACGGTGCCGCTTGCGCCCGGTAAATCCTTGTAACAAGTTCGGGAGCTGCCTGGTACACGTCACGGACTGGTTTTATTTCTTGTTTTTAAAATATTGTTTGAATAGTAACCGCGTTCCATGCGCTTCGCCAGCCATGGATGTAGAGCGGTTTTACCCTTTGAAACGAATTTATCGCGCACGCGTTCGAGCGACTTGCGATGCCCTCGGCGAGTCGCGGAAGTCCCGGTTATACAGGCTTTTAGATGGATAGCGCAGTGTCAGTACTTGCTTTCGAAGGGCTGCCCCGGTATAAAAAATCAAATTATTTTTTAAAACAATATTTCCCCCGTGGAACTCCTATGGTCGCGAAGAAACTCAGCGCTCCAAACGTTACCAAGACTCGACTGCTGGATGCGACAGAGGCTCTCTTCATCAAGTACGGCTACGACGCCGTTCTGCTCCGGCAGATTACCGAGCGCGCCCAGGTGAACCTGGCCGCCGTGAACTACCACTTCGGGGACAAGGATTCCCTGATGAAAACCCTGCTGATGCAGCGCCTGGAGCCGCTCAACGAGCAGCGCCTGGAACTGCTTGCGCGCTGCGAAGCCGAATCCGACGGGCCCCTCGATTGCGATACCTTGCTTGGCGTATTATTCGCCCCGGCCATGGGCCTTGAGCGCAGTGACCCCGCCAGCGGGGAAGGGCGCTCATTCATTCGTTTCCTGGGTCGGGTTTACAGCGACACCTCGCCGTTTATCCAGGAATACCTCAAGGTTCATTATCAGCCGGTGTTCCAGCGTTTTTTCGAAGCGTTCGCACTGGCCTTGCCGGACCTGCCCCGCAATGAGTTGGGCGTGCGCCTGCAATTTGCGCTCAAGGCGATTTCCGGGGTGATGGCGGGCACGGAACTGCGCCTGCTGATGAACTCCATGAGCCTGGGCCGCCCGGCCACGGACGCCGAGGTAATGGCCAAGTTGATCACGCTGGTGTCGGCCGCGATTCGTGTGCCGCAGCAAAGCGCTGAAGCTGAAACCGCGTTGGCCAAGGTGCTGGATACCCAGCGCGCCATTCGTGAACAAGCGGCAGCGCCCGCCACCAAGGCAGCGCGATAAGCCTTTTTCCAACGCAAAAAAAAGCCCGCTGGGGCGGCGGGCTTGATGTGCAACGTTTGTAACGGATGAGGCTTCACCCTACGTCTGCGGATGTGAATAAATCGTGAAAAATATGTAAGAAAATGGGTGGGTAACAACAGATGTTCGATCCCGCGTGTGTCTGTCGGATTTTTCCTGCAAGCCTACCATTCGTCGCCACTGTCAGTTCTGACAGTAGATTCGATTAGAGCCCCAAGCGCCTCATTCACCTTGCCCGTCGCGCCGTTTCAGCGCGCTAAACCAGCAAGGTATGGCCATGACCACTCCCACTGAAGAACTCTCTCCACCCCCTTATTCGGTCTACCCTGCTGTCCGATTGGCTGAGGCGCTTTACCCCGAAACCGCGACGTGGGGCCTGGGCCAGCGTGAAACCGACCCCTACGCGCTCTTTACCTTCGAGAACTGGTACGCGGCCACCGTCAACGATCTTTATGCGCTCTACTGGCGCGATTCGAGTATGGCGGTGGCTTCGGCTGTCGTGACCAAGGTGGCTGATCGCTACAACCTGACGATCCCCAAGACCAAGATCCCGGAAGGCGAATTCCCGGTATTCGGGCAGGTCACACGCGCGGCCAGCGGTCAATTGGTGCGCTCGCTTCCTGAAACCTACCTGGTCAAGAGCAAGCGTCCCGGTGGCCTCACGTTCTGGGCTGCGGAGCAATTTCACAGAGGCTTGATCCTGTCCATCGAGGGATTCCCGGCGGGTGCGATCCTTAATCCGACCAACATTACCGGTGGGTTGTGGTGCCTGATTACCAAGTACGAAAACATCCGCAAGAACGACACCATCACCGTCGCCTACGGCGCCACGACCATTGACCATGTTGTCAGCCCCGACGAGGCGGCTAGGCCGGGGCCGGTCCGGGTTTTTATCAGCCCGACGATTATCCAGGCGGGCAACCTGCACGGTCCGGTGGGCGTGGCGTTTATGGTGCGCGATGTGGTGAACAACACCTCCGGGGAGAAGTACGCCTATTCCCGGCCTTACATTCTCAACAGCGAACTGGACCCCAACCTGCTGGATCCGCCGATCTTCACGGTGAACGAGGTCGAGGCCTCTATCGTCGATCTTGATCTGTCCAGCGCGGCACATTTTGCGGCGCTGGTCACCTTGCCACGCAAGACGCCGACGCCGAGCCCCAGTAACCGGGTTGTGCTGATACTGGTGATTACCCAGGTAACCGAGTACGGCGAGTCAACCCGAACGCTTCGTTTGCCGGCGGTGACCGACAGAAACCTGCGGGGCGAGAGCATTCCCATCGGCAACGGCGTGTTCAGCTCGCTGACAGATGCCAAGATCAGCCTGAGCTTTGAGTGGCAAACCGCTGGGGGAGTGGTGCTCAATCGCTCGGGCACCAGTGTGGTCCAAGTGGTCGGCACATCGGCGTTGAGGCTCCTGGCACCTGCCTTCGATAACAAAACAGGGCCTCAGGTCGTCCTCGCCAGTAACTATCTGAGTGGCGCCGTTGTGGCCGTGGCGTACCAGGGCATGACAGAGGCGCAGATCATCAGGCTCAAATGGACCTTTGCCGATGGCACTGTCGCCAGTATTCCCGTGCAGGCCGGGGTGAGCAGCGGCCTGGTGCTGTTTTCCATCAGCGCGCAAATCATCGCGCAAAGCCCAGGCCAGCTGATCAAGCTGTCTTATGAGGTGACGACGGGGACCAAGACTCAATCCTCGGCTATTCAGGAACTGACGTTTCAAGCCCAGGGCGGCGGGTTGACCGAGACGGTTGATGTCGGGATGGCCCCCCACGGGATCAGTATCACCAGCGATGGGCTGCGGGCCTTTGTAACCTGTCAGTTTAGCCATTCGGTTTCAGTGATTGATGTGAGGGCGCGTAAAGTCATTTACACCCTCTTCAACGTGAACTCGGCGTTCCTGTCGGTGCTCAGTCCAGACAACCGGCGTCTATATGTGGGCAATTTTGACGGCTCAAGTTACACCGTCATCGACACCTCTACGTACAGGATCCTTTCGACGGTTCCGATCGCGGGCGGCAACGACCTTTCGGGACTCGCCATTACGGCGGATGGCTCGCGATTGTTTGTTGCCTGCACCCGAAATTCCTTTGTGTCCGTCCATGATACCGCCTCGGGCGCCGTTCTCGGTCGGGTCTCCGTTGGGGTGAACCCGTTCGGCGTGGCGGTCAACCCGGAACAAACACAGGTGCTCGTCGCTTCAGCCTCGGTGCTGGATATCATCAGCGCCGGTACCCGCAATGCGCTCGTGGCGAGAATCAGTGGTACCAATCGGCCCGTACAAATAGCCTTCAGCGCAGGCAGTCCGGCGCGCTACGCCTACGTCAGTGACGTGGATGGCGTCCTGGTTGTTGACCTGATGAGTAACCTCATCATCCAGAAAATCACGGGCATCAATTGGGCGTGGGGCATCATGCGTAACCCAAATGCGCCGGAGCTCTGGGTGGGCGGCGTGGGCCCTGGTGGGATTGGGACCAATCGCGATTCGGTGTACATCATCAACACCAACACCAACCAGATTACTAAACGCCTCACCGGGTTCAGCAACGCTGCAAACATTGCCTTCTCGCCCGCCGCCGGCGTAGCCCTGGTCGTCAATAACGGCTCGGACAGTGTGAGTTTCGTCCCGCTTTAAGGCCCTTCGGTACCCCAGGCAAAACGCACAGGAAGTGCAGGGGACAGCACTGCGTCAGCGCAGGCTGTCCCTTTTCGTTGCCGCTTGCAATGACTCGCCAGCCTGGCCGCTGGCTGACGCGGTGAAACGCGCTCTACCATTTGTCGCTACTGTCATTTCTGACAGTAGATTCAACGACGGTCCCAAGCGCTTTATTGACCTTGCCCATGACGCCATTTGCGTGCGTCCCAACCAGCAAGGTGATGGCCATGACCACCCCCACTGAAGAACTCTCACCGCCGCCCTATTCGGTCTATCCGTCTGTTTCGTTGGCTGAGGCCCTGTACCCAGAAACCGCGAAGTGGGGCCTGGGCCAGCGCGAAACCGACCCCAATGCGCTCTTTACCTTTGAGAACTGGTACGCGGCCACCGTCAACGATCTTTACGCGATCTACTGGCGGGACTCGAGCATTGCGGTGGCCTCGGCCGTCGTCACCAAGGTGAGCGATCGCTACAACCTGTCCATCCCCAAGACCAAGATTCCGGAAGGCGAGTTCCCGGTGTACGGCCAGGTCACGCGCGCTGCCAGCGGGCAGTTGGTGCGCTCGATGCCTGAAACCTACTTGGTGAAAACCAAGCGGCCCGGTGGCCTGACGTTCTGGGCGTCCGAACAATTTCACAGAGGCTTGATCCTGTCGGTTGAAGGGTTTGCGGCGGGTGCAATCCTTAATCCGACCAACATCACAAGCGGGCTGTGGTGCCTGATTACCAAGTACGAAAACATCCGCAAGAACGACACCCTCACCGTCGCCTATGGCGCCACGACTATCGACCATGTTGTCAGCCCCGACGAAGCTGCTGGACCGGGGCCGATCAGGGTGTTTATCAGCCCGTCGGTTATCCAGGCGGGCAACCTGTACGGTCCGGTGGGCGTGGCGTTTATGGTGCGCGATGTGGTGAACAACACCTCCGGGGAGAAATACGCCTATTCCCGGCCTTACCTCCTCAACAGCGAACTGGACCCCAGTCTGCTTGAACCGCCGATCTTCACGGTCAACGATGTCGAAGCCTCCGTCGTCGATCTGGATCAGTTCAGCGCGGCACGTTTTGCGGCGCTGGTCGCGTTGCCGCGCAAGACGCCGACGCCGAACCCGAGCAACCGCGTTGTGCTGATAGTGGTGATTACCCAGGTTACCGAGTACGGGGAGTCAACCCGTACGCTTCGTTTGCCTGCGGTGACCGACAGAAACCTGCGGGGGGAGTCCATTCCTATCGGCAACGAGGTGCTCAACTCGCTGACGGATGCCACGATCAGCCTAAGGTTCGAGTGGCAAACCGGCACCGGTTCGCCACTGGGGCGTTCGGGCACCAGTGTGGTCAGGGTGGTAGGCACACCGATTCCCGATGTGTTGCCCTACCCAACGCTTAACGGCGCTTCAAACACTGAGCAAGCGACGACCGTTGACCCGCTGGCCATTCAATACAACACCGGTGTGACGGTTAAATACGCTGGCATGCTCGCCACGGACAGCATCACGCTGAGTTGGATTTATCAGGATGGCAGTCAGTATCAAACAACCCAGAGTGGTCATGCGAGTGGCACCGTAGTGTTTGACCTGACGGCAGCGCAAGTGCTGCATAACAGTGTCAATAGCCGGGTGCAGTTGAAGTATTCGATTCTGCGCGGTGCAAAAAAAGTTCAGTCAACCGTTCAAACCGTCACAGTCGGGGCTATCGCGCCAGCCCTGTTGCCGACACCCACAATTAATCATCAGGCCAATGGAACGGTTATCGACCTGAACAACTTTGCGGGCAATGCTCAGTTGACGTTGAGTCAATGGCCGTTAAGTAAAGCCGGCCAGCGTGTATGGATTACGTTGATGGGCGAGGGGCGATCGCAGGAGGTGCTGACGGATTATGTGGTCAAGTCTAACGACGCAATGAACGGCCTGTTGGATCAGGCGGTGCTGCGTAGCTTTTTGACAGCGCTGCCGAGGAACTCCAGGTTTCAGATTGAGACCCGAGTGGCCTACGATGGCGGCACGGACAAATGGCGGGCCGTCGTCTTTCCAACAGCGAACTACGTAATCAACGATTCGTGGACGGACGCTGTGTCCAACTTTCCGGGTGGAAGTTATGGGCCCTGGAGTTCCGGTGCAGGTGCGGCGGGCGGTTATATGGTTGGTACAGGCTTTCAAGTCGTCACCGCACTCTGACCCGCATCGAACGCGGGTGTATTGTTCAATGTCGTGCGTAACTTCAATAGCGCCCACCGTTATCGGGTTGATGCAACTATTTATAATCAGTCGGGTTATAACGATCCGCTCCTGGCGATATTTGTGGCTGGGCAAACCCTTAAAGGCCCCGTCTCCATACCCCGGCAGCAATGGTATGTCCTGGATGCCGAGTTTGTCGGCAGTATGGGTGGTGCGGAAGTTGTGCTTTATAACTACCAGGCCAGAGGGGGCGGCAGTGGTGCGGAGGGTGGCAATGACTTTATCGTTAATTCGGTGCGCATCACCCGTCTGACTTGATCATCAGGCATGCTTGAGCGTGCGTCGGGACAGCGCTACTTAACTGTGCGCTGTCCCTTTTGCATGCCCGTCAAATCTTCCAGTGACTCGCCGTCTTGGCCAGCCGCTGGCGCATGGCATCCACATTCGCCGCCAGTTGCAACGTCAATAACCGATACCCGTCCAGCGCACTCTGTACCGGCGCTTCCAGTGCGTCGTCATCCGTTGTGTGCGCGGCAGGCCGTTCCAGCCGCTCGGTAAACCCCAGCTTCAAGGCCCGTGCCATGCCCACCCACTGCACCCGAATCTGCCGGTGCTCCGCCTTCAACATCACCTGCATCCGTGCCATCGCCTGTGCATCGCGTGGATCGGGCCGGGTATTGCCGAGAATCTCCAGGGTGCTGATGCACATGCGCAGGTGCCGTTGGATCGCATCCAGTTCGGTCATGGAGATGCGCACTTCCTTGGACACAGACGGCATCAACGAGCGCAACTGCAGCATGGCCGCATTCAAGCGGTTGAGCAGCTTCAAGTGTTCATCATCGGTGACCGACTGGCCGCTGATGATTCGGCTATAGATTTGCGCGCAGTCACGCAACGCGCTGGCCAGGTTGTAGCGCCATGAGTACACCGCGTACAGCGGCAGGGCGAAGGAGAACGCCAGCGCCAAGACAATGCCGATCAGAATGTCGACGGTGCGCCACAAGCCGTCGGATATCGGATTATCCCCGTGCCCCGCGACGATAAACACCGTGATCGCCGACAACAGCGCGATGTAACCGCCCTTGCCGATGGCGTGATAGGAAAAAAAACCGCACACCACCGACATCAACAGATACGTGAGCAATGGCTGACCGAAATAAGCCTGTTGCACCACCAGCAACAAGCCGACGCTGGCGCCGATCAAGGTGCCGTAGGCGCGCTCCACAGCTTTTTTGCCGATATTACCGTGGTGCTGCAAACCGCCGATCACGATCAGCATGGTCACCGAGGCCCACTCGCCGTGCGGCAGGTTGATGCCGGTGGTGAGCAGGATGGTCGCCAGCAAACCGATGGACACGCGCACGGCGTGGATCAGCTTGGCATGGCGATAGCGGCGGTAGGGGTCCAGCAAGGGGCGCAACAGGCGCCGTGCGAACGCGGGCAAATGCAGGTTCATCGGTATTGACGTGGCCTTAGTAGTCAGTGCGAACGCGGTCTAAGTGGTGGGAGCGGGCTTGCTCGCAAGTGCGCGGTGTCAGTCAAAGATGTGTTGACTGACACCGCGCTTTCGCGAGCAAGCCCGCTCCCACCTGTTGAACTGCGCCATCTTTAAAAAATGTAGTCGGTCGTCAAGAAGCTTGAGTCACGGTTGCGCAGGATATCGCTGACCAGCGCCTTGTTGCTTTCCTGGAACTTGGTCGCCACCAGCGTGCGGATCGAGAACACGCGCAATGCGTCATGTACCGACAGCGTGCCCTCGGCCGAGTTCTTGCGGCCGTTGAAGGGGAACGTGTCCGGGCCGCGCTGGCACTGGGCGTTGATGTTGATACGGCCCACCTGGTTGGCAAACACATCTACCAGGCGCCCGACCTCCACGGCGTTGGTGCCGAAGATACTCAGTTGTTGGCCGAAGTCCGAGTCCAGCACGTAGTCGATCACCGTGCCCAGGTCACGGTAAGGCACAATCGGCACCACTGGCCCGAACTGCTCCTCGTGGTACACGCGCATCTGCGGGTTCACCGGGTACAGCACCGCCGGGTAGAAGAACGAACCGCGGCTGGTTGCGCCATTGGCATTCACCACCTTGGCGCCATGCTGCGCCGCATCGGCCACCAGCGCGTTGAGGTAATCGACCTTGCCGACTTCCGGCAGCGGCGTCAGCGAGACGCCGTCTTCCCAGGGCATGCCGGGTTTCAACGTGGCCAGCTTGGTGTTGAATTTCTCGATAAAGCGCTCGACGACATCTTCGTGCACAAACAGGATTTTCAGCGCAGTGCAGCGTTGACCATTAAACGACAGCGAGCCGGTGACGGCTTCGTTGACCGCATTGTCCAGGTCCACCTCGGGCAGCACGATGCCAGGGTTTTTCGCATCCAGGCCCAAGGCCGCGCGCAGGCGGTGTGGTTTGGGGTGCAGCTTTTTCAAGTCGCTGGCGGCCTTGTTGGTGCCGATGAACGCGAAGATATCGATCTTGCCGCTGGCCATCAGCGCACTGACGGTTTCACGGCCACTGCCGTAGATCACGTTGATCACGCCGGCCGGAAAGCTGTCACGGAACGCTTCCAGCAGCGGGCGAATCAACAGCACGCCAAGCTTGGCCGGCTTGAACACCACGGTGTTGCCCATGATCAGCGCCGGGATCAGCGTGGTGAAAGTCTCGTTCAGCGGGTAGTTGTAAGGCCCCATGCACAGCGCCACGCCGAGCGGCACGCGGCGGATTTGCCCCAGCGTGTCCTGTTCCAGCTCGAAGCGGCTGCTGCGGCGGTCGAGTTCCTTGAGGGCATTGATGGTGTCGGTGATGTAGTCGCAGGTGCGGTCGAACTCTTTCTGCGAGTCCTTGAGGTTCTTGCCGATCTCCCACATCAGCAGCTTGACCACCGCATCACGCTGTTCGCGCATGCGCCGCAAGAAAGCTTCCACATGATGGATGCGCTCGGCCACGCGCATCGTCGGCCATTCGCCCTGGCCTCGGTCATAGGCGCGCACGGCGGCGTCGAGAGCAGTCAGGGCGGTGTCGGCGTCCAGCAGGGGCGTGCTGCCGATATGCACGCGCTCATCGCCCAGTTGCACCGGGCTCAGTACCTGGGCCAATGGGCCGTTCCACACCTGCAACTGGCCGTCGACCAGGTAATCACGCTGTTCAATGGGCGCCGCCAGGCGAAATTGCTCGGGAATATCGGCGGCGGAGGTCGGAAACAGCTGGTCGAGCAGGTTACTGGTGGTCATGTCGCTACCCCTGGAATAGTTGCAAAACATGACTAGAGAGTCACCCATCCAAGGGCTGTGTGGCAAGCGCCAGACGCATTACAGCAGCGTCCCTGCCAACGCCACGCCCAGCGCTGCGCCGATTTGTCGCGCGGTGTTGAGGGTGCTGGCGGCAATTCCGGCCTGTGCCGGGTGTACCGCGTTCATCAGTGCGGCGGTGGCGGCGGGAGTGATCAGCCCCGCCGCCAGGCCGATGATCGGCAGGGGCACCACGAGCAGGGCGTAGTCGGGGGATGTGCCGCTCATCAGCAACTGGCCGAAGCCGGCCACGTACAGCACCAGGGCGCCGCCGATCAGCCAGCGACTGCCGAACGCGCGCACCAATTGGCCGGCCATCAGGCTGCCAATGCTCACCAGCACCGTCAGCGGCAAAAATGCGACGCCGGTCCGCAGTGGCGAGAAGCCCAACGTTCGCTGGAAATACAGGCCGAGTAAAAACATCAGGCCGTACAGCAGCAATGCAGATACCAGGGAAACCGCCGCGCACAGGCTGAACACGCGGCTGCCGAACAGTTGCACCGTAAGGCGCAGCCAGCCCGCTGCCCGCGGTTGTCTGGCACTGGCGGCAAGGCGCGCACTCAGCGCGACGGCGAGCAGTCCCAATGGCAGATTGACGAGGAAGAGACTCCGCCACCCCAGCGTCTGGATCAACACGCCCCCACCAACGGCCCGGCGGCCATGGCGATGCCGCCGCACCCGGCCCATACGCCGATAGCCGCCACGCGCCCGGCAGGGTTGTCGAGGTAGGTCTGATTGATCAGTGCAGGGAAGCGGGCACCAGCAATGCCGCGCCGACGCCCTGCAGCACGCGCGCGGCGATCAGCATCAGAGCGCACCCATCATTTGGCCGGGCCGCTGGGCGTGCAGTTGCTCAGCGCGTTGTGCGAAGCCGGTTGGTTGCGCCGCTCGAAAGATTCCCGCGCGGTACGGGTCACGCCCAAGGGCTGGACGCAGTTGAAGGCGCAATTGGGTCTGGACCCGCGTGACCTGGAAAAGCCTGAGCAAAAGCAGGCGTGCGGCGGTTAAACTACGCGGCTTTCTTGAAGGAGTTCACATGAGTCAGTACCAGCCGGGCATTCTTGCCGCACCGGTGCCCTTGCAGGCACGCCATCTGTTTTTTGCCGTGGATTGCCTGGCTGCCGTACCCGGCGCATTGGACGCGCTGGTGCAGTTGACCGATTCGTCCGCGGTGGTGGGTTTGGGTGAGCCGCTGGTGACTGCACTGGGCGCAACCATTGACGGCTTGCGCGCGTTCCCTGCCGTCAGCGGCCCGGGCGCGCATAACCCCTCCACCCAGCAAGCGCTGTGGGTATGGCTGCATGGCGTGGATCGCGGTGAGCTGCTGTTGCGCAGCCGCAGTGTTGAAAAAGCCATGGCGCCGGCCTTTCGCCTGGTGCAGATGACCGAAGGTTTCCGCTACAAGACCGGCTTCGATTTGACCGACTATGAAGACGGCACTGAAAACCCCCACGACGACGCCGCGGTCGAAGCCGCGATGACCGACAGCGGCGCCAGCTTTGCCGCGATCCAGCAGTGGCAGCACGACCTCGACGGTTTTGCCGCTTTGCCTGCGCAAGAGCGCGACCACATCATCGGCCGCCGCCATGGCGATAACGAAGAGCTGGACGACGCACCCGAGTCCGCGCACACCAAACGCACCGCGCAGGAAAGTTTCACGCCGGAAGCCTTCGTGGTGCGCCGCTCGATGCCTTGGGCCGAGAACGGTCAGGCAGGGTTGATGTTCCTCGCCTTCGGGCATTCCTTTGATGCATTTGAAGCCCAACTGCGGCGCATGAGCGGGCTGGAAGACGGGATAGTGGACGGGCTGTACCGCATCAGTACACCGTTGACGGGTGGCTACTACTGGTGCCCGCCGCTGAAGGACGGGCACCTGGACCTGAGTGCGATCAGCTATACGCCGCACCTATAAACCGCTGGGCGCAGGCATGTTGTGGGGAGCGATGTTGCTGTGGCAAACGGGCTTGCTGTGGCAGCCGGGATTGTTGTGGTGAGCAGGGTTGTTATGGCGAGCAGGCTTGTTGTGGCAAGGGGGCTTGTTGTGGCGAGCGGGCTTGCCCCGCGTTGGGCTGCGCAGCGGCCCCAAATCCGGCTACGCGGTTTGCCTGATAAACCTGGGTGTTTGTAGCAGGGGCCGCTTCGCGCCCCAACGCGGGGCAAGCCCGCTCGCCACAACAAACCCGATCGCCACAGCAAGCCCCCTTGCCACAACAAGTGGGCTTGCCACGACAAAGACGCTTGCCAGAATAACGCCGCTCGCGGCACCTGTCGGTCAGCTGTTGTGCATACCCAGTTGGGCATACAGCGGCGCCATCCCCGCGCCTCGGCAGTGGCGGCAACCATACGGGCTGAGAACCACCGGCGCTTTCAGTTGCGTGACGGGCGTACGTTCGATCCAAGTGGGTGCCACAAACCGATAACCCTGGCCCGGCACCGTGGCGATGTAGAACGACTCTTCGTCGCCGAGGGCGCGGCGCAGTGTCTTGATTTGCGTGCGCAGGTTGCATTCTTCCACCACCGTTTTCGGCCAGGCGATGGCCAGCAAGCGGTCTTTTTCCAGCAGTTCACCGGGCCGGGAGGCGAGGGCGATCAGCAAGGTCAGGGCGCGGCTGCCCAGGGCCACGGGTTGCCCGTGCTTGAGCAGCCGATGACGTTGGGGTAGCAGTTGGAAGGGGCCGAAGTGGATCTCGAGGGTGGCGTCATCGGTGAGGTGGCGGCGAGTTGAATACGTCATGTCATTGAACCTTTAGGCGTGGGAAACAGCCCGGCGCAGCTGCGTTTGCGCCAGGCTGTCGGGGGAGGTCAGGTGTTGATGGCGGGGATCGGGTCGGCGGGGTAATCGCCGTCCATGGTCGGGCCGCCGGTCAAACCGTATTGCTGCAGCACCGGCGCCAGTTGACCGTAGAACGCGTCTTGCGCCTTGCCGTGGGCATCGGCCAGGGCGAACGGCAGAAACGCGCTGCCGATCCCGCCGAGGATCGCCGTGGCCCCGCCGAGGATGCCGCTGATGGTGCCGGCCACTGCGCCGATCTCAGTGGCGCCATACAAGCCGGCGCCGGCTTCCACCAGGCCGGCGACGGCCGCGCCCGTGCCGAGTACGCCGGTGGCGACCGAGAAACTGCCGGTGAGGTAGTCACCTTTCTTCAGGGAATCGACACCGCCGATAATCCCGATCACGCCGCCGATGATCCCACCGGCCGAACCGATGATCTTGCCCGCCGCGCCGATATTGGCGATCTGTTCGGCTGACAACGGGCCTTTGCCCACCGGCACCTTGCCCGGGAAGTCGCCGATGGTGCCGCCGTCCGGCCGGTTGACCCAGGTCACCCCATAACCGGCTTCCTTGGCGTACTTGGTGCCGCCTTCCAGCAACAGGCCGGCGAATTGCAGCCCCGCCGACACGCGGTTGGCGTCCGCCACCGGCGTATTGCTGCCGTTGGCCGAACGCGCCATCAGCACGCCGCTCATCAACACCGCGCTGCCGATGTGCAGCAGGCCTTGCTTGAACGCCGGGCTGACATCCCCGAACTTCATGCCTTCGATGGCCTTGGGCAAGGCGTCGGCAATCTTGTTGCCCTGGCGACCGATGTCCCACACCGAGCGCAGCATCGACACCACTTGTGCCGGGTCGATCTTGCCGCCGTCGGCGGTGACAAACATCTCGGGGTTTTTCTGCTGGGCATCGTTGATCGCGGCGGTGACTTTGGCCTCGTCAAAATTGCCTTTGCCATCGCCCAGCGTCACATTGAGGGTGTCGGTGGTCGCGCCGCCGAGCAGGGCATCGCTGAGGTTTTCGTTGAAATTAACCTGCAAGGTCGCGGCGTCGTCTGCTGTGGCCTTGTCCCCGAGGAAGGCCTGGGCCGACGCGGCGCTGGCCGCAAAACTGCTGGCCGCCACGGTCGGGTCCATGCCACCGGCCACGGCGTCGGTGAAAGCTTTGCCGGTGACCAGTTCGTTCTTGTAGTAGCTCTGGATCGCGTCACTTTGCCCGGCGTTGGCGGCGACTTTGCTCAAGTCGACATGGCCGTTGCCGCCCAGTGCCAGGTTGGCGATGGTTGCATCGTTGGCGGCGTTTTGCAGGCCCATGCCCATGTCGATCTGCTTGCCGTTCTGATCCTTGGCATTGAGGTTGTCGTTGAGGTTCTTGCCCGACTCGATGCCATCGGCGAAGTAGTTCTGCAGGGCGACTTTCATGGTCGGGTCGCTGCTGACGATGTCGCTGAGTGCCGGGCCGCGGTTGTTCTGCAGAAAGCTCTGCACATCCGGGTCCGCCGACAGGGTCTCGATGCCGCTCTGCAACTGCGCCTTGATCTTGTCCTCGTTGGGGTTCAGGCCCCAGTTCGGCGAGGTGTACTTGTCCATCAAACCGGCATGGGGCACGTAGTCGCTGACCAGCAGGCGCGTCTGCGCATCGGTCAGTTGCACCAGCACCGCAGCCTTTTGTGCGCCGCTGTAGTTCTGCGGGTTGGCCAGAATGTCGGCGGTCAGCTTGGAGGTGTCGACACCGGCCACGGCATCGCGGGTGGCGGCGCCGTCGAGGAAGGTCAGCGTATCGCTGTCGGTTTTCGGCGCCTGTTTTTCCAGCCACGCGCCGATGTTGTCGCGCGTACCGATGTTGTCCGACTTGCCGGTCGCCGGGTTGTCGCCACCGGTTTCCAGCGCGTGGAACATGCCGGGCCTGGACCACATGGCCGCAGCGCCGGTCAGTTCGTTGCTCAAGGCCGAATCACTGCCCAGCGCCTCCAGGTTGTCGGGGCGAATCATGCCGTCGTTGCTGCGCTGGTTATCGCCTGGGCGCATCGCAGTGCCGGAACTTGCGACCAGGCTCTCGTTGGCCATCACGATGGCGGCGGACTTGGCGTTGGCGGTGGCCAGTTCGCCGGGCTTGCTGCCCATGAAACTGGCGAAGGATTTCGACGCCGCGCCAAGGTCCTTGTTGGCGTTGTCGATAAAGTGGTCGACATCGGAATGGGTGATCACGTTGTCGGCTTTACCGCGACCGCCGCTGTCCAGCGCGGCCATCAGGTTCGGGCTGCTGGCCACGTATTTGAGCACCGCCTGGGCTTCGGGCGGCAGGCTCGTGGGCGGGTTGGCGAAGTCAATCGGCGCACCATGCAGGCCCCAGGCATCCCAGTTTTGCGAGAGCAATTGCGCAGCGGCGCGCGGGCGGTTCAGGTCGAGTTCTTCCTTGGTTGGCGTACCGCTGGTGTTACCGGTAATCGTGTCCCAGTCCTTGGCACCGGAGACGCCGAACGACGAGGTGTCGATCCACGAGGTGTCCGAGGCGCCGGCCGCGCCGGTGGTGCCGGCATACAGCTTGGCCACTTGGTCGTACAGGGCGGGGGTGATGTCCTGGGACACAATGACTTTGTCGCCGGAAGCGGTGTTATAGCGAATCAGGCCCGGCCCGACTTCCTCGGGTGCGCCGATGTTGGCCGCCGGGTCCATGGTTTCGTTGGGGCCGGCCAAGCGATAGCCTTCGGCCTGGCTGGCGTTGATGGCGAACATTGTGCTCGAGTCGCCGCTGACCTGGGCAAACAACGTCGGGGTTTGTTTCTGGCTGACCACGATCTTGTCGCCGGACGTGGTTTCGTATCGGATCAGGCCCGGGCCCAATTCCGTCGTGCTGCCAATCGCCTTGTAGTTGCCCAGCCCCGGCGCCACGGTACTGGCGTCGGCTTCGGTGTACCCGGCGGCCTTGCTGTCGGCGAGGTTTTTTTCGACGCTGGCGTCGGCCTGTTGTGCATTGTATTGGTCGACCAGTTTCTCGTAGAGCCGGGGGTTGTCGATTTGCTTGAGGGTTACCGGCTTGTCACTGCCCAGTGGCGTATAGGTGATGCTGTTGTTCACCGGCGCCTGCACATTCTGATAGGGCAGGGGGATCGAAGGGCCGCGGATCTTCGACGGATCGAATGTCGGCTGGTTGACGGCCGTGAACAACGCGGTTTCGAATTTTTTCTGCGAGCCGTCTGTGCCCGGGGTGTCAACAGGGTCACGACTACTTGGGATCGCTGGCATAAATGATCACCTGGAAGTTCTTTCATATATCAGGACCTGCGCACTAACGATTTCGGCTATTAGTGCAACTGTACTAATTCGGCGCAGGCAATTAGTTGCTCGCGGGCATTAAGGCCACTCGCGCCGAGCTATCAAACGCGATGATCAAGTCGCTTTTGTTACAAATGGAAATATCCGCAAAGTTGGGCAAAAGGCTATTAGCGAAAAATGTGAAGTCGTCGCGAAAATAGCGCTGATAACGTCCCGGATCGAACACTCAACCACGGGCTGGAAGTTCGAAAACTGTCCAAATGATGCTGCGAAAGGCCCGCAAACACTGGGCCTTTTGCGTGTGTGTATTTTTTGAAAAAAGTTCAACGGCCCCAGATGCATGAGTTTTTCTCACTGCCAGGTTGAGCCAAACCTTTCACACCCTGTCAGCGAAACGTTTCACAAGCTTTCACAGCGAAGGCGTTTTGATCGTGAGTAGTATGGGGCCCATGCAAACCAACGACGGTTCGAAGGCTCACTGTCTGACGTTTTGGGCATTCACCGGTTTGCATACTTTCAGTGTGCTGTTGCGCAACTGAATAACTTCCCTATCGATGCAAGGAGATGAACATGGCTGATGTCCCACCAGTAAAAGCCGGCGGCGCCGACGACGCTATCGCGAAGATGGAAGCGACCTTCAACATGGCTATCGAGAAGTCGGCCAAGATCACTGAAATCAGCACCGCGAAAAAAGCGGAGCTCGACGCCACCAAACAGCGTCCGCAGAACTGATTCGCCAAAACGGGCGGCGCCGGCGCTGCCCGTTTACCTGCTGAGTGTTTTCACCTTCTGATTGTTGACCCCGTTGCACATGCTCAAGGGGGCAAACCCGAACATGACAGCCTTGATTTCCTTGGGTCCGGTCGCTGGTATTGGCGCACCGACCCTGACTGTGACCAGCGGTTTGCATCAGGGCAGTTCCCTGGTGCTCGACCAGCCTGTCTACACCCTCGGCGCGGACCTCGCGGCCGACCTGGTACTCAGCGATCCCGGCATCGCCGGCCTGCACCTGCGCCTGCGGTTTGAGGGTGGCCAGGTGGCAGTCGAAGCCTTGGGCGGCGATGTTGTGCTTGGCAGCAATGTGCGTATTCCCCAAGGCAGCGGCCATCGTGCGCGACTGCCTTTGCAGCTGCGTATCGGCACGGCGGGAGTAAGCCTGGCCTCGCCTGAGGGGGCAGAAAAACCTTCGGACGCCACACGCACATTCACGCCCTGGATTGTCGCGATCGTCCTGCTGTTTTTGTGTGCGGGTGCGCTGGCGGTGCGCAACGACACGCCGCTCACCCAAACCGCGGTCGCGGCGCAGGTGCCTGCGCTGCAAAAACCGTCGCGTGAACACGCCAAAACCTGGCTGGAGCAGCAACTCCAGGCTGCCCGTCTGGATGCCATAAAGGTCACTGACGCCAACGGCCAGCTCAGTGCCGTCGGCAGCTTCGAACAGTCGCAAAAACCTCAGTGGCTGGCCCTGCAACAAGCTTTCGATGAACGTTACGGCCAACAGATCGTCCTCAACCCTCGCGTCAGCGTACGCGCCGACGCCGCACGCCCGCGTGTGCGCTTCCAGGCCGTGTGGTTCGGCACCAATCCCTACGTGATCAACGACAGCGGCAAGCGCCTGTACCCCGGCGCGCCCCTGGCGGACAACTGGGTGCTGGAGCGCATCGAGAACAACCAAGTGATCCTCGCCCGCGGCGAAGAGCGCTTCACCTTCACCTTATGAGTCGCCCCATGGAACGCATCCAACCCACCGATGGGACCTGGCTTGCCCGCGATGGCGTCCCCCCCGCCAACCCAATTCAACCCGCCGCCACGCCATCCAAATGTAGGAGCGGGCTTGCCCGCGATGGCGTTCTCCCGGCCAACCCAGTTCAACCTGACACCCCCACGCCCAACTGTGGGAGCGGGCTTGCTCGCGATGGCGTTCTCCCGGCCAACCCAGTTCAACCTGACACCCCCACGCCCAACTGTGGGAGCGGGCTTGCCCGCGAAAGCTATCTGTCAGGCGCTGGAAGTCTTGGGTCGGAGCAACTATCCAGCCATAAACGCTGCTCGCAGGCCCACGCATGAAAGTCGAACCCCGCCCGCTCATCCCCAGCGACGTACGCAGCGCCCCCGTCGAAGCCGTTCGCCCGGTCAACTCACGCCAGGCCACTGCGTTCGAAGCGGTGCTCAAAACCCGCAAGACCCAAAACCGCCGCTCGCTGCGCAGTGACCTCGAAGAACTCACCAGCGCCGCGGGCGTTGACTCCCTGCTGTTCGGCAGCGCCCGCTCCCTGGAGCTGCTGGAACACGTGATGGAACACATCCTGCCGTCCCTCGATGCCGAGACGGACATCAAGGAACTGGCCCATGACCTGATCAGTGAAGAGATCGAGATGCGCCGCACCCTCGAACAGCAACGCTCGGAGGTACATGCCTGATGGCCCGCGATAACGACGACGCCGTGCAATTGCTCAAGGGCATTGGCGAGCTGTACCGGCGCAACGGCCAGTCCCAGCGCGCGCTGGTGATGCTGCTGATCGCCGTGAGCGTCGCGCCCGAAGACGGCGTGTTGCTGCGCTCGCTGGTGCTCGCGTTCACCGACAGCGGCGACGCCACCCGCGCCCTGGGCGCCCTCGATCGTCTGGTGGCGCTGGAAGGCGAGTCCGCCAGCCTGTTGCTGCTGCGCGCCCGCGCGCTGTGGTACGGCGAGCGCAAGGACGAAGCGCGCCAGTGCTTCAAGCGCTACCTGGCTGCGCGCAGGGCCGGCGCATGAGTGCCCTCAACCGCCTGAACAACCTGGCGCGCATGGCGGCGCAGCGCACCGACGTGATCATCGTCGCGTTCATGCTCATGGCAATTGTGATGATGATCATCCCGCTGCCCACCTACCTGGTGGACATGCTGATCGGCCTCAACATTGCCCTGAGCATCCTGATCCTGATCGTCGCGTTCTACATCGGCCATTCCGTGGAATTCTCCGCGCTGCCGCCGCTGATTCTGCTCAGCACCCTGTTTCGCTTGTCCTTGTCGATCACCACCACCCGCTTGATCCTGCTGCACGGCGACGCCGGGCATATCGTCAAGGCCTTCGGTGATTTTGTGATCGCCGGCCAAGTCGTGGTCGGCATGGTGGTGTTTTTGATCATCACCGTGGCGCAGTTCGTGGTGATCACCAAAGGCGCCGAACGCGTGGCCGAAGTGGCCGCGCGCTTCACCCTGGACGCGATGCCCGGCAAGCAGATGAGCATCGACAACGACCTGCGCAATGGCGACATCGACCAGGCCGAAGCGCGCCGCCGGCGTTCGCGCCTGGAGCGCGAAAGCCAGATGTTCGGCGCGATGGACGGCGCGATGAAATTCGTCAAAGGCGACGCCATCGCCGGCCTGGTGATTCTGGCGGTGAACCTGCTCGGCGGCATGCTGATCGGCATGATCGAGCGCGACATGCCGTTCGGTGTGGCGGTGCACACCTACTCGCTGCTGACCGTGGGTGACGGCCTGATCGCACAGATCCCGGCGCTGCTGATTTCGGTGGCGGCGGGCACGGTGGTCACGCGGGTCAACAGCGACGGTGAAGCCGGCGACCTGGGCAGCGAGATCATCAAGCAGCTGGGCGCCAGCTACCGGGCACTGGGCCTGACGGCATTGATCATGATCGGCGTCAGCCTGTTGCCCGGTTTTCCGACCTGGGTATTCCTCGGCTTGTCCGCAGCCTTTGGCGGCGCAGCGTTCGTGATGTACCGCCGACACACCCGCCAGCCCCAGGGCGAGCTGGAAGCCTTGGCCGAACCCCCGGAGCCGGTGGTCGAGGCACAGGCCGAACTGGATGACAACCTGCTGCCCGATACTCGCGTGCTGCTCACCCTTGGCAGCGGCCTGTCCCAGAGCGCGCCGCGCCAGTTGCTGCGCCAACGTGTCGAAGCGCTGTGTCATGACATCCGTACTGACCTGGGCGTGGATGTGCCGGTGCCGGGCATCTACATGGAGGCCAAGGCCACACCGGGCAGTTTCCGCGTGTCGCTGGAAGGCGTGCCGGTGAGCGAAGGCGAACTGCCGATCAATTGCCTGCTTGTGCAGGACGACCCGGTGCACGTTCAACTGCTGGACATCGCCACCGTGCAAGCCGACTCACCGCTCAACGGCCGCAATGCCCACTGGATCGAGCGCCAGCACGAAGAGACCCTGCGCAACGCCGGCATCGGTTTCCTGCTGCCCGACGAAGTCTTGCGCGGCGTGCTGGAACGCAGCCTGCGCCGCTATGCCGCCGATTTCCTCGGCATCCAGGAAACCCGCCTGCTGCTCGAACGCACCGAAGCCACGTACGGCGAACTGGTCAAGGAAGCCTTGCGCCTGGTCCCCTTGCAGCGTGTTGCCGAGACCTTGCGCCTGTTGGTCGGCGAAGGCGTGTCGATCCGCAATCAGCGCGCCTTGCTCGAAGCCATGGTGGAGTGGGGCGCCCGCGAGACCGATGCCGGGCGGCTGGCCGAACATTTGCGTGCGGCGTTGGCGCGGCAGATCAGCCATCAGTACGCCGACCGTAACCGCGTCATCGGTGCACTGGTGCTGGCGCCGGGCCTCGAAGACCAACTGCGCGCGTCACTGCGTCGTCAGGAGCCGCAGCGCGAATTGATCCCCGAAGACGTCAGCCGCGCCTTGCTCGCGCAACTGCGCCAGGCCTGTGAAAACACCCGCGAGGTCAACAGCGCGGTATTGCTGGTGCACCCGGAGCTGCGGCGCAGCCTGCGCCGTCTGGTGTTGCGCGGTGAACTGGAGCTGGCGGTGCTGTCGTTCCGCGAGCTGGCCACCGAGTACAACCTGCAAGCGCTGGTGACCATCAGCCTCACCGATATTTCCAACCGCCGCGCGCCTGCCGCGGCTTCCGTCACCTCCCTGGCGTCTGCCTCATGATGCGTTTTTGTATGTTGTTGCTGGCTCTGGTCACCGCTGCAAGTCAGGCTCAGGACATTGCCAACGGGGCCTCTGGTTCGATCAACCTGGCGTCCGGAGAAGGGCGCATTCTGCATTTTGTGGCGCCGGTGGATTCGGTACTGGTCGCCGAGCCGAATGTGGCCGACCTGCAAGTGGTGTCGCCGGGCACGATTTATATTTTCGGCAAGGCGCCAGGCAATACCAGCCTGATTGCCCTTGGCAATGACGGCAAACAACTGGCCAGCCTGACCTTGTCGGTCAGCAGCGGTACCGCCGCGGTGACCGCGCCGATGCAGGCATTGCATCCTGGCAATGGCGCCCAAATTAGCGGGGCCGGCAACCGCCTGATCGCCAAGGGCACCGTCGGTTCGGTGGCCGAAGCGACGGACCTTAACGCGCTGCTCAACCCTCAGGGCCAGGGCTTCCAGAGCGCAATCAACACCACTGAATACGCAGGCGCGGCCCAGGTGAACCTGCGCGTACGGTTTGCCGAAGTCTCGCGCTCCGAATTGCTGCACTACGGGGTGAACTGGAACGCGATGTTCAGCAACGGCACCTTCTCCTTCGGCCTGATCACCGGCGGCGGTCTGGCAGCCGCAACGGCCGGTGGCCTGGCAACGGCAGGCACCGGCTCGGGCAATGTGAACATCGACGGCATGCTCGACGCGCTGCAGGCCAACGGCATTTTGCAGATATTGGCCGAGCCGAATATCACCGCCATGACCGGCCAGACCGCGAGCTTCCTCGCCGGTGGCGAAGTGGCGATCCCGGTGCCGGTCAACCGTGACCTGGTGGGCATCGAATACAAGTCGTTCGGCGTGTCACTGCTGTTCAACCCGACCCTGCTGCCCAACGGCCGCATCGCCCTGCAAGTACGTCCGGAAGTCAGCAGCGTGGTCAGCGGCGGTACCGTCGATTTCGGCAACTTCCATGTGCCGTCCTTCAGCGTGCGCCGCGCCGACACGCGGGTGGAAGTCGGCAGCGGGCAGACCTTTGCGATTGCCGGCCTGTTTCAACGTGAAAGCAGCCAGGACATCGAGAAGCTGCCGCTGCTTGGCGACCTGCCGATCCTGGGCAACCTGTTTCGCTCCAAGCGTTTCCAGCGCAATGAAACCGAACTGGTGATCCTGATTACCCCGTATCTGGTGGAGCCGGTGCGCAGTCGCACGCTCGCCACGCCGCTGGACGCACAACCGGCGACGGCCGCAGCCAGCGGACCGCGCAGCGGCGGCGCGTTCGGTTTTTACATGAATTGATGAGGGGGCCTGCGATGACTGCTTTGCGTGTGTTGATGCTCTTGCCCCTGGCGCTGATGGGCTGCCAGACCCACTTGGCGCCGGTGTATTACGCGCCGGAGTTTCGCGCTGATGGCTTGCCGAGCCAGTGCCAGCAACCGGCGGCCAAGGACGCAATCGGGCTGGACGAAGATTTCAAACCGACGCTGCCGTTGGGCTGCGCGAACAATTTGAATTTGATGCAGATGGTCGAGCGCAGGCAGGACCTGACCCAAGGCCGCACCACCGGCCCGGCCATGGCCGCCCCTGTCGGCCGCGCCGCCCAGGTCTACATCGAAGGCTTCGACCGCGAGCAACTGCAGCGGCGCAAAGATCAGCAAGAAGCCAAAGCCGGCGCCACCGGAGGCCAACAATGACCAGGTGCACACCTATCCCACGTGCGAGCCGGCTTGCCTGCGATGACGCCCGCCCAACAAACCCAAACCTCCCTGACACCCTGCAATCCAAATGTGGGAGCGGGCTTGCTCGCGAAAGCTATGTGACAGGCGGCATAGGTCTTGGGTCGGAGTACATAGCCGTGGCTGCGGTAACGGCCACTTATGGTTCCGCTCTTACAGCGGGTGACTGTTTGAAGGACCAGAAAGTAACCAAAACGTCCTCGGCCCACCACTCGGCACCTCGCCCAGGCTCGGCGTGCCCTCCCGCAGGCTTTGGAGCGTGGGCCGCCGCACTGGGCCATGCTTGGCCCCACGCGCCAAAACCTACGTTCGGCCAGCGTGGTTTAACGGTGCGCCTGAGATCACAATCAAAAGCAGATCAACAGCGGCCCGGTCGTGTCTCAACGCGGGTCCACCAACCCCAACTCTTTGGCCTGCACCACCGGATCACTGATCGCCTTAATTCGCTTGGCCTCCATCACCAATCGCGCGCGTTCCGCGGCGGGGATGTCGTCGAGGGGCAGGCTTGCAACCCGCTGCTCGTAACCGGCCAACACCATCACCAACAACTCATTGCGCTGATGCCGTGGCAATGCGCGCGGCGATTGGGTGACGGGCGCAATGGTATCCAGCGCCTGTTGCGGCTGCCCGCCGAGCGCATAAGACAGGGCCAGATTGCAGCGGCTGTCGAGGTCGTCTGGCTGCAGGCTCAGGCTTTTGGCGAAGGCGGTTTGTGCGGCACTGGCCTGGCCATTCAGCACTTGGGCGATGCCCAGGCGGGTGTAGGCCACCGGCAGGTGATTGATCTGGGCAGCCTGCCCCAACGCCGTCACGGCGCGTTGGGTCTTGCCCAATTGCAACTGCGCAGTGCCAAGGCCGAGCAGGGCGTCGGCGTTGTGGGCATCAAACCCCAGCGCCTGCTGGAAGGCGCGTTCGGCGCCCAGCGCGTCCTTGGCGTCGAGCCGGGCCTGGCCGAGCTTGAGCCACAGCTCAATGCCGGCACCCGGTTGCTGGGTGGCGCGCTCGTACAACGCAGCCGCGCTGCTGTAGTCGCCGC
This sequence comes from Pseudomonas sp. R9.37, assembly GCF_963878885.1. Classification (NCBI taxonomy): domain Bacteria; kingdom Pseudomonadati; phylum Pseudomonadota; class Gammaproteobacteria; order Pseudomonadales; family Pseudomonadaceae; genus Pseudomonas; species Pseudomonas sp. R9.37. Next base: position 13,283 of record NZ_CAWNZA010000049.1, on the reverse strand, counting down.
GCTTGCTCAGGTCGTTGGCCAGTTGCAGGGATTTGTCGGTATCGGTCGCAGGTTTGCTGGAGCAGGCAGCCAGCAGCAAGGTGCTGGCGAGCAGAAATTTGTGGGTCATCGTCACAACTCGTCGGGCGAAGGCGCAGGCCATGTAAGCATATTTTTGATGGCGCTCCTATGCCTGTTCGGTGCGGGTTTTGCCAACGCCGCCGAGGAGCCCGCGTGGTTCTCGCAGCCCTACGCCTACGTGCTGGTCGATCAGGACGTTCGCAGCGCGTTGGAAGAATTCGGCCACAACCTCGACGTGCCGCTGGTGCTTTCCGACAAGGTACGCGGCAAGGCGCGCAGCACCATCCGCGCAGCCACCGCCGGTGAGTTCCTGCAGACCTTGTGCAGCACCAACGGCCTGACCTGGTACTTCGACGGCAACCTGTTGTACCTCAATGCCAGCGATGAAATCAGCACCAAGCTGTTCAAGGCCAGCGCCCTGAACCTGGACCAGTTGCAGGCCTACCTGAACACCCTCGACGTGTTCGGCCAGCAACTCTCCATGCGCAACGGTCCCGAGGGCGATGAAGTGTTTGTTTCCGGCCCGCCGCCGTACCTGGCGCTGGTGCAACAGCATGTCGACCACCTGCAACCCACGGTCGTGGCCGCCCCGGTGGCGCGCGAGCGCGGGGTGCGAGTGTTCCGTGGCGCGCAAGTCAGTACCGAAACCCTAACCCAGTAAAGGAGCAGCACCATGTCCGTAACGGCCGTAGACAGCAACCTCGCCCCCGGTGGCACCAGCCCTGAAGCCAAGTTCAACGCCGCGGTGGATAACGCCAAGGCCGCCGACAAACCGTCGGAGACCAGCGACGCCGAATTCAACGATGCGTTGATTACCCAGGCCGTCACCATCGGCGGTCAGTTCATCATCATGCCGAAGATGCAGGAACTGCTGAACGACGCCATGTCCGATGACGACGAAGAGTAGGGAGCCCCTATGACTATCAGTCTCGCCGCCGGCGCCACGGCCTTGCCGCCGTCCGCCGGTGCGGGGCCCGCCGGGGCCTCGCAGAACCTGTTCGAGCACATGGCCAATACCGCCAAGGGCATGCCCGAAGGCGCCAGTCCGCACCAGATCGGCTCGGGCCTGATGGAGCGCATGAACAGTTTCATCGACCGTACGCGCGCGTTTTCCGAACGCGCCGACGTGCTCACCAATAACCCGTCGGCGCCGCCGCCGGCCTCGGTGGAAATCCGCACGGCGAGTGCTTCGCCGCAGGGCGAGCCGGGCAAAAAAGTCGGCGAGCAGCAGGTCGACCAGATCGTGCACTCCCTGGGCAAGATGTTCGATTACTCCATCGAAACCCAGATGGTGGTGCGCGGTGCGACGCAGATTTCCGGGTCCGCCAACACGTTGCTCAAGGGGCAATAACGCCATGCCAAGCCCAAACCGCGCGCTGCGCCTGCTGCTGATCGGCCTGCTCGCCAGCCTCTTGCAGGCGTGCAACACCGACCTCTATACCAACCTCAGCGAGCGCGATGCCAACGCCATGGTCGCGGTGCTGCTGCGCGGTGGCATCCCGGCGGAGCGCAAGACCCAGGACAACGGCCAGCTCAAAGTGGTGGTGGACGAGGAGCGCTTTGCCGAAGCCATGACGCTGCTCGACAACGCCGGCCTGCCGCAACAGAGCTTTTCCAACATGGGCGAGGTGTTCAAGGGCAATGGCCTGGTGTCGTCGCCGGTGCAGGAGCGCGCGCAGATGATCTATGCGCTGAGCGAAGAACTGTCGCACTCGGTGTCGCAGATCGACGGCATCGTCGCCGCCCGCGTGCACGTGGTGTTGCCCGACAACGACCTGCTCAAGCGCGTGATTTCACCGTCGTCGGCCTCGGTGCTGGTGCGTTACGACCCGGGCACCGACATCAATACGCTGATCCCGCAGATCAAGACCCTGGTCGCCAACGGCATTTCCGGCCTGAGCTACGACGGCGTCTCGGTGACGGCGATCAAGGCCGCCGTCGCCATCAGCCAGAACCCGGCGCAACCGCGGTTGGCGCGCTTCATGGGGCTGTGGTTGCTGGAAGACAACCTGGCGCAGGCACGCGTGATGTTTGGCGGCTTGCTGCTGATTGCCCTCGGCGCGCTTGGGGTATTGGCTCGCCAACACTGGGCGCGGCGTCAGTCCCAGGCGATGTATGTGCTCAAGGAGGGTGAATGAGCCTGGTTGAACGCTGGCAGGGGCTGATCGCCGAGCCGCTGCAGTTTGTGCGCGGGCCGAGCCTGGGCGCCTGTTTCGCCGATGAGTTGCCCGATGAAGTGCTGCAGGCCATGCAAGGCCAGGCGCGTTTTCGTCAGCGCCTGGAGCAGTTGCTGGTCAACCATTATCAGCTGGCGCCGATTGCGCACCTGGTGACGCCGTCCGCCGCCGACCTGGCGGTGTTGCTGTTGTCACCTGCGCAGTTTTCACGCCTGCCACGGTTGTGCGGTGCCATCTGGCATGCCTCGACCCTGAGCCGCGAAATCCGCCGTGAGGTGGTCAACGAATTGCGCGAAGGACTCGGTGCCGAGGTATTCAGCCAGGCGCTAGCGCAGCGCCAACTTGGCGGCGCCGCGGACCTGCTGCGCGAGCCATCGGAGCTGATCGAGGCCATCGACCGCGACGGCCAAGGCTGTGTTGCCGCCTGGCTGCAGGCCCAGCACGCCGACTTGCAGGGCTGGCTGCGCCTGCGTTTCGCCTTCCCCCAGGGCCACAGCGCACGCTTGCCCCGCGACCTGGAAATCGTCCAGGCCGCTGCTGCGAGCCTTGTGGCCGAGGACAACGCCCATGAGTGAATTACCCAGCCGGCCGACCGCGCGTATCCTGCGTGCTGAAGAAGCAGCGCTGTGGACCGATGGATTTGCTTTTCTGCAAGCCGCCAAGGAACAGGCCGAACAGATCAAGGCCGACAGCGACCAGTGGCTGCACGCCGCCCGCGCCGAGGGCTTTGAAAGCGCGCGCCAGGCAGGCGCCGAGCAAGTCGCGCAGTTGCTGGTGCAAACCCAATCCCAGGTGCAGCACTACTTGAGCAGCCTGGAAGCGTCGCTGGCCGACCTGGCCCTGGGCATCGTGCGCGAGGTGTTGGGTGAGCTGGACAGCGCCGACCGAGTGGTGCGTTGCACCCGCCAGGCCCTGAGTGCATTTCGCCAGGACCAGGCACTGACCCTGTGGGTGCCGCCGACCGAAGTCGAGGCCTTGCGCCAACGCCTCAAGCACGAAGGCCTGGCCATTGCCGTGGACGCCGATGAGCAGCTGAGCGCCGGTCAGGCGCGCCTCAACAGCCCAGCCGGGTCCGTCGAACTGGGCCTGGAGGCGCAGTTGCAAACCCTGCGCCGCAGCTTGCTGCCCTTTGCCGAAGAAGGTGTGGCATGAACCTGCAACAGCTGCTGCCGCGCCTGACTGAACGGTTGGCGCAAGCCCGTCCACGGCCGATGCACGGCACGGTGTTGAGCATTCGCGGTGTCCTGCTGCGCGCCAGTGTGGCCGGTGCGAGCATCGGTGAACTGTGTCAACTGCGCGACCCCGGCAGCGGCCGCAGCTTGAGCGCCGAGGTGATCGGCTTTGATGGCGACGAGGCGATTCTGTCGCCGATCGGCTCCATGGAAGGCCTGTCGACGCGCACGCAAATCACGGCGACCGGCGAAACCCTGGGCGTCGCCGTGGGCGATGCGCAACTGGGCCGGGTGATCAGCCCCATGGGCGATTTTCTCGACGGCGATGGCGTCCCGCCGACCCTGGCCTTGCAGCGTTACCCACTGCATGCCGAGCCGCCCGCACCGTTTTCGCGGCAACTGATCGTGCGTTCGATGGCGCTGGGCATTCGCTCCATCGACGGCCTGCTGACCCTGGCCCAGGGCCAACGCATGGGCATTTTTGGTGAGCCGGGCGTGGGCAAGTCGTCGTTGCTCGCCAGCATTGTCCGCAACAGCGAAGCCGATGTGATTGTGATCGGCCTGATCGGCGAGCGGGGCAGGGAAGTGCGCGAACTGCTCGACGTGCAACTCGACGCCCAGGCGCGCGCGCGTACCGTGGCAGTGGTTGCGACTTCGGATCGCCCGGCGGCCGAGCGCGTGCGTGCGGCGTTTGTCGCCACCACGCTGGCCGAGTACCACCGCGACCAGGGCCGCAATGTATTGCTGCTGATGGACAGCCTGACGCGTTTTGCCCGCGCCCAACGCGAAATCGGCCTGGCCGTGGGCGAACCGCCAACCCGTCGCGGTTATCCGCCGTCGTTTTTCTCGGCCTTGCCGCGCCTGCTCGAACGCGCCGGCCCTGGCCCCACCGGCAGCATCACCGCGCTGTACACCGTGTTGACGGAAGGGGATGCGGCCAGTGACCCGGTGGCCGAAGAAGCCCGCTCAATCCTCGACGGGCATATCGCCCTCAGCGCGGAATTGGCCCAGCGCAACTACTTCCCGGCGGTTGACGTGTTACGCAGCCGCAGCCGTTTGATGGAGCAGGTCGCCGGTGAAGAACAAAAACGCCTGGCCATGCGCATACGTGAGCTGATGGCGCGCTACGGCGAAATCGAAATGCTCATCCGCGTCGGCGAGTACTCCGCCGGCAGCGACCCGCTGGCCGACGAAGCCATCAACCGCCATGCGGCCATTGAAGCGTTCCTGCGCCAGAACGCCGGCGAGCCGAGCAGCCTGGACCAGACCCTGATCCGCATGCGCCAGGTGTTGGCATGAGATCAATGAACAACAGTGAACCTCAGGCCCATGCAAAACCCTGTGGGAGCTGGCTTGCCTGCGATAGCGGTATATCAGCAACACAAGGGCAAGCTGACCCACCGCCATCGCGGGCAAGCCAGCTCCCACCTTTGATTTTCATGGATTTACAGATTGCTGTGCTGGCATCAGAAAGGAGCAACCCCAATGAAAACCGACCAACTGCGCACCCTGCAAACCCTGCGGGTGCTGCGTGAACAACGCGCCGCCAACCAACTGGCCGCCCAACAGCAACGCTGCGCGCAGACCCACGACGTGTTGAACGACGCCAAGGAGCAACTGCGCCTGCACCGTGAAGCGATTGCCGAGGAAGCCCGCCAGGTTTATGCATCCCTGACCGAGGGGCTGTCGGTGGCCAGCTGGCAGGCGGCTCAGGAACGTTTGCGCGGCCTGTCGGATGACCAGCAGGTGCTCGAGAACGACGTGCACCACGTGTCCACCACCCTGCAAAGCCAGGAGCGCGAGCGTGACCTGTTTCGTCAGGAACGCCTGAGCCGTCAACGCCAGTGCGAAGCCTGGCAAAGCCTGCTGGAAGGGCGTGAAAGTGATGAGCGCCGCGTCGGTGAATTGCGCGAAGAAGGCACCGGCACATGATCACCGCCCTTGCCGACCCGTTGGCACCCTGGCTGACGCAGTACGACCCGGCGCTGTTGGCGCTGCATAACCAGCTGCACCGTCGCCGTCGCGCCTGGCAGGGCCGTTGCGCCGGGCAAGCGTTGCGCGTGAGTTGGGCCGCCCAAGCGCAAGGCCTGGGCAATTCGCGCGATGTATTTTTGTTGCTCGGTCGCGCCCCGGTGCGCCTGCGGCTGTCGTCGGCCGCGCTGGAGCAAGTACTGGTGCCGCTGGCGTTGCAGTTCGATGCGCAATTGCTGCCATCGTTACCACGCTCGTTGCTGCTGGAACTGGCGGTGCTCGACCTGATCGAGACCCTGGAACCCGTGCTCGGCCACCCGGTGCAGTTAGTCGAGGCCACTGACGATCAGCGCGCCTATGCCGTGCACCTGGCGCTCGAATTGACCTTTGGCAACCAGCCGGCCATGAGCGCGCAACTGGACCTGAGCGAAGGTGCTGCCGTGCTGGTGGCGCAGCTGCTGGCGCAATACGGCCAGATCGAACCCGACCCGCTGCCCGCCCTGCGCCAGACCCTGGCGGTGGTGGCCGGGCGGCAGTGGCTGACCCTGGGCGAATTGCGCAGCCTGCGGCCCGGCGATGTGCTGATGCTGGAGCAGGGCTCGAGCCTGTTGCTCGACCTGGACGGGCGCTTGCAGGCCCGCTGCCAATACCAGGGTGAAGCATTGCAGTTGCAGGAAGAACTACAAGCCCCCCTTTTGCACATGGAGAACACGATGACTGATGTTGATGCCGCCGCGGCCCTGGATGACTTGCCGCTCAAACTGGTGTGCCAGGTCGGCAGCCTGGAACTGACCCTGGCGCAATTGCGGGAGCTGGGTGCGGGCAGCCTGTTGCAGCTCAACACGCCCGGCGTGGACAGCGTTGACCTGATGGTCAACGGGCGTCGCGTCGGCCAGGGCCAACTGGTAAAAATCGGCGACGGCCTGGGCGTGCGCCTGCTGAGTTTTGCCACCCCATGACCGGTTATCAGCCGAACCTGATCGAGATCATCCTGGTCGTTGCGACGATCGGGCTGATCCCGTTGGCAGTGGTCACGCTCACCGGGTTCATGAAGATTTCGGTGGTGCTGTTCCTGATCCGCAACGCCCTTGGCGTGCAGCAGACACCGCCTAACCTGGTGCTGTACGGCATCGCGCTGATTCTATCGGTGTACGTGACCACGCCGTTGATTGGCGACATGTACCGCCAGGTCGAGGGACGCGACCTCAATATCGAGCATGTCGAGCAACTCAAGGACCTGGGCGATGCGCTGCGCCCGCCGCTGCAGGCGCATTTGAAGCGTTTTGCGAATGAGTCCGAGCGCGGTTTTTTTGTGCAGGCCACCGAGACCATCTGGTCGCCGGAAGCCCGCGCCGACCTGCGTGACGATGACCTGGTGGTGCTGATTCCGGCGTTTGTCAGCTCGGAGCTGACCCGCGCCTTCGAGATCGGCTTTCTGCTCTACATCCCGTTCCTGGTGGTGGACTTGCTGGTGTCCAACGTGTTGATGGCGATGGGCATGTCGATGGTCTCGCCGAACCTGATTTCGATCCCGCTGAAGATCTTTTTATTCGTGTCACTGAGTGGCTGGTCGCGCTTGATGCACGGTTTGATTCTGAGTTACGGCTGAGGCACGACCCATGGGCCAGGACGTTTTCCTGTCATTGATGAAACAGGCACTGATGACCGTGCTGATGCTCTCCGCGCCGGCGTTGGGCGTGGCGATTATCGTGGGCTTGAGCGTGGGGCTGTTCCAGGCGCTGACGCAGATTCAGGACCAGACCTTGCCGCAGGTGGTGAAGCTGGTGGCGGTGCTGTTGACCATCGTGTTTCTTGGCCCGGTACTCGCAGGCCAAGTTGCGGAGCTGGGCAGCCAGGTGCTGGATAACTTCCCGCTGTGGACGCGCTGACTGCCCATGGATGCCAGCCTTACCGCGCAGTTTCTGGAGGTCGCCTACCCGGTGATCAGCGCCGCCTCGCTTGCCGCCTGCCGCGCCATGGGGGTGGTGGTGATCACCCCGGCGTTCAACCGCCTGGGCCTTACCGGCATGATTCGCGGCTGTGTGGCGGTGGCCATTTCGATCCCGATGTTCTTTCCGGTGTTCGACGCGCTGACCCGAATGCCCGAGCACGGCAGCGTGTTTATCGCCGGGCTGCTGATCAAGGAGTTCCTGATCGGCATCCTCATCGGCCTGTTGTTCGGTATTCCATTCTGGGCCGCGGAAGTGGCGGGGGAGTTGATCGACCTGCAACGTGGCTCGACCATGGCGCAGCTGGTGGACCCGTTGTCATCCGGTGAATCCAGCGTGATGGCGACCTTGCTTACGGTGATGTTGATCACGCTGTTCTTCATGTCCGGCGGCTTTATCCTGATGGTCGACGGCTATTACCACAGCTACCAGTTATGGCCGGTGACTTCATTCACGCCGGTGTTTGCCAGCTCGGCGTTGCTGGCGGTGCTGTCGATTCTCGACCAGATCATGCGCGTCGGCGTGCTGATGGTTTCGCCCTTGCTGATCTCATTGCTGATCACCGACCTGATGCTTGCCTACCTGTCGCGGATGGCGCCGAACCTGCATATGTTCGACTTGTCGCTGCCGGTGAAAAACCTGTTTTTCTCGATCCTGATGGTGATCTACATCGGCTTTCTGATTCCGTTGATGCTCGATCAATTGGCGGAATTTCGCGGCACTGTCGAGTTGCTCAAAACCCTGGCCGGCATGGAGTAGCCCATGGCCGATACCAGCGAAGAAAAATCCCAGCCGGCCACGGACAAGAAGCTCAAGGACGCACGCCAGAAAGGCCAGGTCGCCAAGAGCCAGGACCTGGTGTCGGGCATGGTCATCCTGTTTTGCACGCTGTGCATCTCGATCCTGGCGCCGCGCGCCAAGGCCCAGGTCACGGCGCTGATCGACCTCACCGCGCACATCTACATTGAGCCGTTCGCCACGGTGTGGCCGCGGGTGCTCGACCATGCCGAGCAACTGGTCATCGGCATTACCTTGCCGGTGATGGCGGTGACCACCGGCGTGGTAATCCTGACCAATATCATCACCATGCGCGGCTTTGTGTTCTCGGTGGACCCGATCAAACCCGAGTTCAAACGCATCAACCCGGCCGAGGGTTTGAAGAAGATTTTTGCCCTGCGCAACCTGGTGGAGTTCATCAAGGGGCTGATCAAGGTGCATGTGCTGGCAATCGCGTTTTATGTGATCGGCAAGCACGCGTTGCAGGCGCTGATGGAGTCTTCACGCTGTGGCGCGGAATGCATGGAGTCGACGTTTTTCCTGGTGCTCAAGCCGCTGGTGTTCACCGTGTTGTGCGCGTTCATCCTGGTCGGTGCGGTGGACGTGATCATGCAGCGCTGGCTGTTCGGCCGCGACATGAAAATGACCCGCAGCGAAACCAAGCGCGAACGCAAGGACATCGACGGCGACCCGCTGATCAAGAGCGAGCGGCGCCGCCAGCGCAATGAGATGCAGGCGTTGGCGACCAAGCTGGGGTTGGGCAGGGCGTCGATGATGATCGGCACCACCGATGGCTGGGTAATTGGCGTGCGCTATGTGCGCGGTGAGACGCCAGTGCCGGTGATCGTGTGCCGGGCGTCACCGGAGGAGGCGCTGCTGATGTTGCAGGAGGCTTATGACCTGGGGATTCCGCATGCGCCGGACAAGGGCCTGGCGGCTGACATCGCGCGCAAGACCGTGCCCGGTGATCCGGTGCCGGATGCTTCGTTCCAGGCAGTAGCGGACTGGCTGGTCGCGGCACGGTTGATTTAATCGCCGCGCGTACTACGCTTGTCTGGCGCTTTGGTACGGAGGGAGTATCTGCTCAGCAGGAGCTGAAGGTGTATCTGTCACGGGCGATGGACGCAGGCGTCAACCAATCGGGTGGCGCTGCATTGTTCCAAATTTCCCAGGAGATTCACCATGACAGATCAACACCGTGCATTGATCCAAGAGTGGGCCGACAGTTGGTCTACCGCCGACAAAGACCGGTTTCTCGCGATCTTTTCCGAGGCGACCGTCTATGAAGACAAGGCCGCAGGGCAAATCATGCGAGGGCGCCCGGCGCTGGGCGACTTTTTCGACCTGATCAGAAAGGCATTGCCCGATTTCGAGGTTGTCCGCGACTTGATCAGCCTTGGCGAGCGCGGCGGGACGATCCAGTGGCATATGACGGGCACCCATGAGGGCGAGCTGTTCGGCTATCCGGCGACTCACCGCAAGATCAATGTCGACGGCACCTGCGTGATCAGGATTGAAGCCAACAAGATTGTCGAATGCACCGATTATTACGACATGAAAACGTTGTACCGCCAGTTGGGTTTCGACACCAACTGAATGCACCCCGCGAACGGGCCCCCATCCGATGGGGGCCTTATCCGACAAGCCTCAGGGCTTGTCTACATCGTGATACTCACCGCCGTACCCGTCGCCCACGCGCCAGATAATGTCGTGGTTGTCGTTGGTCCATTCCGACGGCTTCAGCGAATACTTGTAGTCCTCCGAATTACGGTTGTTGCCATCGCCGATGTAGTCCGGGTGGTCACGCCGGTGATCGCCGCCCCGAATGCTTGAACGCGCATCCCATTCTTCCTTGCGAAAGTCAAAAATGCTCTGGTCCTGCGGCGCGTCGCGCTGGCCCCAGTCGGACAGGTAAGTCTGCAGCCACACATAGGCTTCATCGCCGTTGGGCTTGAGTAATCCGTCCTGCTTGAAGTCCTGGATCTGGTCCCAGTTCTGCATCGAGATCTTGTGCAACTTGTGCGACTGGAGGGTGCTGAGGATCGCGCCGACAAACGACAGAGCGCCAGAGATCAGGAAACCCACCGGCCCGAGAAACGGAATGATCCGCCCGGTGACGCCAAGGGTCGTCAACACCCCCCCGCCTGCGGCCACCAGGCTGCTGACACCGCCGGCCATCGACAAGGAACCGGAGGCGATTTTGACCGGGTCTTTTTCGCGCACGCCGTCACGCAGGGTGAACGCGGCCTGGACCACACTGATCACGCCACCCGCGACGTCGGTGGCCATGCCGATGACCTTGATCGCGCTGCTGGCGAACTTGGCGCCAAAGCCGGCACCGGCCACGCCGCCACGGCTGGCGATGCCTTTTTCTATGCCTTCCTGAACCTTCTTCGCGCCTTCGTCGCTCCAGCCGCCGCTGTTGAGCGCCTTGCCCACGTCCTTGCCGTCGTCCATGGCCTGGTCGACGATCTCGAAGTACTTCTTCTGCACCGCCTCGGCGTCTTTGGGCAGCGCATGGTAACCCTCACCGGGCTTGGCCCACAGGTCGGGCAGGGAGCGGTCAAAGCCCATCAGTTTGTAGGCGTTGGTGCCACGCAGCTTGTCGTACACCTTGAGGCCAAGCGTGGCGAAGTGGGAGCCGGTGCCGAGGAAACCGAGAAAATCGTTGGCGATTCCCAGGCGTTTCATCGGTGTGTCGGCCAGCTTGCCGCCCTGGCCCGCCAGTTGGTAGACGATACGGCCCACGCCGATGGCGCCGCCGACCGAACCCAGTACGCCGTTGTCCTTGAGGAAGCTCAGGTTCTTCACAAAGGCGCTGCGGTTCTCGTCGCTGAGGCTGGGCATGATCTCTTTGCTTACCGCGTGGTCGATATCGCTGAAGCTGATCACGCCGTTTTTCTGCCAGGTGTCGCCCAACGAAATCATGGCCTTGCCGAAGTCGGCGGCGGCGCCTTTGTCCTTGAGCAGTTGGTCGACAAACTTGGAATACACCCCCAGCGCCTGGCGCGGCAGGCCGTCGGCGCCGCCCTTGAGCATCGACAGGATCGCCAGGGTGTTGTCCGTGGTAGCCAGGGCGGTGTTGTCGTCGCTGATTTTGCTCGGGTCGTCCATCAGCTTTTCAACGGCGTCGGTGTAGCCGTCGATCTGCAGGTTTTGCAGGAAATTGTCGGCCTTGGCCGGGTCCATGTCGGCCAGCGCGGTGTAGGCGGTCTGGATTTCCTGAGTGGCCAGTTCGGTCTTGCCGCCGTCCTGCAGGGCTTTGATGTACTGGGTGAAGTTTTCCGAGGAGGTGCTGTCGAGCAACTTCTGGTGAACCTCATCGACCTTGGCCTGGCCGCCGTCGACTTTGCCCAATGCTGCGTCGTGATTGGCCTTGATGTCGGCCTGGATGGTCGAGTCGCCGAGCAGTTCGCTGATGGTCTTGTCGATCGACTGCGTGTCGAAGATGTTGTCGCGTACATCCCGCGAGGTCACGTCGATAGGCGTGGTGGCAATGCCCTGGTTGCCGAAGCCATGTTCGGGAATGATCGACATGCCGTTGTCTGCCATGCTCTTGGCTTCCACGGCGCGCAGGAACTTGGCACGCGGGTCGTCCTTGGCGATGCTGCCGTCCTTGACCCCGGCACGGTAGCTGTCTACCAGGGTTTTCATCGACAGGTCCTGCACCGACAGCGGGTTGCCGCTTTCGTCTTTTTCGGTGGTGGTGAGGCTGTCGACGGAGACGTCCTTGAGCGGCGGCAGGCCGTTGCTGGCGCGCAAGGCGTCGACGTCGGTGGTTTGCTGAGCGATATCGGTGCGGTAGCTGGAAATCTGCTCGAACATCTGCGGGTTGCTGTCTTCGCTGACGACGATTTTCTCTTCGCTGCCGCCGGGCTTGTGCTGGGTGAAGGCGATCAGGCCGGGGCCGTAATCACCGACGCCGCCGACGCTCATGATGTCTTCGGTAGAGGCCAGGTAATCGTCCGGCCCGGCCAGGCTGTAGCCGTCGCCCTTGGCCTTCTCGATACCGGCCAGGGTCTGGCCTTTGGTGGTGTAGGCGGCGAAGGCCTCGGGGGTGATGTCTTTGGACACCACCAGCAGTTTGCCGTCGGCCTGGTTGACCACGAGGATGCCGTCCAGCGGCGCGTCGACTTTGCTGATGTCGCCCAGTGTGAGGCTGGCCTCATCTTTGCGCAGCAGTGCCTGGCCGGGCAGGGACTGGGCATTCTTGAGGTAGTCGAAGGCCTGGGAACCTTCACTGGCGTGCACCGCATGCAGGAAGTGGTAGAACGAGCTGCCGGCGTTGGGGTTGGGGTTGTTGAGGTCGGCGCCGGGCTGCGGCAGGGCGGCCTCGGACTGGCTGATCATGTATTTTTTGCCTTGATGTTCGAACAGGATCACCGCGGATTTCGGGTCTTCGGATACCACGTTGAGCTGGCTGAAATCCAGGTCGCCGGGCAGGCTGGTGACTTCTTCATACCCTTTGGCCTTGCCGTCGGCGAGGGCCTCTTTGGTCACGCCTGCGCTGTTGTAGCTGGCGAAGGCTTGGGGCGTGAGTGTCTCGGAAATCACCAGGGTCTGGCCGTTTTCCAGGGCGACCTTGACCACGCCGTCTTTGGCTTGGCCCACCGATTTGATAGCGGCCAGGCGCACGCCGGGGTCGTCTTCACGCAGCAGTTGCTGGTCGGGGTTGCTCAGGGCTTCACGGATTGCTTTGCCGGCGGGTGTGCCTTGGGTGTCGGCGAGGGTGTGCAGCAGGTCATACAGTGGGGTGCCTGCGTCTGGCCCGCCCTGGTTGACGGGGGCTATCGCGTGGCCGAAGTGCAGGCCCTTGAGGGTGTCGAAGCCTTCCTGGACTTGTTCGGCGGCTTCGCGGGTGATCTTGAATCTGTTGCCGTCTTGTTCGAAATAGATCACCCCGGTGTCTTTGTCTTCGGACACGACCTTGAGCGTGTCGATATCGAGCTTGGCGGGCAGGGCGGTGACTTCCTTGTAGTCGTCAGGTTTGATCTGGCTGACGGGTTTCAGGGGGGTGTCGGTGTGTGCGGCGAGTACCTTGGGTTTGAAGGTTTTATCGCCCGGCCCGGCGGCTGCCAGGGTTTTGGCCTGGTTGAGCAGGGCATTGAAGATACGCTCGGGGGCTTTGGGTTCGCCGGCGCGGGGGGAGGTTGTGGTGTCGGGGCGGTTGATCATTA